>JAXLVT010000018.1:0-78564 GCA_046328925.1 Anaerolineales bacterium
TTAATCCCACTACAAAGGATGGGACTGCTTATCAGCGGGTATTTAATACAGATGGCACCTACAATGACTATCCAGTAGGAAGTTTTTATTATCATCCGATTCATGATCACTATCACTTTGAAAATTGGGGACAATATCAGTTATGGACCCAATCAGAATACGATAACTATATTTCAAGCGGTGGCACACAAGGTGAATTCAACGCAGTAGGTGCGAAAACAACCAGTTGTGTGTTGGACGAAGAGCTAATTCAACCTTTATTCGACACCCCAGCGCATGGTATATATCCTTTTGAAGGTTGTATGCCAGACAGTAATACAAATATTTTATTGGAAGGGTTAACTCCCGGCTGGGGAGATACTTACGATTACTGGCGCTACGAACAATGGGTTGATTTAGGCGTAAACACCCTGCCAGATGGCAATTATGTTCTTCGTTCGGTGTCAGATTTATACAATAATATGTACGAAAGCGCAGGAAAAGCTGACCCTTCAAGAGAAAGCACAGTAGACAATGAAGGTATCACCCCCTTTACTGTTGTAGGCGGCCAAGTGATAGACTCACTTCCGCCAAGTGGAACTGTATATATTAATAACCTTGAACCAAGCACCTCAAATCCTGCCGTCAATGTATATGTAATTGGAAGAGACGATGTATACGCAGAGGTTAGTGGTACTCCTACAAAAGGTGTGAATCAGATATTTCTCTCTAATGATGGCAATACCTGGGCCTCTTATGCGTTTACAAATGGAGGCACATCAACGGCACAAAAGGTCACAGGTTGGGATTTGACCAATCCAACCTATGGCGGTAACAGCAGTTTTGGCATCAAGACAGTGTATGTCAAGCTTCATGACTTCTCTGGAAAATTCTCCCCTGTTTACACAGATACCATTGCATATGGCCCCATCCCCGCAACCTCGCAATATTCTGGCGAAGTCCTTGCAGATAATCCTGCTGGTTATTGGCGGCTTGGTGAAGCAGCAGGTAAGACAGCCATTGACAACCAAAGCCAAAATCATGGAACCTATCAAAACACCCCAACTCAAGGAGCAACAAGTTTAATCACAAGCGATATTCAAAACACATCAGTTTCATTTGATGGCATTAATGATTATGTGTCATTAGGAAACTCGAGTTTATTCAATCCGCAAACAACTATCACGCTTGAAGCATGGATTGTGCCAACTGTTATACCTACTTCTGGAAATTTTGCATCAGTCCTTACAAGGTCTGGTTCATATACCATACAATTTAATGGTCCTAAGCTGGAGTTTGCAGTTATACAAAATAATGTAAAACAAAGATTACAAGCGCCAGCTGGGTTTATAGTCGCTGGTTCAAAATATCACATCGTTACAACTTATGACGGCACTTACTTAAAGATGTATGTAAACGGAAACTTAATTGGTACCCTCCAATATATTGGCATCATGTCTCCAAGTTCAAATAATATTAATATTGGTACTTGGGATGGCACAGGCGAATACTTTAAAGGGACAATAGATGAAGTTGCTATTTACAACTCAGTCCTTAGCTTACAAAGAATTCAAGCTCACTACGCAGCAGGCGAAGGCATTGTCGCACCAAATGCACAAATTGACACAAAACCTGCCTCTATTACAAATAGCACAACCGCCAATTTCACTTTCTCCAACACAGGTCCAACTTCAACTTACGAATGTTCGTTCGATAATGCTGCATTTTCTGCTTGTACATCTCCCATTCAATACACCAGCTTGGCAGATGGTCAACATACCTTCCAGGTCCGTGCCAAGGACTCTAATCTACCTTGGAATATAGACCAAACCCCCGCCTCTTTCTCATGGGTGGTTGATACAGTTGCTCCATCAGTTTCCTCCATTACGAGAGTCTCCATCAGCCCAACAGCTTCTGCAAATGTTAAATTTACAATTCTTTTCCCAGAAGCAGTTACCGGATTAAGTGCGAGCGATTTGTCCCTCACCACCAGTGGATTAACTGGTGCAAAAATTACAAATGTCTCTGGGTCTGGAACCACCTATACAGTAACAGCGAATGTTGGCTCTGGCTCTGGCACTATTCGCCTGAACTTAATTGATGATGACACGATTCTGGACGCGGCTTCTAATCCCGTAGGCGGTGTAGGTGCTGGCAATGGAAACTTTATTACAGGTGAAACTTACACAATTACCAAACAATATCCTCTTTTGCCTGCTCCTAAAGTTCCTGCCACTCAACTCAGATTGCTCACAAATGACTCCACCCCCAATTTAATTTGGAACACTATTCCAAACGCCCAGTCGTATGAAATTGAAATCGCTACAGACAAGGCCTTTACCAATATTGTCACAACCCAAGCTGGAATAACTTCACTACCTTACACAATTGGTTCACCATTAGCGGATGGGATTTATTATTGGCATGTTCGTGCTTATAACTTAAGCTCAGCACCAGGAAAATTCAGCATCATGCAAACCTTGACTGTAGATACCACCGCACCTCCTGTTCCCACCCTTCTTGCTCCAACAGATGGTGCCACATCAAAGACTGCCCCAAGTCTCAAATGGTCCACTTCTACTGGTGCAGCTGGTTATGAAGTCCAAATCGATAATAATAATGATTTATTGAGTCCAGAAATCAAAAATCAACAGGTACTACTCGATATTACCTAGCCACCACCCTACAAAATGGAACCTACTATTGGTGTGTGCGTGCAAAAGATACCGCTGGGAATTGGAGTGCATGTTCAGCTCCGTTCACCGTTATTGTAGCCAAATAACCAAGTAAAAAAAGCAAAGAGAGGCACAGGGTTGTGCCTCTCTTTGCTTTTAAGAACCTGTTCTCATAAACAAATTAACCTGTTTTCGCAACGTCCAAAAGTTCGTACAAGATTAAACTCGTAATATGAACTCAATGCAGCTATCACAAAAAATAATTATTTTTCTGACAATTTTCAGCATATTGTTTGCGAATTATTCAACGCCTGTTCATGCAAAAACTCCCTCTCAGCAATCTGGGATAACTACTTTTGCAGTCATAGGTGATTACGGGCTGGCGGGACAAGCAGAAGCAGATGTAGCAAATTTGGTCAAAAACTGGAATCCTGATTTCATTGTCACATTGGGGGATAATAACTATCAAAAAGGTGCAGCCGAATCGATAGACCCGAATATTGGTCAGTACTATCATGATTACATATCCCCATATAGGGGAAAGTATGGAAATGGCTCACCCACCAAAAGATTCTTTCCTGCACTAGGAAATCACGATTGGGGGTCAGGTGATGCGAACGCCTACTTCAACTATTTTAGCTTTTATAACAAACAAGGCTATTACGATTTTGTTCAAGGTCCGATTCACTTCTTCATGTTGGATAGTGATCCACATGAACCAGATGGCACCTCTTCTACTTCAGAGCAAGCGAAATGGTTGAGAAAAGGATTAGCCGCATCAACAGCGACCTTCAATGTTGTGATTCTTCATCACCCTCCTTACTCTTCTGGTCAACACGGCTCAAATGCTTACACGCAGTGGCCGTATAAAGCCTGGGGAGCAGATGTAGTCCTTGCCGGGCATGACCACATCTACGAACGTCTTCTTGTTGGTGGGTTGCCCTATTTTGTGAATGGCATTGGCGGCGCGGAGTTATATGGATTCTCAAGTATTGTTCCTGGGAGTCAGGTCCGCTTTAATCAGGACTACGGAGCAATGCGGGTGGAAACCAATGGACTGACCATGAAATTCCAGGCATACTCTCGCACTGGAATCTTGATTGACGAATACACCATTGGACAAGCTCCACAAACCATACCACGTGTCACATCGATTACTCGAAGTTCTCCTAGCCCAACCAACGCAAGTCTCTTAAACTTTACAGTAACGTTTTCTGAGGCAGTCAATGGCGTAGACTTAACCGACTTTACCCTAGCCACTTCCCCTATCAACGACGCATCAATCAATACGATTACTGGCTCTGGGACAAGTTACACAGTTTCAGTCAACTCTGGGACAACCAGTGGAACTTTGCAACTGAATCTACTGGACAATGACAGCATTACAAACACCGCAGGGACTCCGCTTGGAGGAATTGGGAATGAAAATGGCAATTTCTCAACTGGAGAAATTTACACCTTGGATAAAACGATGCCAAGCGTGCTTTCCATTCAAAGAGCAAGTCCCAACCCAACAAGCGCCGCTAGTGTAGATTTTAATGTTACCTTTTCAGAACCTGTAACAGGTGTAGATATTTCTGACTTTAATTTATTTTCCAGTACAAACAACAATGCCTTTATCACAACCATCAATGGAGCAGGAAACCTCTACACAATCTCTGTCAATACAGGAAATAACAATACAGATCTACGTTTAGACCTTATCAACAATAATAGCATTGTAGATGTAGTTGGCAATGGATTGAACTCAAATTTCACCAACGGAGAAATTTACAGTATTAATAAAACAATACCGTCTGTAATTTCAATCACTCCTGTCAGTGCGAACCCATCAAATGCAGCCAGTGTTGACTTTGCAGTAACTTTCTCTGAAGCTGTTTCAGGAGTGGATGTTTCAGACTTTTCCATAAGTGCTTCAAATATAAGTGGCAGTATCAGTAACATCAGAGGCTCTGGAAATAGCTACATCGTATCCGTCGCCACAGGAAATGGCCAAGGAACACTTCGATTAGACCTCGTCGACAATGACAGTATCGTCAACGGCAGTGGAGTTCCTCTTGGTTCGTTAGGTGCAGGCAATGGGGAGTTTCTTTAATGGCGGTATTTATACAATTAACAAAGCGCCCCTGTAGTAACTTCAATCATAAGAGCCAGTTCAACACCGAATCACTCCGCAACTGTGGACTTCATCGTCACTTTCTCTGAAGCTATATTTAATTTAGATGCAACAGACTTTATATTGACAACGAATAACATTTCAAATGCATCTATTGTCAACATCAATAACGCCAATCCGTTTTATGTTGTCACTGTCAATACTGGGGTCGGAGATGGAACTCTTCGCCTTGATTTAATGGATAACGATAGTGTTGTCAACTCGGCTGGTACACCTTTAGGCGGCCTAGGTGCTGGGAACGGGAACTTCACAAATGGTGAAACTTACACTGTTGATAAAACTGCCCCTGTTATAACCTCCATTACTCGCGCAAGTCCAAACCCGACTAGTGCCATCAGCGTAGATTTCATTGCTACTTTTTCAGAACCAGTTCTCGGCGTAGATGGAAGCGATTTCAGTCCAGCAAGCAAAAACATTAATGGCGTAACCATCCTTAACGTAAAAGATGTTAATCCATTTTATATCATCACTACAACAACAGGCGTCGGCACAGACTCACTTCAAGTTGACTTATTAAATAATGGAAGTATCACAGACCTTGCTGGAAATGTTTTAAGCACAAGCTTCAATACAGGTGAAGTTTATTCTGTCATAAAAAATGCAACCAATTTCCCTGCACCGTCTAGTATCGATCCGAAACGGAATGCAGTGACCAACAATTCATTTCCAACATTCTCATGGTCACTTGTGTACAATGCGGGCGCATATGAAATCAACATTGCAACAGATGAAAACTTTGCAAACACAATCTTAAGTCAAACTCTTAAAAAGACAACGTTTATCACCAGCCAGCCCTTGGTGGATGGGATTTATTATTGGAGAGTGCGAGCGTATAACACTGACCTCCAACCTGGAAAATTTAGCACGACACAAATTTTTGTAGTGGACACAACGCCTCCCCCTGCGCCGATGCCTGTTAGCCCAGCCAATAATTCGACTTCGACCAAGAAGCCTTGGCTGCAATGGACCAACGTTGATTCTGCTGTTTTGTACCAAATACAAATGGACAACAATAGCAATTTTTCCAGCCCAGAGGCTTCTGATACGACAAAAAACTTAACGATTAAGCTGAAATCTCTTTCGCCAGGCATCTATTTTTGGCATGTTCGCGCCAAAGATGCTGCAGGAAATTGGGGTAACTGGTCGGCAACCTTCAGTCTTACGATTCGGTAGCCTCAGCGATCTTGTAAATATTTATGATATTTATCTAGTATATTGACAGACTTTCTTGACTTGGTTATACTCCCAAGTATGAAATCTACGCGCGATAAAATTTTACAAACGTTATTAAAGAAACCTCGCTCCACAATCAATGACCTAGCAGAAGCTGTTGGGATTAATCCTATTTCTGTACGTCATCACCTGACCAACTTACAAATGGAAGGGCTGGTAGAAGGTCAAGAAGAGCGACATGGTGTTGGACGTCCACGCCTTGTTTATGTTTTAACTAATGAAGGTATGGAGCATTTCCCTACCCGCTATATGCAGTTAACCTCGCGGTTATTGGCTCAAATGAAAGAGACCATGCCTGGACCCGTCGTAGCAAAATTGTTTAATCAAATCGCAGAAGATATGGCTGGTCAATATGCCAGCGATATGAAGAATCTAAGTATGGAAGAACGTCTTGACTTCGTCAAAGACATGTTGGCGCAAGAAGGCTTCACCGTGGAATGGGAAAAGAAAGACGGTCAATACCAAATCCACGAAATTTCCTGCCCATACTATCAAATTGGCGTGGCGCATCCAGAAGTTTGCACCGTAGATCAAACCTTAATTTCAAAGATGTTGGCACTCCCTGCAAACAAGGTTCAATGCATTCTGGATGGTGGAGCCCATTGTACTTATGTTGTCCAGCCTGCTGGGCCCTTAAATGTAAAAAGTAAATAAACTAAAAGTAGAGGATTTATGAGCGACGAAATCAAAGAAATTCAGTGGACCATTCACACTACCCATCCAGAGATTGTGCAACAAGCACGCGCAAAACTCTCCGAGGTGGTTGACCCTGAAATTGGAATGACCATTATCCAGTTGGGGTTGGTGCGCGATATTGAAATTGAAAACAATATCGCCCGTCTGAAAATGATTCTGACAACTCCTTTCTGTCCTTACGGTCCAGCCATGATTGAAATGACCAAGGCGAAAGCCACTGAAGGTCTCAACATGCCTGTGACGATTGAAATGGGAATGGATGTATGGGATTTTTCCATGATGGAAGATCCATCGGCTTTGGACTGGGGCATGTACGCATAACAAAAGCCTGCCCTCATAGGTTTTAAATAAAAAATCGACCCGTACGGGTCGATTTTTTATTTGGACTTTATTCGCCTTTTTTCCAATGCATGGAATGAGGCTGCTCCCCTTCAGCAAAGCCAGAAATGATGATTAATGCAGTCGCCACCGTGTGGCCTAAATTTTTCCACTTGTGTTCCAACTTAGAGGCAAACAATAAACTATCCCAGGCTCAAGATGATAGGTTTGTTTCTCAACAAAATAATCCAAATGACCGCGTAAACAGAAAACAAACTCATGCCCAGAATGTGTAATCCCATGTGGACCACTGGAAGCACCATTTTCCAATGTAAGCATAAACGGCTCTACTCGACCTGAAAATTGCTCCCCACCCAAAGCTTCAAACACACCTCGAGTAAATGCCATACGAGTACGTTCATCTGATTTTATAAAAACGACTTGTTTCTTTTCACTTTCCTCACCAAAGAATGCAGTAATCGAAACCCCAAGTGCATCTGCCAATTTATAAAGAGTACTTACCGAAGGCGAAGTTTTACTACGCTCAATCATGGATAGCGCATTGGCCGACAAACCACTTTTAGTGGCAAGCGTGCGCATCGAAATTCCTCTCGACTCCCGCAAGTCACGCAAACGAGATGCTACATCAACTGACAATGCTTCTCTCTGAAATGTTCCCATACATTCCTCCACCATTTCATTTTGGACTGATTGTAATTAGTACTTAATCAGTCGCATTATACCTGCATTTTATGTGACATTAAACAAAACTTAATATGACACCTACCACTATTGTACATTATGTCACAAATGTATGATGGGGATATAAATATTCGTTTATTCACATATAAGCAGGTTCTTATGGTCACCCCTACCCTCCAGCAGGAAATTACCCAACTCGAAGCAAATTTTTGCGCAGCATTATCGGACCCCAATCGCTTACTGATTCTTTATGCACTTAGTGAAGGTCCGCGCAACGTGACTGAGCTGGCAAATGAACTTGAATTAAATCAACCTACAACCTCGAGACATCTTAAAGTTTTACGTGAACGCGGGTTGGTTAATACCATACGTACAGGCACCATAATTACCTACCACCTTTCAGACTCAAGACTCATTCAGGCACTTGATTTGTTGAGAAGCATCATGCGTGAAAGACTCGCACATCAAGCCAACCTGATAAATAATTAAGGAGAATGTGATGAAGAAACGCTTCCCTTCATGGATTTTGGGACTCATCGGCATAATTCTGTTGATTCTAGTTCCAATCCTATACTACCTACCACGTACAACGTCTACAGCCAACCCAGCATCTCATATCCCAGAAAAAGCAGTTCATGTAGATCATAAAGATATTGTTCAAGGTGATTTTAAGACTGGTCAAGATGTTACGAACGCCTGCCTTGAATGCCATAAGGATGCTGCCACTGAGTTTATGAAAACTACCCACTGGACATGGGAATCAAAGGCATTTGATGTGCCATGGCGCACAGAACCAGTAACGATTGGCAAAATCAATCAAATTAATAATTTTTGTATTGGCTCTCAAGGCAATGAAAATAAATGCATGACTTGTCACGCTGGCTATGGCTGGGAAGAAGGAAAAAAAGCCCAACAAGAAAATCCAGATAATGTAGATTGTCTCGCATGCCATGCAGACCCCGGTCTATATGGAAAAGGACTGTATGGAAACCCAGCAGATGGTGTCAACCTCCTCGCTGCCGCTCAAAGTGTTCGTTCAACTACACGCGAAAATTGTGGCAAATGTCATTTCGACGGTGGTGGTGGAAATGGCGTAAAACATGGTGATCTCGATGAAAGTTTGTATTTTCCAAACAAATCACTCGATGTCCACATGGGTAGTGAATTAAACATGCAATGCACAGATTGCCATTGGACAAATCAACATCAAATTCTTGGGCGCATGGTAGCAGACAACTACACAATTGACCCCAAAGAGCAAGTTTCATGTGAAGAATGCCATGTCAATCAAAAACATGAAGATGAACGCATCAACACTCACCTTTCATCAGTTGCATGTCAAACCTGCCATATCCCTGCCCTGGCTGTAGAAGAGCCAACTAAAGTAACATGGGATTGGTCGCAGGCAGGCCAAACTGGGCGGGAAGATGACCACTACACTTACCTAAAAATTAAAGGGGAATTCACGTACGACAAAAACTTTGCACCTACATACTTGTGGTTCAACGGCAACAACGAATATCGTTACATCCTTGGCGACCCACTAGGTAAAGATGGAATCACTTATATCAACAAACCTGCTGGCAACATTGATGATCCCAAGGCAAAAATATTCCCATTCAAACTTCATATTGCAAAACAACCCTACGATGTTGTCAATAACTATTTGCTTCAACCAATTACCTCTGGAAAAGATGGCTTTTGGACGACGTTCGATTGGAATAGTTCCTTCGAATTAGCAGCCCCAATTACAGGGCTTGCCTATAGTGGCAAATATGGTTTTACTGAAACCTACATGTATTGGGCAACAACTCACATGGTGCAACCTGCTTCTGAAGCCTTACAATGCGATTCTTGTCATGGCGATAACGGACGCATGAATTGGGAAGCCCTTGGATATCCTGGAGATCCTATTGAGTGGGGTGGGAGAAAATAAAAATGAAAAAATATACCTTCCTTCTCTTTGTTGGATTTATCTTGCTCGCACTCGCAATTGGATTTGGAACGGCTCTTGCTTCACCTGAACCTGAACAGGCAACACAAGCATCTCCAATCCACCCAGACTTCGTCTTGCTCGATGCTGATGGAAAAAATGTTCTTGAGAGCAACCAAGCTGTTTCCACTATGAAAACATGTGGTCAGTGTCATGATACAAACTTCATTGCTTCGCATGCCTTCCATTCTGATCTGGGGTTAAGTGACTATAACGCCAAGAGCACAACTTTCGATACAAGCAACGGCTTATTCGGCCAGTGGAATCCACTCACCTATCGTTATCTTTCCCCAACAGGCGATGAACGCCTTGACCTCTCCACTGCAGAATGGCTCATGCTCTACGGAGAACGAGTTGTTGGAGGAGGGCCAGCAACAACAAATCGTGAAGGCCAATCTCTAACAAGCTTAAGCACAAATACATCCAATCCTGAAACTTCCATCCTTGATCAAAATGGAACTGTCTCCACATGGGACTGGACAAAATCAGGAACGATGGAAATGAACTGCTTCTTGTGTCATATCGAAAATCCAAATACTTCAGCACGAGCTGAAGCCATTCATACAGGTGAATTTGGCAAAGCGAACACCGCCACTCTTGAAGGACTCCACATTGTAGAGTCATCTACAGATGGATTTGTTTGGAATCCTGAAGCATTCAATGAAAGTGGCGAAATCAAAAGTCAGATTCTTGGAATTCAAGATCCCACCAATGGCAATTGCGCAACTTGTCATGGAGAAGTGCATCCCTCTACAGATGACCCTCTAACAATCAAGGCTTGTGATTTAGACTATCCACAAACTGCCACCACTGGACAGGTTGTTTCATTACAACGGATTAATGAATCAGGTGTCAATCTTGAAAACAAAGATGAGCTCGATCGTTCATGGGATATTCATGCCGAACGCCAATTGAAATGTACAGATTGCCATTACGCACTAAACAACCCATCGCATGCCAGTGAATTACAGAGCAACAATCCCTCTCATTTGATTTACGATCCGCGCACATTGGAAATTGGTGAATACCTTTCCAAGCCAGACCATAATTTTGCCCGAGGTCAAAGTGCACAATTCAACGTAGCTCCTGAATTCAAAGGAACGATGCGCCGTTGCGAAAACTGTCATGATGCGAGCAAAGGTCATGCCGATTGGCTTCCATACCTAGATACACATATGAGCGCAATCGCCTGCGAAACCTGTCATATCCCTCAGATATATGCTCCTGCCATTCAAACCTATGATTGGACTGTGGTGAATACAAACGGAGTAGCAGCTCAATCTTGTCGCGGCGTAGAAGGAACACCGAATGATGTCTCTTCGCTTGTAACCGGATACAAACCTGTTCTACTAAACCGAACTAACATTGATGGACAGGAATTACTTGCGCCATACAATCTCATCACTACTTTCTACTGGGTGTACGATGATGCAAATGGCAACAAAAGACCCGTTCGTCAATTCGACTTGGAAGCTGTATTTCTAAGCAACGGAAATTACAGTTCAGATACTATTTCCACTTTCGATAGCAACTCAGATGGCATTCTCAGTTCAGCCGAACTAGTTATTGACACCCCAGCTAAAGAAGACACGATTAGAGCAAAACTTCTGGCGCTTGGCTTAAAAAACCCACGCATGGAAGGTATGGTACAACCCTATAGCATCAATCACAATGTTACGAGAGGCGAGGATGCTATCAACGATTGTAGCGCCTGCCACAATGCAGATTCACGACTGACACAATCCATTAAGCTGGCAAATTATGCTCCCGTAATTCCGTCATTTGATGTTGATAACAATGTAAATGGCACAGGTGAATTCATCAAAAATGAAAATGGCGCATTGTATTATCAACCGAACCCTGACAAAGATAAGATGTATATTTTCGGTTCGAGCCGCCTCGGGTGGATTGACTGGTTAGGTGCGTTGCTCTTCGCTGGTTCGCTTTTAGGGGTAGTCACCCACGGAACATTGCGCTTCCTTTCATCGAAGAAACAAACTCACGGTCCAGCGCGAAGCGAACGTATTTACATGTATGATGCCTATCGCCGCTTCTGGCATTGGCTGCAAACACTCGCCATTGTCATCCTTCTGTTCACAGGATTAATCATCCATAGACCTGACATTTTTGGAGCATTTTCTTTCCGTGGCATGGTCACAATTCACAATGTTGTAGCGGTCATTCTAGTACTCAACGCCCTGTTATCATTTTTTTACCACATTGCAAAAGAGCGAATGCAAGAATATATCCCCCGTCCCTATGGCTTCTTCGATGATGCACTTGTGCAAGCAAAGTACTACATTTCTGGAATTTTCAAAGGTCAAGGTCATCCATTTGAAAAGCGACCAGACAATCGTATGAATCCAATTCAAAAGATTACCTATTTTGGAATCTTGAATGTACTCTTGCCGCTACAAATGTTGACTGGGGCACTTATGTGGGGAGTACAAAAATTCCCGCAAGCGGCCAATTTATTTGGTGGACTTCCTCTCTTAGCGCCTTTCCACTCTTTGGTCGCATGGCTATTTGCAACCTTCATTCTTGTGCATGTATACATGACCACTACAGGAAAAACACCTCTTGAAGCTACGCGTGCCATGATCACAGGGTATGAAGAAGTAGAAGTTCACGAGTCTAAATAAGACACAAATCTTTTTCCAAGCGAACTAAAAAATTCGCTTGGAAAAAGAAAAGGAGAATTAAAATGACAGTTGCTTCCTCAAATAAAAAAAACATCTTACAACGGCCTGAAAAACCTTATGTCCACCCATATTTTGGAGGAATTGTTCTAGGTGTTATTCTGTTTCTAGCATTCTTCCTGACAGGAAATGGCCTTGGCTCATCAGGTGCAACAAGCCGCATCGATGCTGCTCTTGTTGATGCTGTTGCTCCCGCCCACGTAGATAATAATCCGTACTTACTCAAAATGGCTGGCGGCAATAAAAACCCACTGGATGATTGGATTGTGCCCGTGTTCTTCGGGGCACTCCTTGGAGGATTTACTTCTGGTGCTTTCAACGGGCGTTTGAAATTTATGACTACCAAAGGTCCCAATATCTCAAATCAAACTCGGTGGCTGATGTCCTTTCTTGGCGGTGTTATTTTTCTGTATGGCGCACGTATGGCACGAGGCTGCACTTCGGGGCAAGCATTATCAGGCGGTGCAACACTCTCGGCTGGCTCATGGGTAGTCATGTTTGCAATTTTTGGCGGCGCGTACGGCCTTGCGTATTTCGTAAGAAAATTATGGTTGTAATTCAACCAGGAGACATCAGATGAACTTTCCTCTCCCCTCTTTTGTAGTAGTTAGTGCATCCAATCCGTGGACTTATGTACTCTTCGGCCTAATCGGTTTTGGATTTGGCTATACACTTGAAATGTCTGGCTTTGGTGACTCGAGAAAGCTTGCAGCGCAATTTTATTTCACCGAAATGACCGTACTCAAGGTTATGTTCACAGCCATTGTTGTAGCAATGGTCTTATTATTCGGCGCAGCTGGTCTTGGAATTCTTGATTTCAGTCAAGTTTGGGTTAACCCCACATATCTTGCTTCCGGTATTTTGGGTGGTTTGATCATGGGTGTTGGATTTATTATCGGTGGGTTTTGCCCAACCACATCCCTTGCCTCTGCATCCACCGGGAAAATTGATGGAATGTTCTTTATGCTTGGCGGTTTTGTCGGTGCTTTCCTTTTTGGTGAAACCGAGCAATATTTCACCAATTGGTATAACAATGCTGGCTATTATGGTCGCCTCACTCTAGACCAAGTGTTTAATATCCCTGTTGGTGTAGTTGTTTTACTTGTCGTCTTGATGTCACTCTTCATGTTTTGGGGTGCTGAACAACTTGAGCACATTTTTGGGAAAAAAGATTTAAGCAAAGAACCAAAAATTCGCCCCATAGGTGCCGCAGTCTTAACGATATTGGCCGTAGCCGTAGTTGTAATCGGCACGCCAAGCCTTGAAGAAAAATATAAAAAGGTTAAATTTGTTCGCACTGAAAACGAGCAACAAGTTACATATACAGCGGATGATATGCTTGCAAAGCGTCTGGTCTTCATCACACCTGCTGAAACTTTCAAGACCAAATACAATCAAGCAATGAATCCAATCTACTTAGATGTGCGTTCAGAGTCTGATTACAACTTATATCATATTGAAGGTGCGATTAATGTGCCTGTAAAACGAATTCAGGAAGTTATTCCCGTGCTTATTACTCAACCGCCCGCCAATACAGTTTTTATTCTTATGAGTAATGATGAAACAGCAGCTGTTGAAGCTTGGAAAGTATTAGTGGCATCCAGCTTATCAAACTCCTACATTTTGGAAGGCGGAATTAATAACTGGATTGCATTTTTTGGAAAGGATGATAAAACGCTTCGCCCTGCCCCGAATGCTAGTGACGATCAATTGGGCTATATCTTCCCGACTGCTTTGGGTAGCCGATATGAATCTTGTTCTCCAAACCCAATTGAATATGAAAAATTGGAATTTGAAGCAAAAATAAAACTCCAACTAAAACGAGACAAAAGTGGTGGAGGTTGCGGATAATAAGCCTAGATTGAAAAACAAAAAATGCGAGGAATTCCTCGCATTTTTTGTTTAATGAGATTGAGAAGCCTCAATCTTTTCTTTTGATGAAAGAATTGGTTCCACGCTGGGTTTCAGTTCCCACTGACGTAGTCCATTACGGAACAAGAACATCAACAGAGCACCCGTGACCAGACACAACGAGTTCACCATAATCACAGTTTGAGTTCCGAACAGTTCTGCTGTATACCCAATAAAAATAGAAGATAGAGGCTGCAACCCAAAAGTCAACATTGTAAAGAGACTAATGATTCGGGCTCGCATATTTCCAGGAGCCATCATTTGCATGACACCGAGGCCAGTGGTCAACACCAATGGAGCTCCAAGGCTGACAAAAAATATAGCAGCCATGGAAAGCGGCAACCAGGTAGATCGTGAAAGCAGGAAATAAAAACTTCCCATCCAAATTGCGGCCCCGCTGACAATGATACCAATCCGCTTGGCAGCTTGCGACAGAGGAAGCAGCAAAAGCGTAGAGATTAAAGCTCCTGCCCCAGAGGCACCAAACAATAACCCAAAGGTTTGTGAGTCACCATGCAACACCTGATCTGCCACAGAGGGAAGAATGTTCATGATGGAAAGACCAAAAAAGGTCACAAGTGAAGCGAAGATTAACAGGTCAATCATGCGGGGTTGAGCACGGATAAAATCCAGAGTTTCGCGAAATTGGCCACGTCCACTATCTCGTTTATGAATTTCTTGTTGATGAGAACGCACCATGAAAATACTAAGTAACACTACCATAAAGCTAAAGCCATTAATCCAGAAGGAAGCTGCAGAACCCACTAACTTCAGCAAAACCCCAGCAATTGCGGGACCAAGCATTCTGGCGACTTGAAGTCCCATAATGTTTAACGTGATAGCTTGGCGTACTTGTCCCATGCCAGATAAATCGCCAATGAAAGCTTGTTGAGCTGGAAAGTCTAAGGCATTTACGGTACCCAAAATAAAGGCAAACAGATAAATATGCCATATCTGTACTAGATTTGTTTGGATAAGAAATGCAAGTAGAAAAGCCAAAGTCATGGCAATGGCTTGGGTTGTCAACAGAATCATGCGTCGGTTAAAACGATCCGCAATCCCACCTGCCCAAGGGGCAAGCAAAAAGAGAGGCAAACTGTTAAGCATTACGACGATGCCTAGTGACTTTTCAGAATGGGTTAATTCCCACACCACCCAACTTTGTGCAGTGGATTGCATCCAAGTGCCAAGCAAGGAAATCGCCTGCCCACCAAGATAAATACGCAAATTTCGATTTTTAAGTGGGTCAAAACTTCGAGTATATGTGCGTAAGAGAGAAGGGCGTTCAATTAAATCAGACAAATTAAGTTCCTTTATATTTTGAAATACAGCATTTTCCCGATGAAGACAAAGTACTTTTTCTTACGGCAATATCCAATTTAGAAGGTAAAATTCAAGAAGAAATACTTTGGAGATAAAAATGAAACGAGTTCCAATACATCTTACGCTCACACTAGTCTTTATATTCACGATGATGGCTGGCTGTACGCCTCAGGCCACCCCAATACCTACTGTTGACACAATTAGCACAATTGCTGTTCAACTAGCCTCTCAAATGTTAACACAAACTGTGGCAGCATATTCTCCTACCCCTCTTCCACCAACAGTTACCCCTACTTTGGCAATGACAGACACATCAACCCCAAATCCTGAACCAGTGGCTACAAAAAAACCAGAAGTGGTTGGGGCGGCTCCTTGTTATGCTGGCCCCGGTTCCTCCTATGCGCTGGTAAGTAATATTAGCGATACAAAAAAAGTAGAATTAATCGGTATTGGGAGCGTTTCAGGTTGGTACATAATCAAGAATCCATATTTTAATTCGCCTTGCTGGATTAGTGCAGAAAATCTAAGGATCGCCAGTGACAACGATCTTTCAGGATTTCCTACTATCACTCCGTAATAGAAAACACATATAAATGCCTCGCTTGCAAAAATTACAAGCGAGGCATTTATATTACAAATTACTTCGTAATCGTAATCAGATCGATTTCATCACCTACAAAAGTCGGGTTAGCTTGTGGGTCACGGCGGGTAATTCCATTTACCACATCCATGCCAATCGTGACTTGCCCAAAAATAGTATAGGCGGCACTACTCAATCCTGAATCCCCATTAAAAGTGATAAAGAATTGGCTACCGTTTGTATTGGGTCCAGAATTTGCCATGGCCAACACACCTGCTTTGTCAAAGGTCAAGTCACTTTGCTCATTTACAAATTCATATCCAGGCCCACCTGCTCCAGTTCCTGTAGGGTCACCACCTTGTGCCATAAAGTTATCTAAAACTCGATGGAAGGTTGTACCATCATAAAAGCCCTTACAAGCAAGGAACACAAAACTGTTGACTGTAATAGGAGCCTTGTCTGGGTACAACTCTGCAACAAACTCCCCATCCTTTGCTAACTTGAAGGTAGCGTAATAAGTTGCCGTTGTATTCACCATCATGGGAGGAGCAGAGGAATATTGGTCAGATGCAGGGATTGAATCAAAAATTGTGCATGCTGAAGTTTGTCCTACAGCAGTAGATTTTGGCCTTGGGATATATTTCCAAGCAAATGCAGCAATCACAATTAAAATCACCGCAACGGCAACATATTGAATTGTTTTCTCGGTTTTATCTGCTTGTGGGTCCTTTGTATTTTTACTTTTAGGGGCCATATAAAATTTCTCCTTGAAATAATTTATCCGCTATTGTAAGCCAAAATAAAGCGCCTTGCGCAGAGGGTGGTTTCCCATTATGCTTGTGACTCATGAGAAATTTTTTCAAAAAGCAAATTGCAATTCCACAAGACCACGGTTCATGGGTTTTTATTCTAAGTCCATTGTTTGTCGGCATTTTCGCAGGGACAAAGTTCACACCTAACACTTTATTCCTCAGCCTTGCTGTGATGTCTGCTTTTATGCTGAGACAGCCAGTAGTTGCACTCGTCAAATCTTATTCTGGTCGAAGGCCAAAGACCGATCTTCCCGCCGCTATATTTTGGTCATTGATTTATGGCAGTATCTCAGCCCTAGCCTTGATTGAAATTATCCTGTATGGATTTGTCTTCATCCTGTACTTAATTCCGCCAGTTGTTCCTATTTTTTTATGGCATTTATGGCTAGTCAGTCAACGCAATGAAAGAAAGCAAGCAGGCGTTGAAATTATTGCAACTGGGGTCTTATCTCTAGCAGCCCCAGCAGCTTATTGGATTGGAATTGGTTCTTATCACCCCACAGGTTGGTGGCTGTGGCTCTTGACATGGTTGCAATCTGCCGCAAGCATCGTTTACGCATATCTCAGGCTTGAGCAACGAGACCAATTACCAGACACATCAAGAAGCGAGCAATGGAAATCAGGTCAACGTGCTCTTTTGTACACATCTTTCAACCTATTGACATCCTTAATTCTTGGTTGGTATAAATTAATCCCACCATTAATCTTTGCACCATTCTTAATTCAATGGCTTGAAACTCTTTGGGGAATTACTCATCCAGCCATCAAATGGAAACCCATGCGAATTGGAATGCGTCAATTCTTAGTCAGCAGTCTTTGGACGATTCTATTCATTATATTTTGGAGAACCACATGAACGATATGAAATATGAACTTCTTGTTGAGTTAAACAGTAGAATGGAAGCAAACCTCTTGAAAAGTTACCTTGAGGCGGAAGAAATTCCCGTAGAATTATTTCAAGAGTCAATTGGACAAAATATTTACCCAGTCACAGTGACTGGGATGGGAACAGTACAGATATTTGTTCCCACCGAGCAACTCAAAGAAGCACAAGAAATACTTGAAGAATTTTTAAAAGAAGAGCAATAAAATGTCATCAACCATTCTAATGATTACAAATAACGGGATGGGAAAAGCAGATGAGCAATTACAATTGGCGCTAATGGAGAAATATCTTGAACTCCTTTCTCAAAACAGCGAGTTACCTAATGCAATGTGCTTCTATACAGAAGGTGTAAAGCTGGTCTGCACTGATTCCCCAGTCCTTGAGCAATTGCGCACCTTGGAATCAAAGGGTGTGCGATTGATTGTCTGTTCGACCTGTTTGAATTACTATGGGTTGACAGATAAAGTAAAAATTGGCATCGTCGGTGGAATGCCTGATATCATCGAAGCACAGATGAAGGCTGAGAAAGTAATTACCCTATAAAAGAGGACAAAATGAATTTCGATCTAAGTGATGAACAAAAGGCATGGAAAAAAACAGTCCACGAGTTTGTGGCAAAGGAAGTTAAACCCAAAGCACGTGAAGTGGATGAAACCGAATCTTTCAACTGGGAATCCGTTCGCAAAGGTGGACCTGTAGGCTTGTTGGGATTAAGCATCCCTGAAGCATATGGCGGCTCAAACGTAGACATGATTTCCACAGCAATTGCGTTGGAAGAATTAGGCTGGGGCTGTGGTTCTACAGCATTGGCATTCACAGCTCATAACGGACTCGGCACTGCCCCTATCTCCATTTACGGTAGTGAAGAGTTGAAGAAAAAATGGCTTCCGTTGGTTTCAAGTGGAAAGAACAAATTAGGAGCTCTCGCACTAACTGAACCAGGTGCAGGTTCTGATATTCAAGGGGGCGTTATTACCAAAGCTGAGAAACAAGGAAATGAATGGGTCATTAACGGCGCCAAGATGTGGTGCACCAATGCAGGGATTGCCGAATACATCATCACTCTGGTTCGCACAGATCCCAAAGGCGGTTCGAAATCGTTGAGCATGATTCTGGTCCCAACAGATTCAAAGGGATTACATATTGGCCCTGCAGAAAAGAAGATGGGACTACGCGGCTCTCCTGCCCATGGCATCACCTATGAAAATGTCAGAGTACCTCTTGAAAACTTAGTTGGTACCGAAGGTAGAGGGTTGCAGCAAACTTTAGCGACTTTGGACGCAGGACGCATCAGCATCGGCGGAATTTCAGTGGGGTTGGCACAAGCAGCATTTGAAGCCGCTGTGGATTATGCCCACACTCGAAAGGCATTCGGCCAGTCTATTTCAGAGTTTCAAGCAATTCAATTTAAACTTTCCAATATGGCTACAGAAATCGAATTGGGACGTACCTTATTACATAAAGCCGCCTGGCTCAAAGATCAGGGACGTCCTTATAACAAAGAAGCAGCGATGGCAAAATTGTATACGACTGAAATGGCTGAGCGAGTTTGCTATGAAGCGATTCAAATCCACGGCGGAAATGGCTACAGCCGCGAATATCAAGTGGAAAGAATGTATCGTGACGCAAGATTGATGACCATCGGTGAAGGCACAAGTGAAATTCAACGGTTGGTGATTGCAAGGCACGTGCTGGCAAGTGAATAAAAGAAAAGCCTTTCGAGTGAGCTCGAAAGGCTTTTCTTTTCAAATATCACCCAGGCGGTACCATCTTCTGTTTTGACCTTGGTTTTTCCAACTTCAAATAATTTTGTAATGGCTTCAGGAGCAAGGAAATGACTGCGCATCAATAATAATTTTTCTACAAGTGCAATCAGTTTTACACCAAAGGTACGGATATCTGGCTCTTCAATCACCAGTATCCCACCAGGCTTTAAGACTCGCACCATCTCTCTTACAGATTCAGCATGGTTAATTACATGATGTAAGGTATCCACCATGATAACGCGCTCAAAAGAATTATCAGCGAAGGGCAATGCCTCAGAGAGGCCACACACAGGTTTGAGCGTGGAACGAGGCGCTTCTTTCAACATGCCAAAAGAAACGTCTGCGATAACTGCGTCATCCACAAATTCACGAATTGCAGAAGTTACTCGCCCCGTGCCACCGCCCACATCGAGCAACTTTCCATGAACTGGCAATGAAGCGACTTCACACATCATCTCTTTTTGAGAATAGGTGACTCGCGCATAAATGGATGCAATTGCCGCGAAATGATCGAAGGCAGGCATGTTCTACACCGTGATTAAATCTTTTATTTCATCAAAGGTGGAAGGTCCAATCCCAGAAACATCCATGATTTCTTCAATGGTAGAAAATGGTCCATTGGTTGTACGATAATCGATAATCTTTTGCGCGGTGGTTGGGCCAATCCCAGGAAGGGTATCCAATTCTTCAGCACTTGCAGTATTGATGTTAATCAAATCTGAAGTGTTTTCAGTTACAGGTGCAGATGTAGCTTGTGGGTCAACTTGTTCAAATGTAGACGATGTACTACCAGTATCAGCAGGTTGTGCGCCATCTTTATAAGGAATATCCAACTGTTGCCCATCAGTTAAGAGAGCTGCCAGATTAACTGCATCTTCATTAGCAGTGGACAATAAACCACCTGCCGCATCAACTGCATCTTGAATGCGTGCACCTTCTGGAAATTCATATAATCCCGGGCGCGGAACAGCCCCTATCACATGCACAGCAATCGGTGCCTTGGTTGGGGCTGGCTGTAATACAATCGGCTCGCCACTCGGCGCACGAGACACAAAGACCAATGTTCCTGCCAGGATAAACCCAGCCAAAACTCCGAGCAAAACATACAAAGCGTTTTTCATTCCTAAAATTTTACCCCAACTTCATTACTAACAATTCCTCGCCTGTTTTTCGAAATACATCTGCCATGTCAAATACATTCTTCATTCGGCGAAAATATTTCGGCATTTGTTCCACCGAAATTGTGGCAAATCCAAATTTCTCATACATGGGTCCATTGTGCGAGATACACATCAAATACAAAGGACGTGGAGCTTTTTTCAGCAAATCTTCAATTACTGCCCTTGCGATTCCCATCCCTCGATATTCTGGCAATGTTCCAATGGAAGCCAATTCAATGACATCCTCCCCATGAGGTTTTAACTGGCCGCAACTGATGACTTGTCCCTGCTCGGTAACAGCGACGACAAAACGCTTCCAGTCCAAGCCCATTGGGTTGATTCCCACCAAATGAATCAAATCTTTAATTTGAGTTGCTTCCGCTTCCAGCGCTGAACGAATGATGTAATTAACCAAGTTTACCTGCCGCGACAAGAATAATTAAAGTGCCAATATACCAGTGAATCAAGAATGGCCATACAAACGATTTGGTACGATAGGCCACCCACCCAAATGCAAAACCACCGAAAATTGTGGAGAGTGTCTCCAATTCAGGTTTGCCAATATGAGCCATGGCAAAAGGCACAGCTTGTAACCATAATGCTTCGGGACCAAATTTTCGGGCATACGAAAAAAGAATCCATCCCCGAAAGAAAAATTCCCAACCAATTAAATCCAGAAAAGTCGTCCATGGAAGACCAATGACAAATTTCTCATAATACTGCTTCATCGATGCATCGCCATGCCCCAAGTAGAAGATAACTGGAGTCATGATAGAAACGCCAATCAGAGTGTAAATGATGCCAAGTTTCCAATCTCCAAATGAAAAACCATATTCTTTGGGATTTTCTCGAAACAGTATCAAAACAAACCCTAATGGAATCAGCAAATACAAAATCACACGGTCAACATATTTATACGCAGTCAACATGTGATAATGATCGACCATCAACAACAAAGTGGAAACAATTGTCACGGTGACAATCTTCCAATCAAACTGTAGCTTCTCACCTTTCAAATAATTCATCAGAATCCTCAATAAGGAAAATAAGTTTGGTTTCCGTTTGGACCAAACAAAGAAACAATTTTATCTGCATCATGGTGAAGCTCCAGTCCCCAATTCAAAAAGAGAAATATCATCACGACCGCTGAAACGCCAAAAACCAATTTACTGGCTTGAAACCTTTTGCTCTTTACTGAAACAAGCGCATATGAAGCAAGAATCGCCATAAATGGAATCAACGCAAGGTGAAAACGATCTTCTGCAAGAATAAAAACATGCGGAAGAATATACGCAACGAATAAAATCACGAGCAGATAACTACGAGCATTCCACTCAACAGAAGCAAAGCCAAACACAGATAAACTACTTACCAAGACAAATGGCAACAACAAAACCAAAGAAAGAAGGATTAACCCAACTCGCGGAATAAAACCCAAAAGATTGTTTGAATAAAAGTACATCAAAACGCGTTTTTCAAGGCCGAAAAAGAAACCTAGTCGATTAACGGCCAAAGGAACAAATCGTTCTGGTTGATTCTTGATAAATCCAATCGCCAATTGCGTACCGACTTTATCTCTCTCAGCATCGTCCATGATGGTCAGTAAATCCAACGACGGGCCAAACACAAAGGAACCATCTCCTTTTGGATGATATCCAAGGTACAAGTTATACCCCATTGAAGTTTCAATGCCAGTTAATTTGTGGTGCAAGAGAGAGTTTCGCAGAATCCACGGTGTGACCACTAACACAAAAGCAATCACCACCCACATAACTGGCTTGCGATGGACGTAAAATAAATACACAATCGCCAAACCTGCGAATGGAAGAATGACTGAACGCGTCAGGGCAGTCAACCCAAGGAAAACTCCAGAGAGCAGAAAATTTAAGATTTTAGGTTGGCTGATGGACTTCAAGAGAAAGAAAAAAGCCGCGAGCAACAAAACAAAAAAAGGATTCTCTGTCCCCAAGCCGAGAGGGTATACCAACAACATCGGATAGGCAGCCACAATCCATGCAGATAGTTTTGAAGTCTTTTCAGAATCAGGGAATAGTTGAAGGGAAACTAAATATGTCAGCGGAGCCAGAGGAGCGCCAAGAAAAATCACCTGAGCCAAACGTGCTGCAAAAAAACGAGAAAAGTCGATGCCATTCAGAAAATAAACAATGGCCAAAAATGTAGGATACAACGGCGCACGAAAGGAGGTATATAAACCACGTTCAGGGTCATAGTCTTTGGCCGTGGTCAGGTCAAACTTCACATAAGGTTCAAGTAATTTCAAATCATTCTGTGCATACCAACGATATCCCTGCCTTACAGCCAGGCTGCGTGCCAACATGTCGTATTGAAACATATCGTCCAGCCCAATCCCCAAATTACGAGTCAACAACACTGGAATCAAACGCAAGATCAAGGCAAATAGATAAATTTGAAAGAGAAATGGTTTCTTCATTTCGATATAGAGGCAATCCGTCTTGCCAGATAAGGGGAAAAGTAACCTTGATATTTTTCCCAAAGCATGGGTAATTTCCAATCATTGCCTGTCACCTTTTTACGGCAAAGCGGCGAACCACAATAACAATCAAATTCATCATATGGGCCACCATCAGACATGGCGTAATCAAATGTAAGTTCTTCCCCTTTTTCAATATCGCGCATGGCAACCAACCCTATTTGCCCAGAAAACCCCAGGTTGGGATCGCAGGAATGATTAAAACAATCATTCGGTTCTGGGTTCTCTGCCGTCAAAATATAAATATCTTCATCCACTTGCAAGACTCTTTGAGTAAAACGAGGCATGGAAGGATCTAAGTCTTTCTTGTTCACGATGGTTCCACCCCATAAAGAAATCAATTCACCTTTTGCAATATGCATCCGCGCAAATACACCACAACCACCTTCAATATGGTCACGTGCCTCACATTTTGGATTGAGATAAGAAAGAGTCATGCTTCCTCCATAGGAACTTTTATTGTATGAAATAAATCAAAGAAAAACAAAAATGTCGCTTGCAAAACAATTCCCCAGCCCGTACCCAGCCAAAACATACCGCCACGAGACATCACTCCAACCCCGCCAATCAGATATAAAATATCCAAGCCAACATTGACTAAAAGGACTTTGCGAATAAAAAGCGCTTCCTTCTTCGGGTCAGCTGTGGATTTGCGTCGAGTAGCAGATTTCGCGCCGAAAATAGCAATCGCAGCATCGACCACTGCCCAAGCCACGGCTTGAATGCCAAAGCCACGACCAAAGTCATTCGTGGCAAACCAAAGATAAAGTCCCACAAGAAGCGAACCAATGCTCCAAACTAAAAGACGATTGGTTAAGGCTGTTTCAAATTTCCAGATTTGCGTTTGCATATTGATTGGATTATACAAAAAAACAAGCGATAGGTTGACCTATCGCTTGTTTAATTTTTAAATAAATCCTATTTCGAGCCGCCTTCAGCATCTGCATTCCCAGCGGTGATTCGCTGAGCATACAAAATTGGCAAAGCAGTAATCAAAACCACCAACATGGCTGTGACGTTTGTAATTGGGCGATTGCGTGGTTTAAGCATTTGGCTAAATATCCAAATCGGTAAAGTCTGCTGGTTTCCTGCGGTAAATGTGGTCACGATGACTTCATCGAAGGAAAGAGAAAACGCGAGAATCGCACCAGCCAACAAAGCTGTTGAAATATTGGGCAAAACAATATGCCAAAAAGTTTGGAATGAATTCGCGCCCAAATCCATTGACGCTTCCACCATTGATCCGCTAGTGCGACGGAAGCGAGCCAGCACATTGTTATATACAACCACGACACAGAACGTGGCATGGCCGATGACAATTGTCCAAAATGAAAATGGAATATGCAACAAGCTAATGGCAGAGCGCATGGCAATGCCTGTAACAATACCAGGTAAAGCCAAAGGTAAGACCAACATAAAAGAGATGGCTTCCTTGCCAAAAAAATCATAGCGATAGACCGCCGCTGAAGCAAGCGTCCCTAGAATCAAAGCAGTGATGGTTGCAAGGATGGCGACTTTCACCGTAAGAAGTAGAGCATCTTGCATGGCTGGAGTTGTAAGCGCCTGAGGAATCCATTTAAGAGTTAATCCAGGCGGCGGAAATGTATAAGCAGATTCTTCTGTTGTAAATGCATATAAAAAGATTAACCACATGGGAATGTGCAAAAACAAAATTGCACCCAAAGCCCCCAACTTCAAAGGCCAGGAAGCGCGTTCACCAGATTGAGAAGAATTAGAGGGCATCGAATGCTCCTAACTTGCGGGCTATCAATAGATAGGTAATCATAATCACAATCGGACCCATGGTAAAAGCGGCCGCCAAGGGAATATTGCCAGATGTACCTTGATACGTTAATACCGCTTTCCCAATATAAAAGCTGGATGTCCCGAATAACTGTGGAACGATAAAATCACCCAGTGTCAAAGAGAAAGTGAAGATGGATCCTGCAACAACTCCTGGAAATGCCAAGGGCAGAAGAACCGTACGGAATGTTTGCGCAGGAGTGGCACCCAAATCTCCAGATGCTTCAATTAATGATTTTGGCACACGCTCCAAAGCAGTTTGGATAGGCAAAATCATGTAAGGCACCCAAATGTATACAAATACAATGAAAATACCCGTGGCAGAAATTGCAAGAGAAGTTCCACCCACGCCAGGCAAACTCAAATACCAATTTAATAACCAATCCATGTGAATCAATCTTGCAAACCAAGAGACAATCCCTTCTTGAGCAAGGATTAACTTCCATGAATACACACGAACCACATAACTAGACCAAAGTGGCAAAGTCACTGCAAGGTATAAGAATGTCTTCATGCGTGGAGAAGCAAAACGAGCCATGTAATAAGAAAGTGGGAAAGCAATGATGATGCAAGCAATGGTTACCAAGGCTGCCATCAAGGTTGTTCTAAAAAATATTTGTAAGTTCGTTGGGTCAAGAAGCTTGGCATAGGTTCGCAAGGTAAATTCATGGATCACTTTGCCTGTAAATCCGTCCAAGTAGAAAAAACTATTAATCAACATGGTGAACAAGGCACCGATGTAAATCACTAAAAACCACAATAACGGTGGGATGATTAATAAGGCCAATACCAACTTTGGGCGCAGATAAAAGTACGTAGAGATTCGATTCAACATCATTAACCTCCCACGTGACGGACGTGTTCTTTCTTCCACAATAAACGAACTTTTTGATTCTTGGCTTTCATTACATCCATCGACGTGGTATTGAGATTCTGTTCCACTACAACCAGGTCACCGCCACCGTCAAGCTCCACAAGATAGCGTGTATATAAGCCAAGATAAATCACATCGCGGACTTTTCCGTCCACAGAGACCATGTCAGCATCGGGTTTCTGTTCAGGTGAGCCAAGGTGAATTTTTTCAGGTCGAATGGAGAAACGTTCTTCAGAACCTGTGATTCTTTTGGCGACTTCCCCAGAGACAAGATTCGAAGTACCGACAAACCCCGCCACAAACGTAGACGAAGGATGTTCATACACTTCAGCAGGAGTTCCCACTTGTTCAATTTTCCCCTGACTAAATACAGCGATGCGATCACTCATGGTCAAGGCTTCTTCTTGATCGTGAGTCACGAAAATAAAAGTAATACCCACTCGCTGTTGAATAGTCTTTAACTCCACTTGCATTTGCTGGCGTAGTTTCAAGTCTAATGCGCCGAGGGGTTCGTCGAGTAGTAACACTTTGGGATGATTGATCAAGGCGCGGGCAAGAGCGACGCGCTGTCTTTGTCCACCTGAAAGTTGTGAAGGCTTACGGTCGGCAAACCCAGAAAGCTGAACCAAATCCAGCATTTCATTCATTTGTTTCTTTTGTTGGTCGGCGGGAACCCGTTTAATCATCAACCCATAAGCAATATTTTCACCAACGCTCATATGCGGAAAGAGTGCATAATCCTGAAACACCGTATTGACTGAGCGTTCATACGGAGGAAGATGAGATACATCCTGCCCATACAAAAAGATTTGACCTTCCGTCGGGCGGTCAAAACCAGCAATCATTCGCAAACAGGTAGTCTTTCCAGAACCTGAAGGGCCAAGCATGGAAAAGAATTCGCCATTCTTGATTTCCAATGAAACATCATTGACGGCCTTCACATCCCCAAAATGACGACTCACATTTTTGAACTGAATTGCAGCAGTATCACTCATTGCATACCCTCGCGTTGGATTTTGATTGAATTCAGGTTTCACAAACAAATCAATATCGCAAAAATTTTTGTAGCATTGATTTGTTTACGAAAATATAAAGTTCCTGCCGCGTCGATGTGACGCGGCAGGATTCTAACTCAAAAAATATTATTGACCAACAATCTTGGTAAATTCTTCGGTCCAGCGGTCATAAGTAACACAATTTTCGTTACCATCACCACAAGCCGCAACAGGAGTCTTCCAGAAATAAATCTGGTCGAAGGTGTCGAAGCCATTGGCCTTACAACCTTCGGTGCCGAGCAATTCACTGGCACCATCACAAGCAGCAGGAACAGAAGGAGCGGAACCAAACCAAGAGGCTACATCGCCTTGAACCTTGGGGTCGATGGAGTGTTCCAACCACAAGTAAGCACAATTGGGGTGAGGAGCATTAGCAGCCATCATGGTGGTATCAGCCCAACCAGTAGCGCCTTCGGAAGGAACTACGCTAGCAATTGGAGCGCTGTCAGCCTGAAGCAAGTTCACCTGAAGAGGCCAGGAAGGAGAAGCCACAAAACCTTCGGTCTTGAAATCTTCAACTTGAGCGAGATAATCGCCCCAATACTTGGAAACAATCTGGCGCTGAGAAGTCAACAATTCAATCGCAGCAGCAAACTGTTCTTCGGTGAGTTCGTAAGGATCTGTGATTCCCAATTCAGGCTTGTGAGCCTTCAAATACAAAGCGGCGTCAGCAATGTAAATGGGACCAGAGTAGGCTTGAACGCGTCCAGAGTTGGATTTGCCGTCAGAAAGAGTCTGTTCTTCAAAGACTACATTCCAAGAGGTCGGCGCTTCGGGGAAGACATCTGTGTTGTACATCAACACGTTAGGACCCCATTGATAGGAAACGCCGTAGTGCTTTCCGTCTACGGTGTGCCAAGGAGCATTCTGCAAGCGAGAATCCACATTGGAGTAGGAAGGAATCTTGGTGGTATCAATTTCTTGAACAGAACCACCGTAAATCAAGCGCAAGCTGGCATCACCAGAAGCAGTCACGAGGTCGTAACCACCGCTGTTGATTAACTGCACCATTTCATCAGAGGTAGCGGCATCTTTAACGGTTACTTTGCAGCTGGTCTCTTTTTCAAAAGCGGTCACCCAGTCATAGGCGGCGTCATTGGCGCCACGTTCAATGTAACCAGGCCAGGCAACGATGGCAACTTCGCCTTCGCCTTGTGCGGAAGCGGCGGGAGCTTCGGTCGCAGCAGCAGGGGCTTCGGTTGCAGCGGCAGGAGCATCAGTCGCAGCAGGCGCCTGAGTAGCTGCTTGAGTAGCGGAACCACCACAAGCAGTCAACACGAGGCTGGCAAAGACCAAAACAGCCATCAATTTGTACGCAAACTTGTTCATTCTCTCTCCTTGAGTTGAATAAATTCATCGAACAGGTCATCAAAAAACAAATCGCCACCCTTTTCGGAAAAAATATCAAAACCAAAAATCCGAATCGGAAAGCGCTGTGATGACTCTTGTCGAAGTGCGCTAAATTATAGCGATTTTGAAGGACTAGTCAACCCGGATATTCCGATAATGACATGAACGCTTCGCCCCTCGCCTTAGCCTGATTCCGCTCTAATTGCAGTTCCCTTCCTCTCAAACAACCGCACTTCCTTAACGGTATAATTCCTGCATGTTAACCACGAGTATTGGAGAGCAGTGAATGACAGACCTTCCGATTTTTCCTCTAACCAATGAACATAAAATGCTTCGTGATGCGGCTCGCGATTTTGCTCAAAAAGAGATTGCACCGATTGCGGCTGAGTTTGATGAAAGCGGAGAATTTCCCCATCACACCATCAAAAAAATGGGTGAAATGGGCTTCATGGGTATCGAAGTTCCAGAAGAATATGGTGGAGCGGGCATGGATGCGTTGGCATATGTGCTTGCCCTTGAAGAAATCTGCAAGGCTGATGCTTCTCATGGCGTTATTATGTCGGTCAACAATTCACTCTATTGTCACGGCATCTTAAAATTCGGAACAGAAGAACAAAAGAAAAAATATGTAACTCCCATTGCATCAGGACAGGCGATTGGGGCGTACTCTCTCACGGAACCACAAAGTGGCTCCGATGCTGGCACGATGAAAAGTCGCGCCACTCGTGAAGGTGACTTTTATATACTGAACGGAAGAAAATCCTGGGTCACTAGTGGACCTATTGCAAATTATTTTGTCGTATTCATGATGACTGATCCTGATAAAAAGCAAAAAGGTGTCAGCGCATTTTTAGTTGATGGCGATACTCCAGGTTTAACGCGTGGCAAGAAGGAGCCAAAACTTGGCATCCGCGCTTCTGCCACCAGTGAGTTAATTTTTGAAAATTGCAAGATTCCAGTTTCAAACAGATTGGGCGAAGAAGGCGCGGGCTTTAAGATTGCCATGACCGTTTTAGATGCAGGTCGCATTGGCATCGCCACTCAAGCGCTTGGAATTGCAGAAGCTGCTTACGAAGCAGCAAAACAATATGCGGGTCAGCGCGAAGCGTTTGGTCAACCAATTGGCGCATTTCAAGGTACTGGCTTCAAAATCGCAGACATGAAAACACGCATCGAAGCATCACGTTTGTTAATTTACAACGCAGCCATCGCCAAAGATAAAGCCAAAGCAACGAATGGTCGTTACTCCATGGAAGCATCCATGGCAAAATTATTTTCATCAGAGATGGCAATGTACGTAACACATCAAGCCGTGCAAATTCATGGGGGTATGGGCTACAGCAAGGAACTTCCACTTGAGCGATATTTCCGTGATGCAAAGATCACTGAAATATATGAAGGCACAAGTGAAATTCAAAGGCTGGTCATTTCAAGAAGCGAACTTGGAATGAAATAATAAATGTCCTCATCAGATAAATATATTTCAACTTGCTTGTTATTAGGCGGCGGGGCCTTAACTGTCTTTGGACAAATATCGCTTCAAGCAACGCCTTTAGAGCAAAGAGGATTCTTCTCATTTTTCCTCACTCTCGCTGGAGTTATTATCTTTTTCCTTGGTGCATTCACCATAAAAAACGAGCGTGTTCCAGATTGGATGAAAAACATATTGGAAAAGTCAACGAGATGGCTTGATATTCAACCCTGGCAAATTGTCGGCATTATCATCGCCTTTCTGCTTTCAATCGTAACTCACTTCGCTGCTGGCGGTGCCTTGCTGATGAATAATCCCATCGTCGCATGGGCATCCTGGCTGTTGGCAATTGGATTGATCATGGCAAGCGGATGGCGCAAAGATGAATTTAATCTACGCTCAAAATGGAAACTCTTTGCCATAGCTCTTGGATTTACTTTGCTCGCATTACCCCTGCGCGCCATTGCAACGGGTGAAATCCCAGTCATCTTAAATGGTGATGAAGCATCGGCAGGTATTTACGCAATATCTTTCCTCAAAGGCGAAGTCAACAACCCATTTGCTGCTGGCTGGTATTCTTTCCCAGGGTTGTATTTTCTTTTCCCAGCCACTTCTATTTCTTTGCTAGGCAATACCACTGCAGCTTTACGAATTCCTTCTGCCATTATCGGAGCTATCACCGTCGGCCTGACATTCCTTGCTGGAAAAATCATGTTCGACAAGCGGACTGGGATGATTGCAGCGTTGGCACTAGCAGGTTTTCACTTCCACGTGCATTTCAGCAGAATTGGCTTGAACAATATTTGGGATGGACTCTTTTTCATATTAACTGTATCCACTGCATGGTATGCCTGGGAGAAGGAAAGCCGAAACGCGGCCTTACTCACTGGCTTGGAATTGGGTTTGGCTCAATATTTTTATCCAGGCAGTCGCGTCATCCTTGGAGTGGTGTATGGTGCGATCCTATTTACAGGTTTCTTTGAAAGAGAAAGATTTAAACGCCTCTTAAGCAATATTGTTTTAATGACATTTACGTTTTTAGTAGTCTTTCTTCCACTGGCATGGTATTACATTCTTTTCCCAGAACAATATACGGCGCCATTAAATCGTGTCAGCATTATTGGTCCATGGCTAACCAATGAAATGCAACTAACAGGTCTCCCAGCTTGGAGGATTCTCCTTAAGCAAACAATTCTAGGCTTCGAGTCTTTTACATACTTAAATCTACAGCATTGGTACCGACCAGAAGTTGCTCTTTTGCGACCTGTTGCTGCGGGTCTCTTCTTCCTTGGATTATGCTTCATTCTTCTACGCTATAAAAGTTACCGTTCTAGTACTACATTGTTGTGGTTGTTTATGTATGTATTGATTGGCGGGCTGAGTGAATCGACCCCAGCTGCTCAACGCTATGTTGGAGTCGCTCCAATCTGTATGCTTTTGGTAGCACATGGATTGGGTGAAACTGGAAATTTCATCGAGAAGTTATGGCCCAAAGCCAACCGCTGGATCACAGCCCTTTTGATTGCAATTACGCTTTTCATTGCAGTCGATGATATGAATTTCTATTTCAATAAATACACGCCTCATACGGCCTCCGAGTTTGAACATACGGATGGCGGTGTAGCCGAAGCAATGGCAGATTACTTAATCAAAATGCCCAAAGGTACACAAGCGTATTTCTTTGCTGGCCCAGGGATGGGATATTATTCCATCCCAAGCATTGCATATTTGGTCCCGCAAGTGGAAGGGATTGATGTAACTGTGCCCTGGGGGGCTCCAGAAATCCCCACACCAAATTCCAAAAGGCTTGTCTTTATCTTTATTCCAGTCACCATTGATAAGTTGCCTGAAATTCAGGCGCTTTACCCAGGTGGAATATTAAAAGAAAAAGATGCAAAAGACGGCCAGTCCATGGTTTGGTTTTACGATTACAGCGCGAAATAAAGCCTCAAAAGGATAATCCGTTGAAAGTTGTCCTGTTCAATCAACATGGTGGACCCGAAGTGCTGGAATATACAGACTTCCCAACCCCAGCATTAAAACAAGGCGAAGCCCTCATCAAATTAAAGGCAGCAGCGCTCAACCGCATGGATGTTTTCGTCCGCAATGGTTGGCCTGGGCTGAAGCTTGACCTCCCCCACATCAACGGAGCGGATGGGGCTGGCGAAATCATTGAACTGGATAATGACGCATCTGGCTTTCATGTTGGAGACCGTGTAGTTATTAATGCGAATTTAGGTTGCGGTGAATGCACATTTTGTTTACAAGGCCGTGATAATTTATGTAGCAACTGGCATTTGCTCGGTGAAACCATTCGTGGCACGTACGCAGAATATATCAGCCTTCCCACTCGTCAACTCTATAAATTACCAAATGACTTTGGGTATCACGAAGCGGCCGCAGCCGCTCTTGTATATCAAACTGCATGGCACTCCATGGTCAAGCGGGGGAAAGTAGAAGCTGGAGAAACAGTGGCAATTGTCGGCGCAGGTGGAGGCGTGAACTCTGCATCCATTCAAATTGCAAAATATCTGGGCGCAAACGTTATCGTAATCGGTTCAAACTCCAAAAAATTAAGTGAAGCAGAATCGTTAGGGGCTGATATACTCATCGACCGCTCCAAAGAGCAGGATTGGTCAAAGGCCGTATTTCTTGCGACCAATAAAACAGGTGTTGATGTGGTCGTTGATAATGTAGGTACAACATTCCCATTGAGCATGCGTGCGCTCAAAAAAGGTGGACGTTTGCTAACTGTTGGAAATAGTGGCGCACCCCGTTTTGAAATAGACAATCGCTATATCTTCGGAAAACACCTTTCAGTTATCGGCTCTACCATGAGCACAAGAGATGATTTCTCTGAAGTTATGAAGCTAATTTGCAGCAAGAAGTTAAAACCAATTCTCGATCAAACTTTTCCCCTCAAAGAAGCCGCTGCCGCACAAGAACGGCTATGGAACGGCGAAAGCTTTGGCAAGATTACTCTCGATATTTCTTAGGAAGAAGCATTTACACAGTTCATGAATTTTCTGAAGCGTTTTCACATTTTTGAAATCACAATCATCATCGTTGTATTGGGCATGCATTTATACGCAGCGCTTTCTGATGCTCACAATATGCCAAGCACATGGTTCACACGAGATGACGCCTATTATTATTTCAAGGTTGCCCAAAATATAACCGAAGGAAAGGGGAGCACTTTTGATGGCATCAATTTGACAAATGGGTATCATCCACTTTGGATGGTTGTGTGTATTCCCATCTTTTTTCTTGCCCGTTTTGACTTAATTCTCCCGTTACGGGTTTTAGTGATGGTATTGGGTGGATTTAATGCATTCACTGCCATTTTGATTTATCGCTTCATAAAAAGCAATCTTTCTCATGCAGCCGCCTTTGAATCGGCTGTATTTTGGTCTTTCAACGCATATTTTCACTACACAACCTATGAGTTTGGATTGGAAACGGCTCTGGCCGCCTTTTCAATTGTTCTGTTCATCTACAAGCTTTCACAATTTGAAAAAAGCTGGCGTACACAGCCTGTGACCTTTGGACAAATTGCTATTCTCGCAAGCATAGCTGTAGTTGTCATGTTCAGCCGTCTGGATTTGATTTTTCTGACATTCATCGCAGGGATATGGATTGTCTTTCGGAAAAGCACAATTCGTTTTTTTCTTCCACTCGACATCGTCATCATATTTATATCGATGGTTTGTTCCGTAGCATTGCGGACTTCCATTGAAACTTACAATTTAAGATACGCTGCTTCAGCAATAGAAGCAGTGATGATTGCACTTGTTATCAAACTGTTGTCGCTGTACTTTTTTGGAGCTTACACACATCCAGCGAAAAATCCTTTCTGGAAAACAACGCTTCGAACCACATTTGCTTTGCTTACAAGTTCAGTACTCACTACAATTTTATATTCCATCTTCGCCATAGCTGGATTAGGAAAAAGCTTCCCCAGAAGTGCCTTTGTGTATGATTTTGTCATCAGCTTAATCTTGATTCTTGGATTAAGGCTTGCCGCTTATCGCCTAGGAAATAACCAAAATCCACAAGCAATAACTCCCATAGAAGAGCTAAAGCAAAACTGGAAAAATTGGCTAACTGAAGGCACTATCTACTACGGGATTGTCGGTGGAGCACTTGCTTTTTATATGGTGTTCAACAAACTGATGTTTGGGACAACCAGCCCAGTCAGCGGACAAATCAAACGATGGTGGGGAACGTTAGGTCGCACCGCATATGATAATCCTCCAAACAGTTGGGCCGCCTTCTTGGGAATTGGATATCATAATGTTTATGATGCATGGCAACCGACATCAAATTTCTTTAATTGGCTAGGCACCATCGTCAAACCGTTGTATCCTGGTTCCAACACTCAAGACGAAAGATATTACATCGTCATGGCGGTATGTGCGCTCATTGTTGTGATTATTCTCTTAATCAATGCACAGTTTGTTTCAAGAAAAATTTCCAACATGGCATTAATTCCGCTCATTGCAGGGAGTGGTGTTCAAATTCTTTCTTACACAACAACTGCTTATGGCGGAGCAAAAGAATGGTATTGGGTTGGTCAAATGGTATTGGTTGTGCTATTTGAAAGTTTGCTACTGGAAGTCATCATCAAACCCATTCAAAAGACAAAAACCGTTCAACTTGTTTTGCAAGCCTCAGCAATTATTTTGGGCGTAGTCATGGCAAGCAAATTAATGGATTATTTTATTTTCGCGATGCCCTATAATCGCTATCCAGCCAATCAAGCATATTTAGAAGTATTACCATTTTTAGAAGAAAACACCCCTCCTGGTGCAGTAATTGGCATGACAGGCGGTGGGAATGTTGGATATTTCATTCACGATCGCACCATTGTCAATATGGATGGATTGATTAACAGCTATGATTACTTTCAGTCCATACAAAATAAAACTGCACCACAATATCTTCATGATCATGGTTTATGGATTGTTTTTGCAAATTCAAATTTATTGGAAACCCCACCTTACTATGGACAATTTGCGTCATACCTCCAAACTTATAATTCCTATGGAGGAAAAAGTTTGATGTACCTCCTAGACAAGCCAAAATACTAAAGCGCCCGCTCACCCTTAACCTCAGCCTGCTTCTGTTTCAATAGAGAGAAACTCACCCTACACATGCCATCCAAATTTTCCTTCCGTGTAACCCTGCTCCTACTCATGGTGTTATTTACAACAGCATGGAATATCATCCGTGTGTGGACGGCATTCCACTGGTCTGGCGTTTTAGATGAGTTTTCCTCAAAACCCACCGCGTTCTTCATTATAGTCAGTGGAATTTTCTGGAGCATCGCTGGATTCGTGCTGATTTGGAGCTTATGGCAAAAAAAGGCCTGGGCGTTGAATCTGCTCCTTGGAGCCGCCATCAGCTACACGGTCTGGTATTGGAGCGAAAGACTCATCTGGCAAATACCGCGACCAAATTGGCCTTTTGCTGTTATATTAAACTTGGTTGTACTTATTTACGTGTTTTTCACTATCAAATCATTGACGAGAGAGGCATATGAGCGAAAATCTGAAAATCCAAAAATTGAATGAACTTAAAGCGCAATCACGGCTTGGCGGTGGTCAGGACCGTATTGATGCTCAACATAAAAAAGGCCGCTTAACGGCTCGTGAACGCCTAGACCTTTTACTGGATAAAGGTTCTTTCCGAGAAGTAGATCCATTCATTGTCCATCGCACCACTGACTTTGGGCTGGATGAACAAAAATTTATGAGTGACTCAGTGGTGACAGGTTGGGGAACTGTGGAAGGCCGTTTGGTCTATGTCTACTCACAAGACTTCACGGTGTTTGGCGGTAGCTTGGGCGAAGTCCATGCGGAAAAAATTTGCAAAATCATGGACATGGCTATGAAGAATGGCGCCCCAATCATCGGCTTAAATGATTCTGGTGGTGCCCGTATTCAAGAAGGAGTTGTGGCTTTAGGTGGGTATGCAGATATCTTCCTGCGCAACACAATGGCTTCTGGTGTGATTCCACAAATCTCTGCCATCATGGGACCCTGTGCTGGCGGTGCCGTGTATTCCCCTGCTCTCACAGATTTCATCTTCATGACTCGCAATACTTCTTACATGTTTGTGACTGGCCCAGATGTTGTGAAAGCAGTAACCCATGAAGAAGTGACTCAAGAAGAATTAGGTGGCGCAAGCGTTCATTCCGAAAAGTCTGGTGTTTGCCATGTAGCCGCAGACAGCGAAGCTGATACTTTGTATCTCATTCGCAAATTGCTAGGCTTCCTGCCACAAAACAATATGGAAGATGCTCCTTTTATTACAGCGGATGATCCACTACGCATGGACGAAGCCTTAAACAATCTCGTCCCTGATGATGCGAACAAGCCCTATGATATTAAAGACGCCATCCGCATGATCGTAGACAATGGCAACTTCTTTGAGATTCACGAGAATTATGCTCAAAACATTGTCGTAGGTTTTGCTCGTTTGGGCGGACACTCCGTAGGCATTGTAGCCAATCAACCTGCTGTATTGGCTGGTGTATTGGATATTGATGCCAGCGAAAAAGGTGCACGCTTTGTGCGCTTCTGCGATGCTTTCAACATTCCAATTATCACCTTTGAAGATGTACCAGGCTTCTTACCTGGCACCTTCCAGGAACATCATGGCATTATTCGCTCAGGCGCAAAGTTGTTATATGCCTATTGCGAAGCAACGGTACCAAAATTATTGGTCATCACACGCAAGGCATATGGTGGCGCTTATTGTGTGATGTCATCCAAACATATCCGCAGTGATGTAAACCTTGCATGGCCGACAGCAGAAATTGCAGTCATGGGACCTGATGGTGCAGTAAATATCATCTTCCGCAAGGAATTGGAAAAAGCAGCTGACCCTGTTGCTAGAAAAGCAGAACTGGTTGCTGAATACAAAGAAAAATTTGCCAATCCTTACGTTGCAGCACAACGTGGCTACATTGACGATGTGATTGAGCCCAAAGAAACTCGTCCACGCTTGATCAATGCGTTGGAAATGTTGAGCAACAAACGCGATTCCAACCCTGCCAAAAAGCACGGGAATATCCCGTTGTAACAGGGATCAGGAGACATCATGTTCAATAAAGTCCTTGTTGCTAATCGTGGTGAAATTGCAGTTCGCATCATCCGCGCTTGCCGTGAATTGGGTCTGGAAACGGTTGCTGTGTTTTCAGAAGCAGACCGCAACGCACTCCACGTCCGCTATGCGGATGAAGCCTATTTACTTGGCCCCGCTCCTTCCCGCGAATCTTATTTACGGGCAGATAAAATTTTAGACATTGCCAAAAAATCTGGTGCCAATGCCATCCACCCTGGCTATGGTTTTCTAGCAGAGCGTGAAGATTTCGCAGCCAAATGCGCAGATATGGGAATCACATTCATCGGTCCCAAACCTTCGTCCATTGCGGCCATGGGTGATAAAGCAGAAGCTCGTGCAACGGTCATCAAAGCAGGCGTTCCCGTGGTGCCAGGTACTGAAGACGTTGGCAATATGACCAATGATGACTTGCTGCGCATCGCTCCGCAAATTGGCTTTCCCCTCTTAATCAAAGCCACCGCAGGTGGTGGTGGAAAAGGCATGAGAGAAGTAAGAAGCCTGGAAGAAATGCCGGCCCTGCTTGCATCCGCAAGACGCGAAGCCGAATCCGCATTTGGCGATGGCAATGTGTATTTAGAGAAACTCGTTGAAGGTGCACGCCATATCGAATTCCAGATTATGGCCGATTCCCATGGAAATGTAATTCATCTTGGGGAACGTGAATGTTCGATTCAACGTCGTCATCAAAAACTTTTGGAAGAGGCCCCCTCTCCATTTCTTGATGAAGAACTCCGCAAAAAAATGGGAGATGTTGCAGTGCGTGCCGCACAAGCCGTGGATTACGTCAACGCTGGAACCATCGAGTTTTTGGTAGACAAGGATCGCAACTTCTTCTTCCTTGAGATGAACACACGCTTGCAAGTGGAACATCCCATCACAGAAATGGTGACGGGCATTGATATTGTTGCCGAACAACTTCGCATCGCACGCGGCCGACAATTGTCCTACACTCAAGAGCAGGTTCAATTCAAAGGCCACGCCATTGAATGTCGTGTCAATGCAGAAGACCCATTCAACAATTTCGTTCCATCCACTGGAAAAATCACCCACAGCTTAATTCCCACGGGTCCAGGCGTACGCGTGGATACGGGCATGTATCCTGGTTTTGAGATTACTCCATTCTATGACCCAATGATTGCCAAGTTAATCGTTTGGGGCGAAACTCGCGCGCAAGCCATTCTTCGCATGCGCCGTGCGTTGGAAGAGTATCGCATCGTTGGAGTTCGTACCAACATTCCATTCCACCAAACTTTGATGGATTCGCATCGCTTCATGGGCGGACAATTTGATACCCGCTTTGTGGAAGAGCGCTTCTCAATGGAAGATGAAATGGACGCGAACGATCTCAATGCCGAGATTGCCGCCATTCTGGCTACCCTCGCAGCGCATCAGGAAAGTGAACGTTCGGCGCAGGTTGTCCGCCGTAACGAACGCGATGCCAGCAACTGGAAATGGGTTGGCCGTTGGGAACGAATGCACCGATAGGAACCTCAAATGAAATATATAACAACAGTTAATGGCAAAGAATTTGAGATCGAAGTGGTAGATGAACGCCACATTCGCATCGGTGAACATCTCATTGAAGTAAACTTTGAGACGATCAGTGGTCAATCTGTACATTCATTGATTGTGGATGGAAAATCTCACGAAGCCTTCGTGTACGAAGGTGATGAAGACTGGCAAGTTCTTTTACGTGGAAAGCAATATCAAGTAAAAGTGGAAGACGAGCGCGAAAAACGATTGCGAGTTGCAGCGGGTGGCGTAAGCGAAGGCGGTGAATTCCATATGAAAGCACCGATGCCAGGTTTAGTTGTTGCGGTGTCGGTTGAAGAAGGTCAAGAAGTGGAAAAAGGACAGGTTTTGGTAATCCTTGAATCCATGAAAATGCAAAACGAACTAAAAGCCCCACGGGCTGGTAAGGTGGAACGCATTCGCGTGAAACCTGGTGAAAGTGTTGAGCAGAAACAAACTTTGCTCAGCATTCATTAACAAGAAAAGAGACAGCCACTGAATCAGTGGCTGTCTCTTTTAGGATTTGAACCGCATGACTGAACAAGAATTAGAAGCAAAATTTCACGTTGCACATTTGGATGCAATTAAAAATAATATTGAACAATTAGGTGCCAGCTTGATTCAAGCTCGCGTCCATGAAATGAACTTGAGGTTTGATACGCCTACCCAAGAATTACGCAAGCAAGAAAGTGTTTTACGATTAAGAATGGATGACCAAGCCAGAATGACCTTCAAGGGACCAGGTCAAAACGAAGGAGGGGTCATCAGTCGTGAAGAAATTGAATTTGTTGTTGAAGATTTCGATCGTGCAAAAAAGCTAATCGAAGCCTTGGGGTATCAAGTGGTGGCTTTCTATGAGAAATACCGCACAACTTATGAACTAGGTCACACACATATTATGTTAGATGAACTTCCATACGGTGACTTTGTTGAAATTGAAGGCACCAACGTCGCTGAAATTCAAGAAGTCGCGCAGACATTAAACCTGCGTATGGAAACAGCAATCAAAGCCAGCTATTTATCCATCTTTGAACAATTTGCGAAAATCAAAAACATAGACCCAACACAATTATCGTTTGAGGCATTAAAAAATGAAATGCCCAACCTTGGTATGTTGGGCATTTCATTCGCTGACGAATTATAAAAACATCATTTAGATGCGATCATAAAAAATAAGCAAAGTCGTTCCGTACTTTCTTTGCTCTGCCTCTTCCAGATATTCCAACTTTACTTCCTGATATTCCTTCGGGTCAATCTGCACAATGACAGTTCCATCCTCTGTCAGCCAGCCTATGTTTTCGTCCACCAACTTCAAGGCCGTTAACCACATTTCTTTATATTGCGGTGGAGCAATATAGATATATTCAAAGCGCTTATCAGGAACGGATGAGAGCATTGAAAATGCATCGCCACGGCGGATATCACTCTGAGCTTCAAACTTACAATGTGCCACATTCTCCTTAATGGTTTCAATGGGGGCACGGTTTAAATCTGAGTAACGCACAAAAGCAGCACCACGGCTGATTGCTTCAATACCAATCGCGCCCGTGCCTGCAAACAAATCCCACCAATTCGAATCGACCACATCATCCGCAAGGATATTAAAGAGCGCTTCCTTTACCCGATCCATCACAGGGCGGGTGGTATCCCCAGGCACGGACTTTAATTTTCTACCTTTGGCAGAACCAGAAATCACTCGCAGACTCATTCGACACTCTCTCTAGCCGCCATAAAATTCCCATGAGAAGCGATGACTGGAACCACGCATCCTGTCCCTAGGATAAGGCGTAACCCTTTGGTCTGCGCGATGGCATCTAGCGCTTCTTCCTTAATTTTGGCTTGATCTTCGTAGACAAGAGAATCCTGCCGTAAACCTCCACAAGCCACTCCTTTGAACAAGCTCATGGCCTCCCCTAGTGTGGGATAGGTCTCACGGTCATGCCAGTTGACAATGTGAAAATTCATCAGGCGTAGAAGTGAAAAATAAACATCCTTGCCATGCAAATGAAGCATGTTACACCACAAATCATTTGCAGGACCCAACACTACCTCATCGTTCGGCAGGCTGAAATTTTTATATTCATCCACAGTCAACAGGTTGGCTTGAGCATGCTGAATGGCATAAAAGACGCCATCAATCCCAACATCCATGGCGGCTTCGACAAATTTCTTGGTAGTAGCTGCAATGGTCTCAAGACCTTTCATCACTGCATCAGGATATTGACGAAGGTGGGCAATCAATACTTCATTGCCAGCTAAATTTTTAGCCTGAGCCATCGGACTGAAGACGGTTTGCAAAAGAGGAGTATCTGAGTTGAGATTCTCTCGAATGAGACGGAGGCAGGCTAATTGTCCAGCAAGATGCGGAGCGGTGATGGGATCGAGGACTTGCAGTTTTTCCCAATCCTTCGGTTCCAGAATGGCACGCTTTGTATATTGGCGTGTCCCTTCAGTATGTCCCTTCCATTCATCTTCCACACCCCAATCACGGACTGCAAAAGAAGACGCTGGAGTGACTTTGACAATATCGAAATCATAAGCCTTCTGAAAGTTGAGCGTGGCCGCCGCGAGGGTTTCGGGAGTTTGATCATCCACTGGGAAGTGACGCCACAAGGCAATGGGCGTTCGATCTGGTAATTTACCACTGAGGGTAGTTTGAATTCTTTCACGATGTGTGGTCATAAGATTTTCTCGATTCGATGCCTGATGAATTTTCCTTCACGGAAGGTTTTCTTGATGACAAACCCATTCGACTGGCACATTTTGATACTGGCTTCATTCCATGTTTCAATGCTTCCGACAATCCGTTTATACCCTGCTTTTCGCGCTTCTTCAAAAAGTCCCTGTTGCAAGGTGCGCCCCACTTTTTGTCCACGATATTCATCATTGATAGTGAGGTAGAGACTCTCAATAGCGCCTTCTTCATCTTCCATTTGCGTTTTGATGGTCAGGCTGGAAATCAGGAGTTGAATAAATGCGGAAGGCTTCGTAAATATGACTTTGATGATTTCTTTGACAAACCAAGCGCGATTCTTGGTCAATTGCGAGGTCAACGAGTCAGGCTTAGGAGAAGCCACGTTATACCCAACCAGCTTTCCACTTTGGTCATCTTGCGCAAAGACGCCAACGACATCTTTATCTTCAAGGACAATCTCAAAGTAGCGCAAGACAAAGGGATAGCCCAATTGAGTCAACAAGCCGTGATCATCGAGATGCAAGGTAGCGAGTTGTGGCAACAACTCACGTGGAAATTCTTTGATAGAGTGAATGGTGTAACTCATATTTCCTCAGGCCAAACCGCGGATAATATACGGTCCAATCAAGTTGACAATAAAGGCAGGCAGACGTTTCCAAATGGCAATGACTGCTTGGAATTTAGGATTCTTCTGATTGATAGATGGCAAGTGTTGACCTTCCGCCAGCCAATACCAATACGCAAGTGGTTGTTTACGCGGAGACCATTTAAGTTTGAAGACTTCATTGCCTGAACCGAGCAGGCTGCGACCCAGGTCAAAGGTTTTCAAGCCTTTGGAAATGGCACGCTCAATCACTGACCAATAAAAGAATTCGCCTGCATACAACGAACGCGTATCGCGCAAAATATTGGCATGCAAATTAGAAACCGTATCCCCTTGATAGACAAAAACACCAGCCCCTGCACTTTTGCCTTGCGGATCATACACCACAGCAAACTCAAGCGTATCCCCTAATTTCTCGGCCATGGTCTGCAAATAGGCCTTGCTATGATAAGGGGAACCCAACTCATGCATACTCATGGACAAGCCACGATAGGCATCATCCAATAAATCCAAATGACCGAAGCGAATGCTCAGGCCTTTCTTCAAAGACTTGCGGACGTGATTGCGATGATCCGAAGAAAATGTTTTCAGCAAGTCTTCTGAATTTGCAGGCAAATCAATCAGGAAGGTGAAATAAATGGGATGTTCAGTCCAAGCTGCGGGTGGAGTGGAAGCGTCATCCACAGCACGCACAACGGCATAACTGACGCCAAGTTCCATTGCAAGCTGTTCTGCTTCTTTGAGGAGCAAATCGCGTGCTGTTTGATTCTGATAAGCAAAGCCACCATAACTTCCATATGGAGAGGTGGTGAGATAATGCCCGAAGACGGGATGTTGGATTTCTACTACATTCAATGCACCCATCGCAAGATCATTCTCAACGGCAAGGAAGCGATACACTTTATATCCATACATGGCATGGACCAGGTCAGACCAATTGTCCAAGCCTGCAAAGCCCAATCCTTTCTCAAGGGACGGGGTATTTAAAAGATTAACTCGCTTGATGTTCATGAATACTCTCGTTCACAAAATCCACGACTGTGGAAATGGGGAAAGATTTGACCAAATCATCCAGAAAAGATGCTTTACTTAATGTAAAGGGATATAACAATGGATGCGCAAACAAATCTTTCGTCAGGCGATTTGGCCAACGCTCTGGTCGAACGATTTCATACGGATGCAAAAAGATAATCGGGCTCAAGCCTTTTTTCAACTCACGCTCGATAATCTTGAAGACTGTATACGGAAACAAGCCACTCATCATGCTGGAGGCGTAGGGAAATTCACCGCCCAGCAACAAAGATGGGCTCATATGACGGGAAGCAATCATATCTTTGGGCGCACCCAACAAGGGATAAGTGCTGACAGGGAATTCCCAAATATCACCCTTTTGTATTTTGGTACCTGTGGGCGCATACAAGGAAGAGCTATATAAAAAATCATTGGACTTCAAGAGCGGATATAAATCTTCAATCGTGCGTATCATCGGAGCACGATACCCACGCACGTTATATTTTTTTCGCCAAGTGCGCGAACGCTCCAAATCCTGCTTGATATCTTCCACCGTAGTCAAAGGGCGGTGCACCTGACAATGAAAACCAACCTCGTGACCCGCATCCACTATTTTTTGCGGAAGCTCGGGATACCACTCCACCAATTCCCCCACCATATAAAAAGTAGCCTGCGCTCCTTGTAGTCTTTCCAAAATGGGGTCAACGGCAGAGCGAGCAAAGTTTTCATCCAATGCATGGCGTTTATCAGAAGATAAATTGTCGTAGGTTCGGGAAAGCGCATACCATGATTCGTAATCAATGGTCAAAAGCAAGCGAGGAGAAGGTGTCATGGGAGTGCGATTATAGCATGTGGATTTTACGGTTGACAGCCAAGCGACTGTTCAACTTCAAGCGCTTGTGGGATTTCCTGCACTGCAAGATTCTTCCACACCACACACACACCTCGTTTCATACGGGCGTCTTGACTCAGCAATGCGAGTGATTTTTCTCTGGCTGAATCAGCTTCCCCCGTACGTGCAAGGACCTCGATATACAGCAAGGTCTCATTCAAATCTTCGGAGCGATAGCCAAGCGCAGTGGCTTCATCCAACAACGCCACGGAATGACTGTAATCCCCGAGTTGATAAGCCAATTCTGCTTTTGTGAAATAAGCACACCAATTGACAGGCGCTTTCTCGCTGAGGAAGCTCGGAGTAGCAGGGACAGAAGGATGAGTCACAATCAACGAACTGTTTGATAAGGGAATCGCTTGTGTCAACTCATTGGGTTGTTTGGCATAAATGTCCCCATCGCCACGAGCCGGGTCGAGCACACGCAGACAACCATTGACGGGCATATAAATCACCACTGATTGCGAAGTAGAACCATTGAACGGAGCCGTGCGATAGTTAAAACGAATGGGAGATTGAGGAGTCAGCGAAGGCAAGGTCGAACCGCCGATGCGTTTCTCGGTGAAGATCAAAGCATAAGGCAAACTTGGCGGAATGAAGTCAGGTGCATACATCCAATTGATGGGACCTGTATAAGAAAGGTCAGGTTCATATTCAGTGGGAAGCTGATAGGTCAGGAGCGTGGTATCGGGTTGCAAGGCAGGGATGCGAGAAGTCAACTGCCAATAAAACTCCTTCTGCTTTTCCCAGTCACGGCGAAAAACATTGGCCGTATAAAACTGCTGACCGATGCCCAGCGCAACCAACAGAATATAAACATAAGAACGCTCCTTGTTATCGCGAATCAATAGCTCAATCAAACCGATGACGAAGAAGATACAACCGATCATCATCGAGACCATGAAGCGGTCGTAGCCTGTTTGTAAACGCAAGGGCAAGCCTGCCGCCAGAGATGGGACGCGCCCAAACAAAATGCTGATGAAGCCTGCAATCATGAGAAAAGCCGAAAAGACTTTGCTCTCATTCTCCCCTTCCACACTTGTGCGTAGGCGAGTGAGGATGAAGAAAGCAACCCCAATTAAGCCAATGGTCAAGAGTGAGGTGGGAGCCGTGATGGTCTTGAAGACCAAGGTAAAAATCTGAACCCAAATATAGAAGCAGGCTTTCCAAATGGTATCGAGCACTTCAAGCAAGAGGCCTGAGTAATTGGGGGACTCGACTGCCGTGACTTCATATGAGTTATAAGGGCCGAAGCGATAGTAGTAAAACAACCAGAGCGCATTTGAAATCCAGACCAGCAGATACAGCCACCAAGCCTTGAGCGTGGACAGAAAACGGTTGAAGATGTTCCCTTCAAAATAGAAGAAAAATAATAAAAGAAAGCGCAGGCTCTCCAAGGGAAAGAAATATTCAGTGGGATAGATGCCGCAGATTTGTAGCAGAATGGCAATGACTGTATACGTGAACGGCTTTTCAGCACGTAACGCCTTGAAGGTAAAACCAAAGGAAAGTATATAAAAAATAAATGGAATTAGTTCTTGATTGATATGCGTCAACGCGACCCAATGTTGGCTATAGCCAGGGAAGGCGATAAACAATAAAGTGGCGATAAAGATCAGGCGCGGCTTCTCAGGCCAGACCTGCTTCAAACTCCACCACAGGGAAAGACCCATGAGGAAGCGAATTACGACTGCAAAGATTTGCCAGTAGATGGGATAAGGCGGAATCAAACTGGTGGTGAGATAAAAAATCGGTCCCAAGAAAGGACGGAAGGGCATAAAGGCAGGGATGAATTCCGCAGGGCCAAGGAATTTTGCAATCCATGCGAAGGGCCAGTCGTCCCAGTAAAAGCCAGTGAATGGGACAAGCAAGCCATATGAGGCGAGAGTCACAAGGGCAAAGATAAGGATGGATGTTTTGGGTGTGAGGCGGGAGGAAGTCATTGAATATCTATTTAACCACGAAGACACAAAGGCGCGAAGGCTCAAAGGTTTTTGGAGTCGAACAGCTTGCTGTTCGATATGCCAGCAGCAAGCTGCTGGACTCCAGAGAGGAAGTTATGGGATTTGTTTGATGACGCAAAAAGTAGCACCACTGCGAGCGACTTCCAGATAGATGGGATCGCCTTTCATGGTTTGAAGGTCTTCGTTGGTGCGGGAGTTGATGAGGACGAAATCGCCAGATTTGGCTTGCTTCAAGTCGGTGCGGAAGTCGAGGACTTTGATATCGGCGCGGGTGTAATAGGCAGCGATATAAGGCTCGCGTTTGACGAAGAGTACCGCATCCTGCGGGGCCTTGACGTTGAAATCCTGCACGGCTTCTTTATAACAAGTGAGCCAGTAATCGGTTTCATAAGAACGGAAAGCCGACTTGGTGCCGCCGATAAAAGAATTGTAATAAGCATATTGATATGGATGCAAAGTCACATCGTTGAAGAGGGCTGGCAACAAAAGCAAGAAGGCGGCCAAGGCCTTGCCCCATTGCGGCGTGATGCGTTTGAGAAGTTCATTGATACCGAAGCCAGCAAAGAGAAAGACAGGTGGCAACATAAATAAGTAATGACGATAGCCATCGGAGTTAGGCGGGTTGACGCCCACTAACAGGGCAATCATGATGCCGAACCATAAGAAGAGCGTGCCCAGCTTGGCACGGTCCACTTTTTGCTGGAAACTTCGAACAAAAGCAATGACCAAGCCCAATGCAAATAAAATCCAGGTCGGCTCGGTGAGGGTGGTGAGCAAGAGGGTTGGGAAATATCTGCGCGGCAGATCGTAGCCGTGATAGGCCTGACCCCAAAAGAGCATCTTCAAGTTGGCTGAGGTCTCAGACATGGCTTGCATCGTGAATAAAAATTGCCCGATGGGATTGCTCCATAAGAATGGCCAAAGCACGATCATGGTGACGATGGCGACCACACCATACGGGATAAATGCCCAGATGGTTTTCCAACGCGGAGTGATGGTGAAACGGGAAGTGCGAGATTCTTCGCTAGCGCTCAGAATGACATTTTTAGCGCTCAGAATGACATTGCCCCAAGTAACGCACTTGGTAACGAAGTAAAAGAAAAGCAAGAAGACAATATACGGCGCGATGAAACGAATGGAAGTGGTGATGCCGAGGAAGATGCCAGGCAGGATGGTTTGAAAGCCTTTCGGCCGATCGCCCCACTCGTCAATCATGCGTATGCCGAGAACCATACTAATCAGAAAGAAGACTGCAAAGGGCATGTCTTTGGGATTGATGAAGGCGTGGTTCCAGAGCAAGGGTTGGGAGGCGAAGAAAGCTGTTGAAAGCGCGGCAGGCCAAGGGTCCAGCCAGAGGCGGATGAGTAGATAGAAACATGTCAGGCCGACGAGATAGGTCAGGAAGTTGGTGAGATGCCAGGCGGAAGCCATATCCAAACCCAGCTTTTCCAAGAGACCTTCCACCAAGCCACCGATTAAAAGATAAGCAGGGCCGCGGGTGACATGGTCACTGGCGGAAGCGCCGAAGGATTTATTGATGTCGAAGGTGCCATCGAGGCGGGCAGAGATGGAATAGGCATATTGCGAGGCGCTTCCATAATCGTAATAGAGCGGCTCATCCCAAGAGAGGCCATAGTCTTTAAACGTCAACAGCCCGACGGCCAAACTGACCAGTAAGAGCAGAAGCAAGGGAAGTTCGAGAAGTTTCTTTGCCATGGAAAATTTATTTCTGACTGAGACGACGGGCCTGACGTTCTTTGGCTTGCTCCATGCGGACCTGCTGCGCTTCTGTCTCTGCGAGCAAAGGCGGAACCGTAACAGGCTTGCCATTATCATCAAGGGCGACATACACAAGATAGGCGGTGTTGGTGGTAGTGCGTTGACCTGTGATGGGGTTTTCCGCAATAACCTGTACTTCGGTTTCCATAGAGGTGCGACCTGCAAAAGAGACTTCGGCATTTAAGATGACGAGGTCGCCGATCTTGATGGGGTTGCGAAAGGTCATCGAGTCGATGGCGACGGTGACGACTTTGCTTTGCGAGTGACGCATGCAAGCCAATGCGCCTGCTTCGTCGACGAGTTTCATAATCCAGCCGCCGTGGACGTTGCCGTGATTGTTGGCATGTTCGGGCTGCATGAGTTGCGCCAGTTGAATACGAGATTTGCTAATGGGTTTGGGTTCTGTCATGAGGGTATTATAGTTTATTGTGTGGGTCTCGATACGCTGAAGAGCATCAGCTACTCGACCGCCAGGTCTTGATATGTTGAAGAACTTTGAACCACAAAGACACGAAGACTCAAAGGTGCGGGGTTTTAGTATCAATGCATGTGGTCTCGATACTCTGAAAAAGCATCAGCTACTCGACCACCATAGATAAGTTAAAATGAAGAATTGACAAACCCATCAAGAAGGTTGACATGATGAAACAAACTCGCTTGCCCACCAAGCAGGAAATTGAAGAGTTGATTGCTTTTCTTCCCAAGTTATATGCAGAAGGGTTCACTCCTTTTATGAGTTGGAACGGAGGGCAAAAGGAGGGCAATACCTTCACGCTTCCGTATCCCAGTTATGACCCAACGGTGGAAGAATTTTATCGGCTTGCGGCTGCAGACTATTGGATGGATTATGAATACGAACCTGAAACGGCGGGAAAATGCTACGGGATGAAGCTTTTATCAAATCCGCCAGCCTGGGACAAATCAAAAGCATGTTGACCTTTTGCGTGCGCGGTGAGCGTTTTAGCGATGGGCACTGGGGCGCCATGATTGAAGAAGGCTATATTCGCCGACTGCTTGAACGATTGATTGAAATCAACTCTACGATGTAATCCAGCCCTTTGCTGAATACACGCAGTGATTATCCCCTATCGCCAACGTGAGGAGGGTGCGAAGGCTGATTGAAGCTTGATTGAAGCTCGATTGAAGCTCGATTGAAGCTCGATTGAAGCTCGATGATAGCTCGATGATAGCTCGATGGTAGCTCGGATGGAGACTTGTGGAGCTGCCGTGAAGCTACCGTGTAGCTACGGTGAACCTACCGTGGAGCTACTGTGGAGCTACAGTGGGGCTACGATAAATGAAAAAGCTAGTCAACACAGTACCTGAGTAATAAGAGTAAAAACGGGGAAATTTGATGAGTTGATATAAGCAGGAAATATGACGGGGATTTGAATGATTAATATCATTTGTATTTCACAAAACAGAATCTACAATTTAAAGAATAATAAAGGTGGTTTTGTTGATGAAACAAAGCGGGGTTAAAAATTTCCCTGCGACATAATTATTTTTCTTCAATGTATTCTGGGGTACACACCCATCCTATACAAAGGTTGTATAGCTTCAGTCAATGAACCACCAACACCCTGAAAGGATGCAACATGGAATTCCCAAATATAAGGCGTATTGGAAAATGGATTGTATTGGTTGGAGCTTACTTATTTGTCACAAGCTCGTGTGTTGGATTAATTTTATTACCCATACAAAACTCGTTTGGGGGAGGGTATGGATACCAAAGCGGTTTTAGCTTTGGCAGGATGGTCTCTGGGCTTCTGAACATTGCGGCATGTGTTGTTCCGCTGGTGATTGTAGGTGGGATGATGGCAGGCATGGTATGGATCTTCAAACGGGATCAGAAGCGTGAAGAAGAAGCCTCTGATGACTTTAAACATGAAAACCTATTCTATCGGTATGGATATGAAATCAATCACCGCACTCTATCGATTGCGACAAGAGTCGAATGGACAGACGCACAGATTCAAGAATTTGCGGCGGAAATGGGCGAAAGAATCGCCACAAAAATACGAGAGCATTTTGCAGGAGCAAACGTGGAGGTAATCAATCCCGTTCATATCAAAGACCGTGACTTGACCAGCGATGCAAGGGACTTTCTTAAAATCATCTTTCACTCCATTCGCGGCAGTCAGGTAACCCATTTTATTTATCATTCTGTGCTTGGAAAATATATTGTGGTGCATTACATCACACGCGTGCGCGGCAAATATCGCTGGCATGATGTTGTAGATTTTGTGATTACTGGCCCCTTGACCATTTGGTTCTGGTTTGCAAATTGGATGCAAAACCAATATAGTGTGGTGGCGGCCATTAGTAAGTTTATTGGAAATTCGTATGACTTGATTGATCTGGCTTCATACTTTGAATCTTCCTACCTGGTTCTGATGGACGAGACAGGAATTTTCCTGAAAGAAAAAGGGTTATTAACTGAAGTTTTGAATAACATTATCGTACAAAACATTAATAACTCGCAAAACATCAACGTCAACAATTCATCCAACGTCAACCTCACTGGAATTACCAATGCCGTCGCTGGAGTCGCAAAGCGCTTTATCCCGTAATAAAGGAAGATGAGCCATGTCTGAGATTAAGAATACGCAAAACATAAATATATCCGATTCGAAAGATGTCAAACTCAATGACATTCACAACACCGTTACGAATCATGAAGCGCAGGTCGGCATTGACGAGATCGAACGGGCTTTCAAAAATATTCTGCAAGCCGTAGCACGCCTGCCAGAGGGGAAGGATAAATCTGAAGCGGAACTCGCGGTTCAGTCTCTTGAAGCCGAGGCGCGCCAAGGCGAACAAGCCGAAGAAAAGAGCGTTCACAAGTGGTTCAAGTTTTTGTTGGATACCGCACCTGATGTTTTCGAAGTGGCAGTGGAGACTTTTCTTAACCCGATTAAAGGCTTAAGCATGGTCTTTCAGAAAATTGCCCAACGCATGAAAGCTGAGACAAAGACAGGCAAAGCCTAAGGCAGTGTTCCACCCGTTACAGAGGACAGATGTAGATTCTGTCCTCTGTTTTTTTCTGGAAGTGGAATCTTTCGTCGGGTATACTTGGGAAATTCAGCAAATCATTCTTCGTTAAATCGTCAGAGCGTTGGGAAACCTTAATGGCAAAGAAACCAGCAAAAGTAAAAAATGGAAGCGGTGTAACCCTCGATATTGAAAACGAGTTATGGGAAGCCGCCGATAAACTGCGCGGACATTTGGATGCGGCGGAATATAAATCTGTGGTGCTGGGGCTGATCTTCCTCAAGTACATTTCTGATATCTTCGAGAAGATGCGCGAGAAGATCGAAAAAGATGGGTTGGACAACCCCGAAGATAAGGATGTGTATCTCGCGGAGAGAATTTTCTGGGTGCCGTCTGAGGCGCGTTGGAAAATCCTGCAGGATAACGCCACTAAAGAAGAAATCGGCAATCTAATCGATAAGGCCATGGAGGCCATCGAAAAAGATAACCCAACCCTCAAAAATATGCTGCCTACCAACTATGGACGCGCCACACTGGATAAACGTCGGCTCGGTGAATTGGTGGTGATGGTCAGCAACAAGATTAATTTTGCAGATGAAGAGAGCCGCAAACAAGATACGCTGGGACGGGTGTATGAATACTTCCTTTCGCAGTTCGCCAGCCAGGAAGGACGCAAAGGCGGAGAATTCTATACCCCTCGTTCGGTAGTACGTGTATTGGTGGAAATGCTCGCTCCATATAAAGGGCGGGTCTTTGACCCGTGTTGTGGTTCGGGCGGAATGTTCGTGCAGAGCGAGAAGTTTGTGGAAGCGCACGGCGGGAAGATCGGCGACCTCTCGGTCTATGGGCAGGAATCCAACCCCAACACCTTCAAACTGGCGAAGATGAACCTTGCGATTCGCGGCATTGAAGGAGACTTGGGCAAAGTCCCCGAGGATTCATTTCACCACGATCAACATCCTGACTTGAAAGCTGATTACATCCTCGCCAACCCACCCTTCAACATGAGCGATTGGGGTGGAGACTCGTTGCGGGAAGATAAACGCTGGGCATATGGCAAGCCACCCGTGAACAATGCCAACTTTTGCATGGGTGCAACATTTCATCCATCATCTTTCGCCGAATGGCACGGCGGGATTTGTGCTGGCAAACGGGAGCATGTCGAGCAATACCTCGGGCGAAGGCGGATTCGCAAAGCCATCATTGAAGATGATTTGGTGGATTGCATGGTGGCCTGGACAGTTGTTTTACAGCACGCAAATTCCCGTGTGTTTGTGGTTTCTCACAAGGAAGAAAGCCCTCACCCCTGCCCCCTCTTCCAAAGGGAGAGGAGAACGAGATCGGCGCGGGGAGACATTGTTCATTGATGCGCGGAAGTTAGGGACGTTGACCGACCGCGTGCATCGCGATCTTTCGAGTGAAGATATTGCTCTGATTGCAGAGACCTACCATGCATGGGTTGGTAAGGGCGACCCGTCAGGATTGACGAAGTCGTCTGCATCCTCAAGGCGGGTCGCCCTTACGAGGATGTGGCAGGCTTTTTGCAAGTCTGCTTGTGACGATTGAAGAAGAAATTCGCGCACAGGGGTATGTGTTGACGCCTGGCGCTATGTGGAGCGCGGCGGAATTGGAAGAAGATGATGAGCCCTTTAAACAAAAAGATGGCGCGTTTGACGAAGGAATTGGAAGCGCAGTTTGAAGAAGGCGGAAAACTTGAAAATCTAATCAAGAAAAATCTTGGTCGGATTGCAACAAAATGAAAGATACAGTTTACGGGTTAGTGAATGACGATTTAGGCGTTGATACTCTAGAAAACCTTTGTGTTCCTGGAGGAATTCAAACAGGTCCCTTTGGGGAAGCCAACTACATCAAAAGGACTACTTACCAATTGGCACGCCAATAATCACGGTTGAGCATCTAGGGGAGAATCGTGTATTGCACCAAGATTTACCACGTATTTCAGATGAAGATAAAGAAAGACTTTCACGATATGTAATGCAAAAAGGGGATATTATTTTCAGCCGTGTAGGTTCTGTTGATCGGCGAGCTTTGGTTCGAGATGAAGAAAATGGTTGGTTATTCTCTGGTCGTTGTCTCAGAGTCAGACCTAATCAAGCAAAAATAGATTCTGACTACTTATCTTGGTTTTTTGGACTTGAAATTTTTAGAGATTACATTCGTCGTATTGCAGTCGGTGCGACAATGCCATCTCAATACAGAATTATTGAGTAATGTACCCGTATTTTTTCCTCCCCTTCCCGAACAACGCGCCATCGCAGGAATTCTCGGTGCGCTGGACGATAGATTAACTCAACCGCCGCATGGATCAAACGCTCGAGTCCATGGCGCGGGCGGTGTTTTCGTCAGTGGTTTGTGGAGAATGAAGAGACAAATATATGGGGTGAATTAAGTTGGGGAGACATCGCAACTTTAGAATACGGCAAATCACTTAATGATTACAAAAATTCAGATGGCCCATATACAGTTTACGGAACTAATGGCCCGATTGGGAAGAATATAGAAGCCTTATATCCCTCAGAAGGAATTATTGTTGGCAGAAAGGGAGCCTATCGGGGTATTCATTATTGCCCCAATCCTTTCTTTGTTATTGACACCGCATTTTATTTAAAGCCACGAAGACCATTCAGTATGAAATGGGCATACTATGAATTACTTCAATTTGACTTAAACGGTATGGATTCAGGTTCAGCTATACCATCCACTAGCAGAACAGATTTTTATAACATCCCAGTTCGATTTCCACCACAAGAACTTATGAACTCATTTGAAGATTTTGTGGCGCCTTTGTTTACCAAGATTTATGCTAACGAGAAAGAATCGCGGACGCTGGGGAGTCTGCGGGACAGTCTGCTGCCGAAGTTGATGAGGGGGGAAGTGAGGGTGAAAGCGTGAATGATGAATGCGGAATGATGAAGGATGAATTGGTAAAGCGGTGGAGTGGGGTGTCGATGTCAAGGGGGCTGAGGGGTGAAGTCCGCGTGAAGGGCGAAAGCGTGAATGATGAATGCGGAATGATGAAGGATGAATTGGCGAGGCGGTGGAGTGGGATGACTCAGTGGAGAGAGAGACCAGGATATAGGAAGCGGAGGACAATCAATGGCAACTAAGCAACCATCAAAGCGAAAGACCGCTTCAAAATCACTAGTAAAACCCAGCGACTGGTTGAACTTTTCATCAGCAGTAGTCATTGCAGTTATTGCCTCAATCCTTTATTACACAGGATGGGTATATACAACCCACTGGTACAGCTACTATGGATTAGACGCGTCACAAATTAGTCTGCCCCTTCAACTAGTTTTAATACATGGAATACCAGGTCTATTCTTGTTGATAATCACAAGCCTGACAGCTATTTTAGGATACGCAATTTACAGAGCTATATTTTCTCGAAGATTTATTGACACTACTGACATTCCACACATTGTGTATATAGCATACATAATTGCCATATCTTTTCTATCAATTATCACAATAATCCTAATAGGGAATCAGATCGTCGAAATCCCACCAGAATTGCTAATTTCTTTTGGATTCATCATATTCCTCTTCATAATCAACATGAAGTTGACTATTTATTTGTACTTCTTTCATTTATCTCAGGCAAGCCTATATTTATTTCTGAGTTAAGAGTTCCATTTGTAATGCCCAATTGGGCGAAGCTTAGTTAATATCTTGGTGATAATAGTAAGAAAAGCATTTGTTAGTGATCGAGATTTCGTAAAACTTCGAAAAGTTTATAGTTTCCCTTTAAAGAAACGAGGTCTTGCATGAAATAGAAATCCAAGAAAGAATTTACAAAGAATGCCAAAGACCAAAAAAGTTAATTTCAACAAACAATCTCGCGCACAAAAAAATTTTTGGATTGGAGCTATTCTTTTATTTTATTTTGATATCGGTATCATTATCTGCTGTTCTAGGTGAATGGGATGCAATGCGAGGAGACGTTTAATGATTGGAAATTGGCATATTCCCGAAGTATCAGTATTTTCAACCTCTCGAATTCCAGCACTGAAAGAATTGGGAGAATGCCTTCCCGATGTGGCTGTGAATATAAATCTTTTGGGCTTGCTCGCAAGTGACGAAAATAAAAGTATATTTCCTCGTTGACTTGAAAAATGGATATTTCTATTCATCAAAGCCAAATGTGTATGTTATTCCTCGAAACGATAATCTGGTTTTAAGTTTCATTATTTCACCATTCACCAATCCAACAGCAACGCTGCCGCCGAAAACGCCTACATTGACATCAACTCCCACCATCTCGCCTGTAACCCTAACACCAACGCCATGACTAAGTTCACCGAATCCACCATTGAGCAAGTTGCGATTGATTGGCTCAAAGATCTGGACTACCCCGCGAGGTCGCATTCGATGGTATTGGCGGCATCAAGGATTCTGTGAAATGGGATTTCGATACCGAAGTTGATGAGTGAAGAATGTGTGGAGGAAGGATATGATTGAAATTTATCAAATCTTCCTATTGACAGCACTAAATTTTGTTGATTATTGACAATATTTTTTATGTGTTTATCAAGGAAAATATGACAAAACAGACATCAAATCAGTGGAAGTCCATTTCCACCTTTCCAAATTTAGCAAAGGCATTGCCAGCTGCGTTATATCATAGCCAAAGCTTTCTGTGCTATTCGACTTTTTCTACAAAGATGTAGTACAAGATATTTTTTCAGATTTTATCGACACCTATCTTAATACAATTAACAACAAAAGAAGAACGCAGATCACTTCGCATCTCTGCCATATCTGATTTCGTCACATCTCTTAACGAAAGAGCTTCAAATACTACTTGAATGTGAAAAAAGGGAAAGCTGGAATTGCCGCATTGCTTTATTTGAAAAGTACCCTCCACAAAATCTTTCAATCTTTGCAACGATTGTGCAAAAAATATTAAACGATTCAACAAGCATAGAAGAGCCATCGATCCTAAAATATCACAAAGCCATTGAAGTATTAGGGCGCGCCATTCAAGAAACAACTTTAGTGTTCCCGTTTCGGCTCTATAGCTTGAAAGGAAAAATAAGCAAAGAGGCCGAGATTTCCCTTCGAAAAATACTTGCACGCCTAAATACCATTCGGAAAAGCCATCAACTAACTGGACTCTATCCAATCACTCAATCTACAAATCTATTTTATCGAAAAATCGCTCAAGCTGAAAAGAGTATCTGGCTGCCGCTCAAACCTTTAATCACATCGCCACTGGCAGCAGATGAGATGTCATATTATTCACGTCAGGGGGATGAACCACTAAAGTTAGCATCCCAGATTATTAACGGCAATGGAGTTTTCCTTATCACTGGGTATCGTGGAGTAGGAAAATCCACATTTATTAATGCGGCCTTGAAAAATATAGATGAAATAGAAAAACGTAGTTTAGAAGGGTACTCTTTGAAAGTAGTGCCAATACAGATGAATACGGCAAAAGTTTCCTCTGCTGGAGGAATATTGCGTTTATGCATCCGCGCAATATATCGTGAATTTCGAAAACTAGAGCAGACAGGGAAGAATTACCTAAATGACGAAGAAAAAAAGCATCTAACTTTTGCTAATTTACGAGCATCTTACAAAGTAGATCTTTCACAAGAGGAAGCAACTGCTAGATCAAAGTCTCTTAATGCTGCCTTTGGGTTCAAATTATTTGATCTTTTGCCTGGTCCTTTGAAGCTTTACCTGGGAGGATTTCTACCAGAGTGGCAATATAAACGCTCGAAAGATTGGAGCGAAAGAATGGATCAAACCATTCGCTTGCTTGACTATGATGAAGATCGAGCAGAGGAAGATATCGTTCAGTTGATTAACATGCTGGCAGAAGTGCGGGACCTCGATGGGCGAAGTTGTCGGATTAAGCTGGTCTTTATATTCGATGAAATGGATAAAATGGATGTCGAAAAAGGGCAGGATATTCTAATTGGTCAATTAAAGAATTTACTATTAGCTCGCCATGCAGTTTTTCTGTTGGTCACAAGCAAAGAATTCTATTACAAGTTACTAGATGACCGAAAAGAAGAAGATTCTATATTGGGCAGTGTATTTAGTTTAATGGTCACAGTACCAATGTTTGGCACCCATGAAACGCTTGAATTAATAAAAGCTTTTTTAGATGATATTTCAGAATTATCCCGTGATGAGAATAAGTATATTGAAGATTTAGCTCGTTATTTGACATACCAATCACGTGGTCTTCCTAGGGAAATAATTCGCGAGCTTCGTTCGCAACAAAAATGGACTGAAGAAACCCTTCAACCTTATATTACTGATGCGCACCCGTCATCATCAACATTACAAGTTTATTCTAGGATTCAATATGTCATAGAAAACTTAAAGAATACAGCAATTCCTAATGAACTTAAAGAGCTTACACAAGAATCTTCCGCCACCACAGACAGAATTTGGTCTAATAGTGGGCGCAACGAACAAACACTTCGAGGTTTGTACACCCTGATGGAAGATTTATTAAATAAAGGAACTGCAATCATCCAAAGAGAAAGTCTTTTACCTCACGTAGAGCAATCACAGAAATCAAAACTGTACAATACGCAAAACTTCAAATTGATTACTGAAGCGGAATTTTTTGAAATCTTTGACCAATTAACTCGTGGATTGGCAAAATTGAGAAATCCAGACGATGCAACAGCCCCATTGTTTCAGAGAAAAAGCCTAGCAGATGGGCAAGGAATTGAAATTACGGTCGAACGTAGTTTTTATGCAATCACAGGGCGCAGAGTAGTACATGTAGAAGGCTTATTGGATTCTCAACATGAAGATACTACTAAAGAACTTTTGTCAAAGGCCACACAATTATTGGAACAGAAAGATATTCGTAGCGCCATTGGTGAAGCATTAAACCTGCTAGCTAAAACACCTCAGCCAAAGATTTCACATGAATTAGGCGAAAATTTGTTTGACATATTTTTAAATGACAAAAATCTTTCCTATCGTCTTGAGGCAAGCAAATATATTACCTCCACCATACTGTATTCACGGTTGGAAAAAGAGTACCCTAATGCTTTTTTTCAAGCAGAAACGAATGAACAGCTCTTGACTACTTTAATAAGGCTGTTAGTAGATGGCTCAACAACTCGAAAACGACAAAGTCTGGCAAAGCATGTTCTCAATGATATGCTAAAGCGTTTTGAAGACGAAAAACTCAAAAGAGAAAATCCTAGATTATTAAATTCACTTATTTTGGCTGCATCTGAAATTGTTGACACAAACAAAAATAAAGAAATGGCAGGCATTCTATTAGTTGAGATTTTATCTGTTATAGATCGTTCAAACAGCATATCTGACAACATCCTTTTAGCATTACAAACCCTTGCAACTACTGCTGGACACAATTTATTAATAGACCTAATTAATGCTGGATATACTTTAACATTATCTAATAGCATATTGGTAGATCTACTGGGTTCCATGCCACTTAACGATGTGATGGAATTATGGAAAGTGGCCATAGTAAAAAAATCCACTTTATTAAGGCAATCTATTTTGATCCAAACCCTGCCAATTCTAGTAGCCAATTTACCATTAACAATGTCATTATTGGCAAATTGGCTAAATTCACCTTCATGGGGTCGAGAGGATACCGCTATACTCAAAGCCGCTAGTGTTGCTGAGCCTAATTTATATCGTGACTTCGCATCACAATTTTCAAACACATCAAAAGGGGAAGCTCCAGAAAACGATATTGCATACAACAAACTTACTGAAATTATAGGTCCATCAAAACAACCTAAAGCTGTAGTTAAGAAAGGAGACTCAATCACAAGTCAACCTGACGAGGCGGCAGACGCAACAAACACCGTATACAAGAATCCCAGATGGATCAATGTTTTACTGGGTGTCATCACTTTTACGACCTTAATGTTTTTACCAATTGAAACACAATCAATCAGTGATAAATTTATATTAGCATTTAGACAACTTATCAATTCAATAGCCATCGTCATGGCTTTGTCAGGTATTTTAGGAATTATAGTTATATTAAGTCTGTATAGTCAGATCTCAAAAAGTAACATATCAACTAGCTCAAACGGTCTTTTTAATGGCAGGTTCGTTTATTCTTAATTATCATTGGGCTATTATCATCTGGTGTTTATTTGTGGCTATACAAACAAGGTTTTCCTATGACAATTTCGGGACAGTTAATGTTAGTCTTTAGTCTTATTATTGTAGGCTTGGTCCCAGCCACATTTGAATGGGTAGTTGGGCAACTCTTAAAATTATTTCGCCAGGCAAACAGTCAAAGTGATTAACTATGACCTTTACAGAATCCATCATTGAGCAAGCCGCCATTGATTGGCTTAAAGAGCTAGGCTATTCCTATGCTTTTGGCCCTGAGTTCGCGTTCGATGGTGCTATCCGCGTGATGAGGCTGAGGGATGGGGTATCGCTGAAGTTGATGAGGGAGGAAGTGAGGGTGAAAGCGTGAATGATGAATGCGGAATGATGAAGGATGAATTGGTAAAGCGGTGGAGTGGGGTGTCTATGTCAAGGGGTCTGAGGGGTGAAGTCCGCGTGAAGGGCGAAAGCGTGAATGATGAATGCGGAATGATGAAGGATGAATTGGTGAGGCGGTGGAGTGAAGTGTCTATGTCAAGGGGTCTGAGGGGTGAAGTCCGCGTGAAGGGTGAGGAGATGAGTTAATGGCTACTAAAACATCAACAGAGAAAGACAAAATAACAAAAAGAAAACCTGCCACAAAAGAACCAACCGTAAAGCCCAGCGACTGGTTAAACTTCTCATCCGCAATTGCGGTTGTATTAGCTACCTCAATATTTTTCACTTCTGGATGGGTCTACGTTGCAACTTGGTTTAGCTTTTATGGGTTGAATGCCAATGATTTACAAATTCCGACTCAAATGGTTCTAATCAATGGTATCCCTGGAGTGTTCGCCGCTATATTTGTAGGCTTTTTATCTTTCAGTGTTTATGTCGCAGAAAGGCACTTTTCAAAAGATAAGCTTAATTCTTCAGTTCGCCAAATTTTCTTAATTGCACTCACGGCAGAAGGCGCGATTCTGACGCTATTTCTACTCATCGGCTTGCTAGTAGGTTTATCAATTGGGTGGGATTATAACTATCTTTGGAAAGCAGGGTTGCCAAGTATTTTTGAACTTAGAAGTACAACCACATTAGCAATTTCATTAATAATCTACTCCATTCTAGCTTTTGCTATCACAATCTTCATTCTCGGTTTACTTGCCCAGTCAGAGAAAAAAAAGGGAGAAGCAAAAGAAAGTCGAATTCTAAAGGCAATTACCCAGTTCGTAATAAAAATATTCAAACTTCCAAATGTCTGGACGGGGTTCATCTTGTTACTGTATTTTGTTATTGCAATGGTCATCTCCTATTTTCTGGGTGAGATTGATGCAAGCCGTGGAGGTCAGTTGATGTCAAGTAACTGGAAAATACCTGTAGCCTATCTACACTCGGAAAAAGAAGTACCCCAGATCGAATATTTTCGTTATCCAGCAAGCAACCCTAATACGTACATCTATGGTCCATTCAGTTTGCTTTTTGAAAACTCCAATGGCTATTATTTTTCCACAATAAAAAACGGTAGTTTCTACACAAAGAGCCCCGTTATCTACTTTCTGCCCAAAGAAATATCGTCTGCTTTTTGGATAGAGATTCAACCTAGAAATGACTCAATCATATGGAGTAAAAATCCCACGTCACAACCACAAGGTATTCCGTAATTCTAAAGAGTGAAATGATAACTAAAACTCAATTCACATCACAGTGTCAGATAAGAAAGGAAAATGTGATTAACGAACAATATTTACACTCTGAATTGACGGGCAAAATTATTGGATGTGCAATGGACGTCCACAAAGCGTTGGGTACGGCTTTCAGGAGGTCATCTATCAACGCGCCTTAGGTATCGAACTCGCCCACCAAGGTCTCACCGCCAGTCGCGAACATGAAATGGATATTTTCGACAAAGGCATCAATTTCGGCAATCGCAGTTTACAATTCAAATGTGTTATGAAGCCTGCAAAAAATCATCTCCCCCAAAAATCACCTTACCTCTAACAAGGGTATTCGACCTTGTGGAATCAAGTATTGCTATTGATACTGGGAAAAGCCGCAAGAACTCAATTTAGGATGATACAATAAAAAGAAAACGGGGCTATCCATGTTAGCACCAAGGGGTACCCATTAAAACTTCCTCTACCCGCTTTGACGACCTATCTTTGTCAAGTGTATCAAATTGAAAAAGTCACCAGAGGTGAAAACATGAAATCGAATTCCAAGAATTTCAAGATATCCCTCCTGGTAATTATGGGCATCGTGATATCTGCCTGTGCACCGCTTCCAGCTGGGGGGAGCGACTCCGCGGCTTCAACAACAACTTCAACACCAGCCATCCAACTAGACCAGCCCAACCCTCCGCTTCCCAATTCATCCGTTCCTGAATCTGTGATTGAAAGCCCTACCCAAAGTCACACAAACTCCGAGACCATCAAAAATGGCGATACCGTTCGAATCCCAGACACTCCTGAAATCCCGCCTGAGGATATTCTTTTACAAATCCAATTTGATAGTCAACCAGATCCGTACCCAGATATATTTCCAACCCCTACACCTTGCATTCAAGATTGCATCGAACCTCAAAGTGATCTGGTAGTACTGCATCACTTTGAAGCAAATCAAACAGTGCGAGTTGAAATATACCAAGACGCCTCTAGTGAAGCTTCTTTTTTCGCGCTTTTTCTCAAAGAGATTATCGTCCAGACAGGACAAGAGCAAACCTTCGAATTCAAACTGGAAAATCCTGAACAATACAAACTGTTATTCTATTTATATGATGAAAATGGAAGCACATTGCCAATCAATTGTTCAAGCAGTGAAATGTCCTTGTTTTCCACGGGCCAAATAGTAATTAGCGGTCAAACAGACGGTATCGTTAATTCTTCGCTGAAAGAAATTGAAATAGGAAGAGTTGAACGCATCCCTCCAGATACGCCAATGACTATTATTGGCGCTTCTGTTTGTCGCCGGGGAGTTTGGTGGCCCGTTGAGCTTGCCACTGGCGAGAAAATCTGGGTACTCAGTTCATCCATCAGCCCTGCAAAGTAGCTTCAATTTCTTTTATCAAATCTACTAAAACATCTGTTAATGAAAAATAATTAGAGGTGAAATACATGAAGTCCAATCGCAAAAACTTTAAACTCTCCATCTTCGCAATTGCAGGATTATTTATATTTGCATGTGCTTCACTTCCGCATGGGGGAAGCGACGTCCCTGTCAGCCAAACAGATGAGACCAGCGCCCCAGTTCCTGATGCATTCAGCTCTGGTTCTGTGAATGAAAGTTCCACCGAAGTTAGTGCGAGTGACGGAACTATCAAAAACGGCGATACGGTTCAAATCTCCGCCACGCCTGAAATCCCACCTGAAGATATTCTTTCACAAGTTATGCTCAATGGGAGTGGCAGCTCAGAAGACTACTCAACACCCGTCACACCTACTTGCGTCCAAGATTGTATCGAAAACAAAAACGGACAGGTAGTAATGCATCACTTTGAGGCAAATCAAAAAGTGCGAGTTGAAATATATAACAACTATTATTCTGAAGCGTTTTTTCTCAAGGAGATTATTGTCCAAACAGATCAGGAAGGAACTTTTGAGTTCAGTCTAACAAACCCCGACCATAACGATTTTTTATTCTATTTATACGATGAAAATGGAAGCAAATAGCCCATCACCTGTCCAAGTAGCGAAATGTCCATGTTTTCCATAGGTCAGGCAATGATAAGCGGTCAAACAGACGGCATAGTGAATTCTTCTCTTACGAATATTGAATTGGGGGAATATTATCGAATCCCCCCAGCTACACCAATGACTATTATTGGGCCTCCTGCTTGCCGTCAAGGTGAAGTTTGGTGGCCTGTTGAACTTTCCAATGGCGAACAAATTTGGGCGCGGGATAAATTTATTGAACCTGCAAAGTAATATTCAATTCCTTCTTATCAAACTTATACAATAATACTCATAAAAAATTCCTGCACTAAAAAAGAGGTGAAACACATGAAGCTTAATTGTAAAAACTTTAAATTCCCCATTTTCGCAATTGCAGGATTATTTATATTTGCATGTGCTTCACTTCCGCGTGGGGGAAGCGACATCCCTCTCAGCCAACCAGACGAGACCAGCACCCCAATTCCTGATACATTCAGCTCTGGGTCAGTGAATGAAAGTTCCACTGAAGTTAGTGCGAGTGACGGAACTATCAAAAACGGCGATACGGTTCAAATCTCCGCCACGCCTGAAATCCCACCTGAAGATATTCTTTTACAAATTATGATCGGTGGCAGTGGTGGCCCAGGCGACTACTCGACACCCACTCCATCCGTTTGCTCTCGGGATTGTATTGAATACCAAAATGGCCTAGTTATATTGCATCACTTTGAGGCAAATCAAAAAGTGCGGGTTGAGATATACCATAATGACCATGCAATCCAAGAAGCAGTTTTTCTAAAAGAGGTCGTTGTCCAAACAGATCAAGAAGGAAACTTTGAATTCAATCTGGTAAACCCTGACAATTACGAATTTTCATTTTATTTGTATGATGAAAATGGGAGCAAATTGCCTATCACTTGTGATAGTAGCGATATGTCCATGTTTTCCACTGGTCAATCAGTGATGAGTGGGCAAACAGATGGAATAATTAATCAGACCTTAGCCGATATCAGTCTGGGGGGATATGACCGAATCCCACCAGATACCCCAATGATTATTACCGGTGATCCTGTCTGCCGCCAAGGAGTTTGGTGGCCCGTTGAGCTTGCCAATGGTAAAAAAGCCTGGGCGCTCGGCAGGCTGCTTGAACCCGCAAAATAACTTTCAACTTTTTACTTCAAATATCTAAACAAGTTGGCGAACCAATAACGAACCCGCGAGGAAAACATGTCAATCGATCAAATTGTTGTGGAAATCTCAAAATTAATAATTCCCGCCTTACCTTATTTAATCAAAGGCGCAAAAGTCAGCGGTCAAAAATATGCAGAAAAACTTGGCGAAGATGGCGCAGGAAAGTCCATGCAATTAGCTGAAACTCTGTGGGCCAAAATTTCTGGCAAAACAAACCCTTCACGGAAACTCTCTATTGCAGCGGAGGAATTATCAAAAACTCCAAATGATAAAGCATGGCACTCCATGATGAAGCAGGAAATAAAACTCTTGCTAAAAGCAAACCCCGCCCTGCTCAAAGAAATTACGCTACTTCTGCAAGTGGATATACCAGAACAAACTGTCCGCGCAAAAAATAATGTCAAGACGAAGATAGATCAATCCAACACCACAGGAACTGGAAAACAAAAGATACAAGCAGACGGAAACCGCGATGTGGTTATACGCCAGAACATCAAAAAGTAAATAACTCACATATTTACCAGTAACTGAGGACTGAATCTATGCAGAAAATTTTTGACCTATTCAAGAAAGTTTTTGGCGTTAAGGTTGAGCAAAATATTGAGGCCAATCGCACACAAAACACAACATTTACCCAGACTACAAATGTATTTAATTTTCTACTACCAGCGCTTGTCCTGTTACTGGCTTTATTTATTCTTGGAGTGTGGGGTTATAACGAGTATCAAAAAAGTAAAAACAATTTGTCTCCTATGGCTGTTGGCACCTTAAATGTTGTAGTGGCACCGTTCTCAAACCAAACAAAAGGTCAGTGTGGGGCAAGTCAGGACATTGGGCTTTTGGTGGCTGATGCGTTTTATTCAGGACTTAAGTCGAGTGCTTATGACGAGACATCCAAGGTCAAACCTGTGTTTCGTTCACCTCGAGAAGTTCCTGAACTTGAGGGCGAGACTGAATCCCAGCTTACAAAATCTGCTGAGGATCTAGCAAGAAAAATAAACTCCCAAATTGTTATTTACGGCATCATTACTTGTACTGACATTATTCAAAAGCCATCTGCACAAATCATGTTTTTTGTAGCCCCATCAAGTTTTAGCGATGCACAGGAACTGATAGGAGAATTTTCGTTTAGTTCGGGGGTACTATACGGGAATTTAAATTCAGGCGAGGAGTTCCTTAGTTCCAATCAAACTCTGCAAGATCAAACCCTACAAATGAAAATCAACGTCATGTCTCTTGTGATTCATGCACTTGGGTCATTTTTGGGAGAAAACTATCCAGAGGCTCTCAATGCTATTTCTACCGCGAACACCTCAAAATTATGGGAGAGTGAAGGCGGCAAAGAAGTAGTTTTGATTATTGCAGGAAACATTGAAGTGAGATATGCACAACAATTAAGTCTCAATGGTCAGGAAGAACAGGCTTTAAGAGAAATAAAAAAAGCACATGATTTTTACGATCAGGCAAACAATATTAGCATTACGAATGACCGAGGAGAATACGCACGCTCTCTAATAGGTTTTGCCGCAGTGGAGCATTTTTATGCAACTTACAAATCAGAAGTCAGTTGCAAGTATCAAGATATTGATACAACAAAGTTTATATCAGAAGAAAATTATCTCACGAGAGCAGAAAGCGCACCTAATAACCCACCTACAGCAGATGTGGCGGTAAAAATTGAATTCAATAAAGCTCAAATTGGTCTCACTTTATATGCGCTACATCCTAAAAGCGTAAAATTAGACGACTTAGAAAAGAAATATAATTCTGTGATTAAATCATATCTTAATCCAGATGATCCACATCATCCTAATCATCGCATCCTTGAAATTGCCGCACACAGCTACTCTGGGTTGGCTTTCGTTTACTGGTATAAAGGGAATGACGCGGCAGTTGTAACAAACTTCAACCTCGCCATCAAAACGACAGAAACACCCAGCCTACAGGCTGGATACCTAAAATCATTCGGAGATTATTATTTTTATAAAAAGAATTACACAGAAGCTGTAAAATATTACAAGGCAGCTCTTGCCACCAATGGAAAACTGCCAAAATGCGCTGGTGATCTACAGAGTACTATATCAGATATCGAGAAACTAATCGCTAATTAAACTCCTATGACACAGTTCACAGAATCCATCATTGAGCAAGCCGCCATTGATTGGCTTAAAGAGTTAGGCTATTCCTATGCTTTTGGCCCTGAGATTGCATTTGATGGCGAAAGCCCTGAACGCAGTGATTATCACGAAACACTTTTGCTTGGGCGCTTGCAAGATGCCATTTCACGTATCAATCGTGATTTACCTGCACGAGCACAGGAAGAAGCCTTACGAAAAATCACGCGGCTGGGCAAGCCATCGCTTCTGCTCAACAATCACGCATTTCATCATATATTGGTCAACGGTGTCGAAGTCGAGTATAAAAACGATGAAGGACGTACCGTTAGTAATCGCGCCTATGTGATGGATTTCGAAAATGAAGAAAATAACGATTGGCTCGTGGTCAATCAATACACCGTGGAAGCCTCAAACCAAAATGGTAAAGTTAATCGGCGACCTGATGTGGTGGTCTTCATCAACGGGCTACCTTTGGCAGTCATCGAACTCAAGAATGCCGCCGATGAAAAAGCAACGATTTGGTCTGCATTCAATCAACTACAAACCTACAAGCACGATATCCCTATCCTGTTCCACACCAATGAATTGCTCATTATTTCTGATGGCCTGAACACACGCATTGGATCCCTTACGGCAAATAAGGAATGGTTCCTGCCATGGAAGACCATCGAAGGCGAAGGTACTGCACCCACTTCGGTCACACAATTGGAAGTGCTATTGAAAGGCATTTTCGAGAAACGGCGCTTCCTTGATCTGATCCGCTACTTCATTGTCTTTGAACAGGAACGCGGCGCGCCAACGGTCAAGAAGATCGCGGGTTATCACCAATTCCACGCGGTCAATTACGCGCTTGATGAAACCATCCGCGCTTCGTATGCAAAAGGCGGGGCGGTCAAAGATATAAAAGGCACCTACCTCACCCATTCCATGAAGGGCGGCGAAACGGGCGACCATCGCATCGGCGTCATCTGGCACACGCAAGGCTCGGGCAAGAGTCTCACCATGGCGTTTTACACGGGGCGGCTGGTCTTGCATCCCGCCATGGAAAACCCCACCATCATCGTCATCACCGACCGCAATGACCTCGACGATCAACTCTTTGGCACATTCTCGCGTTGTTCCGAAGTTCTGCGTCAAACACCCGAACAAGCCACCAGCCGTGACGACCTAATCGAAAAACTCAAAGGGCGCAAAGCGGGCGGCGTATTTTTTACTACTATTCAGAAGTTCATGCCAACCTCTGAGTCGGGTGGGCCATTATCAGAACGTCACAACATTGTAGTAGTGGCAGACGAAGCCCACCGTAGTCAGTATGATTTTATTGACGGTTATGCCCGTCACATGCGCGACTCATTGCCCAACGCTTCTTTCATCGGGTTTACGGGTACGCCCATCGAACATACTGATGCAAACACAAGAAGCGTATTTGGCGATTACATCAGCATTTATGATATTCAACAAGCTGTTGACGATGGTGCAACCGTCAAGATTTATTATGAAGGCCGCCTCACAAAACTTGAACTCGACGAAAAAGAGAAACCAAAGATTGACCCTGAATTCGACGATGTGACCGAAGGCGAAGAACTGGAAAAGAAAGAAAAGCTCAAAACCAAATGGGCCGCCCTCGAAGCCATCGTTGGCACCGAAAAACGCGTTGGGTTGGTCGCTAAAGATATCGTGGAACACTTCGAAAAACGTCAGGAAGCCATCGACGGCAAAGCCATGATTGTTGGCATGTCCCGCCGTATCTGCGTAGATTTATATAATGCAATCATCAAAATTAAACCAGAATGGCATTCCAATGATGACAAACAAGGTGTCATCAAAGTGGTGATGACAGGCAATGCCACCGATCCTTTGGAGTGGCAGGGTCACGTCCGCACCAAGGCAAGGCGTGAAGACCTTGCCAAACGTTTCAAAGATGCAGATGATTCATTCAAAATCGTGATTGTCCGTGATATGTGGCTGACAGGTTTCGATGTTCCGCCACTACATTCCATGTACATAGATAAACCGATGAAGGGACACGGTCTGATGCAGGCAATTGCACGCGTCAACCGTGTGTACAAAGACAAGCCAGGCGGTTTGATTGTAGATTACCTTGGCCTTGCTTATCATCTTCAAAAGGCACTTGCCACCTATACAGATGCAGGTCATCCTGCCGAAACACCTGACCAAAATGAAGCTGTCACCGAACTCATCAAACGTTATGAAATCTGCAAAGGTTTGTTTTATAAGTTCGATTGGTCAAAGTTCTTTACAGGCACAGCACAAGAAAAACTAAACATTCTGCCACAAGCACAGGAACATATCCTCAAACAAGAGGATGGCAAACGACGTTTATTACAGGCCGTTCGAGAATTATCATCTGCTTTCGCATTAGCTGTCCCAGATGAACAAGCTCTTGCCATTCGAGATGATGTCGCTTTCTTTCAAGCAGTGCGGGCTGCATTGGTTAAGTCGACTGTGGATGGAGAACGGGATGCTGAGGATTTAGATCAGGCTATTCGACAAATTCTCTCACGTGCTGTTGCCGCTAGTGATCAGGTCATTGATATCTTTGCCGCTGCTGGTTTGAAGAAACCCGAAATCTCCATCTTATCTGAAGAGTTTCTGGCAGAAGTCAAAGATATGCCACAAAAGAATCTCGCAATTGAGTTGCTTCGCAAATTACTCAATGATGAACTCAAAATCCGTATGAAAAAGAATATAGTGCAATCGCGCTCGTTCACTGAATTGCTCGAACGCACTATTCGCTCATATCAGAACCGCACGATTGAATCTGCCGAAGTCATTGCCGAACTCATCAAAATCGCCGAAGACATCCGCGAAGCGCAAAAACGCGGCGAAAAACTCAATCTCACCGAGGATGAAATCGCCTTTTATGACGCTCTCGAAGTCAACGACAGCGCCGTACAAGAATTAGGCGACGATGCCCTTAAAGCCATTGCCCGCGAGCTAGTGGATACCGTCCGCAAAAACACAACGATTGACTGGACGGTACGGGAAACTGTACGCGCTAAGTTGCGGGTAATGGTGAAAAGGATTTTACGAAAATACGGCTACCCACCCGACAAACAAGAGAAAGCTACACAAACCGTCATTGAACAAGCCGAGGTCATTGCTAAGGATTGGGCTGGGTAATTCTATACAATTGAATTTATACATTCCAACGTCAACGGAGCGGAAGGAAAAAATCTACCCCCTCCGCCTTCGGCACCTCCTCCAATTTCGACCCGCAAAGAACAACGGCTCGAAATTGGAGGAGGCTAGGAGGACAAATTGCCACACCCCCCATGATTAGAGCGCAAGCAATCATGGGTATCAAGTCAATCAAGAAAATCATGGTTAAGACAATGACGGACAAGCCCATAGAGAACCTGCTAGTGATATAGTTGCGTAAAAATGACACTTCGCCTCAGTCCACTCACTCAACAAATCGTTGAAACGCTTTTCGAGCCCGCTGACCAAGCCGAAGCCACACGGCGCTTGGTCGAAGAGTGCGGAAACAACATTCCTTTTTGCAATGAGTATGATGAATATCAAATGGAGCGAATCCGCTTTGCGGCATTGCGCATCAGCATCGGGTATCTTCACGACCTGCAAACTGCCATTGACCTTGCCAAAAGTGATTGGCGCGACCTGTTGGTTTGGGCAAGGTTTGCCGAATCATTGAGCGCGCATCAAGAGTGGTCCGCGCAGGTGGTCAAAGGATACGATACACCCATGGCGATTATCCTCATCGGGCTCCCTGGGTCAGGCAAGACCACCGTTGGCAATTGGCTGGCTCACAAATTAGGTTGGATGTTTTATGAAATCGACAATTTCCACACAGCCAAAAACTTCACCAAGTTTATGCATGGTCAACCCATTGACGAGGAAGACATGTCCGCTTGGCTGGCGAAAGCTCAAGAGTTGGTCGGGAAATACTTAGCAAAAAAACAAAGCGTCATCTTTGCTTGTTCCGCACTAAAAGAAACCTATCGGCAAAGCCTTCATATTAATGATGAAGTTTATTTTGTGTACTTGCGCGGCACCTACGCTCAACTGGAAGAACGGCAAAAGAATCGCAAGCCCCTCGTGCCGCATGTGGAAAGACTCGCTTATCAATATTCCATTTTTGAAGAACCCACCAACGTGTGGGCCATCGATGTCAACCCCTCTGCGCAAGAAATTGCCGAGGCGATTTGCAAAGAATTGGAAATATAAACAAGAGAATCCCATGCCATACGATCCCTCAGACCCCACAGCAAAAGAAAGCGCGTTACAGCCCTCCGAGCAACGCAGGTTGGAAGAAGCCAATTTTTATTTGGAAAACAATAAGCCTGCGCAGGCAGCGCCCATCTTTGCTAAGCTGGCCGAAGTGCTTAAGTCTGCCAATCAACCCAAGCGTGCCGCCAATTTACATTCACAAGCAGCGATTGCCTTTGCAAGAAGTCGGAATGAATCCGCGTTGATGCAAGCCCGCGCGGCATTGTCCCTGCTGTTGCAATATCAACTTGAACAACAAACCTCTGCTTTGTACAAAACCCTGATGAACGAATTCACCAAGCGCGGCATGCAATCCTCCGCACAAGCCTTGAGCAAAGAATTCGGCGAAAAATTTCCACAGTCCACGCCAGTGGATTCACGTGCAGAGCAATTAAATCGCCTGCCCAGCAATTGTCCCAATTGCGGTGCGGCCCTGAACCAGAGTGACGTGAAATGGGCCGAGGCCAACACCATTGAATGTGGATTCTGCGGTACGCCGATTCGTCCCACTCTATAAAAAAAACGGCACGCATCTTTCGCGTGCCGTACATGGTTCACATCGATTTCTTTTAATCCAAATCCTGACGGCCTTCGCCTGAGTCGGTGGTATGCAACCGTTCGGGCTCATCAAGCAAGACATCCACCATGGAAGGAGTCAAATCCGACATCATGGGCGCGAGAGGAATGGTCGCAGGGGGGTACACTTTTTTGGGTGGTGGAGGCGGCTCCACGCGGGGTTTGAGCGTAGCCGTCGCACGTTTGCGAATGATGCGCGGGTCGTTGGTCAGAGTCCCAACGTAGTGACCTGTCACTGAATACACATCACGCTTGGGGGTGGCGAATCCAATCCATTCACCGAGACGATTAAAAAGATAGGGATACACGAGGAAGGCCTCGGCATCCCCTCTGGAAGTGTAGATGGGAATAATCCTAGTTGGATTGCTGCTCATGACTGACCTCACGATGATGATCAATATCGTTATAAGTCCAGTAGCGGTTGACAAAGAAGTTCCACAACATCACCACACCCACAGCCACAGCTAATGTTGCATTCTTTGCGACCAATTCCGCAGTGGCGGCAGAAGTGTGAAAGATGCCTTCAAAGACGCGCAACAAAGGCGGTTCCAAATAATGCAGGGTGGGAACACGAATCGCAACCCCTGCCACGTTGACAAGGAAGAACATCCCCATTTGATTGAGCAAGGGGCGCGAGCGAGATTCAGGATAGGTCCAGAAACGATTCCAGATGAAATTACTAATCACCGCACAGATAAACGAAATGGTGCCTGCATATACGAGAGGCATATCAAACAAATGTGATAGCAAATTCATCACGCCAAAGTCAATGATGGCGCCGATTAAACCAACCATGGCAAATTTCAAGAAGCGGGTTCGTTCCTTCGAGTTGGTGAGAATCATTTTATTCCCAGCTTGCTTTGAAAGAATGGAATGGTCTTCTTGAGGCCTTCTTCGAGGTTGACGGCTGGCTCCCAATTGAGAATCTCACGGGCACGGGTGATATCAGGCTGGCGGCGTTGCGGGTCACGAGAACTGCGAGCATCCACATAAGTAATCCCAGCCTTGTTGCCAGTGATGCGGTTGATGGCTTCTGCAAATTGCAAAATGGTCATTTCCACAGGGTTGCCAATGTTGACGGGCATATGTTCTTCGGAGTACAGCAATTTGACAATGCCGTTAATCAAATCATCGACAAAGCAGAAGGAACGAGTCTGGCCGCCATCGCCATATACAGTTAAAGGTTGACCGAGCAAGGCTTGCTTTAATAAGTTAGGCAAGGCGCGACCATCCTCCAAGTCCATGCGTGGGCCGTAGGTATTGAAGATACGCACGATGCTGGTGTTGACCCCATGAAAGCGGTGATACGCCATGGTCAACGATTCGGCGAAGCGTTTGGCTTCATCATAGACAGCACGAGTGCCCACAGGGTCTACGTTGCCTGCATAATCTTCGGTTTGTGGATGAACTTCAGGATCCCCATAAATTTCACTGGTGGAAGCCAACAGAAATCTGGATTTGTGCGTGCGGGCAATCCCCAAACAATTATGGGTACCCAAAGCGCCCGCCTTCATGGTTTGAATGGGCAAATTGAAATAACCTGATTTTGATTGTGGGTTGGGGCTGGCAGGCGATGCGAAATGCAAAATCGCATCGATCTCCCCAGGCACAAAGATGTAGTTTGAAACATCGCGTTTGTAAAACACGAAGCGGTCATTCCCCGCCAAATGAGCAATGTTATCAGGGTTGCCCGTAACAAAATTGTCCATGCCGATTACTTCATGACCATCTCCAAGAAGTTTGTCACAAAGATGGGACCCGAGAAACCCTGCCGCTCCAGTAATTAAAATTCGCATTGTATAAGACCTCTCTTATTTTTTAGGAAACTATGTTTCCGTGTTTATTTTTATTTCCAATCAACCTTCGTAATCAGGCCATCGCCTGTTACTTGATACGAAGCCGCACTGCCACTATCCACCAGCCATAAATTTCCCTGAACCATCACCGCAATAAAATCACCAGTCTGTCCTTCCAAGGGTGCAGGAGACCAGACCGGATTCTGTGGTTCAATGCCACCTGAATCAGCAGGTGGGAACAAGGAGCGCACATCTGAACCATCGCGATCCATCACCATCAATCGATAACGGCTGGTTTCGCTTTGTTCACTAAAGATAGCCTGCAAATATGCTACTTGATAAATTCTTTCGCGCCCATCTGAATGAGCAGGAGATGCCGCAGGATATGAAAACATTCCAGCTGAATTCACAATCGAGACATTCGCATCATTACTTAACGATAAAGCTGCGAGGTCAAAATAAGGTGACTCTTCGCCGGTAATGGGTGCAGGTGCAGGCGCATGCGAGACATAATACAGAGTCTTGCCATCGGAACCCCAAGTTAAGGGTGGAACCCAAGCCCAATCACTATGTGTGTTAAGCGGGGTGATGTCAAAAAGTGGTTTGAGATATCCACCATCCTGATCGACTAATCCAATCTGGTCAGGGCGTGCATAGGCCAAACGCCCATCAGATGAATAAGCAAAGGAAGTTCCCCACCAACCATACACGCCGCCACTGTTGGCTTCCAATAATCTACGCGGGCTGCCGCCCGTCATGCTGACTCGATATAAATCGTTGTTGGCTTGCCAACCCGGAGCCGTGGCTCTTGGCTCCACAGTGGAATAAGCCACTGAATTGGTACCTGGAATCCAAGCTGCAAAATGTACGACATTATACGCCTGTAACCAGACAGGTTTAGGGTCCACGTTTTTGGTGCGGACTGCCCACAGCGTGTTAATTTCCTGATCCAAAGGCTTGGTAGATTTACGGGTAAAGATTAAGTATTCCCCATTGGGTGAGAGTGAGAAAATCCTACCATCCAAATCGCCTGTGCTGACGAGTAATCTGCGATTGGCGGTAGAGCCTTCCATAATCCATGCGTTGCCACCTGCCAAATACACCAGTGTGCCCGGTATGTTCAAAGGAGTGAAGGAAGCCTGCGCTCCCACCATCACAATTTCAGGCAATGCTTCATTGAGTACAACCGTCTTGACGGAGTTCTTGCTGACTTCTACTCCATTTTCAATCAGTCGGCGATAGGTCACTTCTTGCAAACCATTGACTCCAGGTTGTACCAAGCGAGTCTCGCCTTCAGGCAAGGTTTCATTTCTTACAATCTGGCGTTCAAACGGGACCACCACTTGTTGAGTCTCAAAGACTTCTTCCACGCGAGTGATAGTGATGGTGTCGCCATCATTTAATACCGTATATAAAGGCGGTTCAGAACGGTCTAATTTTCCAGCGGCCAAGCCCGCTGTTTGTAAAGCCTGCGCCACCGTGCTGCCCGAAGTAACGGTCACAGCTTGCGATTTTCCATCTGCCACAATCGTCACCTGAATGTCACTGCCCACCTGCGGAGACCGACAGGCCGCCAACAGCAAAGTCACTGCCAATAGAAGATTGAGCAGGCCAAAGCGAGTGCGAAGCGAAGATTGAAAAGATGGATGAGAATACATGTCGCGGTATAATCCAGCCGCTATTTGATACGGCCAGTCAGAGTCATTATGCCATCTGCAATGGTGATGGTTTCAATTCGAAACCCAGTTGCAACGGGGCCAAATGAGCCAGTAAAGGCCTCGCCAATTACGGAACTAATAGCATTGTTGAGTCCTTCAGGAGCATCGACGGGACCGAAATCAGCAGAAGTGATTGTGATCAAAGGCTGGCCTGTGGTTGGGTCAATGCCAACGTTCATGGTAATCAACATATTGGCGTTGAAATAGCCCTTGGTGAATTTTCCATACATCTGCATTTGACCATTGCGCAATAAAACCTGCGGATTGGTAAACGGTGGATTGGTCTGGCTCTGCATTTTGGCATCGAGATAGGATGTGAGTTCACTTTCTGTAATTTGCAAAGTCACGATGCCCGTTTCAGCACCAGACAAAAAGGCTTGCTTGATTTCCTCCTGCATCTTCGTGACTTCATCCTGAGAGACAGGGATGGTTTGAGCTGGATAATCTGGGCCACCGATAAAAATGGAACAAGCCAGCGAAGCAAGCAGCAAAGCTGAAACAAAAACGGGAAATGAGTTTCTTTTTATATTCATGGTTCTCTTCTTTTGGGATTAAGTACATCAATTTGTTATAAAATATTAAGCGGAGCAATTATAGCATGAGCGAATCACAAACCAATTCCACAACCCCAGCCGCGCCTGAATTGACCCTGGCCGCCAAAATTGAAGCGATGCTGTTCGTTTCAGCCGAACCTGTGCCCGTGGCACAAATGGCCACCGCCTTAGACGTCAGTGCCAGCGTGGTTGAAAAGGGATTAAAAGAACTTGAAGAATCCTTAGTCAGTCGCGGCTTGAGATTACAACGACATGCAGGCCGAGTGCAAATGACCACGGCGCCAGAGATTGCATCATTGGTTGAGAAATTTCTTGGTTTGGAGGCTGTGACCCATTTAAGTCGCGCAGCGCTTGAAACCTTGGCGATTATTGCGTATCAACAGCCATGTACCCGTCCACATGTGGATTCAATCCGTGGCGTGAACAGTGACGGTATGATGAAGAGTCTGCTCAGCAAAGGCTTGATTCAGGAAGCAGGCCGCGCCGAAGGCCCAGGGCGACCAATTTTATATTCCACCGCCCCAGAATTTTTGCAACACTTTGGCTTATCTTCCATCGCAGAACTGCCCCCCTTAATCTTACAAACTGAAGTGGAGAGCGAGCACAACGAGTTGTTGAAAGGCTAACTAGTTTGTTTCTTCGGCACCGTGCCTTGAGCATGGTGCTTTTCTTTTAGAAGACTTTCATTTTGACCCTTGACTTGGAGACAACTCCAAGTGATACACTTCCCTTTGAGGTGAAACATGGAATATACACGGTTAGGATCGACAGGTATGCAAGTTTCTCGTATTTGTTTAGGGTGTATGGGATTTGGAGACGCAGAACGTTGGATTCATAAATGGGTCCTCAACGAGGAAAACAGCCGCATCATCATTAAGAAAGCCCTTGAGATGGGCATCAACTTCTTCGATACAGCCAACGTGTATTCTCTTGGAACCAGTGAAGAATTCCTTGGACGTGCCTTGAAAGATTTTGCAAAACGCGACGAAGTTGTCATTGCTACCAAGGTCCATGGAAAAATGCATGATGGCCCGAATGGTTCTGGACTCTCTCGAAAAGCCATCCTTAGTGAAATCGACAACAGCCTAAAGCGATTGGGAACAGACTACGTTGATCTGTATATCATCCACCGTTGGGATTATGAGACTCCAATCGAAGAGACAATGGAAGTATTACATGATGTGGTGAAAGCTGGTAAAGCACGTTATATTGGTGCATCTGCCATGTTCGCCTGGCAATTTCAAAAAGCTCTACATGTCGCGGATCAACACGGTTGGACGCGCTTCGTCTCTATGCAAAATCATTTAAACCTCATTTATCGGGAAGAAGAACGGGAAATGTTGCCGCTCTGTCGCGAAGAAAAAATAGGTGTAACGCCCTACAGTCCGCTCGCTTCGGGTAGATTGACTCGTGATGCTTCTTCAGAAAGTACAATCCGCTCAGAGACCGATCAAATTCAGAAAAGCAAATATGATGCCACGGCAGAAACAGATCAACAAGTAATCCAACGAGTTGCGGAAATTGCAAAAAAGCATGAGGCAGAGCGCGCTCACATTGCACTTGCCTGGTTATTACAAAAGAAACCAGTCATCTCCCCTATTATTGGAGCAACAAAGATTTCACATTTGGAAGATGCGATGCATGCCCTGTCCGTTAAACTCAGTGAGGAAGATATTCGTTACATAGAAGAGCCCTATGTGCCACATCGCATCGTTGGCCATCAGTAAAAGTCTTTTGGCAACATGTAAAGAATCCTGTGAACTAAATCCGTTATAATACCGCTCCTATGGAAGAACGCTTACAAAAACTACTTGCCCAAGCAGGATACGGATCACGCCGCGCCTGTGAAGAATTTATTATCGCTGGCCGTGTACGGGTCAATGGAAAAGTGGCGGAGCTTGGTCAAAAAGCCAACTTAATGACAGATACGGTCACTATGGATGGCAAAGCTCTGCCCAAAGTTGAATCATTAACCTATATTGCACTATATAAGCCACGCAATGTCATCTCTGCATCTGAAGATCAGGAACGGCAAACCGTTAGAGACCTCATTCCTGTCGAAGGTCATCTCTATCCAGTCGGTCGGTTGGACTTTGACTCAGAGGGATTGATTCTCATGACCAATGATGGGGATCTCACCAACAAGCTTACACATCCACGCTACGGCCATGAAAAAGAATATCGTGTGCTAGTAGCTCGCAAACCAGACGAAGAACAACTCTCCACCTGGAGACGCGGTGTGGTTTTGGAAGAAGGATATAAGACTCAACCCGCCGATGTTAAATTCATCTCTACATCTGGTAAAGGTGCATGGATTCGAGTCACCATGGGAGAAGGTCGAAAACGCCAAATTCGCGAAATCGGAAAATTACTGGGGCTTCCCGTTGTAAAAATTATCCGCATGCGGATTGGGACTCTTCATTTGGGAAGTCTTAAACCACGTCAATGGCGCTTCCTCACGGAAAATGAAATTGCCGAACTTAAGGGAAATGAAAAAATAACACCCACTCCAAGGAAAACTGGACGCCCTTCCACAAAGAAGAGCAATCCAAAAGATCGCAAACCTTGGCCAAAAGAACACGAAAGCGGGAAAAAATCTTTTCCCAAAAAGACCGAAAGACCCTTCAGAAAAAGTACAACCAGAAAATAGGATAAAGAACACGCCTCAAACGAGGCGATGTTTTTTATCTTCAATTTGTGATTTTTTGCACAATTCAGGATAAATGTCACCCATAAAGAAATGATAAAACAACTATCCCCTCTAACGCGATATGGGAGATAATCAAACTTGAAGCAGGTTAGGCTTATGAACTTAAATGAAATTATCGAACATGCACAAGGCAAGGTCTTGAATCCAAGCGTATCAACAGACCTTGAAATTTTAGGGGGCTGTGGCGCAGACCTAATGAGTGACGTATTGGCATCGGTAAAACCGAATGCCGTTTTACTAACAGGGCTATGTAATCCGCAAGTCATACGGACAGCTCAAATGGCAGATGTAAGCGCCATCATTTTTTTACGCGGAAAGCAACCCACTCAAGATATGATCGAAATGGCGACCCAGGAAAAGATCCCATTAATCTCCAGTGAAAAAGGCATGTTGGATTTATGTGGAAAACTATACCGTGCTGGTTTGCGAAGTTTCGAATCGAATATGAATGGATCTCATGAGTAACACACTGCAAGAAAGTCAAGGCCGTAAAGGCCGCACCATCACCGACCAAGACGCACACGACATCACGCGTGTGGAGGAATTATCATACGATCTAAAAATTTCAGATGTAATGACGCGTGAAATCAAAAGCTTGAAACCAAACCAGACCATGCGCGATGTGTTTGATTTACTAAGAAAGAACCGCATCTCTGGCGCACCCGTTGTAGAAAACGAAAAACTGGCAGGAATCATCAGCCAAGAAGATTTGATGAAAGCATTGGTCGCTAGCGACTTATCTTCTGAGATTCGAAAGTACATGACCACACAAGTTCGTACCATTAAGACTTATGAACCTGTGATCAAAGCCATTGAAATATTCATGCGCACCAGCATTGGTCGCCTACCTGTATTGGATGAAAACGAGAATCTCGCGGGCATGATTACCAAAGGGGATATCACCCGTGGGGTTTTAGTTGCCATTCGTAAAGATTATCAAGAAGAAGAGGTCCGTCGCTATCGAGCTAGTCACCTGTTTGAAGATATCACCTCAGATCGAACCAGCTTAATCATGCGTTATCTCATCAAGCCAGGGGATTATCTTAATGGTGGCAAAGCATCCAGTAATATCAAAAAAGCCTTATTACGTTTGGGTGCTACCCCACAACTCGCCCGACAATGTGGAATTGCGGTTTACGAAGCAGAAATCAACTTGATTATTCACAGCACCAATGGCGGTGTTCTGCGTGTGCAAATTGAGCCGCATCGCATCCTGATGCAAACCACAGATGATGGTCCCGGCATTGCGGATACACAACTGGCCATGCAACCTGGCTGGTCTACCGCTTCACCACTTGCACGCAGTATGGGGTTCGGAGCTGGCATGGGATTGGTCAATATTCAACGCTGCGTGGACAAAATGGAAATTGTCTCA
>JAXLVT010000019.1:0-76757 GCA_046328925.1 Anaerolineales bacterium
GCCTGAATCGCAACAAGTGTTTCCGCTTGAAGTGTTTCTCCTTTCAGAATCAAAATCAAATCTGGCTTGAAGGTACGGGCTCTATTTATCAACTTTTGATTCATCTGTTTTTCCCAAAAACTTCCCACGCTTTCAGCAACAGGAATAGTCAAGGGATTAAAAACAGAGGGGAGATACGACGAAACCGTAATTTTATTACGTACAATATTCGGAGCAACAGGAGTATCATAATAAAATGTTTGAAATCTATGACCAAGTTCATAGACAGCACGTTCTACACCTTCAACCCAGCCACCAATCCACTGTGGTCCAACTAGTAGTATCTTCATACAAATTATTTCTTTTCGATGGGAATAAATACATCTCGTTTTACAAGCCAACTATAAAACGAAGAGCTAGCATCCCCATCCAACGGATTACATAACCTTTGAATTAAATTCTTCCACTGCATTTTCCGTTCCATAAAGCCCTTGCTTTGTAACACGCATTCATCCATTGCAAACTCAAGTTCGTTTTCTGACGTATAAAAAAAAGCACCTTCTTCAACATCCTGGATACGTCCAAAATCATACCGACGAGTAGGTTTATAAGAAATCGGCATACAACCTGAAACCATCGCTTCTACGCCAACTGAAGATGTTCCCGTGATAATAAAGCGTGAAGCTAGTAGCAATTCATGCAAATCACCGCTTGCAATTTGATATCGATCAAAGAAATATTTCAAAGAAGTTTCTTCCAACTCCTCGGTTAACACTGCCCAATAATGAAAACGCACCAAAAAATATAACTGTGGATATTTTTTGGTAAGTGATAATGCCCATTCTATAATTGTAAGAGCCTCTTCTCTAATACTAGGTAATGCTAATAAAGCGAGAACTGCATCCTCTTTGAGGTTGAGACGATTTCTCCAATCCTTTTCTGCAAAATCACGTTCGCTTTGGGTGGCTAATTTTAAGTATGGATATCGAATCGGTCCGGTTAGTACAACCCTTTCTTTTCCTATTACCTTAGTTAACATTCCATATGTGGTGTTCCCATACGCTGCAATATAGTCAGGCAAGGGCGCATATGGAGAATTTATTTCATTTTTATTACTGATTTGATCAGGAAGAAAACAATACCCCAGATGGCTTTTACCCATCAGTGAAGTTTGTAATCCGACTGTCGTTATTTCCGGCTTCACGCTCTTAATACCTGCAACAAATGCTTTTTCAATGGGTTGAAATTCAAAAGCACAAACGGCTAACGAGATATTCGGATTTTTGTTTAGCGCAAACATACTTGCATATGCCACAATCAAAGTCTGCGGGACACTCAGACTCCATATCTCCTGAAGAAATTCACGCACAACCAATTTATTTACATCAACACCATCTATGTTTAAATTTGTATTTTTAAGGTTTTGAAACCACTTTGATAGTCGTCTATTCCAACCATATCGGAAATAAATTAACAACAAGTTTTTGATAGAGACTAACGAATGAGAAAAAAAGATATTATTACTACAAGCAACTTCTCGCCAATGCTTCAAATTCATTAAAATTTTCCTGGGGTTTATTACAGGAATCGCAATGTACATCATTGCACGGCCATGTTTTTCCAATTCTTCAGGAAAATCCCCGAACACTTGGTTTTTCAAAACACCTTGATTGTTTTGTGCCCATAAAGTCGGAAAGATTGTCAAACCAACAGTTTGGAAACTTCCTTCTTTTATATGTAAGCCAATACTCAATAAGTTAACAACAGCCCAATGCCCAATTGTTAAACACAAATCCTTGGCCCACGAATAAATCAATTGGATTTTCCCTTGATAGTATGACTTCTTGGCTTGCTTTAATACTTTAATTTTCAAACTTGGAACAGCAAATTGGTTACATATTTGGCGAATATTTTCTTTGATTAACACATCGTCTACAACCAAGTAGACACTATCATAATTAGAATTTTTTAAAATCTCAACCAAAACCAATAAAGCATATATTTTATCTATCAACGGGTTACGTAAAACGCTCATCTCAGAGATCGGCATTAGCCAATACAGGCTAACTTTTCCATTTAAAACAACAATATCTAACAAACCTGTATTCTTTACCGTCTCGTGCAAAAAAGCTGGATACAAATTTCGAATTTTTTCGCTGACAATATCACATATATCTCTTAAATCTAACCACATGCCCTCAATCTTGTTTTTAGGAGGTGTGGAATCTGCCAAGGATACTATATGGACGTCTCGTCCTTCTTGCTTGGCAAATTGGATATATTCATCTCGTCCCCACTCCTGTGCTTGATCTAGAATTTCAACAATTAACTCTTTGTTATTTTTTTTTATCATTTGTTAAACAATACATATTCTAGTTCATGAAAACTATGGATAATTTTCACGTCAGGTGGAAAAGGGTCATTTCCTTCCAAAACAAAGCCATAAAAAACTAAATTTGTCTCTTTAGCCGCTTTGTAATCGTTAATTGCATCACCTATGAAAGGCAACTTATCAGCATCAAAGTTGTAGCGAGATAGAATATCATGAATAATTTCTGATTTCCCACGTGGGGTTCCGTGGATTTCTCGAAAATATGAGGTTAATTTACGGTGTGCCATAATTTCCAATAACTCATTTTGGGGAGTTCCGGAGGCAATAAATAAAGGAAGCTTTTCAGAGTATTTTTGGATAAATTCCAAAGCCCCTGGCATGTATTGACATTCAGCAACTTTTTGTGAGACAAGACGTGAAAAGCTCTCTCCCAATTCCTGCAGCTTTTCATTAGACAATGGTTTATTTAAAATATCGCGATAAATTATTTCAAATTTTACAAAACGAGACATACCGCCATTTGCAAGGTGAAAATCAATGATTTCTACCAGATGTTCCTTCTCATGTGAAAAAAGTTCGCGAAACGCTTCAGTTTTGATATTAACTGAATCTACAATAACACCATCAAAATCAAACAAAATAGCTTTAATGGTCATGTATCACTACCTTTTTGCCCGGAATGATAAATTTCATCTAAGCAGTCAAGAAGACCTTGTCCCATATCCAAATAATAATGACTAATCAACTTCTTTCCAATTTTTGGATGGAAAGTGTAAGGGGTAAGGTTGTAATGCCCATTGGGATCTGAAGCGGATGGCGGTTGCAAATTAATTTCCACATCTTGCCCCACCATCTCTCGAATCATCTGCATCAAATCACGAAAGCGCATGGGGTGATTACCTGTAAGAATTACATTTTGGTTCTCAAATTCATCACTTAAAATTTGCACACTTGCACGTGAAGCATCTTCTACATGGATATATTCTCGCATTTCATTACCAGTTGCGTGAATAGAAATTTTCCTTTCCTCAAGTGCTTGCTTGAGATAGCGGTATACGCTATTTCGTGAATCTGCACGACGACCATATAAAGTGCCATAACGCAGAATTGTATAACTCAAGTGAAAACGGCGATGATATTCCTCAATATATGATTCACAAGCTTGTTTGCTTACCCTGTAAAACCCACCAGCTTCCGAATAGACGTAAATAGATGATGCGAAAACAAATCTTTTTATTTTTAATTGTCGAGCCACTTCCAACAAATTAACACAGCCTAAGATATTCAATCGAACAGTATCGATAGGGCGAGCAAGGGCATCATCAATATCAGCAAGCCCAGCAAAGTTATAAATTACCTCATGACCATCTACCGCACTCTGAACGGCATTTATATCAAGAATGTCTCCCTGTATAAATCGTTGATTAGATTGTAAATATATAGAGGGCGCGAGATCGAAAATCGTCACTTCATGACCAGACTTACTAAGTGCATCTGCTAAATGACTACCTACAAACCCTGAACCGCCAAATACAATTATTTTCATATTTTCTAATTACCTAAATTTGCCATTTGATATTCACTCTCTGGAACCACCCCTAGTAGCGTTTCTTTGCGTAAAAAGCGGACAGCTTCTTGGGTTGCCTCAATTTCCATGCGTGCGCGGCAATCTTGAGACATGCTACCCATATGAGATGTAAGAAGACAGTTTTCCAGTGTACTAAGTTCACCTGTATAAGGTTCACGTTCAAACACATCGATAGCTGCACCTTTGATTATTCCGGCCCTCAATGCATAAGCTAGATCCTGTTCATTAATCATATTACCGCGAGATGTATTAATTAAGATTACATCTTTTTTCATCGTACTGATCTCTTTAATGGTAATCAACTTACGCGTTAATGGTGTTAATGGAAGATGAAGCGAGATAATATCTGCTTCATGGTATATCTCTTCCTTTTCAGCCCACCGAATATTATGCGCCTCTGCAAATTCATCATCAGGTGAAAGATCATTCGCAAGGATGCGCACACCGGGAAAGCCACCAGATAAATGACGAGCTACGAGTTTGCCTACCCTGCCAACACCAATTAACCCCACCGTCACTTGTGAAAGTCTACGCCCCATTGTACGATGCCAAATTCCATTACGCATATTGCGATCTGTAAGCGCGAGGCCACGCAAAAGTGAGAGCATTTGCCCAACAGCTAATTCTGCTACAGCAGTTGATGGGGCATCAGGGGTGTAGGTGACTTGCACTCCACGGTTTCGGGCGGTAGGTAAATGTACATTATCAAGCCCAATTCCAACACGGGCAATCAAGCCAAGGTGTGGAGCAGAAGCGATGACTCTTTCTGTAATAGGTTCAGTGCCAGCAATTAATATTCCAAAACTAGGAATAAGTTCAATCAATTCCTCTTCTTTTAGTCTTCTACCAATCGGGTTTATAACATATTCAATACCATCCGCTTCAAGCAAATCCAATGGAGTTCTATCTGGTTCACCAAAAGGGACTGTGGTTATAAGAACACGCCGTTTTACATCTTGGGAAGGTTTAACAATAGCTGGGGGTTGTGTAATAGTGATTTGAGGTTTATTTTCTCGCACCGAATAGGGTGTTTCAAACTCACTAAATCCTCGACGACGCAACCATTCTTCTACTAATGGAATTTGCCAAGGATAATCTACATCGCCATATCCTTCATGAACAAGCGCAGCGACCTTTTGTGAACCGAAATTTACAATGAAATTCGGGCGGGCAGAAACGTGAGAAACACCAAAAAAGCTTTGTGGGCGTAAAACAAATAACAAGGAATCAGGGAAATATGCATCCTTCATCAATTGGGAAGTACCTTCTATACCAGGCTCTAAGAGCCCATCAGAGGTAAGTCGTAAAGAATACTGGGGGTGATATTCATTATGCAATGAAACTGATAGCACAGCATCCAATTCTGGACGCTCACGTAGTATTTGCACACCCTGATTTATCAACCCATCTGTAATCGTAGGGGCATTGGCAATTAACACAACAAGTGCTTCTAACTCGTTGTTTAATTGCAATACTATTTGCCGATAAGCATGTTCAATCACTTCTTCTAATGAAGTTGTGCTTACGGAAAGTGCTTCAGGACGCTCGATAACACTTACATTTTGATGACGGGCAACACGTGCCATTCCGGAATCATCGGTGCTTAAAAAAACATGATCCACTTCACTGGAGTTCTGAGCCGCAAGAAGTGAGTAAACCATAAGAGGCCTTCCCAATAAGGGAAAAGTATTTCGGCCAGGGAAAGGCTGGCTTTGTGCACGACCACAAATTAAAGCACTAATCATGTCAAACACCTAAAATAGTTAATTGAATCTTATAATAATTCACTGGCATTTAGGCCTACTCTCCACCACTTACAGTAAATATCTGACCTGTAATAAAGGATGATTGCGGAGTTAGTAAGAAATGAATCATTTCTGCGACGTCCTGCGATTTACCAGAACGTCCAAGAGGAATTAGTTTTATTCGATTTTTAAATTCTTCTTCCGTTTTATTCTTCCAAAATGGGGTGTCAATCACTCCAACCCGAACTGTATTAACCAAAACATTAAATGGGGCGCCTAATTTTGCCATACCAATCGTTAATGTCTCCAAGGCAGATTTGGCCATGGCGTAATGAAGCGTTCGGGCAGACCCACCGTACTTGACTCCGATTGAACTGATATTAATAATGCGTCCTCCATCATTTGACTTCATGTGTGCAAAGGCTTGCTGAGCCAGAAAAAATGGGGCTTCAACATTCAATGCAAGTGTTTGATCCCATTCGCTTTGAGTAATTTCGGGAAATGAATGCTGACCTTGTGGCGCACCGGCATTATTCACGAAACCATCTAAACCACCAAGCTTATCAAGCATGAATGGGATTAATCGTTTACGTTCTTCAAAGTCGGTCAGATCCACCTGAAATCCTTCTGCTTTACCGCCTGTTGATCGTATTTGATCGATAAGCAGTTGAGCTTCGTTCACATGTCTATGATAATGAATTCCAATCACTGCACCATGTTCAGCTAATAGACGTGCAATGGCAGCACCAATGCCCGAACTTGCACCAGTAATTACAATTCGTTTCTCATGTAAATCGAAACTTGACGAATCACTTATCATAAGGGGTGGTTGTTTCCGAAAAACCATGTTTTCCAAGCCAAAATTCCACTTGTGGAATTTGCCATTCATAATCCACATCCAGCCCACCCCACTGATGAACAGGAAGAATATTTTGTCCCATCCATTTTTGAGGCAGAAGGCCAGCATGTAAATTTTCAAGACAATGCGGACGAACAATGGATGTACTCATATCTGCAAAATAAACATCGCCTTGAGAATCACGGTCACAATTAAGAGTAGCAGGATCGCCAAACACTTCAAAAGGTACAAAGGGATGCAGGTACCCATCCTCGCCCAACTTTCGTGCCCGTAATGGACTCCACATATTGTAGATGGAAACTGTTACAGCAGAATCAGCATTCGGATCAGTGCGAAGCGCTGCGATTCCCTTCTCAAGTAAATCTGCATTAATGGTAGCGGCATTCGCAAAAAGCAGAATCATCAATTCGACTGTCTCGCCTTGCTTTGCAAGCTCATCACGAATTACCTGATATCCATGTACATACGCATCTTCACCCAACGCTTGTTTGGTGGCAAGATGGGGTGGGCGATCAATTATGTGCGCTCCATACTGGGTGGCAATATCTTTAATGCGCGGTGAATCTGTAGAAACATATACACGATCTACAGATGGCGCATTAAGTGCTGCCAATAGCGGATAGGACATCAATGGGCGACCCAAAACTGGAAATAGATTCTTACCAGGGAATCCAACACTTCCTTCACGTCCTAATAACAAAGCTACAATCATGGTTTAACCTCCATTACGGCAAATAAGGTGTCACACTTCCAATTTCGTTTAAGTGCCTCAGCATAAGCGGTTTCTAATTCTGGAGTAAATAATTCCTTAAAGCGTCCTGCGCCACCGGGTTTTCCATCCATCATCCAAACCATGTGATTCGAAAGGTCGTAACGCTGCGCTGGAAGAACCTGCACAGTGTATCCCGCACGAGTCAAGACATCTGATAATGTTCGATGTGAAAAATTATAATAGTGTGCCTTTTGCCAATAAAAAGGCGCAAAAGCAGGAATAGTGTAAGGGCCAAGCAATACATCATCTACATTGGGCACTTCTAAAAGTATGCGTCCGCCAGGTTTCAACCAACTTGCCAGAGAAGACATATACCCAATGGGGTCACGCAAATGCTCCAATACGTAATACAGAAAGATAACATCAAAACTGCGGCCTGTTAGTTCACCAAGCGATTCATAAGTTTGCAAGCCAAGGCCATTCGCATACTCGCGGTATGCCTCACTTGGCTCTACACCAGTGACAGAACCTACATATCCTCGCAAATCATCTAGAAAGTATGCTGTGGAACTACCAATCTCTAGAACATCATCGTTCTGTTTTAAGAAAGGTCGCACAAGCGGAAGACGGCGCTCCCCTTCTGGTTGGTATGAGCGGAAATGTGCCTGAGGGCTTTTCCAGCCGGCGCCAGATCGACCTGCCATATATTTTTCAAATTCAGCACGGTAGAAATCAGCCTCCTCTTTTTCAGACATAATTGGGTATAGATATACGATCCCACATTGTTGGCATTGGTACTCAGAAGATTCGGGGGCGTCTGATACATGAGACCCAATCAACTTTGAATCAACAGAACCACATATTCTGCAAACAGGCTGGCTCATAACATTTCTCCTTTTGCCCAGTCAACCATGCGACGAAGGCCTTCTTCAAGTTCGATTTTAGGGTTCCAGTCAAGATCATTTTGTAGACGAGTAGTATCTGAATACAAACCGAACTGGTCAAATACAGAACCAGCTAATTCCTTAATAGGATAATCTATGGGGAGACCCATTGCTGCAATTAAAGCAGACAACAGTTCACGCACGGTTGTAGGCTTTCCACCCCCCAAGTTATAAACAGCAGATGGAGTTTTCTGAAGCTTCAAAGCTCGCATCCAAGCGTCCACCACATCGTCAATATAAATAAAATCACGGAAGCGTTCCAATGAACCAGTTACCGGCACTTCTTCGCCACGCAAGAGATAGGCAAGAAAAATACTTGCCATTCCTTGTTTCATGTTCTCCAAATTTTGTCCGGGACCATATACGCTAAACATACGAAAAGAAGTGACATTCAAACCTTCCAAAGCTGCGAGACGTAACAAATGTTCTGAAGAAAGTTTGGAAACGCCGTAATATGAGATTGGTTCAGGAATTGCATCTTCATTTACGGGTGAGGATAGTTTGTTTCCATACAACACCATAGAACTGGCATATAAAAATCGTGGCACTGAGTTCTTCAAACACCAGCGTGAGAGAAGTAAAGTGGAAGCGGCATTGGCTTGCAAATCATAGTAAGGCATTTCAATAGAAGCCGGCCCTGATGTTTGTGCCGCCAAATGACAAACTGCATCAAAATTTCCAGATGGAAGATGATCAAGGCAATCGGCACGTGCAAGATCGTATTCGATAAATTCCGCTTCAGACGGGACATTGGCACGCTTGCCCGTAGATAAATTATCTACGACTGATACAGAATGCCCATCAGAAATTAGACGACGAGCAAGTGCTGAGCCAATAAAGCCGGCTCCACCTGTAACAAGAACTCTCATCTTGCCTCCGTTGTATATAAAGCCGCAAGCTTGTCATCCGGCTTTCCTAAATTCAGAGAAGTAACTCCTTCGCTTAAGAAGACTTCACGGTTATCTTCAGCGGAACGGTATAAGGCGTTCAGCAGGCGTATCGCGCGCGTCCCCTCTTCAAAGGAGACAGGATGCGATTTTCCTTCATTCAACTCAGCAAGCACATCACGGAAGAATGCCCAGTGACCAAATCCATATGCATCCGGGAAATCTTCTGAATAATCTGATGCATTTTCAGGATCAAGGGTGTAGGTGCTCAGTTGATTGGATGCGATGCCGGTCAGAATGGCTGTTCCTTTTTCTGCAAGAACAGAGATTGAGGCTTCAAAATCATCGGGACGCGCGGCAGTGGTCACTTCAATGACACCCAGAGCTCCGTTTTTAAATTTCAGGGTTGCGACAAATGTATCTTCTACTTCCACATTGACAAGTTGGGTAGCAGCACGGGCAGTGACGGATTCAATATCACCAACCATGTATTGTAGCAAGTCAATATAGTGAATCCCTTGGTTGGTTAACGCACCACCATCCATAGCCCAAGTACCGCGCCATGGATCACGGTCATAATATTTTTGAGGACGACACCAGCGCAACCGAACAGTACCAAGTACCGGTTTACCAAGCGCACCAGACAGTAAGTCACCGCGCACTTTTTGCACGGCTTTGTTATATCGGTTTTGATAGACTGGGAATATCTTAACACCGTTTTCTTCAGCTGCAGATTTCATACGAGCAAGATCATCCCAGGCAAGCGCCATTGGTTTTTCAACAACTACGTGCTTGCGATATCTTTTTATTATGTCGATGGCATGTTGCGGATGCATGCCGCTGGGAGTGAGAATACAAACAACATCGACTTGCTCTTTAGTCAGCATGTCGTGATAGTTAGTGTAAGCGGGCACGCTGTATTTTTGAGCATATCCCTCGGCACGTTCAGAAACCAAATCACAAACCGCAACCAGTTTCATGCCTGGTATTTCATCAATAGGCCCCAAGTGATTTTTTGCAATACGGCCACACCCAATGAGAGCGAAACGGACATTCATATTTAATTTACTCCGATATGCTTTATGTTTTTCTTAACTTAATATAAACAGCCTGAGATGTAGGCAGAGTAATAACAGTCTCCCCTTTGTTTGCAAAGAAATCATCTACAATTCTACGTAAACCAACACATGCGCGAAAGCCGTAGTCATCAAAAACTATAACCCCGCCATACGATAAACGAGGATACACATATTCCAAACATTCCAGAGCAGCAGCTTCCAAATCGCAATCAATATGAGTAAATGAAAAACGAAGTTCAGGAAGAGTATGCAAAGTCTGGCTAAAAAAGCCTTTAACGACCTGCACCTGATCCCCACCGCCAACAACCTGTTTTACTCGCTCTGCAGAAGTATCAGAGAATTGTCCGGCGTAAAAATCATCGTCAGCACCGATTTCATTGGGTAAACCTTCAAAGGAATCGAAGAGGTAAATTTTCTTTTCACTTTGCCATTTTTCGCGTACTTGATTTATCAAAATCGCAGTATGCCCTTTATAAACGCCGAACTCAGCAATATCACCATCAACATGTTGTGTCGCTTTTAAGAAGGAAATCGCCAAATGCATTCGGTCTACTTTGCTGGAATATTCTTTTATAACTTTATATTTCGATTCGGTTGGGTAATTTTCAAACAATTTCGAATCAGCATTACGACTCACCCAATCTACATAACTGGCAACTGGAGTGGCCGCAATAGAGCTATAAGCAGAATCAAGAAAATATTGAATTTGTTTTCCTGTAATCTTTTGCCGCCCAACTGAAACAACATAACTTGGAAAAATCCGAAATGCAGTCCATAATGGAACAGGAATCAAAGATATCATTGTCATTAGGTTTTTTATTTTTACGCCAAAATTCATCATGCACCATCCTTTTTATAAATCACAAGAATTCTATCAAGAATATAATTTATTAATCAAATTTACAGCTATCGTTTTCACCTTATTAATCGACAAATTTCGAGCTATTCTCGTTAATTGGGAGGCAACAGTAGACAACCACTCCAAGGCTTTTAACACGACGAGCAAGATACCACCGACGAAGAAAAATACCACTTTGCCCTGGGAATGAAGCAGCAAAAAAATCAAAAAACGCAAATACTTCACTACGGATACCCATTACGGCTCAACTCGTTTCGCTACAAAAAAACGGGATACACTAATACGTACGTTGTTAATGTTTTCCAACAATTCGATTTTCGTCAAACCAGCTATTTCCGGCTTAAGTAATAAGGAAATACCTATAAGGGAAAAATATGCTACAGAACAAATACCAAGAACAATAATCATTAAAAGATTTCTTCCAACCAACAAAGTGGTACCACCCCAAATAGTTATTATGCCACAGCCTATTACAATGACAGTGGTCTCAAGTTTCTTCAAAAATGTATTCAAATAACTCAGGCCAAAGGTGCGATGACTCATCCACTCATAAGATTGCACACTAATTAAGCCATAAATAACCATTCGAATAGCAACACCTATTGCGCCAAGGTTTAAACCTGGAATTGGAGCATCCCGTGAAGCAAGCAGGAAATAACTTAAAAGCAAGTCGGGAACCGAAAAGAAAATCGCTAAGTTCCTTACAAGAGCAGTTTTCTCAGCGCCTTTCAATGCAGCAGTATTAATTTGCCCATAAGTTTGTTGCAAAGGGTAATATGCCATAATTGCAAGAATTGGAATAGCTAATGTATATTGATCACCAACTAGAATATTAACAAGTAAACGGCTGCTAAATGATAGCCATGTACACAACACCAAGGCCAAAAAGAATAAAAGGCGAGTAAATCGTAAATAGGTATTGGCAGCTCGCTCACGTTCCCCATTCGCCATAGCATTTGCAATCTCGCGCCAAAATATCATTAAGGCCGAACTTGTAAAAACCAATACCATGGCAGACCATTTTGATGCTAAAGCGAAATGTCCTTGTTCTACGGAACCATACCAGCGTTGCAAAAGGTAAGTACTTACATAAGCCACAAGAGGAGTGTAATATTCCAATAAAACCAACGGTGCGGCAAAACGCCACCAACGCGAGATCCAACCACGTACCTGCCCCCGAAGGGACCCTGTCCACAATAAGTCTTTGTTGATTATTAACAGCCAATATACAAGCCCGGCACCAATAAGCACTGAAGTAAATAAATTCAACCAAAGATAGGTGTAAAAATTCAAAGAATTGATTGAATTTAAACCGAGTAGGCCAACCACATTGAAGATTGCTGTAGCTAAAATAATAATTTGACTACGAACCGTAAGACCTTTACTATCTCCCAATTGTCGTAATGAAGCTGTGACAAAAAGAGACCATTCGAAAATAGTAACCCAAATAATTTGGTCTACAGACTGCCCAGGCCAAATCAAATGAGTATCACCAAACCATGCCAGTGCTCCAACAAGAGAAAAGATGATGATGAGTTGCACCATCAAAATTATCACATATAGTTTGGTTAAGGAACCGCTACGTTTTTCCTGTGATGAGAATGTAAAGAACGCCTGACTAGTACTAGGATCTAAAAAGGATCTAATCGTAGCGGCTGTGGTTAACAAAAAATTGTAATTTCCAAAAGCTGCTGGTCCAAGCGCACGAGGCACAACACCTGCAGTAGCAATGGATGCAGCTAGTTGTACAAATTGTGTAAAAAGTGTAATAGCATAACGGTGTTTAATACTTTCCGTTTTTACTGTTACAAGTGCTTGTGAATTACTCATTTTACTCCGGGCATTTCAAATATTTTATTAATAAGCTTATTAATATTTATACTATCTGAACTATGCAGGTATCGATCTACAAAAGCGGAATCGCGCAAATGGGGAAGTTTTTTGTGTAGTGAATCTAAAATACCATTTTGGATAGCAGGAATATCATCGTAAAAATGGACACGTTCATTCAAAAGTCTTGTTGCTGTTGAATTAAGTGGCAAAAGCGGGTTTTTTAATGACAAAATTTCCACATCATCTCGCAAACATTCATAAAGTGGAGAAGATGGGTATTCAATCAAAACCGTATCCACTTTATAGTTATTCATGACTTGTGAAAATGACATATGTTCAAGAATTTCAACATGCTTTAATGAGTTAAGGAACTCGACAAAAGCACTGTTCTCTTGTGAATATCCAGGAAAAGGTTTGATTACAACATGCCAATCCGTAAGCTGATCAAGGAACTTGATTAATTCGATTTGGTACTTTGCCAATACATGAGGGAGTGGGCGCACCCCTTCCTGATGAAATGGAGTTGCATTCGAAATTGGGAATAAAACATCAATTTTCCCTAATTTTTTTTCATTTTTTCTAATGGCAAGTTTTTTTTCACCAACAGGCAAAATTTCACAACGAGGCTTTAACTCTGGTGAACTTTCCTTCAAGTCCTCTTTTGTAAACCCATAGCTTAGGTAATGTGTACACCATTCATAATCTGAGTCAAAGTGTTTGGGATGACTGACTTCAATACCATAGTTTCCACCATGTTGGCGACCTATCACAACATAACCAGACTTTAATAAGTATTCAACTATCAAAGCCTGCAACGCGCCAATAGGGGGAGATACCCAAACACCTCCTTTAATTTTTCGGGTTTGAGCAAGTTGATTCAATTGCATCACAGAACCTAAAATACTTTCAGCATTCGCAAGAAAGTCTTCAAGGAAAATAATTTGGGTAATTTTATTTATATCAAAGTCTACAGGTTTAAATTTCCCCTTCAATTCAATCATTTTATTTTGAATTGAAGTTTTTACAGGGGAAAAACGCACCTGAAAGTCACTTAAAAAATTACCTGTTAAAACTTTCCCAGTCAAGAGGGAGACTGGACTCAAGGCGGGCAATAGGTTCGCAGATGAGATACCATTAACCAGGATAATCCAATCGGAGGAAAGATTCATTTGAACTGCAATTGGCATTGTTGTAGAGGATTTTAAAAAAAACTTCCTTAACATTCGACTGGGGTTCAAGGTCAATAAATTATTGACCAAAGATTGCAAATTCATTGAAGAATGATTTTTTTGCCTTTTTTCTTTTTGTAACAGTGTGGTTGGAATTATCTTCAAGTCAACTACAAGGTAGTCACTAAGCAACTTGTAAACATTTAATGATGTTGTAAAAAAAGATGGACCGCCTTTATTCACAGGAGACTGAAAGAGATAAATACAGGAAGGAAGGCGCTTTCTTACCAATTGTGAAACAGCAGCCTGAACTTTCAGAATATTCATGTACTCATACCGACCGAGATACCGATAGAAAGCATGAAAAAAACTCAATTCAACTTTTTCATTAACCAGTTGATTTAATGCTTCACCAAACTCAGCGTCAAGTTCAGCAAGCAAGAAACTAACTTTATCTGCATCTTTATAATTATTGAGCACATCCTGCTCGGTAATATAAGACGAGAGGGATTCACATGGTATGCCATGAGATGAAAGATAATCATTAACTGATTCATGCGTTGAAACAAGAATACAGTCTTCAAACCTAGTCCGATTCAAGACGAGATATTCAGCATCATGTACATCATTCAGGATAACGCAATTCATAAATAAGTTATCCTGAAATTACTCACGATATTTGAGAACTTTGGCTGGACTTCCAACGGCAATAGCATAAGGTGGAATATCACGGGTAACTACTGCATTCGCTCCTATTACAGCACCATCACCTATCTTCACACCTTGTGTTATCGTTACATGTCCTCCTAACCAAACATCATCTCCTATAAAAACAGGAGAACCGTAATATCCTTGCTTGCGAATAATTTCATTTCTTTTGCTTGCATGTTCAGATGAATTTACATAAACAAAGCCAGCAAACACACAATCTCTACCAATGGAAATACCATGCCCACCATTGAAAATACTATAACTACTCAGCGCTGAATTTTCTCCAACTACAAATTCAGCATCGTTAGCTGTGACCAGCCAAACTTCTGTCCCAAATGAAGCACCGTTTTTAATAGTAATACGCCCATTCTTTCGCATTCGTAAATATAGTTTTCCGCCTAGCGAAACATTATCACCAATAGTGACATTACGCAAAGATGATCCATCGCGTGTCAACACATCAATGGAACCATGTACTCGGAAATTTCTTCCCACTTTTGCCCCATGTGCAAGCAAGTAGGTACGCCAGAAAAAGCCACGCACTTGATCAATTAACATGTTAATAATTCCTAAGAAGATTTCTTTAATATATAGCGATGTTCCCCATCCCCCCACATCACTTCAGCACCAGGAATATTCTTTTCAAGGGCACCGTCTAGATCAAAATCATTATGGCCAACAATCTTCTCATACTGAAAGCCAATCTGGTCAAGCATTCCAAGCAATTCTTTCTTTGTCGTATGAGACTCTACTGGCACATACCATGTATCGCAAAAAATAAATCGATTAGATGGCATTCCTATAATGTCTAGGACTCTTTGTGTATAGGATAACGGTATACGCTTGAATATCTCACGCAAAACATTACGAGTCTTCCAAAAAATTCCATTTGCAGCATAAATATAAAGAAATGACCTTTTTCCGGGTCGTAGTACACGCCATATTTCGCTCAACCCTTTCTGGATTGAATGAGTATGATGAATCACGCCATTGCTAAATACGAAGTCAAAAGATTCAGATTCAAAAGGTAGATTTAAAACATCTCCTTCACGAAAGGTGACAGGCTGGTTATTTTTTTCACACCAAATACGTGCTGCTTCAAACGCACGCTTTTGCCAATCCACACCCGCAACCGACTTTGCTCCAACACGAGCAAGCGCAATTGAATACCTACCAGAACCACACCCCATATCCAAAACATCCTTCCCCTGAATATCTTTCATTACAACATCATCCGGGAGACGTCTTTTCACTAACTGCAAACTCTCCTCAACTAATGTCATTGAATCAAAATTACGCCACATATCAGCATATAAATCAGAGGTGGATTGCCCCAGAACATCAGACTCTTTCCGTATATCCGAAAAGTGATTTAAGTCAAACGCATAAGGATGGACCGTAGCCAGAACATTTTTTGCAGATGCCACTAAAGTTTTGATGTGACCGGCTACAAACTCCACGGGTTGTTCAGGTATAAAATTGGCATAAGGCTCAATGGGATACAGAAAACGATATAACTCATGACTGAGTACCACAACCCAATACGAAAGTCCTTTATCAATCATTTCATTACAAAGCAGGGAAAATTCTTCCAAAGAAGCATAGTATTCTTTTGCTTGTACATCAATTTTGTTTTGCGAAACAGTCATAGGTACCTCACGCCTCAAATTCTTCAAGAAATAGTTTGGTATTCAAAAAGTAAAACAGGAACTTGCTTTCACTATTCGGCAAATCGCTCTTTGTAATCAGAGATTCAATTTTGTCGCGGCGGATATGCTCAAATACAGGACTGTCTGCAAGCAATTCAGCCTGTACTGCTTTATCTTTTACATCCAAAAATGAAAAGATAGGGGCATTAAACCCAACTTTACGGCGATTTTCCACAATTGCATCGGGAGCGATGCCACGCATGGCTTCACGTAAAACAGATTTAGCTCGGCCATCTTGAATCAAATGACGAGAAGGGATGCTGTTAGCAAATTCAAACAAGTCACGATCTAAAAATGGGGAACGATTCTCCACTGAATAGTACATTGAATTCAGATCATCTTCATGCAAAATAACCGGCACAGCTTCATGGAACATCTCATTCAACATGCGATTACGAAGCAAGCTGGGAGTATATGTCTGCTCCTCGAATGGCTCGCTCCAGTCAACAGTTAAGTACGAGGCGAATCCATCTGCATCCAAATAGATGTGATCACGAAATTCAGAATCTTTAATAAACAGTTCAGGGTTTCCTAAAAAGGGATTACGAACAATCGGCTTAATGTGTTCCTGCCATGCTTTTAAAGATGAACCATGCAACGCAGCATTGTTACGTACTTCATACAAATACGCTAGATGATGATCGTAATAACCCGTAAATAGTTCGTCTGCAGCTGTGCCACTTACCGAAATACGATAACCATGGTTATGAATACTTTCAGCCAACATCCAATGAGCATAATAAGAAATCGTGTATACCGGCGCGTCGTGATAGCGAACCAACTTTCGAAGTTTTCCAAGAAAATCGCTGGTATCTACTTTAATCGGAGTATGGCGAATGCCTAATTCATGTACTGCCTGCTCCACCATATCTTGTTCTTCATAACGGGCATCAGTATTTACGATGGTGAAGCCATGTACATCATAATTAAAGACGCGTTTTGCAATACTGATGAGTGAATTCGAATCCACGCCACCGCTCATGCAGAAAGCCAAAGGCACATCGGCGCGTAAACGTAATTCAACAGAGCGAATCAATTTTTCACGTGTGCCTTGCACTGCTTCTTCGTAGGACATTCCTTCGTCCTGTTGAATACGGGGGTCCCAATATTTTTTCAATTCTTCAGAGCCATTATTTGTAATGGAAAGGGTAGCGCCTTTAGGAAGTTCAGTAATTCCTTTGAAGAATTCGTGTCCACCTTTATATAAGGCTTTATATCCATTAACCAAATAACGATATAGATGATCGTGGTTTATTTCCAACTTTCTGCCGAGCAAAGCCACAATAAATTTAATTTCAGAACCAAAATACAAGCCTGATGTATCTTTATAAAGATAAAGTGGTTTTTCTCCGAAACGATCACGGCATAAAGTGAGCGAACCGTTTTTCTCATCATACAATGCAAAAGCCCACATGCCTTCACATTTATCGAGCACATTCAATCCTTCATGATGAATTGCCTTGAGCATGACTTCTGTATCAGATTCAGTTCTGAACGAAACACCTTTGGCAGAAAGTTCCGCACGGCGTTCAAGGTAGTTGTACATTTCGCCGTTGAAAACGATCCACTTATTTTCGGAATTCAAAGGCTGGTTGGCACGCTCATCAAGATCAATAATGGCAAGGCGTGCAAAAAGCAAATAGGCATTCCGACCAGCACCATTTGCAAAGCGACGATACTCGGCCTGGTCTGGTCCGCGCTGCCCCATTAATCGCAAGCAGGTCTGCACTCGCTCTTCAGGAATATCCCGTGTTCCAAAATAACCAGCGATGCCACACATAATTATTGCACCTGATCCTTTTGTAAAGTGTCATGACGTTTCAATGAGACAAGTAGTTTTTTACCAATTAGAGATGGCAACGTGTCAGGAGATAACCCATTACGCGGACGAATGCAATCAAGATCTGATTCTTTCAGGATGGTTCCTACGGGTAAATCTTTTGCAGCGACAATGCTGCGCCTCGCCACCGCACCCATGCCTGCTTCTGCTTCGGTGATATTTTTCTCACCCAATCCAAGCATGGCATCGTATTGATGAATCACATCCGCAAGGCGGCGCATATCGGCTGGGTCTGCTGAAAGAGAATGGTCGCGGAAGGTGGTGCGGGTCTTGTCTAATGTGAAATGCTTTTCAACAATACGTGCGCCCAAGCCAAGAGAGGCAACCGCGCTTTCAATGCCGAGGGTATGATCGGAATATCCAGTGGTGAGGTTGAATGTCTCGCGCAGGGTTTGAATGACCTTCAAGTTTGCATCAGCCAGAGAAGCAGGATACAAACTCACACAGTGAAGTAATGCCAGTTGGTCAGCGACCAAGCTTGAGTTAAGAGAAGAGGCGATCACATCCACTGATATTTTTATCTCTGCTAAGGTACTCATCCCAGTAGAGAGGATAATAGGTTTTCCAAATGATGCGGCTTTGACAAGAAGGGGATGAAAATCCAAATCACCAGAGGCAATCTTTACACCATCCAACAACGGGGAAATGGATTGTAGAGAATCCACATCAAATGCGGAAGCCATGAAGAGCGCACCTTTGGTGCGTGCAATGTTTGCCATTTCTTCAAAGGTTTGCATCGAGAGGCGAAAACGCGAGAGTTGTTCAATACGCTGCGTCTGGCTGATGTTGACCAAACGTTCGGGGTCAATCAATTGCACTTTGACGACATCTGCCCCGGACTCTGCGGCGGCATGTGCCATTTCTAAAGCCAGTTTGGGATCACCTTCATGATTGTTGCCAATCTCTGCGATAAGGATTCTTTCGCGGGTTAAATCGCGATTACCTATTTTCATTAAATTACCTTGCCTTCACTAACATGCGCATGTAATACGTATGAGGAGTTTGAGATACTGTAACCGCATTTTGCATAAAGCCGCATAGACGGTACGTTTGCTATCTGTGTTCCAACAATGAGGTGTGCATATTTTTGGTATGCATCTTGAATATGAAATTCGACCAGACTACGACCAACTCCGCGCCCTTGCATATTTTTGCCCACACCAATGAGGTCAATTACGCCTGTTTTATCAGCATCACCTACAACTAAGAGTGCCAGAAAACCAGCAGGTTTTCCATCCACTTCGGCAACCAAAAGCCTTTCGCCGCGCTGCTTGCGGATATAGTTGGCTATCCATTCTCGTTTGATTTTATCTGCAAGTTCTTTTGAAACGAATGGATCAAGATGAAAGCGGGAATACACAAATGAAGATTCTGCAATTGCTAATACAGCGTTTTCATCTTCTGGCTGCACATCACGAACGATGATTGTTTTGTTGGAGATAGGAGCCATAGCTGGTTCTCGTTCAAAAGTCACATTGACATCTGTCACCCGAAACCCTGCATTTGTAAGAGCACCCACCTGCGCAACAGATGTTACTGGAACCTTGGTGTAATAAAATGCACGCTGTGGAAGGGAAGTCTTTGGAAATACATCTTTTGAATCAAAAGTTTCGCCTTTTTCAAGACCAACCCTAATCACATCGTACCCAAAGACCTCGCTCAACCACGCATCGGGGACAAACTTCATCCGCTAACCTTTATATCCATCCAGAACTTTCCGCTGGGGTCAAGTTCCTTATACCATTTGATGTATTTAGGGAAACCAATGTCAATTGGGTTTGTGGGCTTGTAACCAATCAGGTCATCTAATTTTTTGACGCTCAATGTACCGCGGAAAGGCATGAGATTATCACGTTCTACAAACTGCACAGGAGCTTCAGGGAAATGTTCTTTGATAATGGCAACCAAATCGTTAATCGAGCGGGATTTGCCATAAGTCATATTAAATATCTGGTTACGAGAACCAGGATGTTCGATGACGCGTTCAATACCATTGGTAAGGTCTTCAATATAAGTGAAATCTAGCTTTTCACCGCCATCGCCATCAATGCGCAGAGCACCGCCTTTCATGGCGCTTTCGATGAAAATTTGTCCTACACGGCGGCTGACACAACGCGGTCCATACAAAGCTGAGGGGCGAATGATGGTGTATGGCAAACCAAATACCTGTTGATAGGCAATGACCATTTTTTCGCCAGCCACTTTCAATGCGCCATAGATACCAATTGGGTTTAATGGGTGTTCCTCATCCACTTCTTCGGTGAGGAAGTTTCCATACACCATACTGGAGGAAAGGAAGATGAAATGTTCTACTTTTCCACGAGCATTGTCGAGCGCATTTTCCAAAGTCCGCAAGCTATGATCAAATGTGCTGTAAGGATCTTTGTTGGACTTTCCTGCATGGGAAATCGCCGCAAGGTGAATAATCACCTGTGGGTTAATCTTGCTTAATGTATGTGAGAGTGCATGATAATCACGTGCATCTTGAACATGTAGGGGAATTCCAGCTTCACGAAGCAAGTCAAGACGTTGATTAATAACCTTTATATACAAATCACGATTGGGGACATCAATGTCGGAAGATGTATAGGTCAACAGATTATTGACCTGCAAACCGTCAATGATTTCAACCTGCGCGCCTTTTTTCTTTAAAGCCAACGCAAGGTTGTGGCCGATAAATCCCGCACCACCAATAATGGCAATGCGACGATCTTTCAATGGAATCATTTCTGTGGACATTTAGTTTATCTCCTTCAATACAGTGGAAAGTGTTTCGGCAATATAGGCCATGTCATCCGTTGTCAGATGCGGACCCACAGGCAACGCGATGGATTGATCGCTAATGCGTTCCGCCTGCGCGAAGTTGGCGGCTTTGTATCCATATTTATTATTATAGAAAGTCATGCGAGGAACAGGCTGTGGATAATACACACTGGTCCCCACACCTGCTTCGTTTAGTTTTTTTACGATTTCGATGCGTTTTTCATCAAGTGGTTTTTCAAGAACGATGCTTAAGCAGTAATAACTGGAGGCAGCATTTACACTTTGTGAATCCAGGATTGAAACATTGGGTAAACCGGTGAGTGCCGATTTCAACGCAATAAAATTCGCTTTGCGTCTTTCGCTAATTGGCCCCATACGCTTTAATTGCTGGCGTCCAATCGAAGCATTGATATCACTCATGCGATAGTTCAGGCCAACACCTAGGGTGTCATACATACCAGGGATGGTACGTTCGGCAAAAGTCTTATCGACATAAAAGCCACGGATCTTGGAAACTCGCACCGCAACATCCTTGTGCTTAGTTACAAACATACCACCATCCCCAGTGGTGATGTGCTTGACAGGGTAAAAGGAAAAACAACCAGTGTCACCAATCAGACCAACATGAGTTCCTTTGTAGCGTGAACCAATTGCCAGAGCGCAATCTTCCACAACTTTCAACCCATGCTTTTCTGCGATTCTCATTACTTCGTCCATATCACATGGCACACCAAGGAAATGCACCAAGCTGATTACCTTGGTTTTTTTAGTGATTAGACTCTCCAATTTGGACACATCAATATTGCCGGTCTTTGGTTCGCAATCCAAAAATACGGGTGTTGCGCCCACCATTTCAACAGCGTGAACAGTTGCCACATGTGTCTCCGCCGGGACGATGACTTCATCGCCAACGCCAATGCCCATTTCAAGGTAGCTCAAATGTAATGCAGCCATACCAGAGCTGACAGATACACAGTACCCACCGCCCATAAATTGTGCAAACTCTTCTTCAAAAGCCTTGCTTTGGGGACCGTGCGTCAGCACATCACCAGAAAGCACTTCAAGAACAGCTTGCTTTTCTTCATCACCAATCCAGGGCTTTCCAAATTGAATCGTTCGAGTTTTCATAGATAGTTGATTATCTCCAATCTTTGAGTATGTAAAGCGCGGTCACATGCAGCGCTAATGCTAAGTCCATCAAACACAGACTGAGTCTGTTCACGGATATCGGTATCGTTCAACACCGCTGAAACAAAGGCAGGGATCAAATCACCTTTATCCGCTGGAAGCGCAGGCAATTTTATCGGGCTGGCGCCTGTCGCCTCATCGCGCGTCCAATGAACACGCGCTCCCATATCATCATAAATAAATGTACCTTTCGTACCAAACACCCGCACCACATGTTGATGCCGATGCACACTGGCAAAATTCGCAACAACGCGTCCAACCAAACCGGATTGCATTTGCATGGTGGAAGCGACAAAATCGTTATAACGGAATTTCGTGCCTTCCGTAGCAATACGATTGCCCACTGAAAAAACAGAATGCGGGCGTTCGCCAGTCAACCATAACATCAAATCGATCAAATGCACTCCCCCCCCTTCCATCACAGAATAATTATCCACACTGTTTAGCCAGCACTCTGTTATCTTATGTAAGCTGCCGTACAAATATTCCCCATCAAATGAATATATCTTTCCAAATTCGCCAGCTTGCAACTTATCCTTCAACCAACGATAGGCAGGGGTGGCGCGTAAAATTAAATTTGAAGCCAGCTTCAATTTTCCATGATGCCGTGACCAAGCTTGTTGAATCTCCTGTAACTGCTCCAGGGTCTGACAAATGGGCTTTTCCACAAAGACATGCTTGCCGGCATTCAACGCCTGAACAACCTGCTGAGCGTGATCATCATCAAAGGAAGCTATGGAAACGATCTGCACATTTTCATCTGACAAGATCGCATCATAACTCAATCCGACGCCTGCTCCCATTTCATCAGCAAGAATCTTCGCCTTGTCAGTGTTGTGATCCAACACCCAGAGCACCTTACAGCGCGGATCGGCATGGTAGGCACGCAAATGTCTCTCACCAATTCCAAGGCCAATGACCGCAACGCCTAATTGATCATTACTCATTAAGCAGATACTTTCAGCATTGGATCGAAATCATATACAACTCTTGATTCCATTTCTTCCACACGGCGAAGGTCATCCAGAGTGTCCACAACGAAATTAAGTTTGGCGTAATCTGTATCCATATTTTCAAGGTTCAAAATTTTCAATTCATCTGCATGGGAATAGTAAAACTTGGTCACATGCTCACAATCATCTTCAGACAATCGCGCCATATCAATTTTCGAAAAACTTTCAGCTCGCAACAACTCAGCGCTGTGTCCATGCGGGAATGTCCGCTTTTGCACATTAGTAATCAAATCTAGAGATTTGGTTGTGTATGTTGTCATTGCCTTAAGAATGGCACTGTTCAACAATGGACTGTCTGCACTGATGCGAAAAAACCAGTCGCATGGATTTTCCTGCAAACATAAACGAAACCGTCCAAATACATTATCCAGCGGACCTCGAAACACCTTCACACCAAGCGACTGAACATATAATGCTAATGGGTCATCAGACAATTCATTACTCGTAGCAACAATCACAGATTGACGGTCAAATGCGAGCGCAGCACCAGAAATTACCCGTGAAATCATGGGTACTCCATTAACTGGAGCAAGCACTTTACCCGGAAATCGGGAAGAACTCATACGTGCCTGTATAAAAACTTTAATATCCATTTTTGCTTCTCGGCTGCGCGAGCATTCATTTTCTGAATTCTCACACAGGAGTATTTTTCTGTCAACCCACGAAAGCTTTCACAGCTTCAATCACTTCATCCTGCTGAGCCAGGGTCAACTCCGGGTAAAGTGGAAGCGCAAGCGTCTGCTTTGCGGCCAGTTCAGCGTGGGGGAAGTCGCCTTCCTTATAACCAAATTTTCGACAAGGCACCGAGAGATGCGGTGGAATTGGGTAATACACCTCTGATGCAATCCCTTTTTCTTTCAGGAATGCTTGTAATGCATCACGACGTTCTGTATGTAAAATATATAAATGATATACATGCTTACCCCATGTACGTTCAACAGGAACACCAACTACAGAAGCAAGGAGAGATGAATATCTCTGAGAAATCTCACGGCGTTTTTCGTTCCACGAATCCAAATGTGGAAGCTTAGCTTGCAAAATAGCAGCTTGCATTGCATCCAAGCGACTGTTATAGCCAACTTCTTCAGAATAATATTTTTTCTTCCAACCATGCGTACGTAACATACGCATTCTTTCAGCAAGGGCATCATCATTGGTGACCACACCACCAGCATCACCAAACGCACCAAGATTCTTCGTGGGAAAAAAACTTAAACAACCAATTTCTCCAAAGGAACCTGTTTTCTTCCCCAAATACTCCGCACCAAATCCTTGCGCATTATCTTCAACAACTTTCAAGCCATGTTCACGTGCAATTTCCAACACAGGATTCATCTCAGCTGGATGACCATATAAATGTACAGGAATGATCGCTTTTGTCTTGGATGTTATCGCAGCTTTAATTTTATTTACATCAATTTGATAAGTCTCAGGATCCACATCGACAAAAACAGGTTTGGCACCAACAGCCATTACCGTTCCTGCTGTTGCAAAGAATGTATAAGCAGGGATGATGACTTCGTCATCCTTGCCAATATTCAATGCACGTAAAGCAATCACCAAGGCATCTGTTCCAGAAGCCAATCCAATCGCATGCTTCACGCCCAAGTATGAAGCAACACTCTCCTCAAACTTACTAACTGCGGGACCAAGAATAAAATGGCCTGACTCTAATGTGGATAAAACTGCGTCATCAATATCTTTCTTAATGGAATGATATTGTGCTGTGAGATCTACTAATGAAATCATTAAACGCCTCTTTCTGGACTAACCAACTGCCCCTGTTTACGATAAGCATCGCCACAACTTTTACAGATTGCACGATCATCTACAAAATTCAATTGCTCCCCACACTGACACATCCAACCATGGACACGTGCAGGTGAACCATATACAAGCGCATAATCAGGAATATCTTTTGTCACCACCGACCCTGCGCCTACAAAGCAATATTTACCAAGCGTTGTACCGCACACAATAGTGGCATTTGCACCAATAGATGAACCCTTCTGAACAAGCGTCTTCTTATATTCATCCTTGCGGCTGACATGGCTACGTGGATTAATGACATTGGTAAACACCATCGAAGGGCCAAGAAAAACATCATCTTCCACAATTACGCCTGTATACAACGAGACGTTATTTTGAATCTTCACATTGTTCCCAATGGTTACACCGGATGAAACCAATACATTTTGACCGATATTGCATTTCTCACCAATTTTGGTTTGTGGCATAACATGACAAAAATGCCATATCTTTGTACCTGCTCCAATTTCGGCGCCTTCGTCAATATAGCTAGATTCATGAACAAAATAATCAGACATATCTCTACCTGTTTTTCAGCATTGGATGAACAAGTTCGTCTTTGGGAGAAATGGGAGCCGTTCGAATTGCATAAGTCAAATTAATAGATGGGCGTGCATCTGCAATTCCAAAACCGCGTCCTGCCAATGTTTCTTCATACACACGTGTATGTAAATCAGTAAATCCTTCTGAAAATTCAATTTCTTTCCCATCAACGGTAATAGATCGAAATGTAGTTTTATTTCCGCTTTTTGCCGAATCAGGTAAATCATTCTTATCTACAGAGAGAAACCACTTTACCCGTGCACGTTCCAGCTCAATAAAACCAGACATACGACTTTCATCAGAATGATAGACCTTAACTCCATTGACCGAACCAAACAACCAGATAAGCAAGTCAAAGAAATGCACCCCAATATTGGTAGCCACCCCACCAGATTTATCCTCATGGCCTTTCCACGAAACTTGATACCATGGTCCACGGCTGGTGATGTAGCTTAATTCAACTTCATGAATTTGATTCGATTTCTGCAATGAGGTACGTAGTTCAATCAAAGCTGGATGAACACGTAATTGTAAAATTGTGTATACACGGCGCTTTGTCTCAGCCTCTAATTCTTCCAAGGCATCAAAATTCCATGGGTTGATGACAAGTGGTTTTTCACAAATTACATCTGCTCCCACCCGCAGAGCAAGGCGACAGTGTGAATCATGCAAATAGTTTGGCGAACAAACTGTTACATAGTGGACGCGGTTTTCATCTATTCCCCGTCGTAATTTTTCCAAGTGACGATCAAAGCGTTCAATTTCTGTAAAGAACTTCACATCAAAAGAGTACTGATCAAGAATTCCTACAGAGTCTTTTGGATCCACCGCTGCCACCAATTGATTTCCTGTATCTCGAATGGCACGCAAATGACGAGGAGCAATATAACCGCCAACTCCAATGACCGCAAAGTTCTTACTCATTCCGTTTTCCTATTAATATCTTTTTATATTCCATACCATCTACCTTAATCGTACACCCATTAGGGGTATTGCTAATTTGTAAACCAGCCTCGATACAAGTTAAACGTAAAATATCCATCACCTCATCATCACCATCAAGATGAATTTCGTATATGCCGTCCTTTTGCAATTCATATATCAGTGTTTTAGCTTTTTCACGATAATCACTATATACTTTAAGAGAGCCCTTAGCATAAAGAAGGGCTCGTTGAGTAAAGACTTTCATTCCCTCAGAGGTTAGGTCATATTTCAATCTTGTTCGATCGAGGTGTGAAACTTTTATCCACCCACGAGAGACAAGGCGCTTAATATACCAATTGACACTACCCACAGCAATTCCCAAGCGATCGGAAAGATTTGCCTGGGTAACCATAGAGTCTTGGGCAATTTCATTAAGCAGATCGTACTCATGATTTTTTGCGTCAGAAACAGTTCGAGAATTCATTTTCTGAATTCTCGCATGGAAACTTGCTTCTGTCAAGTTGTTTATTTAAAGTTTCTTTTTTAGTTCTTAATTAGTTTGGATAACTGAAATTTCCATAAAGATTTTTTGATATTGTTCAACAACTCTTGTTATATCGAAAAATAAGGATTTTTCCAAGCTCATCTGGCGACAAGTTAGTAAAAAGTTAGAATCTGTTACTAATTTTTGCAAAAAAAATACAAATTTATCGGTTTCTTCTAAGTTGACAAGCAAGCCATTCTTCTCATTATCCACCAGGTCTAAGAAACCACCAATATTACTGGCAACTATTGCTAATCCCTTAGCAAGAGCTTGAACTCCCACAACAGGTAAACCTTCTGAAAGAGATGGCATAAAAAGAATATCACTTTGAGAAAAAATATCCAGCACTTTTTCAGGAGTAACCCAACCAAGAAGTTCAAAATGGTCATGCATTTTATATTTTTCTATTTCAAGTTTCACATCACCAAAAAGGGGGCCATCCCCAATTAAGGTACAGTGCCAATTGAAATTCTTTAATTGTGAGAGGATTTTTACAATTGCCGTTGGATTTTTTTGAATCACAAATCGACCGGCGAAAACAAGGCGTGGTGGCTGATTGACCTTAATTTGTACTGGACGTAATGTTGCAACATCTGCTCCATTTGGAATAACCTGAATGTTAACATCATAATGATTTAGTGCTAGTTGCCGAGTATATTCACTAACAGCTACAACTCGTTTAGCTCGTTTCCAAATCATATAGGTAAATGGCATAATCCAGCGAAACCATTTTCCTGTCTTTTCAGGAACTCCTCCCGGTACATCTCCAAGATGAGCTGTTAATACGTAGGGGATTCCTGTAAGAACCGATAAAATCCAAGCTAACGCGCCAGCGGGAACAGCAAAATGAGCATGAATGACATCAGGTTTATTTTTTTTTATTAACCGGTAGCCAACCCAAAGTCCAGTAAGAACGTAGGCTCCCATAGCAGATATGGGAGCTCGATATGGTTCTTTTCGAAGGGATGGAATTCGGTAAATTTCAATTCCATCTTGTATTTCTCTAGTTTCCAGTCCCTGAAAATGTGCGGTTAATATTGTTATCTGGTGATTTTGGGCTGCCAACTCTTTGCAAATATCATAAGCTGCACGCCCCCCTCCTCCACCGATAGGCGGTAATTCATGGGATAACACTAAAATTTTCATTTTTCTTCAGTTGAGTTTGAAAAGCCGATCAATTCGCGAATAATATAAATCGTTTTTCTTTGCGATTCATGATAGGTTCTTACAAGAAGCTCAGCAATTAACCCCATAAGGATAGATTGGAAACCTAGGATAAAAAACATAACACTTAATTGGAAAAACGGAGACCCCAGTATAGATACAGAATTAATAAAACGCCGAAATAACAAATATATCCAAAGACCAAAGCTTCCAGCCATTAATAACATTCCTGTTCCACCAAAAACATAAATGGGTTTAGAACCATAGCTAACAAGAAATTTTACTGTAAAGAGATCAAGAATTACTTTAATAGTCCGTTCTAAGCCATATTTTGTTTTCCCGAATTTCCTTGGATGATGATTCACTTCTACTTCAGTTATCTTTGCTCCAACCGAGTTTGCATATACAGGAATGAAACGGTGCATTTCGCCATATAAACGAAATCCCTCTAAAGCACCACGACGGTAGGCCTTCAAAGTACATCCATAGTCATGCAAGTTCACACCAGTAACATAGGAAATCAATCGATTTGCCAACATGGAAGGGAAGTTACGGGTAAAGGCATTATCCTTACGGTTTTTCCGCCAACCACTTACAAGATCATATCCTTCATCGAGTTTATGAAGTAACATTTTAATATCAGCAGGGTCATTCTGCATGTCTGCATCTAGTAAAACAATAATGTCACCTTCTGCATGGTCAATACCAGCCGCAATTGCGGCTGTTTGCCCAAAATTACGACGAAACGTAACAACTCTCACATGTTCAGGATCCTTGCTTGCCTGTTCTTTTAAAATAACAAGACTTTTATCGTGACTTCCATCATCCACAAAAATAACTTCCCATGTCAGGTTAAGTAACGGCAATTCCTGATAAATGGCCTGAAATAATAAAGGCAGGTTATCCTGCTCATTAAAGACTGGAATAACTAATGATAGATTCATTCAACTCTCTTAAATATTCTTAATCGTGTATTCTCAAGGCAGGAAGTGCCTTCAGGTGTACGTGAAAATTCAGCAAATTTATCCGGCGTTAAGAACGATTTCCAGTATTGATAACGCCATTCTTCAATGATGATTATATCCGCCTCAGCCTTCCAACGGGACGCAAGTTCATCATTCCAGTATCCATATCGAAGCAATTCATCTGTATTACCGCCAGTGCGATAGGCATAACCATCGTTAATCTGAGGCGGATAAATATATGCTTGCGGCGCATATAATAATGGGGCAACCGAAAGTCCACCGTCCCAATACACTTTACTTTTTACTGGGATTACATCATTAAGGTATTTTCCAATTGCCTCATTTGCAGCAATCACATCAACTTTACAATCAGGTGCTCCTTGTGTGCCAGCAAGTACTTGAGATATTACCAGGCCTAAAAGAAGAAATAAATTAGCTAATACATAACCAAAATTGTATTTCTTCTTGAAATACCATCTATAAAGCGTAAATCCAACCAAAATTACAAAAAAACCAGCAAGTACTCCAATTCCTAAAGCAGAAAACTTCCTAACTTCACTTTGATCAAGTAGAAATTTGTTTCCTAAGGTTTCACCTAGAGTTGTAAAACCTTGTAATACCTGTCCACCCCTTATACGAGGAACAGGTATGTCCTCAAAGAATTTACCAGTATCTTCAAATGTAGAATACCCTGTACCACCGGAAATAATTATCACTAATAAAATAAGTGCTAGTTGCACCAACCAATGAGGGTTTAAATTCCAAGCTTTGAAACAAAGTGCAATCAGAATAATTCCAGAAACACTATAAAAAGAGAAGTAAGGAGCAAAACAAAACACACAATAATCTTTGGATAAAGACGCATATGAATGTAAGACTACTGAACCTATAAAAAAAATAGAAAGAAAAACCCAGGCTCTAGTAAATGTCGTATTCTTCCATTTTTCTCTTTGGGGCAGTAGAAGAAAACTAAATAATACACCGACCATTACAGCAAACTGCCAACGAAACCCCTGAAAAAGGGACAGAAGTCTTCCAGGCCAATCTATATCTGGACGCCAGATTTCTTGGCCCCCACCACTGGATGGAACCAGTGCCTGAACAGAAGCAGGGACATAAGGAATCCAAGGTAACCATATTTGAAGAATCTCAGGCCAATATAATACATGTCCCAAAATAAAAACAAATAGACCAGCAAATGATGCCCAAAACCCTTTTTGCCAACCATGTTGCCAAAAGATATACATCAACAACAATGGTAGAGAAATAATCATATTTTGTCTGACTAAAATAACAACACTTGCTAAAATAGCGCTGACAATAAGTTGCCATGTTGGTCGCTCTTCACCAAGTGAAAAAACAAACATCCAAGCAATAAGACAAGCTACTAAAGGCTGGGAAGCCCCAACGCTATACACCTTAATCACAGCCGGGCTTAATGCCATAACCCACACCGCAGCAACAGCCAACCATTTACCAGCCATACGTCGAGTCACAATCCAGGTACCTGTTACGGCAAGAATGCCCTCTAACACAGCAAGGTAGCGGCCAGTCCTGAGCCCAGCGCCAAATATTAATTGAACATACCCAGGGATAAGGAAAGCTAGAGGAGCTTTATTCGTCCATACACCATACGGTTGAAATGGATGATATACATTCGTGGCAAAGAGATAGCCCTTATATAAATACCCCCCTTCATCCAAGTTTGAAGGGGTGGTATGGGCAAAAATCATAGATTGAACAATGTAAACCAACAATCCTAACAGAGCTAGAAGCTCTGCTGACCGTAAAAAACTTTCTTTAATCTCGGTTTGTTCGATTTTATTCATAATCACAAGGGAAAAGGAGATTATCCTTTTTGATGGCGTACTACATCTGAATCTACCATCATGGTGACAAGTTCCTTGAAAGAAACAGCTGGCTCCCATTTCAATGCAACGCGGGCTTTGGATGGGTTTGAAATCAACAAATCCACTTCGGCTGGGCGATAAAATTTTTCGTCTTGTAACACAAATTCCTTGTAATCCAACCCGACATGAGAAAAAGCGATTTCGCAAAACTCACGTACGGAGTGGGTCTCCCCTGTTCCAATAACATAATTATCTGGATGATCTTGTTGGAGCATTAACCACATAGCTTCTACATAATCGCCAGCAAAACCCCAGTCACGTTGAGCTTCAAGATTACCCAAGCGCAATTCTTTTGTTTTGCCGAGTTTGATACGAGCCACAGTGTCTGAAATTTTACGGGTGACAAATTCCAAGCCGCGGCGTGGACTTTCGTGATTAAACAAAATCCCAGACGTTGCAAACATATCAAAGGACTCACGATAGTTTACAGTAATCCAGTGACCGTAGACCTTCGCAACACCATAAGGACTGCGTGGATAAAATGGAGTTTCTTCTCTTTGAGGTACTTCGAGCACCTTACCAAACATTTCACTGGAAGATGCTTGATAAAAACGAATCTTCGGGTTCACAAAACGAATCGCTTCCAACAAACGAGTCACACCCAAAGCAGTAATATCGCCAGTTAAGGCAGGTTGATTCCATGAGGTAGGGACAAACGATTGAGCAGCAAGATTGTACACTTCAGTAGGCTTATGTTCTTCCAACAAGGAAAGTAAAGAGCCTTGATCTTGTAAATCACCTTGAACAACTGTAATATCATCCAAAATATGTTTGATGCGTTCAGTATTTACAGTGCTGGAACGGCGGGCTACACCAATGACGCGATACCCCTTCTTCAAAAGCAATTCCGCAAGATAAGACCCATCCTGGCCCGTGATACCAGTGATAATAGCAGTAGGCATTATTTTCTCCTAGTTCAAAATTCAGTCGCTGAATTATACACTATGACTCGAACGGTCGCGCCATAACCCGCCGAAGAAAATCACAGCCCATAGTCCAATAATAAAAAGCACCATATCAGCAAATGGCAATTGCGGACCAAACTTGAAGTAACGGTTGGCGTACCATTCTCCAAAGAAAAGCAAAAAGACAATCTCCATTGAAACCACGCGCAGGAACCATGGTGTTCGAGTTTCACGCCACCAAACCCAAACATGGCCTGCAAGAATAGCTTGCCATAAAAATAAAATCGTTCGATAGCGTGGATTGTCCCATTGATCGGCACCACCGCGCAAGGATGTGAGCATGATCCAGCCCCACACGACCAGACTTAACCACATCAACAACTTACGCTTCATATCAACGCTCTGACTTGCTGCCGCTCCAAAAGAGAGAATCAAAGCTGGTAGTAAGCTGTACCAACCCAAAGCACGTGCGATCGCTATAATTCGCCAGGTAAGAGTCGTCGGCTCGATAATCGCAGCAGGCAACACGGGTTGAAAAATCCCATAAACCAAAACAAATGGCAGACGCAACCATTTAGGCATTTCATCAAACAACTTTTGCACCCATCCTGAACTACGCTCCAAATGATGGACATCCATTTTGATGGCTTCACGTAAGAAATTATTGACCACTTCAAAAGGTGTGTTGCCACCTAAATTCCCTTGTTTGTCCAAAGCGGAAGCAAGCCAAAACAAAGTCACAATGAAAACAACGGCAGCACCTAATACGCCCCACCACGAAAGATGTCCGCGTTCGCTGGTGAAATATAGCCAGCCCGCAAAGAGGGCAATCGTCACAACAGCTACAACCGGTGACACCAGCAACATGCCGATCATTCCAAGAGCGAACCAATACATGGAGGTTTGTTTAAATGGCAGACGTTTTTCTTCTGAACTTAATCCCTGCCAGTTGACAAAACCCCATAATGTAAATGCGCTGAACGCCAATAAATACGACTCGCGCATGGAGGAACCACCCAGTAAAACACTTTCAGGGTAAAGAGCTAATATCCAACCTGAAGCCAGAGCAACCGAAACGCCCCACTGCAAGTTAATAGCTTTCCAAGCAAATGGCAGACTCAAAGCTGCAATAAAAGCAGAAAGCAAAACCAACATCAGTGGACGATGGGCATCGGGAGAAACATAACGATAAGTAAAGGCACTGATAGCCAGTAAGCCACCATATTGATCATAAGCAAATTTTTTGTTGAACGAATCCAAGATAGGATGTTGTGACTTGGCCAGATCCCAGGCTTGGTCATCGCGTCGATGCGCATCGGTGTAGACATAGCCAGCCTTGTCATCTGCATCTTCAAACCCGTTGACAGGTAAAGCCAAATACGTCGCAACTCCGCCGATGAAACGAAAAGCAAAGGCGATGGCGACCATCCACATTAAAACCTTGCCACCATTTGCCCAACGTGTGGAAAGGGTCAACAAGGAAATACAAAGAAGAAAAAGAAAAGAGAAACCAAGCCAGCCGAAAAACCAATTTCCAGCTTGTAAGGTAGAAAGAACCGCTCCCAAACCGAGGGAAAGAGGGAGAATCCAGATGAAGTCACGTTTGTTCAAATTCGTCATATCCCACTTTTACCACGAAGTCATGAAGATTGCAGGGTAAAATTTTAAGACTCGACCTCAAATTTTTAAAGCACTCAGGTGGTAACCGCATGGATTTTGTTTTTACGCTCGTCGCAAGTATTGTTCTGATAATCTCACTCTACAATTTATACAATGCAGTGATTTGTCGCTCTTGGCCTATAACTCAAGGAGAGATTACGCAGGCAAATACCAATTCCAAAAGAGTGAGTTTCTATTATGAGTATTCCATAAACGAAGAAATTTATTTAGGAAAACGTATTTTCTTTGGAGATATATTTCTCTCATGGATTGGATTTAGCGTATTGCAACGCACATTGAATCAATATCAAGCTGGGCAAAAGGTGGTGGTTCACTATAGCCCATCCAACCCAAACAAGGCCGTGTTGGAAACAGGCATCAAGTGGCAGTCGTATTTTTCTGTTTTGTTGGCAGTTGTGCTTTTTGTTGTGGCGAGGTTGGTGTAAATGCAAATACGCGTAATGACTTATAACATCCTCAATGGAGGTCAAACACGAGAGAATTCGATTTTGGATGTTATCCAGACCGCCAAACCAGATGTTATTATTCTTCAAGAAGTTTTCTCCGACGAGCTTTTAAAATTCTTGTCGGATGCTTTAGGGATGGACTATTACATGGGCGCTGGAAATAAAAAACGAAAAGTAGCCTTGTTAAGCAAACTGCCTATTCATTCATTCAAAAATCATCACCCGCTGTTTCCCATTTGGCGAAATTTTATTGATGCAGAAGTAGAGATAGAACCAAACAAAACGATAAACATTATCGGAGTCCATCCAATTGCGAACTTAGGTTTTCCTTTTGAAATTTGGCGTTTCTGGGAGACAAAACACATACTTAATTATGTTCAAAAATCAAAAATCGAGTCTTGTCTCATCGCTGGAGACTTCAATGCAATTGCCCCAAAAGAAAAAGTAAAAACTGAAAACATGCCCAATTGGTTAAAGTGGATTATTTACCTACAAGGAAACCGTGTATATCATTTCTCACTTCAAGCCCTTATATCAGCTGGCTTTACAGATTGTTTTCGTCTCTTAAACTCTGATGCTGGTTTTACTCTCCCTCCACCAACTCCAAATGCACGGCTCGACTATATTTTTGCGAACGATAAAATGAAAAATCATTTAAAAAACTGTTGGGTTGTTCGAGACCCCAAAAGCACAAATCTGGCATCAGACCATTATCCAGTTATGGCAGAGTTCGACTTTACTAACTAAGTAGAATTGCGAATAAAACTTCTTAAAGAAGTGCTACCCTAAAACTTCCTCATCACTCTTTCCGCTCTCTTCACCCAAGTCAACTGCTCGACATCTTTGCGGGCTTGATTCCCTAGTTCATGCCTGCGCGATTCATTTGCAAGCAAAGACTCAATTACCATTTTCCATTTTTCAACATGATCAGGTTCACACAAAACTGCATTGCCATCATTCAACACTTCACGAATCGAAGGCAAATCAGCAGAAAGAATCGCACGGCCGGAAGCCATATATTCGAACATTTTCATCGGGTTAATGACCTCGGCAATATCCTGTCCGCTACTGGCAGAGATGGAACGGCTGTATGGCATGAGAAGAATGTCAGACGCGGCTTGATATAACGGAATCACATCGTGCTTCACAAAGCCCGTCATCGTCACATTGGTCATCTTGGCTTCGGTCAGCTTGTTGCGCCAAAAATCCACCAAATCTGGTGTACCTCCCACCCACAGGAAATTTACACTCGGCAATTGCCTTGCGAGTTCAAACAATAAATCTGCTCCACGGCCAGGGTAAATGTGACCTGTAAATCCCACTGTGAGACCTGCAGGCAAATTTAATTGACTCCTAGCAGCAGCTGGATTTAGCAACCCGACATATTTTTCCAATTCGACGCCGTTCGGCGCGATCAGCAACGCATCATCAGGGAACTTCATCTTGGTCGAGCGTTCTAAAGCATTTCGCAACGCTGACGTAGTGACCGTCATCACCTTTTTGCCTTTAGTTTTCCAAAATTGACTTAGCCACCATGCGCCCATCTTCCCAGCCACATCCGCATGCATTTCGAGCACCACAGGATACCCTAACCACAGTCCCAACACAGCAGATTGTGGCAACCATGTATAAATCAAATCTGCATTGAAGCGTTTCGCGGCTTGTTGCGCATGGAAGATAAAGTCAAAGCGTTTGAGTTGCTTTTTGGACGGAAGCAGTTCAAGGTCAGGGGCGAGGCGCAGACCGTAATGAGCAAGGAGAGTCTCGCGTGAAACCGAATCTGTTTCGCGAGGGGCAAACATCCGAATCTCATGTCCCAATTGCATCAGGGCTTGAGTCACCTTCATCGCTTGAATCGAATTGGCGGTCAAAGACGGGATGCGCGAATTAGTGATGACTGCGATTCTCATTAATTCTCCACTTGCTTTGTTGGGGGCTTAGCCCCCGACTGAGCGAAGATTTCCTTCACACCGCGCAAGGCCATGATACCCACCGAAGCGATGTAATAAAACGAAAGCAATGCGCCCGCCGCCACGATGCCATATCTTGGGATGAGCCAAAAAGCGAGTGCCACTTTGACAAGACCAACTACCAACGTAACCCAAATCGGAAAATCGGGCAGCCCCAGTGAAAGCAAAAGCGGACGATTCCAAAACAAGATGTAATTGAAAACAATTCCAACGGTCAACGTGACGAGTGCGGGATATGCGTTGATAAATTTTTCGCCTGAATAAATCAAAATAATCCAACGACCAAACAAAATAAAAGCCAACCCAAGTAATAAATTGTAAGCAAACGAAAGCGTAGTGACCTTACGCAAGAAATCTTTTAATTGAGGCCATGCTTTTTGCACAACGAGTCGATTGATTTCAGGAAATGTGGTTGAGATAAGCGGATCTGCAGGAATGGCAATGAAACTCACAATGGTATAAGCCACGCTATATAATCCAACGATACTGGTTGGCAGAAAGAATGCCACCCACAAAAGTTCACTCTCACGAAAAATCTTGATAATGGTAGCGCTGATATTAGAGCTAACCGCAAAGCGAATCAAATCTCGTGTGTCAGTTAATTTGGAAAGTGACACCTTCCACCAATTACTTCCCAAATTCTTTTGCAACTGCATCTGCGCAGCAATAAACATTCCCAAACCGAGAATTACTTTGCCAAGCAAATAAGCTCCAACCACAATCGGTAACGTTCCATGCCATAAAAATGCCGCCCCAATGATCAGAGTCACCAAGATATTTTGCGTGAGGTTAAAAACACCCTGCAATTCAATTTTATGAGTCACCTGCAAAATACCAGTGGAAGTTTCCAAGTTGAAACTGGCGAGCAGGCCCAAAGCATAGAGGATGAACATCCAAGTGATCCCTGTGGCTTCGGTAAAGTATTTTTCTGCTAACCCAGCTGTGACTGCAACTAGCAGAAACGCAATTAAAGAAACAATCCCTTCCACCAATCCTGCCGCTTTTATCACTGCAGAAGCTTTTTCCTTTTGGTCTTTGGCCAAATACTCGCCCCCATACCGTACTACCAATTCACTCATGCGAAATGACAGAATGCTATTCACCGTGGAGGCATAGACCATCACGACACGAATCAAACCCAAGCCTTCCGGTGCCAACAACCGAGCAACCATCACCCCTTGAATCACGCTCAGGCCAAGGCTGATGGTATTTGTGCTGAGCAATTTTCCGCTCGAACGAATCACTTTCCCGAAGAGTGGATCATTTTTGAATTTTGAGAGCAGGGACATACATGAAATTATAAACGGTTATGAAAAGACCTCCGAATTCTTTGAGAATTCGGAGGTCTTGAGATTTTACGGCATCAGAATTTCTTTTGCCCATTCTCGTTCGGCATAATACCAATCGATCAGGTTCTTGATTCCCTCACGCAAGGTCACTTGTGGATTCCAGCCAAGAATTTCACGTGCCTTGGTGACATTGGCTTGATTCATGAACATATCTGCTAAATTGGGCGGACCGTATTGGATATTGGCTTTTTTACCAGTCAGGTCTTCGATTAATGAAACGAGGTCATTGATGGAAATCACTTCATGCCCACCAAGGTTGATGACTTCATAACCAAGTGGTTTCAATGCAGCGATGGTGCCACGGGCAATATCATCTACATAAGTGAATCCACGAGATTGCTTTCCATCTCCGTTAATACGAATCGGTTCCCCTTCAATAATCCATTTGACGAAGCGGAAGATGGCAAGGTCCGGGCGACCTGCAGGTCCATAGACTGTAAAGTAGCGGACAATGGTTGCATCGATATCATAAAGATGATGATAGGAATGTACCAACGCTTCCGCGCCTTTTTTACTGGCAGCATAGGGTTGCATGGGTTCACTGCTGGAGGCAGTTTCGGGAGTAGGGTACTCGGGATTCTCTCCATAAATACTTGAAGTGGAAGCGAGGATAAACTTCTTACATCCAAACTGGCGACAAACTTCCAACATGTTCAACGTCCCAACCACATTGGATTCAACGAACACCCAGGGATTATCCACGCTATAACGCACGCCCGCGCGCGCCGCAAGATTAATCACACCATCAAATTTTTCATTCTTAAATAAGTCAATGGCTGATTTTTCAGAGATATCATGCTGATGAAAGGAAAAGCCTTTTAAAGCCTGAAGTTTCTTTAAACGATAATGTTTCATACGAGGATCGTAGGCATCATTGATATTATCAATGCCTACAACTGTATTTCCTTGTTCAATCAGCATGGTGGAAGTTCGTGCACCGATGAAACCTGCCGCCCCTGTAATTAAATAATGAGCCATAAAATTCAATACTCCTATATACGAGTATCAGGTGTCAGTACAGAACACTGACACCTGATACAGGAAATCACAAATTACAGTCGTTCTACTTTTTCGTGGTTCTTACCGAGCTTACCTGTGGCATTGCGTGAGTCAAATACAAACTTAGCGTTTTCAATAATCGCCTTGTAATCATACTGCTTATGGTTTGTGACAATCACTACCGCATCTGCATCTTTCACAGACTTCATCATATTTGCATCAGAAATACTATCCATTTGCCAACCATCATACTCATGATGAATGTGCGGAATATAGGGGTCGTGATATTCCACATTTGCGCCTTTTTGTTGTAACAGACCAATCACATCCAATGCAGGAGATTCGCGTACATCATCAATATCAGGTTTGTACGCAACACCCAACACCAAGATCTTCGATCCACGTAATGCTTTGCTACGATCATTCAACCCTTCCATAATGCGATTGACTACATAGCGCGGCATGTTGGTGTTGATTTCAGAAGCCAACTCAATGAAACGGGCATTGTAATTAAAGGACTTCATCTTCCATGAAAGATATAGTGGGTCAATCGGAATACAGTGACCACCCAAGCCAGGTCCGGGCGTGAACTTCATAAAGCCAAAGGGCTTGCTGGCGGCGGCATCAATCACTTCCCATACATCCACACCGAGGCGTTCACACATAATCACCAATTCATTGACCAAGCCGATATTAATCATGCGGAAGGTATTTTCAAGCAGTTTTGCCATTTCCGCAGCTTCTGCTGTAGAGACATGGTGAACGGTCTTAATGGCGCCTTCATACCAGGCAGTGGCAACTTCACCACATGCTTCGGTAATTCCGCCCAACACCTTGGGAGTATTGATGGTGGTCCAATCTTCGCGGCCTGGGTCCACGCGCTCGGGTGAGAATGCGAGGAACCAATCCTCACCTACTACCAAATCATGTTCAATACCCAATTTCGGCAAAAGCAACTCGCGGGTTGTGCCTGGATACGTAGTGGATTCCAAAACCACCACCATGCCTTTGTGAACATACTTGGCGAGTTCTTCGGTGGCAGAAATAATGAAAGACATATCAGGGTCGCCGGTCTTGCGTAATGGGGTCGGCACACAAATACTCACCGCATCGATTTCTTTCAATACAGAGAAATCTGTAGTCGCAGTGAACATTCCGCTCTTGACCAGTTTCGCAACCGCTTCTGTTTTTACATCAGGGATGTATGACTCGCCCTTCAAGAGCGCATCGATCTTACGTTTATCTGGATCCACACCAGTGACATGGAACCCGGCCTCACCAAAGACCACAGCCAGAGGCAAACCCACATACCCCAAGCCAAGGATGGCGATCTTGGCATTCTTTTCTTTCAGTTTCTTGATAAGAGTTTCTTTTGTTGTAGACATTTTTGTTCCTTTCGATCAGGTTGTAATGACCTGGTCTCGCTAAAATAGACTTAATTGTTGTGGCTTATTATTCTGAGAAGGCGTCGCTTCCTTCTTCTTTTCAACGACCTCTTTTTTACCTAATGCAATTCGTGCTTCTTTCAGTTGTTCTGGCAGTTTGGCAAAATCACCAAGGATGGCAGGCTTCAATGCGGCTTGGTGCAAAGCTGCCGCTGGATGAAACATAGGGATAATAAAACGATCACCTACTTTTTGCATCTGCCCATGAATGGCACTAATTTTCGCACCTGGGATGAACTTGTTCATCGAAAAACGGCCAAGCGTCACAATGATACTCGGATTAATGGTTTTTATCTGCGCTTCCAGATGAACCTCACAAGCTTGTAATTCCTCAGGAAGTGGGTCGCGGTTGCCAGGCGGACGGCACTTTACAACATTGGCGATGAAAACTTCGGCACGCGTCACACCAGCTTGGGCGAGGAGTTGGTCTAAAAACTTACCCGCAGCGCCCACAAAGGGATGTCCCTGTTCATTTTCGTGAAAGCCCGGCCCCTCCCCAATAAACATGATTTCCGCGTCGGCAGGGCCATCCCCCGGCACAGATTTCTTACGGGTTTCGTGCAACACGCATTTCGTACAAACAGAAACTTCCTGTGCGATTTGGGCCAGTGCTTCTTCGGAAGTCATTTCACCTCCAACGCCTCATCAATATTCTTTAAGGACATTAAGAGGGCATCTTCATAATTGTCCTTGTAGTATCCCTTACGACGACCATCTTCCACATAACCAAACTTGTGATACATCTTCTGCGCAGACAAATTACTTTCGCGTACTTCGAGGAAGGAAGTAATTGCACCTTCTGCTTTTGCCTCTCTCAGAGTATGAGAAAGTAATGTTTCACCAATCCCCTGCCTGCGGTAGTCTGGATGCGTCGCAATGGTAGCAATGTGAATTTCATCCACGATAAACCATGCCACCACCATGCCAACGATTTTTCCATCCAGTTCCGCCACCCAACTTCTGGAGGCAGGGTTTTCTTCCACTTCAAAACGAAAAGAACGCGGAGGCCACGGCAACGAAAAAGACATATCGTCAATTGCCACCACCTGTTCCATATCGTCCACTTGCATCTTACGGACAATGACACTCATGCAGGCGGCGCTCCAGCCACATGTAAATAAATCGGTGCCAGCGATGCAGCTTCATCTACATCATCATGTTGCACTCGTGCCCAGGCAAGTTCTGCCAAAATTGCAGGTCGGCGAACTGAATTCGCAGGCGATGCCAGAATAATATTTTTATGTTTCTTCGATAAGCGGACTCGTTCTTCTGTTGAAAATTCTCCAGCCACAAAGGTGGGACTCTCAATTTGAGCCACCAACTCATCGACCGTACCGCTTCTTAACTCACCTTCAACCTGCCACTCTTTCTTCAGGCTTTTGTACAAATTGAAAGCGACTCGCGTACGTCCCGCTTGAATCACGGTAATTAATGGATGTTTACCGATCGGTTGTGCCGCCGCAATAATATCGAGTGTGGGAATCCCAACAATAGGAATGTGACGTGCAAGCGCCAATCCTTTTACAAAGGCCAACCCAACTCTTAAACTAGTAAATGAACCTGGGCCAATCGCCACACCCAAAGCGTTGACCGATTCCATCGTATTGCCCGAGCGGGCCAAAAGTCCAGCGAGAGCCGGGGCTAATTCAGTCGTGTGGTGTTGACGAGTCGTCCAAGTCATCTCGCCGAGTACTTGAGCCCCATCATATAAAGCCAGCCCCACCTGCGCAGTGGAAGTATCAACTGCAAGTAACATTATCCGCCTCCAAACATGGATTGGCGAATTCCATCGAGCAAGCCATCATAGCGTGCACCATTTGCATTGAAAAACATTAAACGTTGTTCGTCTGAAATATGATCGAGCTTGACCCACAACCGTTCTTTTGGAATCAAATCACCCAAGCGTTCAGGCCATTCCACAACCAAAACACCTTCATTCAACATGGAATCGATATCAAGTTCTTCGGCTTCAGGTTGTGACTCGAGCCGATAAGTATCCAAATGAAATAACTGCGCACCATCAGCACGACGATACATGTTGACAATGATAAATGTAGGGCTTGATACTGAATCTAATGACCCCCAACCTTGAGCCAAACCTTGAACAAATGTGGTCTTTCCAGCACCCAAATCCCCTTGCAAGCATACAACATCACCTGCTTTAAGTGTGCTCCCCAGCCTCATTCCAATACGGCGGGTTTGTTCAGGGCTTTTGCTGAAAAATTCCAGGGAATGTGAATCCAAAATGGGCATGGCGAAGGAATTATACCCCGCGACCCACAGCTTTAAGCGCCAGCAAATGCTCTTCAATGTGAGCCAATCCACGTTCAGCCCATAATTGCAAAGGCAACCCATCTCCGATGATTTCGTGGTGGCTCACCCGTGACCAAGACTCAACGGGTACTTTCCTTAAGATGTCGCACAATTCATCCATGCTCGCCTCGAAATCACTTAAGACAATTTCAAGCGGCTCTTCTTTTTTATAGTTTTGCTTCATCCACTCTTCTGGGTCAAAATTTTCAAAGTGCGGATTCTCTTCTTTCATAGTGCGCAACATTCGCTCGCGATATACCAAGTCATGCAAATCGCGCACATGCACCGCCAATTGATGTACATTCCACTCCCCATCTACGATTGTCGCAGGATTCAAAGATTTACAAGCCTCACAAAATTCCTTGGCGGCTTGTCCCATTCGATTTACCAAAAAGACTCGATATTCCAATAATTCTTTCATTCCACCTCCAACACATCAAACACAGCGCGGATAATTCCAGCAGACCTTGCCACAGCGAACACCTTTACGCCATGCGGATTTAATTCCTGCGCCGCAAGATGCGACAATTCCGCGACACCTGCAAGGCTGGCATGATAGGCCGCTTCTTTTTCTGCGCCGATTCCTGCCTCTTCCACAAGATTGATAATCACCCCCGAACCTTTGACTCTCATCACACGACCCACAGATTGCATCACCAGAAAAGCACCTGTGAAATTAACATCCAAAGTACGATGCCAATCCCATTCGTCCATATCTAACACCGAAAAGCGCGGATTCACCGCCGCATGATTGACCAAAATATCAATGCCACCGAAATCATCTTCCACGTGATTGACCAGAGCCTGCACTCCCACCTTCTTAGCCACATCATCAATATAAGCCTTTGCGGTTCCGCCGCGTTTGACAATTCCATCAACCACTTCCTCCACATTGATAGGAGAAATATCATTGGCGGCCACACGTGCACCACGTTCGGCAAATGCCTCAGCTAAGAAACGTCCACTACCCTTACCTGCTCCAGTAATCAACACTACTTTATCTTTTAATTGCATGGATATCCTCTTCTATATAATGCTTCGATTCTGCCACACTTTTGCTCATCTGCTCCAGGCACTTCGCGCCATCGAGGGAGAGAGTTGTCACCAAGGAGCCCACTGAGGGCACAGAGTTTTTAGGTTTTTTCTCAGTGAGCTTTGTGTACTCTGTGGTGTAATTTTTTCCATGAACTCTAAAAAGAGCAATTTGCAAGAGGGCTGGGTATAATCGCGCCATGAGCGAATTCAAATTCTTCCACCCAACCGAAGTCCGCTACGGGGATTTGGACCCGCAAGGACATGTCAACAACGCCAAATACCTGACGTACTTTGAGCAGGCGCGTATCTACTATCTCATTCAACTTGGACTCTTCAACAAAGACCAGTCTTTCATGGAAGTAGGTGTGATTATCGCAGACATTCACATCACCTACCATTCCACCACGCATTATGGTGACCCCATCAAAATTGGCGTGCGAACTGTGAAGCTCGGTAACAAATCTTTCACTACCGAACAATGTGTCATGCATGCCGAGACTGGAAAGGTCATGGCAACGGGCACCGTGGTCTTGGTGACATTTGATTATGAAGGCCTAAAGCCTATCCCAGTCCCAGATGAGTGGAGACAAAAGATTAGTGAGTTTGAAGGTTTATAAATGCATAAACAGTTCAATTTATCTCAAGAGGTCAGCAGTTGGCGTTTCACATCAGGCTTGGTTTACCTACTAGTAGCACTTGGTACAATCGTTACGCAAATTATTTGGTGGCAAGAATTTGACTTCTTTCAAAAAATCATTCTTTATCCGCTGTTTATATTGATATGTCTAATTACAGCGACAGCTTCTTTCTACAATAAGTGTTATGAAAGAATCGTGCTCGATGATAATGGTGTTACATACGAAGCATTGGGCATAAGAATATTTATAGGTTGGGATAAATTAAGTAAAGTCGAAAAAACAGGCGGTATTTTAGACAGTTCTGAATACATTTCTGTCAGAAAACACAATATAAATAGAAAACTTATCGGTTGGTTTCTTAACTACAGAAACTGTATTCCCATAAGCAATTTTGGAAAAGATTGGCGGGATTCCAATTTAGGAACTTTTTTTAAAGAAAGAGCACCAAATCTGTTCACCCAATAAAATCAAGGAGCAATAATGTCTCTCCCTCCGATCGACCAAGCATATTTCACTGACTTTCTCGTCAACCTGCTGAATATCCCCTCTCCTACTGGATTCGCCAGCCTCGCGATTGACTTCGTTGAAAAAGAACTTTCGAAATATAAACAACTTCAAGTCACACGCACACGCAAAGGGGCGTTGTTGGCAAAATGGGAAGTGAAATCAGATTTGCCTCCTGTTGCGTTGACTGCTCATGTGGATACGCTTGGCGCAGTGGTAAAAGAAATCAAACCCAATGGCAGGCTTAAACTCAGCAAAGTGGGTGGGGTCCAATGGCCTTCGGTAGAAACTGAGGGAGTTTGGATTATCACCAGCAAGGGCAATAAGATTCGTGGCTCGGTCATGATTGACAATGCATCTGGTCACATCTTTGGGCCAGCAGGCGCAGAGACTCCACGCAATGATGATCATATGGAAGTTCGCATCGATGCGCGCGTGACATCCGCCTCAGAAACCCGTCAAATTGGAATCGGCATTGGCGATTGCGTAGCCTTTGACACACGCACCGAATTAACCAATGGCTTCATCCGCTCACGCTTCCTCGACGATAAAGCTTGTGTGGCGAATCTCGTAGCGGCGATTAAGTCCTTGGCAGATGCAGGCCAAAGCCCAGTGCGAAGCGTGTACTTCCTCATCGCAAATTATGAAGAGGTAGGGCACGGCGCATCCGCAGGTATTCCTGCAGATGTAGTCGAATTGTTGACAGTAGATATGGCTGTGGTTGGGCGCGGACAGGAGTCCGATGAATTTAGTGCAACCTTATGCATCAAAGATAGCGGCGGCATTTATCACGAAGGGTTAAATAAAAAAATGCGCGCCATCGCAGAGAAACATAACATCGCCTACAAAACAGATGTGTATCCATTTTATGGTTCGGATGGTGAGGCCTTTTGGCGTGCAGGTGGCGATGCAGCCATGGCGTTGATTGGTCCTGGCATCGATGCATCTCACAACTATGAGCGCACCCACATGGATGGGCTCAATGCGACAACAAACTGGATTCTCGCTTATCTCCTGGAACAGTAACTCGCAAATGTTAATCAAACGCTAACGTAATGGATGCTGTACCTATCCTATCTTAAACGGCAAGAAACTAGATTGGCAGGATAGTTCCATGACTTCAACTCTCGATTCAATTGATGCAAAAATCGGCTCGTTCGCACCAGACTTCAAATTGCTTGCCACCAATGGGCAGGAAATTACGCTGTCAGAGTTTCGCGGCAAAAGGAATGTAATTCTATTCTTCATCCGCGAGACAACTTGTCCGCAATGTCGTACACATGTGACTCAGTTGGGCAAAATGTACGATCAGTTCCGCGAAGTTGGCGCAGAGATTGTTGTGATTTTAGGTGAAGATGTAAATAAAGCACGTGAATATGCGGAAGGAATTGGTCTGCCATTCCCCATCCTTTCTGACCCAAACCGCGCCATTTACAGTTTGTATGAACTCGAAAAATATTTCCTGCTCTTCCAACGCACAGCTTCTCTGGTTGTAGATAAAGATGGAATCGTCCGTTATTTAAAACGCACCACCGTCCCCAATGTTTGGTTGCAGGAAAGCCGTGAATTGTTTGGTTTTGTGGATAGTTTGAATGAAGAGCAAAGAGGATAGAATCATTCAAGACGAAAAGATAAGCCCTGTTCCTACAGGGCTTTTTTATTTAATCCATTTACTCTAGCGTGAACCCTCAGCCCCTACTATACTTAATCCATGAAACTAGATGCCGCACTTCCCCCTGTTCAATTAAAGGATGTCCCTGCGATTGCGAAGGCCGCTGAAGAAATCGGTTTCGCTGCATTGTGGACTCAAGAAACTCAACACGATCCATTCCTTCCATGCACATTGATGGCTGAACATTCATCACACATGGAATTCGGTACAGCCATTGCTGTATCTTTTGCACGTTCGCCTGCCAACCTTGCTTACACTGCATGGGATTTGGCAGCACAATCTGGGGGAAGATTCATTTTGGGGTTGGGCACACAGGTCAAGGCACATATTGAGAGGCGCTTTGGAGTTCCATGGCCTGACTCTGTGACGGGGAAATTGCGCGAGCAGATTCAAGTCATCCGCGCCTTTTGGGATACCTGGCAAAACGGCACAAAGTTAAACTTCCGCGGTGAACATTATAAAATCACGTTGATGTCACCTTTTTTCAATCCGGGTGCCATTGAGAATCACAATATCCCAATTTATATTGCAGGTGTAAACACTGGCCTCGCCAAACTGGCCGGGGAATTATGCGAAGGATTCCACGCGCATCCGTTTAATAGTCCGCGCTATATGAATGAAGTCATTTTGCCTGCACTTGAAGAGGGCTTACAAAAGAGTGGACGAAAGAGAAACGAGATTGTTGTTTCAATGACGCCCTTCATCGCAACGACCCCTGAAGAAGAAGCTTTCGTGCGGATGCAGGTTTCATTCTATGCATCCACGCCTTCGTACAAATCCGTGATGGATTTGCATGGCTGGGGTGCGACTGCTGAAAAATTATCAGGCTTCGCTGCCAAAGGCGAATGGGCCGAGATGCCCATGTTGATCACGGATGAGATGTTACAGGAATTTTGCTTGATGACCACGCAGGAAAAACTGGCAGAAGATTTAAAGAAACGTTATGAAGGTATTGCAGATCGATTAACATTATACACACCTTTTGTTCCTGGCGAGAAGGATGAGTGGTGGCGTGGGTTGGCGAGGGCGTTCAATTCGTGAAGTTGAACTTGTCTTTTATTTCGTAACTAGGTAAACTTTGTTTAGGAGCAAGATATGACTACAATCACAATCGAACTACCGAATGAGCGTCTGCAAAAGCTGCAAGAAATGGCCTTGAAATTTGGTGTTTCAATGGAAGAGCTTGTCCGCGCCAGCGTAGAGGATATGCTCACACAACCTGAAGATCAATTCCGCAACGCTGCTCAATACGTTCTTAAAAAGAACAAAGAACTTTACAAACGGCTTGCGGCTTAATGCGTTATTTGACCGTTACAGAAGTTATTGAACTGTACCGCCAAGTGATGGAAACATCAGGCGGTACAGTTGGCATTTTAAGCATGGAATCTCTTGAATCTGCTGTTGCACAACCTCGTATAACCTTTGATGGGAAAGACCTATACCCGACCATGATCGAAAAAGCTTCAGCTCTTGGGTTTTCGCTTATCATGAATCATGCCTTTGTAGATGGCAATAAGCGCATTGGACATTACGCGATGGAGACCTTCCTTGTGATAAATGGATATGAATTAGATGCATCTGTCGATGAACAGGAAGCTACTGTTTTACAAATTGCATCTGGGAACCTAGGCCGTGATGCTTTTTTAAATTGGCTAAGAAAAAATATCAGGAAAATGGAATAAAAAAATGAACTTCAACGACTATCAAACCAAATCACGCGGCACTGCAAAATATCCAGCCATCGGGCATGCCGTCATCTACCCCACCCTGGGACTTGTCAACGAGGCAGGGGAAGTGGCGGGCAAAATCAAAAAAGTTTTTCGCGATAAAGACGGCCAAATCAGCACCGAAACCCGCGAAGCACTCAAAGCTGAATTGGGCGATGTGCTCTGGTATCTCGCGCAAGTTGCAACCGAACTGGATTTATCTTTGGACGAGATTGCAGAATATAATATTGCCAAGTTATTAGATAGACAGGCTCGTGGCAAAATCCAAGGTGATGGGGACAATCGGTAGAAATTTTTTAATAATAGTATTTCGTTCAGCCAGGAAGAATATTCTCCAAGGAACCCATATGAGGAGAAGGCATGTTATTTCAAGCCACATTACTAATCGACCTGATCGCCATGGCAACCTGTTTGTGGATGGCCTTTTATCTTTTTGCAAGAGGCTTCCCCAGCAAAATCACTTTGCGTGGAGCCTTCTTACTCCTTGCCTTGTCTGCTTTCTTTCTTGGCGCTTATAACAATTTATTCAATCAAATCAGTGGCACTGCTGCATGGCGTGCCACTTTTTTAATTCTTGGCATTGGCACTTGGCACGACATTACACTGCAACTACTCCCTGCACACACACGAAAGAGTCATCTCCCTTGGACAGTTGGAATTTACACCATTGGCTTGGTGGCAATTCTTTTATTGCTCACTACTTCAAATGCCTTTGTCGGTGAAAAAGGAAATGTCTTATACGTCGCCCGCATGGGAGTTGGCCTTCCTTATATTCTGTATGGAATTTTTGAAATCCTTGCATTAATCAGTATTCACTACAATCTACTTGCACATGACAGAGTCGGAGTCACTTCACAAGGGCGTTACTTTCTACTCGCTTCTCTCTTCATCGTAACAGGGGTTGGGTATGGAATTATTGCTTTGGCAATTTCTCCCCCCATGCCACGCCTCATTCAGGACCTAATCATTTTCAGTGGCGTCTTTATGATTGGTATCTCTGTAGCACGCCACCAAACCTTGGTGGAACGACGAACTACTTTACAAGACTTTCCAGTCACCAGTTTGACTGTCCTTCTGTTCGCGTTTGCCTACGCCTTGATTGCAGTACGCCTCGGACTTTCCCTTCAGCTGGTCGGCTATCTTGTGGCATTCGTTGTGCTGACACATGCGCTATACGACCTTGTCCGCGAATTTCTTGAGCGTCTTCGTATCCACAAAGAAGGTACGTTCCGCAAACAATTGCATCAACTGGAAAGTGAAAACTCTTCTGAGAAGACTCTTCGCTCTCGTTTGCAAGAAGGGCTTAACCTGTTATGCAATACATTGAATGCAAGCAGTGGATTTATCGCTGTCAAAGATGGAGAAGAATTTGTTGTGACAGCCAGCAAGTCTTCGGTCCAGTTGGATCGGCGGTTTTCTACATCCACTCTTTCTTATGAAGATATTTCCATTAATCCTAATGAACTCTTCCCAAACATTGTTTGTTTTGCCCCAACTTTTGATGGACGCACTCAAATTGCCATCGTAGGGCTAGGAAAACCTCAAAACCGCTTGGAATATTCGCACGGAGATTTGGAGTTACTATCCGAAGTCACAGACCAAGTCGGCACCATCGTATCGCTCAGTAATTTGCAACCTCAACTTGGATTAGTCATTACTCAATCTGAGATGAACCAAAACGAAGCCAACTTCATTGCTGGTGAAATGCTTGACTCAATAGGCACGCCCCCTGACCAGAATTTCGTCAAACTTGTGGAAGAGGGCTTACGTCACCTCTCAGATTACATCGCATTAGGACAATCACCATTAGCTGACATCTTGGAAGTAAAAGCAGGTTCACACATTGAACGTGGCCGAGAATTACAATCGCTTCTGGTTGCCTCTATTGAATTGCTAAGGCCCGCAGAAAAGCGCCCACCTGAACCGCTTCCTCGCGTTTGGTACAACCATGCGGTTTTGCATGATGCCTATGTAGAAGGCGTACCCAATCGTGAGATTATGGCAAGGTTATATATTTCTGAAGGAACATTCAACCGCACCCGTCGCAACGCCATTCGCGGATTGGCCAGGTTGTTAATGGAAAAAAATCAACGATAAAAACTGAAAAAGAGAATATTCGAAACCCCTGAAGATTAAACCCTTCAGGGGTTTTTATATTTCTGGGAACTTGACTAGGACTTTTACAAATTGGCGTCTTTTGGCAGTTCTTTCCCTGTCTTTGGCAGTTCAAAAATGCGAAAGTAAAGACACAAAGGAGTTCGCCATGAAAAATATCTTCGCATTCATTTTATTGTCTCTCGCTCTCATGTTGATTTGGGTGTTTCGCGTTCCCGTTGAACATCTCTTTAGCTGGTTTGGAAATCGCGATGCGGTCATTTACTCGATTCAAAGACTTGGAGTGTGGGGACCGGTTGTGTTGTTTACCCTGCTTGTTTTGCAAGTGTTCCTCGCCTTCATTCCAGGGCAGGCATTGATGGTAGCTTGCGGATACATCTATGGATTTTGGGGCGGTCTCCTGCTTTCCTGGTTCAGTCTCTTCGCTGGCGGTCAAGCTGCATTTTTCCTGGCTCGCATATTCGGCAGACCCTTTGCCGAACGTTGGATTGCAGCAGACGTGCTCTCTAAATGGGACAAGGCCGCAGAAGGTCAAGGCATCGGCTTTTACGCTCTTTCATTGGTTCTTCCCATCTTCCCAAATGATGCCATGTGCTACGTAGCCGGGCTTGGAAAAATTTCTTCTCGTCGCTTTACTATCGCGAACAGTATTGGTCGCGGACTGGCATGCTTGTTCATGAGTGCGGCTGGTGCATTTGGCAATCAACTGGGCTGGCAAACTTGGACTGCCATTGCAATCCTCATCGTGCTTATTTGCCTCGTTTGGCTGGTTGTTAAAAAAAATTCACCCAAGTTTCTAATCGCGTAAGGAGATTGTCATGATTTCATCAATTCAATTATCCCGAATGGTTTTGAAATCTTATTTTGCAATGTTCAATCGCAGCGTTGATGTCAAAGGCAATTGCTCTCTGCCCGCTGGACCAAAAATCATTGCAATGAATCACAACCCAGGCTTTGATCCTCTGTATCTGCCATTTATTCTCGAAGACACGCCTCACTTTCTCTTACAGGATGGCATGTTTAGAATCCCATGCATTGGATGGCTGTTGAAACAATCAGGTCAAATTCCCGTATATCGAGGAACAGAGAAAGCAAAGGAAGCCAAAGAACAAGCCTGTGCCATTCTCAAACAAGGTGGAACGATTGCCATTTTTCCTGAAGGCAAGGATGTGGAATTTGGAAAACGCATCCCCACCAAAACAGGGACCGTACGAATGGCATTGGAAACGGGTACTCCCATTATCCCGTTGGGGTTATATGCACCACAAGAAAACCTCATTTCGCTTAAATTCAAATGGGAAGGCACACCTCGTTGTGGAGCCTGGCAATTTTCAGGTAAGAGTTATATGCGTCTTGGAAATCCGTGGACACCAGATGCCCAGTCTGATATTCACGAACAGACCGATGAATTAATGAATCGGATTTATTCACTCGTTGCAGAAGCAGAAAGGGAATCACAATGCGTATCGCGTACCTTACTCAACCCTATCCCCCAATGGTGAGCGGAGCCTCTATCTTTGCTGAACAATTGGCCACCGGCATAGCCCTTCGTGGACATCAAGTTCTTGTGGTTGCCGCCAGCGAAACTGGGCGTCCTTACACAGAAAGAAAGCAAAACCTAACTATCGTTCGGCTTAAGTCTATTCGCAATCCACTGCGTGTAAATCAATGGCTTATGTTCATGCAACGTCGCCCTGTGATGCAAGCTCTACATGACTTCAAGCCAGATCTCATCCACGTTCATGAACCCGTTCAAATGGGAATTGTCGGGCTCAAGTATGCAAACCAAGCTGGCATTCCGATCACTATGACCAGCCATCAACTCCCTTGGTTTGTCTCATCTTATGTACCGAATATTTTGGGGTTACAAATATTGGTTGAAAAAACTGTCTGGGCCTATGCTCGTTGGTTATCTGGAAAATACGCCACAATTATTTCTCCCACAAAAACCATTTCCAAAATTATCGAGGAAAATACCGGTCGAATGCCGAAAACCATTTACTATGGCATCGAAATAAAAAACTTCAATCCAAGTTCACCCGAAAATGAAGCCCTGACCTTACGCTCAAAACTCCAAATTCCTGCTGATGCGCCGATCATTCTTCATACCGGTCGGCTGGATAAAGACAAACGCGTAGACCAAGTCATCCTTGCTTCAGCAGATGTGCTAAAAAGTTCTAATGCGCACCTCCTCATTGCAGGAGATGGATGCGAAAAAGTTCATCTCATCAAATTATGTAAATCATTGGGGATTGAAAATCAAACCCATTTTCCAGGTTTCCTGAATAAAGAGGAGTTGGCTGGGTTATACAGAATTTCCAGTGTGTTCGTGACCGCATCTGAAATTGAAACACAGGGTATTGTTCTCATCGAAGCCGCAGCCTGTGGACTTCCGATAGTAGCGGTCAACGCAACTTGTATTCCAGAAGTGGTACATCACGGAGTGAATGGGTACTTATCCGACTCTGGTAACCACTCTCAAATGGCAAGTTTGATTGAAAACATATTAAACAATCCAACCTTTGCCGCTTCAATGTCAAAGGCCAGCGTTTTAATCGCAGAAAAATACAAAATAGAAAACACTTTTGAAGAACATGAAAACTTATATCAATGGATGGATAAAGAATCTCGTAAACCTTCTTTCTTAACCAGAATGGCAAAAACTGGTAAAAAAACCTTCATCTCATGATGAATACTTCATGTTTAGAATACCAGTCACATAGACTAAACTTTCGGGCAGGTCAGGAAGTAGTAAGATACATTGGGATAAACACAACCAATAAGTACAAAGGTCAAGGCATCAAACATCAGAAAATCATCAAATTTTGGACCTTAACCCAAAATACTTGACACTTCCCCAAAACCCGTAAGGAAACTCTAACCTTTTTCCTACACGGAGTCACCCCGCTTTTTGGTAGAATCCCCAGCAGGAATTAGGAGAAAAACTATGGCTGGTATGGAAAGATTTACACAGCGAGCAAGGCGTGTTCTCAGCCTCGCCCATCAAGAGGCCGAACGCGCTCGCCAAAACAATATTGGAACCGAACACCTTCTCCTCGGATTAATGGATGAGGAAGGTGGTGTTGCCGGGCGTGTCTTACGCGAACTCGGCATGACCTCAGAACGCGTACGCGATGTTGTCGCACGCGTCTCAACTGCATCTGTCAACTTTGACCCAAACCGCATCGAGCTTGCCCCTGAAACCCAGCAGGTACTCGAATTTGCTGTTGATGAAGCCCGCCGTCTCGGTCATCATTACATTGGAACTGAACACATTTTATTGGGATTGGTCCGCGTTGAATCCACTGCGATGGAAGCCCTGCGCAGACTTGGCGTCACAGCCGACCAGATTCGTCGTCAGACCCGTCGCGTGTTAAATGAATCCGCTTCATCCTCCGCGACACCTGCCGGCCCACAACCGGCCAAAGCCGGCCCTGCAGGCGCCAACCCCAAGACCCCTCTCGTCGATCAACTCGCTTCGGATTTAACTTCCAAAGCAGAAGAAAAGAAACTTGACCCCGTCATTGGCCGCCAGATGGAAATCGAGCGCGTCATTCAAATCCTTGCACGCCGCACCAAAAACAACCCTGCACTCATCGGTGAACCTGGTGTTGGTAAGACCGCCATTGTGGAAGGTCTCGCCCAACGCATCGTGGAAGGTGACGTCCCTGCACCATTGATGAACAAACGTGTTCTGCAATTGGATGTGGGTTCCCTCGTCGCTGGCACCATGTATCGTGGTCAGTTTGAGGAAAGACTCAAACGCATTATTGATGAATTAAAAACCTCAGGCGCGATTCTGTTCATTGATGAGGTTCATATGCTGGTCGGGGCAGGAGCCGCTGGCTCTTCCGTCGATGCAGCCAACATCCTCAAACCTGCCTTATCCCGTGGTGAATTGCAAGTCATCGGTGCCACCACTTTGGAAGAATATCGCAAACACATTGAATCGGATGCGGCGCTCGAACGTCGCTTCCAACCTGTTCAGGTGGATGAACCCTCTGAAGAAGAAACCATTCAAATTCTTAAAGGTATTCGTGGCGCATATGAAGAACATCATCACTTGGTGATTTCTGATGAAGCACTCGAAGCAGCTGCGCATTTATCATCCCGCTATGTCACTGAAAGATTTTTACCTGACAAGGCCATTGATCTAATCGATGAATCGTCTTCCCGTGTGCGCATGTACAAAAGCCCTGCTGCGAAACACGCCAAGGATCTCTTTGGTCAATTACGTGCTGCACGCCAGAACCGCACCCTCGCTCAAGAAGAAGGCAACAACGAAGATGTGAAGGAATGGGAAGAACGCGAGACCGATCTCGGTCAGCAGATTGAACGCCTCCGCACCGGTTGGGATCGTGCCTCCAGCCCTGTGGTTTCTGCAGAAGATATCGCCGAAGTCGTATCCATGTGGACTGGCGTACCTTTGATGCAATTGGCTGAAGCCGAGTCACAACGCTTGCTCAAGATGGAAGATGAATTACGTGGCTCCATCATTGGTCAAGAAGATGCGATCGTTGCCATCTCCCGCGCTGTGCGCCGCGCCCGTGCCGGCCTGAAAGACCCCAAGCGTCCAATTGGTTCCTTTATGTTCCTCGGACCCACAGGCGTTGGAAAAACTCAATTGACCAAGACTCTCGCGAAGTTTATGTTTGGCAGCGAAGAAGCCGCCATTCAATTGGATATGTCTGAATTCATGGAACGTCACACTGCTGCTCGTTTGGTGGGTGCTCCTCCTGGATATGTTGGTTATGAAGATGCCGGTCAACTGACTGAAGCCCTGCGCCGCAGACCATACTCCATTGTTGTGTTTGATGAAATTGAAAAAGCACATCCTGAAGTTCACAATATGTTGCTTCAGATTATGGAAGAAGGTCACCTCAGCGATGCAAAGGGTCGCAAGGTTGACTTCCGCAATGCGATCTTGGTGATGACCTCTAACATCGGCGCAGATGTAATTAAGAAGCAATCCTCTCTCGGCTTCGCAATGAAGCGCGACGAAGCCACCGAGGAAAAACTTTCCTATGAAGAAATGCGCAAGAAGTTGAGCGAATCCCTTAAGCGCGCCTTCCGCCCTGAATTTATCAATCGTTTGGATTCAGTGGTTATCTTCCGCTCACTCACTAAGGAAGATATTCAAAAGATCGTTAACTTGGAACTTGAAAAAGTTTCAGAACGCCTCAAGGAGCACAACCTCGTTTTGACCGCCTCAGCTGAAGCCTTGGCTTCCATCGCTGAGCAGGGCTATGATGCAGATTTCGGCGCACGTCCTTTACGCCGCGTCATCCAGCAAAAAGTGGAAGACCTGCTCTCTGATAAATTGCTCTCCGGCGAATTCGCTGATGGCGACTCCATCGAAGTGAACGTCAACGATGATGGCGAGATTGTTCTTGAAAAAGCTCGCGAAAAATTGCCCGAGCCGAGTCTCTAAATAAAAAAGTAGGGGCGGGAGAATCCCGCCCCTACATCAATAAATTCATGAACAAGCAAGAACTCCTCAAGCAAGCTGATTACAACTTTCAACGCGGCAACCGCGAATTGGCACAGAAATATCTTGTCGATTTGCTAACCACATCTCCGAACGAAGAAGCGGCCTGGATTTTGCTGGCAAAAGTGGTGGAAGAAAAAGAACGCAAAATCGATTGCTACGAATGTGCCCTCAGGCTTAATCCCAATAACAACGAAGTCAAAATTGCACTTCTACGTCTAAAAAATCCCGACCAAACTTTTAAACACAAAAGCGTCACGGCTAACAACAATTCAACTGCCTTTGCAATCCCGATGATGAAAACTTTGCGAGTGGTCATGCTTTTGGTTGTTATTCTTGTTGGGCTCGGAACCACTACGTACGCCATTGCCCTTAACAATCCAGAATCGGCTGTTGCAAAATTTATGATTGCCCCAACTGCGACGCCTTTTGCACAAAACATCACTGGAAATATCGCATCACAAACCCGCGCACAGGTGACTTTAAAATATCCGCAATATGCTCCGCTGATGGATGCATTAATCGGCTTCGCAGTAAACAACGCTGAAAATGGGATGGACGGAGCACCTGAACGCCCTGGTGCAGAAATTACCCCCTCTGATGTGATTGGAAAAGAAGCACGCACGAAACTTGAAGATGCTCTTCCCCAACCTGGTTCGCTTTCTTCTGTCGTGCTTACTGAACAACAAGTCACTTCTTGGCTGGCAATGGAAATGAAAAATAGTCCAGACCTTCCTTTGAGTGACATCCAGGTTTATTTGCGTAATGACACGATTCAAATTTGGGGGATGGTCAAAGGCAGTAACGATTCCACATCTGCGCTGGTCATTGGGACGGTCACCCTTAATTCTGGCACCCCGAACATGGATATCCAATCTGTTCAAATTGGACAACAGGCCATTCCAGACCTTCTTGTTTCTCAGGCAGAGACTTGGTTGAATCAGTTGTTGATCGAAAAAATCAACGAACAAGCTCCTGGGCTGAGAATTATGAACATCAATATCAGTAACGGGCTCATCACAATTTCAGGGATGAGATAACAAACAAAAGGCCGCCCAATGAGGCGGCTTTTTGTTTTGTAATACTTTCTTAAGAAGATTCCAGAATGTCACAGCGTCTTATGAAGTAGATGAACAGATTAGTCATCTACCCGTTGAACAAAGTGCATAAAGAAAAGGAGATTTTATTATGAGCACAAATTATGAAACCATCACACTGGCTGGGGGCTGTTTCTGGTGTTTGGAAGCTGTTTTCGATGAAATGAAAGGCGTGTTATCCGTTGACTCTGGCTACTCCAATGGCCATGTCGCTAACCCATCGTATCGAGATGTATGCACAGGCATGACTGGTCATGCTGAAGTTGTACAAGTTAAGTTTGATCCATCCATCATTTCATTTCGTGATGTGTTGAATGTGTTTTTCGCAGTACATGACCCGACCACTCTCAATCGTCAGGGCGCAGATGTTGGAACCCAATATCGCTCCGGTATTTATTATCACACCCCTGAACAAAAGGAAACTGCCGAGTCCCTCATCAGCGAGTTGAATGCTCAAAAGATTTGGAGCAACCCAATTGTTACAGAAGTAGAAGCGGTCAATAGTTTCTACATCGCCGAAGATTATCATCAAGAATATTTCGTGCGTAATCAATCCCAACCCTATTGTCAGGTTGTTGTGGCGCCGAAGGTGGCAAAATTCAGAAAGCATTATTTGGAGTTGTTGAAGAAACAACCCGCGTAAAAGCTCAAGAATGATGAACAGAGAAAGATCTCTGTTCATCATTCTCATAACAAATCAGGCGGAATTTTATTATATGCTTACATCTACAAGATCCAAATTCCCAACTTTTACATCCGCAATGTGCTAACTATTTTGTCGAACAAACTCACCCTAACAACCAAGTACTCTTTCATGCTTATAGAGTAACAACTAAGCTTTCATTTATACATAAATTTAATTGATTAAGCGTGCAGCAGATCCATAGCATATTCTTTCGCATGATCCAGAGTCAGAGTTTGCCCCACCATCCATGCCCTATTGAAAACCTCTTCGCTTAATGCTTTACGTGAGGCTATGTTTTGCTCTTCGCGAATTCTGGTCATAAATGGATAGTCAAAAAAGGACATGGCGACCTGTGCACGTAATTTGGAAACAATGCTGGCTAAAACTACATGCTTTTCATAATCACCACGAATAAATGCCACCGCGGCAAAGACCCGCAAGCACTCTATGTTTAAAAGCATGTTATCTACCTGTTGGTAGGTTTGCAGGAGTTCCATAGAGATGTTTCTTGCATATTCAATATTATCACCTAGAATGTAAACCCATGCGCGCAAAAACAGATGATAGCCTGCATCCACTTTCAGGTGTTTTCCTTTTGCAAGAATCAACCTTTCCATTTCTGTAATCAGTTCGAGTGCCTGTGAAAAATTTCTTAAGGCTAGGTGCGCCAAGCTAGCACTACCAAGGCCATGCAAAAGACCCGAGTCATGGTTATAGATTCCTGCCAGTTGAATGACTGTTTTAGCATGTTCTTCAGAAGATAAATAATCTTCTTCATATAAGGCAATACTTGCCAAGGCGTTAAGGGAGTAAATAACACCATCTTTATCGCCAATCTCCTTTGTAATCTCCAAACGCTGCCGCGCAACTTCTTTTGCGCGAATCAGATTACCGTTGGCAATAAGATTGACCAATATCCAAAACAAGCTGGCACTAATGAGGCGTTTATCTCCTGATAATCGGGCTTCTTTTAGACTTTCTTCAAAGGTTAGCATACCTTCCATCCGGTTCTTTGCCTGATCGAATTTACCTTTCTGCAAAAGCGCTGTTGAAATCAACCAGTGATCTTTGATATCTCGCGCAATTTCCAAAGCCAGTCCAACATGACTCCCTCCAAGGTTTCCATCCATGCGTTCAAGCGCAATCTCTGCCATCGAAATCGATGCCAGTGCCTCGGCGAATTTATCACCTGTCTGTCGACTCAACGCAAGGGCCGCATGGGCATATTCTTCAGCCTGTTTTTGGTTAACGAAAAGATATACACACAAGTATGAAAGTCTGGCCATTGCAGTCGAAAGCAAATGTGTTTGCAAGGATCTGTTTGCTTCCACTGCTTTTATTAGCCATTCAATGCCTTCCTTTTTATACTCCAATGTCCGAAAGAACAACCACAGGGAACTTGCCAACTTAAGAAAAGATTCTGTATCTCTTTTCGCTGCTAACCCCAAGGCTGAACGAAGATTATCGACTTCCAATTCGAGTTGGTCAAACCATCTTATCTGATCAGAGTCATGTAACTCGGGTTCTACACGTTCTGCAAGTTCGACATAATATCGCAAGAACCGCATACGAATGTCTTCCACCTCAGCGCCTACTAAGAATTTTTCTCGGCCATATTGACGGATGGTTTCTAAGCTGTGATAGCGTACTCCTCCTGGGAGATTCTCAGCGTTGAGGAGGGATTTTTGTGCCAAGCTGGTAATCAAATCCATAACTTGTTCCTTCCTAATCCCATCTCCATCGCAAATCACCTCAGCTGCATCCAAGGTCCAACTACTTGGGAAAACCGCTAGCCTACAGAACAATTTCTTTTCTTCTTCAGACAATAAGTTATAACTCCAATCAAGCGTTGCCCAAAGAGTTTGGTGACGCGGAGAAATAGTCCGTGCGCCGTTGGTAAGCAGGTTAAAACGGTCGTCGAGGTAAGTACTAATCTGCTCTATACTTAGGGTCTTCAATCTTGCAGCAGCAAGTTCGATTGCCAGTGGAATTCCATCCAAACGGAAACAGATCTGCACAATCATATGGACATTGATCGTATTTAACTCGAACTTTGGGTGAACCAATTGTGCTCGCTCGATGAATAATCTCACCGATTCACTTTGCACTACTTGTGCTATTTCTGGCATACCCCTTATATCTGGTATGTACAATGATGGGACACGCCAAACAAATTCACCTTGCACTCGCAACTCTTCACGACTAGTAGCTAAAATTTTCAAATGTTCTGTGTGTTTTAGCAACTCGTTGGATAGAACTGCACAAGCCTCAATCAAATGTTCACAGTTATCCAATATAAGTAAGCTCTTTTTTTCTTTGAAGTGTTCCTGAAGCATCTGAAGGGTGGTCATATCTTTTTGCTCTACCAATCCCAATGCATTTTTAATCATTTGTTGAATCAAGTATGGTTCTGATAGCAATTCCAATTCGAAGAACCAGACACCATCTGGGAATTCATCTCGCAAACTAGTGGCAACTTGCAAGGACATACGAGTTTTTCCAATCCCCCCGGGACCGGTTAGGTTGACAAGGCGGTGCTTAGAAAGCGCCTCCTTAACTTCTCTGATCTCATTCTCACGACCAATAAAACTAGTCAATTGGGAGGGCAGGTTTGTCCTTGTATACATTTTAGGCGTACTCGGAATGTTAATTAATCCGCGCGCAAATTTAACCCAATCCTCAATCTCAGAGTCTGGGATACCAAGTTTTATAAGTAATGTTTTCGCAAGTTCCTTGGATGGTTTCAAACTTCCAGCTTCGATTTTTCGTAATGTGATTCGGGTACACCTTGCCTGATCTGCAAGCGCTTGTTGGGTCAAATCTAATTCACGACGTCGTTTTCTTACCCATCCCCCAAAATCTTTTTGGTAGTTTGTTTGTATCACAAATAGTATCCCTTTTGGCACTTCATTATGGAAAATTATCTTGGTAAATTATACAGGTTTTACACAAAAAAGACTGAAAAAAAAGAATGATAGATAAGTACTAGCAAGTCAAGTGATTAGTAGAAACACAAAACAAATGCTTTAAAAATGAGGTGAAAGTTGGAAAACAACTTGAACCCACACTATCCTTTTCTGCTATTTTTAAGTGTCTTTCCCCTGTTGGACAAAAAATAATACAAAATTATAGGAGCTATAGATAATGAAAAGCAGATCACGTCTCTCATTGACTACAGTAATGATTACGCTCGTGTTGATCTTCAGCGCCATGATCACCATCCCAGTTTATGCGGATGACAGCACCCCTCCTACGGACGCCATCTCTCCTGTACTTGCATCTTCAGATTCTATTCCAAGTACAGATACATCTACACCCGCAGTTGAACCAACTACGACGGATATCCCAGAAGACACACAGGAAATTATCACAAGCCCAATGACTTCTGTCATTCCGTTAGCATCAACAGAAGCCGAAAAAAACTTCTTTAATGGAGACCCAATCTGGTGCCCTGCTGGTGTAGCACCAAAAGATGGACTAAGTGGATGCAGCCCCTCCATGAGTGGCTTTACGGTAGATACAATTCATTCTGCTCCTGGTGGTTTACTAGGTTGGTTAAATAACCCAGCAAATGGTGCAGCCATCAGCAAAGCTGGGACAATTTGGGTGGCATATGATTACTCTTCTGCAGGGGAAAGCACTGGAGCCTTTGTACTCTCTCCTGCTACTACCCAAGGAACGATGGAGAACTTTGCTTTGACAGTTCAGGGTGGTTGGAATGGCACCTTGGGATCTATTGCACTAAATGGATCTCATCCAACATCCACATTGAATAATGCTCTCAGCATCAACGGCTGGGCTGGCGCAGTGACAATCAACAACCTGACTATTCAAAATGTGAACAACTCTGTCGCCGCATGGGATTCTGCATTGGAAGTTGACACCACAGGAAATATTCTTCTCAATAATGTGACGGTACAGAACAATTCCAACAGTTACGATAATACGGTCGATACCGCGTATGATCGCGACGGCATATATCTCCGTAATGCGGTTCTCGGCGGCAGCGCCAAGACCGTCACCTTGAATAACGTAACAGTCAGCAATAATGACGGCTACGGATTGTTTGTTATATCCAATGGTGTGATTACCATTAATAACCTGATTGCCACAGGCAACGGCACCGGCGGCAACGGATACGACAATAACTTAAACACTTGCACCGGCAATTGTTATGCAGATGGCATAGTGAATCAGTGTTACGGCGGATGTAATGAAGATGGCGTCTATCTTGATAACACATTCTCTACAACCAATGCTGGTATTGTCATGAAAGGTTTGAGCCAAATCTTCAATAACAGCGGAAATGGCTTGACCATTTTCACCAAGGGAACAGTGACTGCCGCCAATCTCAATGCGATGGGAAATGACTTTTTTGGCGCGCGTATTGATAACTGCAATTACACCACTGTTGATTTTAATGCGATTACCTGCCAAACCACCAGCGGGGCGGGCGTCACATTGACGGGTTTCAACACCTTTAAGAACAACGGCGCAGATGGTCTGCGGGTCTTTAGCGGCGGAGCCATTACCGTATCCAACCTGACCGCACTCGATAATGGGACAAACCCGAACCGCCCTCATACTGGCTTGATTTATGAAGCATCCGGCAAGGGCGTATTTCTCGTTAATGATGGCGCGACGGTCGGAAAAGCCATCACCTTGAGCGGCACAAACCTCTTCAACAATAACTCGTTGGCGGGTTTATTTATTGTCACTAAAGGAGATGCGACAATGAACAATGTTACCGCCACCTATAACGCGGCGGCAAACGGCGCGACATATTGCAACAATAGTTTTGAATTGGATGGTCTGTGCGCCGGTTTGTTTTTAAATTCTCACAACTTCACTCTAACCGGGTACGGTATTTTTAGCCATAACTATAATGGCGGCATGACTGTTTATACTCAAGCCACAATCAAAGCCGCCAATGTATATGCCGAAAAGAACGGTGGGGCCGGGGCATACTTGCAAAATTTTTCTTCCAGTATCACTTTGACCGGCTCCAACTTCTTTGTTGGCAATACAAGTAGCGGGTTGTTTATTAACAGTATTGGGGCGATTAGTTTGAGCAATATCAACGCTTTGAATAACAGTGGGAAGGGGGCGGATTTGCAGAATTCGACTTTGGGAGCAGGAGTTACCATAACCGGCTCCAACGCCTTCGTTGGAAATACAGGTATTGGGTTGGATGTAGTCAGCAAGGGCGCAATTACCCTCAATAACATCAATGCTTCGAACAATCTGGATGAAGGCGCGCGCTTGTACAACTGGGATCATTTAACGGTATCAGCGGCTCCAAGCATCACGCTGAATGGTTACAATACATTTAATGGGAACACCTACCTGGGGTTGGAGGTGATAACCCACGGTGTCATCACTACCTACAATCTCACTGCCAATAATAACGGTATGACTGGTGTTAGCCTGCAGAACTGCATCGCTGCCATTGGTTTTCCTTGTGCTGGAGCCAGTAGCAATGTATATGTGTACGGTGTTAATACCTTTAATTTCAATGGTGGTGGTCTCTTTGTTGATGATCAGGGACTGCAGATTCTTTCCAGCGGCAATATTGTTGCAAACAATTTAACGGCAAACTCGAATAATGGCACAGGTGTGGTGTTGAGAAACTGTCTGGTTACCGTCGGCAAGCCTGTGACTGTCAATGGCTACATCAACGTTGCCAACAATGCGCTCTCTGGATTGCAAATCGATGGCGGCGGTATAGTCACCGTTAATAATATAAATGCAAGCAATAACAATCCCACCAACCAGCCAAATGAGAGCGGAGTAGCCATTGTAAATAATTACGTGGCTGGCGCAACTGCAGATGTTATCCTGTTGGGATATGGCGTGTTCAACAACAACGGCGGCAACTATGGATTGTCAATATATAGTTCTGGAAATATTACCACTAACAATCTGACCGCAAATAACAATACGGGTACGGGTGTGGCTTTGATCACTCAGGACCTTGCCAACTCAGTCATCGCCAAAAATGTCACCATGCTGGGTGTGAATAATTTCAACAACAACCAGGGCGCATTTGGCTTGTATGTCCGATCCGACGGCGCGATTACGCTCAATAACATCAATGCTAATAATAACGCCAACTTCGGCGCGTATTTGGATAATTTCACATACTCCTATGCCGGAACTGCGTTTAACATGACGCTTAATGGAATCAACAACTTCAATTACAACGGCAAAGATGGATTGGGCTTCGCCGCCACCGGTGCCGTGAACATGTCGCGTGTCACCGCCAACTTCAACGACGGCCTCGCCAACTCTTACACTGGTCAAGGCATTCATGGTACGACTACAGGCGGCACCATGACACTAACCTGTGTAGTCACCATCGGCAACGGCGAATCATCCGGGTATTATTTATGGATTGGCAACGGAAAAACTCTGACCGTAAACGGAGTCGTTTCTTATGGCAATGGACTTGCAGATTACGTCAATCCTTTGGCCACGAATATCATCAAGAATAATTGCCCTCTGCCATAGACTAATAATCAGTTTCTAAAAAGGTGGCAGCCACTTTTCAAGTGGCTGCCACCTTAATTATAAGAGTCAATCAAGGTCACCTGTCCATTGCGATAAGTATTGGGTAAGAAAGTAAATTCTGCCCCGAAGATGAAAAGTCTTCGGGGACTTTTTTTGTTATACTCAAAACCAATGAACGAAACTCAATCTCCCAATTTCCACATCCGCGAAGTTCCCATCTATGGCGATAGCATTCTTGCACCTATGGACGGGTATTCCGATTGGCCTTTCCGTTCACTTTGTCGTGAATTAGGCTCTGCCATGAGCTACACCGAATTCATCAAGGTGGAGAAGATTCTCAGCAAATCCAAACAACCCGCCAAGCGGATGTACTTCACCGAGCCTGAACGTCCCATCACGTTTCAAATTTACGGCGAAGACCCAGACCTCATTTTGCAAGCCGCTCTGAAAATTCAAGAAAACAATCCAGATGTGATTGACCTCAACATGGGCTGTCCTGCCAAGACCATTGCAGACCGTGGCGCAGGCGTAGGCATGATGCCATCACCATTGCGCATCGCCCGCACATTCCGAAAATTGGTCAAACATTTACGCGTGCCGGTTACGGGAAAAATCCGCCTCGGCTGGGATCGTAACAAGAACTACAAGCTCATCGCCCGAATCATTGAAGAAGAAGGTGGTTCATTGGTTGCCGTACACGGAAGAACAAAAGAGCAACGCTACTCAGGCAATGCCGATTGGGATGCCATTGCCGAAGTGAAATCATTGGTAAAGATTCCTGTCATTGGCAGTGGAGATGTTCGAACCGTCGCAGACATTGACCGATTGAAAGCACATGCAAATGTCGATGCGGTCATGATCGGGCGCGGCGCTATTCCCAACCCGTGGATTTTTTCGCGTCTCGACCGCGATCAAGTATCCCCCGATGTTGTCAAACAAACCATTCGCAAACATCTTGCAAGATGCGTAGAGTTTTATGGCGATGAAGATGGTTCACGCCTCTTCCGTAAGAATGCAGTGCAATACGTAATGATGCAACATCTCACTCGCGATGAACGCAAGGAAATTCTCAAGTCACGCCCTTCTGCTGAGTTTTTGGAATTGCTTGAAAAAATTTATGATTCCCCCATGCTACAGCTTTCCTAACTTATAATACTCCTATGATTCTAAACCTCCCTTACATTCTTGAAACACGGCGCAATCATGCGCTTGAACATGCCACCATTCATTTGCTCTCGCATAAAAATCCAACCAAACGCATGGCAGGGCATTCCAACCCAACTGGATTTTTCCTACTAGGAGATTTAAATACGCAAGAGATTTGGGAATCTGCTACAGAAGCCCATGCGCGATTAAACTCCGGCGAAAGCGGACTCGCCGTCCATCCAGGTTGTGGCACCAATATGGCAACCACTGCGCTTCTTTCCGCCTCCTTTGCTTGGTTCCCGCTTCGAGGAACAAAGTCCACCCTGTGGCGACTCTTGCTCATCCCGATTGCATTAATCTTCGCACTAATCGGATATCAACTGAGCAAACCTCTCGGCCCCTGGCTCCAGAAATATGTCACAACAGAAGCCAACCTTGGCAACTTACAAATCGTGGATATTATCTTCGTCCGCAAAGGCGTACATCGAGTCATTACAAAATAAATATTAAACACAAAGGACAACGCACACGAAGGAAAATTTATAGCAAGGTGATTCATTTATCAATCCTTAAACCTTAGTGATCTTCGTGTCCTTCGTGGTTAGAAACTATGCCCAACATTTTTTTCCTTCACGGCAACGACGAATTCGCCATTAATCGCAAAATCAAAGACTTCGAGTCTGATTTTAGTGACCCTACTACTGCGGACATGAACACTGCCCGTCTTGAAGCACGCACAATGACAGAAAATGATTTAAATAATGCTGTCAATGCCATGCCTTTTCTTGCGCCAAAACGCTTGATTATTCTCTCCAATCCATCTGCTAAATTTAATAATCCCGCTACACGGAAAAAGTTTGAAGAATTCCTCAGCAACACACCGGACACAGCCAAACTTGTTATCAATGAATTGATCGAGCCAAAAGAAGTAGAAAAGCACTGGCTCATCAAATGGGCGGGAAAAAATTCATCCCTGATCAAAACTCAAGCCTTCTTTCTTCCGAAACAAAGGGATATGCCAGGCTGGGTTGTAAATGAAGTCAAGAATCAAGGCGGACAAATTGAGCCTGCCGCTGCATCTCGCCTTGCTGAAATGGTCGGTACGGATACCCGTCAGGCTGGGATGGAAATTGCCAAGTTGTTGGCCTATGTCAATTGGGAGCGACCCGTTCGAGGGTCGGATGTGGAAGCGGTTTGTATTGTCACATCTCAACAAAGTGTATTTGACTTTGTCGATGCGTTGTCGCAAGGTAATGGAAAATCAGCACAAAAATTATTACACCGACTTTTGGAAAATGAAGATTCATTTTCATTATGGGGCATGGTTGTGCGTCAATTTCGTTTGTTGATTCAAGCACGTGAAATTTTAGATGGCCGTGGAAACAAAGATGATGTAGCCAGAGCGTTAGGCGTACATCCATTCGTCGCAGAAAAAACTACCGGGCAGGCTGGACGTTTTTCCATGGAGTCTTTGGAAGCCATTTATCATCGTTTACTAAATATCGATGAACAGGTAAAAACAAGCCAGGTCACATTGGACCTGGCTTTGGACACTCTGATCGTTGAACTTGCTGGAAGATAGTTAAGGATCAAACGAGGGGATGAGCTTCGAGAAGTCAGCGGTGGAAACACCACCAAATACAAGCAAAACAAAAAACAAACAATACGGCGCAAAACACAAAAAGTTAATGACAAGGCCTGCGATTGCCAGTCCACGTTTTGGGTCTTGCTTTCGAAGAGCAAGAACTCCAAGGATGACCCCAGCAAGAGTTAGCAATACCGTAAGAATTGTCATCACCGTACCGCCACCCAACACGATGGCATATCCAGCAGTTTCGCTATCCATACCAAAGTTTGCTCCACCTTCGGTCATGACGGCGAATAGAACAAAGTAAATACACCATAAAATAAATACAAACATCGCTAGGCTAAAAGATAAAACTGCCAAACGAGATGGCTTTTGTACTTCGGGTGAATCGGCCATTTTCTCTCCTCTAAAGTTTGTAACTACAATAACGTAGGCTGGCTTACATCTGTCTTACCGGACAAACCACTCCATCCATATTTTTTCATATCAATTCGGCCACGCGGATTAAAAGGCACGCCCTCATCTTCCAACATGAGACGCTGTCTGCGCGCATCGGCTCCATCTTTTACGCTGATCTCACCCTTTGAGTTAATCACTCGCTGCCAGGGGACATCATGCGGGCAATGCGCCATCGCTCCCCCCACCCAAAGCGGTCCGAACGCAATATAAGTTTCAATTTCCACGCCGGGCGGTGGTGGAATCATTTTTGCAATCTGACCATACGAGGCTACCTTGCCACGTGGAATTTTTCGGGCAATTTCCCATACCTGGGCATAAAAGGCTTCTGCATTGGGAGGAGATGTAAATTGAGGCATATTGGTTTCCTATAATCTTTAAAAACTTAACGAGGGGATAGATATTGATAATACAACGACTGTCTGACATTGGCAATGAAATTTTTTGAAAGTTTGTCATTCATATACTTAAGGGTTTGAATATCATCTGCCGTTAAAGTGAATGGATGCTCATTCTCAGGCGCGACTCCCTGTTCAAGATGGGTAGCAGGTCCAGGCGGAGTAGTGATGCGTTGAGATTCGTCTAAAACAAAATCATATTCAAAAGTTCGATACAGAGAACGGTTAATTTCATAAAGCGGAGTTATTGCGCCGATTAATAGTATGGATGCAAATACAATTCGATAAAAACGCGAGGGGCTATTTTGAAATAAAATCTCTGCTGTCATCCCCATCAAATAGAATAATGGGGCGAATTGGGAAGCCCGCATTACAAATCCGTCCGCTACCAAGCTGTATAAAAGGAATAAAGAAAAGCAAAATTCCAGTGATGTTCCACATGAATCTCGCCACATGAATGGGCTGAGCAAAAGCCAAATCAAACCACCTTCAAACAGAAAAAAGGTTGCAAAATCTTTAATCGCTATGTTTTGCAATCCACGTTCTTGAGCAGCGGGATTTGAAGAAAAGAAAAGGTAAGACACAAAAATAATTAATATACTTACGAGTATCAAACCTATATGAATATTCTTGAAAGGGGATTTGAAATCCGTTTGTTTAAGCCATTGAACAAATACATACGGGAAAAATCCGATTGAAGCCAATGGCGCAAAGAAAAAACATAAAGACCAAATTAAAATCTTTTGAGATGTTTTTTCCTGTTTATCCAAACCCCAAATTAAAGAAACACATAGCCACGCTGGTACAGCTTGATTGAATACCCAAAACAACTGAGTGGTAAAGGAAGAATATTGAAGGTTACCACTCCAAATCTCAAGGTGTTGAATGGGAGGCCAAAGAGTTGGGTAGCCATTTTGTGCAAACAAAAGTGCGCCAAGCGCATCCATGCCACTAAAAAAAATAAGGAAAAGAAGCGCCTTGAAAGCTGAGGTTTTTAACGTCAAACTTAAATGCAGCGAGGCCAGTAAAACACCGGCCCATGTCCATAGAAAAAGAACGAAATTGGCGACCTTCCACCCAAATAACTTTCCAGCCAAGGCAGCAGGAAGCCAATCTCCTACATAGTAAACAAGCATCTTAATAGGGCCTTGATTAGGGTTGGAATAGATAACAGGCCAATCATAAGAAATAAGATCTCGCAAAACCGCATTGCGCCAGTGATGATCCCAATTTTGAAAGGCATACCCACCTACACCAGAAAGAAATACCCATCCCCCAGCAACCAATAAAAGAGGAAGAGAAAGTTTCAGCTGTTGCGTTTCATCTTCCTCTTTGAATAAATACCATAAAACCCAAGAAAGACTTATGAGCACAGGGGTCGCAAATATCAACCTCAACCAGCCTACACAAAAAATGGCAAATGGCAAAAGCAGATATATGTATGTTATATGAAAAAGCCAGCGTGTTTGCATAGGATTGGGTTTATTTTATTTCGTAAATCACATAATCGGGCTTATTGATTTTAATAGAATATTTAGTATTCAAATAAGCACGCAGTTCTGGAAACTCACGAGACGTATCTGGGCCAGTTACCCAAGGTTTATCAATGGCAGTCACCTCAATAATAAAACGTGGTGAAGCCGCGATTAAATCATCCATAAAGTTTGCCCGTAAGGATTGAATATAAGGGGTGGAAATATGATGATAAAAATAAAAATCGAACACATAAGGAGTAGCAAGATGGGCCTTTGATTCAAGCATGGCCAACAAAGTACCACCTGTCCAATCCAGGGGTTGGACAGTATCACCAATTTCAAGATGTTTTTTCAAATATAAGGCAATTTCACCAGCACGGTCTGTAGAAGTTGCAACAGGTAAACCATTGATCTGTCGAATGATTGCTTGCGATGGGCGGACATTAATAAATACAACCACTAGGAATACTACAACAGGCAATACAAATTTTAAAGTTAAAGGACGAGAATTAAAATCCGAAATTGATAATGCTGCCAAAAGGGTGATGAAATAAACAAATGGAATATAGTGATATGGAAAAAACTGTCCTGACAAGGCAGGATAAATCGCATAGCACAAAGCAAGGCTGTAGAAGGTATATCTTTTTATTTTGATTAAGATAAACACCAAATGCCGCTGGAATCAACCATAATCCGCCCCTAAACGAAGAGCTTGATTTACCAAAAAATTCGCCCCGTCTGAAAGTGACTTCCATCTGGCCATTATCTGAAGAATACGAGAGCCAATAGTTCAGGCAATTTTTATAAAAGGCATTAAATAATTTGTGAGCATAAGCCTAGCCAGTAATGCCAATGATATCTTTGACAATTACAACGAGCAAGATACTATTTGTTGCAGCGGATAAAGTCAAGTTTGTTCCTTGCCTCTGTCGTCGTAAAGATCAAGCAGGTAAGTCCAATTGCGGCATGAGGCTTAATCCATTGCAGCCAAGCCAAGAACACCAATTCCAGCTTCGATGTTTGAAAGTCAAGCTAATGTATAGGCCTATCCAAACGTAGCGCAAGCTACAAAGACCAGTAAAAGATAATCACGCTGCATTGCCATGGATGGACCACCTTGTAAATATTTCAGCCCAAAAGCCCGCAGCAAGCGCGAATGCTTTCGAAATTACGCATGGCATAGAAGTAATCGCTATCAGCGTGGCAAATATTACCAAGTCAATCACACGCAGACGAAATGCATTAAAACCCTAAACGACCAAGAACATAATAAGCAAAACTTCACCGGCATTTGGAAATAAAAATTTCAAGATATGGAACACGGCTCTCGGTTCTCATCACAAAAGCTTCATATAAGAGCGGAGCTTCGTCATGAGCAATCGGCCACTTTAATGAATAGGCTGCTTGGACAACAAGAAACACAGCCAACACAAAAAGGATTATGTTTGAAATATATTTTTTCATTTAAAGGTTCTGCACACATCTCTGAAACTTTTATCATAAATAAAAAATTCAAGCCAATATATTCTTCTTACTCCCTGGCTCCCCCACCTAAGACTTGTTGTTCAATCAAGGTTCGAGCAGTAGTGAATTTGAAAGTGGTTTCCACACGTTGAAAACACTTTCCGCTGTCTTTACCTTACGGGCGTGATATACATCCCCGCCTGTTTCATATTCCTCAGATCGTTATCCAAATCCACGACCTTCAATAATCTCGCCACCATAGCGCAAACATTTGACATTGAAATTGTAGTAGCGCTTTTCAGGCTTAGCGGTGCTATTAAAAAAGTTTTTTTGAAAATTCATGTTGCTCCTCGTTGTTGCCTTTAACTACCTTCATACCCATACAACTCGACCTTGAAAGCATAAATGACCGATTAATATCTGTAATGAATACAATCAAAGAAGCAATTAAGGAAAGCATACAGCATACGAAGATGATGCTGATAATCGGCATCTTCTAATCCAAATAGTGCGGTAATGAATAATCCGATTAACAGAGCCGCACAAAGAACACTAATGGCTGCGAAAAAGAATGGTGCCCGAATCAGGCGCGCCTGGCTCAAAAGAATATCATTTGAAGAGTCCGTGCCCATTTGTGAACCGCCGGTTTCCGAATAGGACGCTTAGTTCTGGCGCGATCAATAACACGAAGACGGTGGTCGCCAACAAAGCAGGCCAACTTCCCGAAATCAAAATGACTGGGCCAATGGCTATTGCAAAAACAGAGGATTAAAATCTTTGATGGGAAACATATCGATACCATTTGCTATGTGAAAAGATTTTTGGGTTCACACACTGCTTATTTTACCCCTTAGCTAAGAATCAAAATGTCCGCTGCCAGGATGAGGGGGGCATCCTAACAACGGACATCTATATTATACATAATTTGACAATGAATACAATACCTATTAAGTTTTTCTAATATTTCTTAAAACTCCCATTTTCTTAAATTATCCATGGCTTTGTAATATGTCAAATCCAATTGCAATGGTGTGATGGAAACATATCCTGCACGCAAAGCCCCAAAGTCTGTGCCGGGTTCATCAATGCCTGTTGGGGCTTCCCCACCAATCCAATAGTAAGGTTTGCCGCGTGGGTCGTTGCGTACATCCAATGCGTCACGGTATACGCGAAGGCCTTGGCGGGTAATCATAAATCCCTTAAGTTCATTCTCTTTCAAATACGGCACATTGACATTCAAGACTACACCTTCAGGTAAACCCTCTGCGATCACTTTTTCTGTGACTCGTCGTGCGACAGAAGCAGCACATGAATAATCCAATATGCCCTTAAATCCTTCAGGAGAATCCAATGAGACCGCAATCCCCCGAACACCAGCGATGACCGCTTCCATCGCGGCGGTCACTGTTCCTGAGTAAGTAACATCATGCCCGATATTGGCATTGGGATTAATACCAGATACTACCAAATCGATTTGTTCCTCCACCAAGCCCAGCAAAGGTAATGCCACACAATCGGAAGGGGCACCATCTGACGTATATGCAGGCGAACCATCCACCAAGACCGTTTCACGAACTCGCAATGGACGCTCCATTGTTTTTACATGACCTGATGCAGACCAGTTTTTGTCAGGTGCAAAAACTGTCACTTTGCCTAGCTGACGCATTTCCTTGACAAGGGCTAAAAGACCGAGCGCAGTAACACCATCATCATTGGTTACAAGAATATGCATGTTGAGAATCCTATTCTGTTTTTTAATTCCATATTGATTATAACTCTCACAACAATATAAAAAGGACACAGGGTTGCTGTGTCCTTTTTATTACGGCAAAAGCATGACAACTAATGTAAAAGCAAGCCCTGCCAAAGTAGATTTAATGAGAATTTTGCGAGACTGTAACCTAACTTGTCTCAACTCACTTTGGTCTTCAATTTTTTCTTCTTTCTCTGTTAGTTGACGTGAACCACGTCCAGCAAGACTTACTCAGGTCTTATCACGCCATTGAAAATACCCACCAGCGGCAGCAGCAAACAGAAAAAACAAAGGGAGACGCCAAATTTTATCCACACCAGTGATAAGCAGGATTGCCAAAATGACAAGCGTAACAGCCAATTGGATAATTCCAAACCTTAGGCGCTTCCGTCTCTCCAAGGGGCTGATGTTGGCAATACATACTTCGTACGCACCTTCTTCATCAGGAGTGGGAGTTCCAATATTTAATTGCATATAGTGAAATCCTATTTTTCTAGAATACGAACAGCACAAAGACGCTTCATACAGTAGATTTCATACAAGTTAAATAAAAAGCACAGGGATTTTTCCCTGTGCCTAAACGATAAAGTTCAAAGATTATGCGGGGTTCAATCTTAATACAACCCCATTTTGGGATGGGTCGTGAAAAAACAAGCCAAATTCTGTTTGGTTAGAAGAAATCCCAGCCTTGTCTACTCTGGCAATGACTTCGTCCAACGCTTGTTGATTTGCAAAGTCGATGGTGAAGTAGCGCAAACCAACTGCATCGGCGGGAGGAGGAGGCGCACCTTCTCCTTGCCAGGCATTGAGTCCCAAGTGGTGATGATATCCACCTGCTGAGACAAATGCCGCCTTGAATGTGGAGGAAAGTCCCATCACATTAAATCCGAGGATGCCATGATAAAAATCAACGGCTTCCTGCACATTCCGCATATACAAGTGGACATGACCGACTCTTGTCGCGGCGGGAATGGGTTCATCCAAACGATCATCTTCCTTCAGGTGACTGAAGAGCGCATCCACATCCAAAGGTTCGCGGCCATCACTCAAAGTGCCGTCTGCACGACGGGTTACAAAGTCACCATTTTCAATGGTGAAAATCCCATCTTCAGGTGATTCACAATAGAGTTCAATCCCGTTGCCTTCGGGGTCATCCAAATAGGTTGTTTTTGTGTTGATATGGTCAGTAGGATGGTTACGATATTTCAAAGCAAACAAACGTGCTATCGCCCGTGCCAACTCACGGCGATTTGGAAACAAGACCGCAAAGTGATACATCCCAGTAACGCCGCGATATTTTTTCAAGTTGGGCTCTTCGGTGAGCAATAACAAATCTGCTCCACCTGCACCGAGACCTGCTTTGTTTCCTTCTCGCCAGTGCAATTTAAATCCCAGCGCTTGTGTGTAAAACAGGATCTGATTCTCCAGACTGGCAACTGTCAACGAGACATGACCAATCAACGTGGCGGAATGAATCGAAAATTCAGATTTAGTATTTGTGTTGGGCGAAGCATTCATAATAATCTCAATAATAATTAACTATTGGGCGTAGTCAATTTGATCAACATGGGGACGGTGATCCCACCAGCGACTACATGCATGATCATCAGTGTGATGGCGTAGGGCCAGCCAGCACCAGGCATGGGCATGGAAACAACACCAAAGTCTGGCAGGAAACTGATCAATAAAAATACAACTGAAATGATCACGTAGGTGCGAACGGGATTTTTTGCAAAGCGACCCACCAGCGCATAAACGATCACAGCGGCTGTGCACAGTACCACGGTAAGGACGATGGGGATCATGATCATATCCAACCTGGGAGCGTGGGGCAGATAAATCGCACGAGCTATTGCGCGCACAATCAAAACACCGATCACCGCCTGCCAGCACCGTGAGCGGACCAACCCACCAGAGTTTTTTCAATTGGACGGAAGAAGTTGACATATATACTCTCTTTCTATAAATTAATAAAATGGATTTGGGTTAATAACCCAATTTCTTTAACTAAGATTATTGTAACCCTTCGGGGACTACTTCACGGTTTGACGATTAATGTTTTGCCAATGGCACTGTGTATGCCAAACGCTCCCATTAAACGCTCATCTTCAAAGGATAGCAATATTCCTCAATGCGATGCAACCCTTCGTCCAAATCTTTTACCAGTTTTTGGGTACCGACAATCCAGATAACTTTCGCAGACCCATAGGCATATGGAGCGAGTTGACTGCCTCCAAATGAGGAGGTCAATACTTGCCCACTTCAGTGATTGCTTGTACGCTCTCGAGAATGTAATCGGGGTTGGAGCGCAGTTTACGAATCTCATCACTTTGTGTTTTGCGATCCATCGCCATGACTTTCGGGCGGACGGCGTTATATCTGCCAGATTCATCAAACTCTGCTCGAAGCCCCAGCACATCAATTGTTTTTGATTGGTTGGTATAAATTTCCACACCTTGTGGAACAAGATCGAGCACCAATTTTTTGGCTTCTTCGCCAGTTTCAGCAATCAAAACTTTCATACCATTGGCTTCCAATGCATCAGTCACCTGTTGGATGCGTTTTTCGTCTGCCAGTTTGGCGAAATTTTGGTTGAGACTATTCTTTATATCTACACTTGCAACTGTCATATTAACCTTACCTATCTAATACTTAAAAAGACAATATGGGAATGATGTTTATCTTAAGATAAACATCATTCCCATCAGATTCAAACTAGCTATTAGCCGAGAATCTTGAGTGCGCTACCCCAGTTGGTGCCTAGGCTACCCTGCAAAACGATGTGCAGCAACTGCATGCCTTCGATCTGGCGGGCGCGGCTCAGCGGACCTGCATCCACGGCGCGCATGCCACCGTCTGTGACGATCTGAGCAACCTTGGCTTTGGCATCGGCGTCATCACCAGCGATGAAGACATCAAGCTTCTGACCAGCAACTTCACCAGCCACGAGAGTCCCAGCATACGTGGTGTTGAAGGCTTTGACGACCTTTGCGCCAGCGACGAGCGCCTTGGCGAGATCTTCGGCAGAGGAAGAATCAGGCGCAGTTGCGAGACCATCGTAGGTGGAGTTGAGCGGGTTGGCAATATCCACGACGACTTTGCCAGCGAGTTTATTGCCGAGCTGCTTGGCAATTTCAATGTTGGTGCCATACCACACGGCGAGCACGACTACGTCACCGAGCGGGGTATCAAGTGTGCCGACTTCGGCTTTCAAATCTGCGGCAGCTTTCTGCGCGGTTTCGGGGTTGGCATCCACAAAGGTCACCTTGTGTCCGCCTGCGATTGCGCGGGTTGCGATCCCGCGTCCCATGTTACCTGCACCAATGATTGTGATGTTCATATTGACTCTCCTTGAATTGAATGATATTATACGGTTGCTGTTTAAACAACATATGTTGCTTAGTTTACCCGCCTTGCCTGAAAAGTCAATCAACAAACATTTTGATCTGTTGGATACCCAACACTGGAGCGAAAATGTTGCCAAACCCCGATGAAAAACTGGACCCGCGCGTCAGACGCACCCGCAGCTTGATCCTGACATCCTTCGAATCCCTTCTCGCTGAAAAAGGATTCGAGACCATCTCTGTGCAGGATGTGACCGATAAGGCGCAGATCAACCGCGCCACCTTTTATGCCCACTTCCCCGATAAATATGCCCTGCTGGATTATTCTATAAACAACATGTTCATGGGCGAAATTGAAAAGCGCACCTTGAACGTTTGCACATATTCACTTGATAATTTACGAAATTTGATCTTTGCCGTATGTGAATTCCTTTCCCACTTACATACAGATTGTGCCCAACCACACCAACAATTTGAGTCATTAGTGGAAGGCACAATTAAGAAACAGATTTTTGATCTGCTCTCCTACTGGTTGCGGAATTCAAAACTCCCCACTGAAATACCCGCCACGCTTGCTGCTTGGGGAATTTACGGTCTGGCTTCACACTATAGTCACCTAAAAAAACGCCCCACCCTCGAAAAATTCGTGGACGAAGCGCTGCCTTTGGTGGCGGTCAATTTGGAACAGTTTGCCTAACCACCCGCACTTTCACAGAGCGCAAGTGCGGTGTGCTTCATGGCGAAGAACGCTACTTAAAATGAGACACAAAATAAATCAGAGGGGAGAAAAAATTGGGTCGAGAAACCCGACAAAAGTCGGGGAGAGAAGCGGGGAAAAAAGGTAAAGTTTGGCATATCTAAAAACAAGTCTGTATGCCAGGCAGAAAGCAGTACCTTATGGAAATTACAAAAGACACTCGTGTATCAGAAATTTTGAAAGAATATGGCGACATTGCCGATGTGATGGAACTCTTCGGCGTCAAGCGCGTGGCGGGTTTCTCCATCCGCAGAATGTTGACTACTGTCATCACGGTTGAAATCGCGGCGCGTGTTCACAAAGTTCCGCTGGATGATTTTTTGGCAATAGTGAAGAAGGCGACTGCACAGAAGAAAGAAACGACATAAAAATCTGTGCTATGTCATTCTGACTCCATAGGTTCAAATAACCACTCGCGCTTGCAAAATCACTTTCCCCCGTTCTGATTCTGGGAAGCGCTCTAGAATCGCTCGCAACTCGTCCGCGCTGACGTTGGCTCCAAACGCCTCAGTATGAGGACCGAGCCGCATCCCTTCCGCAAGTGGACCAGCGATGACAGGGTCGAAGCCCAAGGCGTCAACGAGTTCTGCCACCGTGTTTACATCATTGGGGTCATCGCCAGCGATGGCGATGGCTCTACGTTCGGGCGAACCAGCGGGTAATGCGCCCTCTTCAAGGTCATGATAGCCCATGTGATTGAATGCCTTGACGACACGCGAATCATGCAGA
>JAXLVT010000002.1:0-247317 GCA_046328925.1 Anaerolineales bacterium
CTGCTCTTGGTTTTCCGCGTGAGAAAATTTTCGTGGCGTATAACTCGGTTTCATCTGCACCAGCCTCTGCCATTGAACGTCCAATGCAAAATGCCAAGCCTGTGATTTTATTTGTTGGCAGGTTGCAAGCCCGCAAACGAGTGGACGCTTTGCTACGCGCCTGCGCTGAAATGGAATCCAGTCCGCGCTTGATGATTGTTGGCGATGGCCCCGAACGTGCCATGTTGGAATCTCTTGCGAAGGAAGTGTATCCATCCGCTGAGTTTATCGGCGCAAAGCATGGCGCAGAATTGAAACCTTATTTTGCACAAGCGGATTTGTTTGTTTTGCCTGGCACAGGCGGGCTGGCTGTGCAAGAAGCCATGAGTTATGGCTTGCCCGTCATTGTGGCAAAGGGTGATGGTACACAAGATGATTTGGTGCGGGAAAATAATGGTTGGCAAATTCCGCCTGAAGATTATGGCGCGCTGGTTTCCACAATGAAAAACGCGCTATCTGACATAGCGCGTTTACGAGAGATGGGGAAAGAGTCGTTTCGAATTGTCTCGGAAGAAATCAATATTCAGAAAATGGCCGAGACTTTTGTGAAGGCCTTGAATTTCGTTTAGAGAATTTAAACACGAAGGGCTCGAAGTACACAAAGGAGGGAGATGGCGATAAATTCTTTCCTTCGTGATTTTTGTGTACTTAAAGCTACTGAGCGGGCTTAGCCCGCTCAGTAGCTTTTTATATTATGGTAACTTCACCTGGGTGGCGATTACAAATCCCTGCACACCGCTTTTGGTTTTGACATTGATCCACTTATTCGCCACACCAATTTTGGCTTGGGCTTTTTTCACATCTTCAATGACAGCCAATTGAGCCTTGACTGGTTCAGTAGCGAGCACGGCTGCCTTTTGAGATGCAGTTTCGTAAATTTTTGCTCCGAATTTTCCAACCTTTCCATTCACAACAATATAGAAACTATTATCTGCTGGAGTTGGGGCTGGTTGAGTTGCTGGAGTCGTTGGTTGTGGTGTTGTCGTTGATGTTGCTGGGGCTGGCGTGCTGGTGGTCGTGGATGGAGTCGGTGCAGGTTGTGTCACAACGGGAGTAGGCGTAGAAGTTTGAACTTTTTCCAAATACCAAGCAGCAGCGAAGCCTTCTTTTCCATTGTCACCACGTACTCGAACCCATTGATTCACTCCACCCACTTTGGATGTTCCATCGGCTTCAAGTAAAGTTAACAATGAGCTGGCTGGGGCAACAAATACGATATTGCTCGCACTGGAGGTGTCAATGCTGGAACGAACGTTTAAGCCCCAAGTCACTTCCGCTTTGACTCGGGCGTAAGGTCCGCCTGAGGTAGGCGTGGCAGTGGTCGGTGTAGATTGAGGCGTGCTAATCGTTCCACCTGAGCCATGAGCTTCATATAAAATCACATGAGAGATGGCACGTTGTAAAGTGCGTCCCTGTGCGTAGCGCTTCATCAAATAATCGGGTTTGGTGATATCGGTTTGATAAGGCCATGGGTCGAGCATGAGATAGTCATCACCTTTGCGTGCATATAAAACCACCCAGTGTGTTTGAATACCTGCGGCAGGAGAGCTATCTACTTGCACGATGGCAGGTTGACCCGCTGCAATGGCCGCATCAATTTGTGCCAGAGGTGCATCACTATTGCCGCAAGGGATGAATGATTTCAGCACCACGTTTGGATAAATTTTGCTTACGGCTGCCCATGCAATCCCTGCCCCTACAAACCCGCCGACATTCTTCAATTTTTGATTCAAGGTTTTGGGGGTTTCATTGTATCCATGCCCATCCAATAACATGGTGACGGCGGTCAACGCACAGCCAACGTATCCGATGGTGTCTTCGGCGGTGCCGAAGCCAAGAATATCCTGTTTCCACTTTGGATCTTGTTGAGAATAATACACAAGTTGGAATGTCATGGGACCTCGTTTGGTTTTATAGGATAATAGATAGATTATACACTTTTGAAATAACGGGGATAAACGATTTGCTTAATGTCTGGATTTATTACGTTTCAATTTATCTGCATACATTTCTATATCTGCTTCTCGAAAGAGTTCAGAAAGAGTTGTTTTTTCAGATGCGGTCTTCACACCAAGTGATAAATAAATGGAGGGGTCGCTTGATAACTGATTATGTTGGTCTAGGGATTTTCTTACCCGTTGAATGGCATCCTCTGCCTCTGCCTGACTGGTATTTGGCATCAAAATTGCAAACTCATCCCCACCGACGCGGGCGATAATATCTTCAGCACGAAACGTAGTTGTCAAAATATTTGCCACATTTTTTAGTAAGAGGTCTCCAGCGGCATGTCCCTGACTATCGTTGACCTTTTTCATGTAATCTACATCAGCCATTACAATACTGATTGGATATTGTCTTCCATGCTCAAGCCGCGACAAGGTTTCGTCAAAATAGCTACGGTTATATAACCCTGTTAAACCATCATGGGTTCCAAGATATCTTAATTGTTCTTCTGCATGTTTGCGTTCAGTAATGTCTCGAATCACGCTAACTACCCCTGTCCTTACTCCGTTTTCATCTAGAATTCCAGTTTCTGTCACCTCGGCTGGAAATATTGTTCCATCTTTTCGCCGCATATGGATTTCAGCGTGATACACATTATTCGCATTTAAGACGGGTATCAAATTTTGGGGATACCGTTCGTATTCCGCCTGGTTTGTATATATAAATTCAGTGTTGCGCCCAATCACTTCATTTTCATGAAATCCAAATATTTTTTGCACTGCTGGGTTACAAGCAAGGATGTTCCGTGTTTTTGATTCAATAACGAGCACAGCCTGATCAAGGCTTGCAAAAGTTTTTTCCAATAAGATTTTTGTTTTCCACAATTCCTTTTCACCAAGTTTGCGGTTGGTCACATCGCGTGCAATCCATAAAGTTTGATTATCAGGCATAGGGGATATGGAAGTCTCAAACCAAACTGGAGATCCGTCAATCCCAAGTTCATATTCAATATGCGTAGTTTGGTTGGTTTCCAAAACAGATTGGATTGCATTGATAAACTCTTTTGCCTGTTCTGCTTCAAAAAATTCGCTTAAATGTTTACCAAGTAGTTCTTGTGCTGATTTGTAAAGTAAGTTGGGCCCTGTGGGTGCGATTTTTCGATAGATACCATCCTTATCAATTACCATAATTACGTCATGGATGGCTGCAAATAATGTACGTAATTCTGTTTCAGAATCAATGACAGCTTCCTGTTCCTGCTTCCTTTGAGTAATGTCTGTATTGACGGTAATCCCCCCAAGTATGGCGCCATTTGCGTCACGAATCAAAGCAACACTCGTTTGGACAAAAAATGTATTACCATCTTTGCGCTGTTGTTTTACTTCTCCACGCCAAATCCCATCCTTAAGGAGTAAAGCCTGCGCTTCAGCCACGGTGATACCAATAAATTGTGTTTTGCAAATTTCATCAATATGGTGCCCCAATACTTCTCGTTCGCTCCAACCATACATTTTTTCTGCCGCCTTATTCCAGCTTAAGATATTTAAATCTTGATCTGTAGAAATGGCTGCATCAGACATATTTGAAAGCACTGTTGCTTGATATGAAAATTGGGCCTCTATATGCTCCAAATCAGTAATGTCTAACAATACGATACGACATGTTTGCGATTCTTCCAATCGAATAGCTTCAAGCAAGGCCATAAAAGGTTCATGGTCTTTTCGAGTAAGCGGAACTTTACAAATTTCTTTATTTTTATGCTTAAAGGTTTTTGTTAAAAAATTATGGAAAATAGATACGGATTTAGGGGAAATAAAAGAATGAAAGTTTTGATGAGTTATTTCATTCAATTCTATATTTAACAAACGGGCACTGGTTAAGTTTGCCTGCAAAATTTCCCCGCTTGAATCAACAATCAAACAACCAACGGACATGGAATCAAAAAAATCTGTCGAAGGTGATGAGTTTTTGATTTTTTTCCTACGCAAAAGTTTATTCATGACGCAATCTTCCAGAGATTGTGGACAATCCTCCTCCTACGCATTTAATTTTTCTAATTATATCAGGGTGCGAATGCAAACAAGCACTTCAAATAGCTGCCTTCCTTGAAGTGAATTGGATGATCTAAAGCATGCCCTGTTCGTTCGATTTCCCGCAGCGGACGCTTCGCCTCATTAGCTGACCGAAGAACTGCCTCAAAAAAACTATCGGCATCTACGCGGCTTGAGCAGGAGGCTTGTACCAGGATGCCACCTGGCTTTAATACATCCAACCCGAGGCGTGTGAGACGTTTATAGGCAGATAATGCCGTTTCAATTTGAGTTTGATTTTGCGCAAACATAGGTGGGTCAAGAATCACCATATCAAAACGGCGATTGGCTTGTTTCATTTGCTCAAGTACTTCAAAGGCATCTTGAGCAATGGTCTCAAATTTGGCAGCTTTGACATTGAATAGATTCTGATTGTGAGCGATGTTTCGTACTGTGGCTTCTGTGGCTGGCGTACTAAAATCCACGCTCACAACTTCTTTTGCGCCGCCCTCTGCTGCATAGAGAGAAAATCCACCTGTGTATGAAAACACGTTCAATACCGATTTCCCTTTGGATAAGGTACGTACCCGCTCGCGATTTTCGCGTTGATCAAGAAAGAAGCCTGTCTTTTGTCCGTTGATGGGGTCACACTCAAAGATAATGCCATTTTCTTTGAATAGGAGCAAGCTTTCGGGAGTCTGACCCGCAAGGGTTTGTCCATCAGTGAGGCCATATAAATATTTAGTCTGTTTATTGAGTGAACGGCTGAGTCTTAATATCAATCGTTTGCTGGGCTGAACTTTTGCAAGCGCAGCGCAAACATCTTTCAAGTGCAGAACCCATGCAGGTGTGTATAGTTTGATGACCAGAGTTTCAGCATATCGGTCAACCACCAGCCCGGGCAAACCGTCATTTTCCCCGTGAATTAATCGATAGCCATTTGTATCCTGCTTTTTCAATGGCATACGTATGGTTGCTGCCGCGGTTATTTTTTCCTGAAACCATTGTTGGTCAATCGGCGCAGGTTTGCCTTTTTGAAGAACGCGCACACGAATGGGCGATGTTGGATCATATAGACCGATAGCAAGGAATTTTCTTTTGCCATCGAAGATAACTGCCAAATCTCCAGGCACACCGCTGTGACTTTGCTCTGTGATGGATTGATCGAAAACCCAGGGATGTCCCTGTCGAATGCTGCGTTCTGCGGGTGCAGACACACGCAATGCAATGCGTTGTGCGGCGGCGGATGGAAGGTTAGTGAATGGCAAAATGATTTCCGTTCATTTTTTAATCATACCACCTGCCTAGAGATTTACTTCCTGATGGAAGCTCATCAAGGACTCAATAAATTCTTTTTGTCCTGAAGCATATTGCGTGGCGAGTGAATTCAAACGAAAGGTCAAATTGTTGCTGTTTTTTAATTCAATGACAAACATTTTTTGATTGAGAAATCCACTGGAGTGGATAGATTTGATGTCTGTAAATGGAATCTTATTCACTCCCTTGTTTATCATTTTTAGCGATGCAAATCCCATTTCTGTAGCGATGAAGAAAATTTGCTTGCCCGTTAATGCGGCAAAGAAATATCCATCTCCCATCAGGCTTAATCCATAAGAAGTGACAGATGCGGAAAGAGGCTTGGTAAATAGAAACCCCGTCACCTTTATCGTTTCACCTTGACTCAAGTGTGAAGTCAGTTCTTTTTGAATGAATGCATCGTACTTATGCATGAAATTTATTCTGTTGTAACAGGCAAGTTGGAAGACTCTAATCCCCATTCGCTCCATGAACCGTCATATACTGCAAACTCTTTGTGCCCAGCCTGTTCTGCTGCTAATGCCAAAATGCAAGCAGTGACTCCCGAGCCACAACTAAAAATCATTTTTTTATTTTTATATATATCAAAGATAGATTTGAGATTGATGCTAGATTTCATCATGCCATTTTCAAGTACGTTGACATAAGGAATGTTGACGGCGTTTGGCATGTGCCCACGCCTCAGCCCTTCCCGTGGTTCTGGTTCCAGACCTTTGAATCTTCCTACTGAACGCGCATCCATCACACTAAAATTTGAATCACTTAATGCTTTCATAACATCGCTTGAAGCGACGAATGCTCCGCTTTGCAGCTGAGCCACGAAGTTTCCACGGTGAAGAGGTTTTTCCTTAAGTTGAGGCACAGTTTTAAACCCAGCATTCATCCATGCTGGTAAGCCACCATCCAAAACTGCTACTTGTTCATGTCCCATGGCTCGGAACATCCACCAAGCACGTGGGCTGGAAAATAATCCAATTTTGTCGTACACCACAATGGCGCTGTCTTGATTAATTCCCATCTTTTGCATTTCATCGGTAAAGAATTCAGGGCTGGGCATCATATGTGGAAGCGATGTGTTGTGGTCACAAATCTCTTGATCAAAATCGAAGCGCAAGGCACCAGGGATATAGGCTGATGTTTCTGGTGTTTCATTGACCACAGGGATTACTGGTTTCATGCTTGCATCCAAGATGATCAGGTTCTCTGCAGTCAGGTTTTCTGCCAACCATTGTACAGAGACCAATGAGCTTGATAAAGATATTTTTGTCATGAAATCTTTGTTCCTCTCAAGGCAAGATTTGCCTTTTCATAAATCGCATCAATCACACGCATGTTGTTGAGTGCATCATCTGCATTTGTTGTCAACGGCGTTTGAGAACGGATGGCGCTCGCAAATGCCTGTAATTGGGAACGGTAAACATTTTCCCCTTGGATGCTACCGCGCTTTACACCTTTTGCATTGCGGACTGTGATGAAGTGAAACCAATGAGGATGATATGGATTGATGACGGTCATATGGCCGCCATCGCCTTCGACTTTCAAATAGGAGTCAAATAACTTTGGTGAGAGCATGTCACACACAATACGGGCTTCAATATTACCGGGGAAGTTTAATTGTGCTGCCATGCGTGAGTCAACTTGTGGTTTGTAGAGCTTCGCTTTGGCATGTGTCACTGTCGGTTCTGTTCCCGTCAAGAAGCGGACGAGACTCACAGGATAACATCCCGCGTCCATTAAGGCGCCACCGCCTAATGCATAGTTGTAGCGAATGTTAGACGGAGAAGGCAGAAGAAAGCAAAAGCGCGCCTCGATGCGTTGAATGGTTCCAATCTCTCCATTGGTCATCACTTCTTTCATTCGCGCTGACAGTGGATGAGTCCGATACGCAAAAGCTTCGCTTAAGATTTTGCCCGATTCTTTTGCCGCCTTTGCCATTTCTATACCTTCGTTGGCATTTGAAGCAAAAGGCTTTTCACACAACACATGTTTGCCTGCTCTCAAAGCTTTGATTGTCCACTCGGCATGGAGACTGTTGGGCAGCGGATTATAAATGGCATCAATCTCAGGATCATCCAGAAGATGCTGATAGGTTGGATGTACTCTTGGAATATGATGTTTGTGTGCAAATTTTTGCGCACGTTGAGGGTCACGTGCTGCAATGGTTGTCACCTGTATTTCAGGCATATGCCTGGCTGGTTCCGTTAATGCCATTGGGACAATCGCTGCGGCTCCAAGTATTCCAATACGAATGGGAGGATTTGTCATTGGATGTTTTATAGCTCCTTCATAATCTCAGCTTTTTTCTTTTCGTATTCAACTGTAGTGATTAGATTCTCTTCATGCATTTTCTTGAGTTCACTTAACCGTTCCAGCGGAGTAGCGTTTTTCTTTTTATCCAAGTCTTTTGCAAGAACGCCGAAGTCTTTTGGAAAAAATAAACTATTCCTCATGAGGAAAGCAATGAGGATGAAAGCTACTACTGAAAATACTGTTCCAGCCGTCACACTCTTACTTTGCAGAGAGTGGATTTCTTTCCATCGCCTGATGCACTGTCACAATAGATATGATGCGTCGAACCTGTTTGACCTGGTTTATAAGAATATTTTAACTGATTCTACTTGTACAGTTCCTTTACAAATTAGAGGGGCCGTTAGTTTATGCAATTTGGGAAGATGGTCCCTACCCCAGCTGAAATGAGAATAAATCCAACGAACAGACTGCTAATCACTAAATACCAATCATTAATTTATTAGGCTTCATAACATCTCCAAGTGACAAAAATTTTAACTTAATTATACAAAGTTCCATAAAGACAAACAGGCTGTATCTTTAGATACAGCCTGTTGATCAAATTATTCGGTGATGGAACGAACTTCTCCTTTTACGGCAATACTTTCGCCTGGCTTTGATGTATACGTTACAGATAAACGGGATGGATATCCCATGTCTTCCCCTTGGAAGATGGTGAAGGATTTTTCTCCTGTCCACCCAATATCTCTTAGATACCCAGCCAGAGCCGCAGCAGCCGCCCCTGTGGCTGGGTCTTCGTAGACGCCGCCCGATGCGAATGCATTGCGCGAGTGGAAGACAGTACTCGATTCATTCCACAATAAACTGATGGTGACCAATTCTTTTTCTGCCATCAAGGCTCGTACGGTTTCAAAATCATATTTCATGTCTGTCAGAGTCTTGCGCTCTTTAGCTACCAAGATGAGATGTTTTGCGCCTGCAAATGCAAAGCGGATTGGAAACTCTGGATTAAGTTGTTCACGGCCAAGGTTGAAAGCTGACAATACTTTCTCTACACATTCGCTTGGTGCATTTTCAGACCAGGTTTCAGGGGATTGCAATGTTGCACTGAACGCGCCGCTGGTTGATTTTTCTGCACGGACGCTGATCTCGCTTTGGTTGAGAAGCAGCTGATAGGTCCCTTCACCGAAGCGTTCTCCTAGTGCTGCGCCCAACGCAATGGTGGCATGTCCACAAAATGGAACTTCCATCTTCGGGGCAAAATATCGAACTCGCCAGTCTTCTCTTTGTTTGACAAGAAAGGCTGTTTCCGAATAGCCGATTTCGGCTGCAATGTTTAACATCTCTTCGGCTGATGGCATTTCATCATAAAAAGCCACGCCTGCAGGATTGCCCCCTTTACCATTCTGTGAAAATGCTGCTAACTTTAAAACATTCATTTCATTCTCCATTGATCATTAAGTAGAAAACCGCATCCTCTCAGATGCGGTTGGGTCTGCACTAATTACACGCGAGGGAGATTTTTCTACCCTTTGGGTTCATCATCATGTTGGCCGTAATTTTCAAATACTTCATGTGCAGCACCCCAAAACGATTCAGGCTTAGCCTTTCCCATTTGGGTGGCACGGTGGATAGTTCTTTCGTAATTTGATTCGGCAGGGTAAAAATAAACAATCTTTCCCAATTCTTTTCCGTAGAGAAGCTCATCGCGGGCGATTTCTCCACCGCCAATGCCCACGAGCGTGTCGCTGCATAGAACCATTGCCTTTGAAGTAGGCGACAATTCAGTGGAGTTAGGGAGCTTTCCGCCCCATTGTGTATCTTTTATAAAACACAAAAAGTCGACCGACTCACTGATGTCATCAGGGTATTCAAGTGCAACAGTAGATGTAATTCCTGTAGTGGTAAAACCCCTTGATTTTGCCATGGCGTAAATTAAACCAATCCCTACTTGAGTAGCACCAATGTTAATGATTGTGGTTTCAGGGGAATAATGGAAGAGTAGCCGATCTGCAACATTGAGCATATTTTCAAAGTTCTCATATTGCATTCCTGAATACCCTAAAAAGGTCAGGATCACCTTGTTCTGACTTTTGAAAAATGTTTGAGCTTCTTCGGGAGTCATTTCCCAGCCAATGACTTTGTTTTTGCCACGTTCTTGTAGACGCTCACGTCCTGTCTGTTGTTCGGGAGTTAAACTCATTTTGTTCCTTAATATGCTAAAGTGTTTTGTCATTCCGATTTTAGTTTATTTGTAACATAAATAGCATGGTACTTTTGGATTACATTTAGTTTGATATATAAGACGTTCACGATTGTTAAATAATTTATTCTATAGGTATAAGCCAGCCCTGATAGCGTGCAATCAAGCCGATGATTAAGTGGCTAACTTCCACATGAAAAAAGAATCGACCATCAGCAACGGATTCGTAAATTGTCATACTGGGAGCTAGCATCAACGGCATGGGAATGCCAAAAGCCTTCCAACGGCGGATGATTAAAGACATTTTTTCAGGCTTGACCACCAACGCGAAGTCAAAATTAAACATCCCGAAGCGTTCAGTTAGAAGTCTCTCTGATAGACCATGACCTTCTGATTGAAAACTGGAAAATGAGTTTCCGTTAAATGTTCGCTTCCAAACTTCGCCGCCCTCTTGTGATTGAAATAAGACCTGAACTGGTACATTCTGGCCTGCTTTCGGGAATCCAAATATAGTTGCGATTAACCGTGCCAATAAACTTTTTCCAATTTTAACATCGGCAATACCTTCTGCTTTTTTACACTTGTGCATTTTTATTAATGGTAACGGTAAAGAATCCCAGGCATCCCCAAGCAAACGTTGATAAAGACTAGACTGATGCTGATTCTCATTCCATTGTCCAGTATAGATCGTTCGATTTTTAAAAATATTTTCGTAATCTTCCAACTCCAAATCCCCAGTTGCGGGTCTGGAACCAGTAGCGGGACGCTTGCCAGAAAGACTGCGCTTCACAAGGGCTTCAACTGCCATAGATGGGATAAAGGGTCCGTCATTGCCCTCAGCAAGAAGATGCCATGAACGTTCGATCTCTTTTCCATCGTTGTCAATTCCATTCACAACAACGAACATGCCACCACGATGTTCACCCCAACGCAAAACATTGATTACAAAGTAAAACAAGGATGCAAATGGCAACAACGAAGGTAGTAATCGTATCCGCACCAACCAGGATAAGCCAATTAACATGCGATGTAGTATTTCAGGGACAGGTCCCGCTCCCATCCAAATGGTGTTGAGGTCCGTCCATAAGTCTGGGAGCACTCGTAGGTCAGGGACATCTACTAAAGAGAACAGCGTATTCTTGAGTGGTAGGTATCCAGGAGGTGCAATGGTGTAGCGCATGGTTTCAGTTAATGCATGTCCATATGATGGTTTTCCATTTCGAATTAGCGACAGATGTTTGCCTGCATAAATTGTGATGGCGCGAATCACATTCAACCCAACACCTGCAAATGGCGAGGGTGCAATGCCGCCTTTGATTGTATGGATTTTTGCAAGTCCTTTGGATAGGCGTCTCACGACTGCAGCTGTAAGAACTGGAAAACTACTGACCCCAGATAGCACGAAGATGTTTTGGAATTTAGCTTGTTGATCAAATTGGCTAACACCTTTGACGAATTCAGATCCATCAGCCAGGTCCATATAATCAACACCATTTGCGATACATGCCGTGATGACCTGATATGGATTCTTGCCGTAGGCTTGAAATGGTCCAGAGGCATCCACGACGAGATTGGGGCGAATATCTCTGACCTGGGCTTCAACATCTCCGTTGCGATCAAAAACCAAAGGTATTCGTTGTGCTCCTGCAGGCAACTGTCTGCAAAAAGCATCAGCCTTTTGCTTGGATCTACCAGCGATCACGAGTGTCAACCGTTCATCATTAGCCAGTAAGTGGGCAAGGCGACCTCCAAACGTCCCATAGCCGCCTAGAATTAGTATCTTCATAACGGGTTACTCCAATGCTGCGAATGTAGCAATTAATTTAGAATTTCATGAAATATACCAATTTGTGTAAAGCTGGTGCCGAACAAAGTATGCTTAATTTCGATGCGAATATTGAACTGATTTGGATTGTCATTGCAATGACATAAAAACACTTTTCCCGGTGTCAATAAATCCGGTAGTGGGATACGCAAACCCAATACCTGCCAAAAGTAACCATTACTTGTGAAATACAGGTTACTATCTTTTATATACAAAATGAGTTTCATACCTAAACCGAAACCAACATATTCAAGTACATCCCCAGTTTTACTTTCCCGCATATGTGAAGTAAATTGAATTGGCTTTCGATTATGTAAATGGTAAATTCGTTGTTTGTAAATCGACGGGTCGTTTGGTTTTGAATATACTTTTATATCGACTGGCAAATCAAAATCATCGAAAGGAATCAGCGCCCCTTTGAGAAGAGGTAAGCTGAGATACCCAAGAATTTTTCCAAATTTTGAAGATGTTAACTGACTCAGACTCCCCGTGTAGTATAAAGGTTTGTTAAGTGCAGGGTTTCTTTCAAACCGAGCCTGAATATCAGGGTGAAGGTTTTTCCATTTTTCACCCAATATTTTCTTAAATAACTCTCCTTCAGATATTCCAAGCATAATTTAATTATATCTTTTTATTTTTAAAACAAGCCGCATCCTCATGGATGCGGCTTGTCAATTCTACAACCTAAGTTTTTCTATTCCAAATTACCTGTCACCATGGCGAGTTTGATCTCTCCAATGGCGCGGGTGATTTGAATGTCGCGGGGGCAGGCCTCGGTGCAGTTGTAAGCGGTGTGACAGCGGACTGATCCGTTGGTTTCGCTGATGACATGCAAGCGTTGATCAGCACCTTCGTCACGGCTGTCAAAGATGAATCTGTGCGCTGTGACCAAAGCCGCAGGCCCATAGTATTCGTCATTTGCCCAGAATGATGGGCAGGATGTTGTACAAGCTGCGCACAAAATACACTTGGTGGATTCATCGAAGCGTGCACGTTGTTCAGGGCTTTGCAATCGTTCACGTCCATCGGCAGGCACTGGATTGTCATTGATGAGATAGGGCAACATCTTCTTGTAATTATCAAAGAAAGGACCCATATCCACAATCAAATCTTTGGCGACTTTCAAACCAAGCAAAGGTTCCACAGTGATATTCGCGCCTACATCGCGCACCAATGTTTTGCAGGCCAACATGTTGCGGCCGTTGATTCGCATCGCATCTGAACCACACACGCCGTGCGCGCAGGAACGGCGGAAGGAAAGCGAACCATCAGTTTTGCCTTTGATGTGTTCGAGCACATCCAACACGCGGTCATTCGGGTCGGCTTCGATTTTGTAGGTTACGTAGTTGCCACGCGTATCTTTTTCTGGGTTATAGCGGAAAATCTTTACAGTAACTTCCATGTTAACCTCTAATAAACTCTGGCTTTCGGTTGATGTTTGGTAATCACAACGGGCTTATATGTGATTTCCAATTTGCCGTTTTTCTTGGTGATTAAAGTGTGCTTCAACCAATTCTTATCATCGCGGTCTGGATAATCTTCGCGAGAATGTCCACCACGGCTTTCTTTTCTGTTCAAGGCACTGGCTGCCACCACTTCAGCAATTTCGAGCATGTTGCCGAGCTCCCATGCATTCAACAATTCTGTGTTGAAAATTTTTCCAGTGTCGGTAACTTTTACAGCTTTGAAACGCTTCTGCATGTCACGTACTTTATCCAAAGCAGATTGCATGTCTTTTTCATTTCGATAAATACCGACTTCTGAGAACATCACGTTTTTCATCTCATTGGCGAGATCATACGCGTTGACCTTACCTGACGCATTACGCAGCGCTTCAAACTCTGCTCTGGTTTCTGCTTCAGCATTCTCGGGCATTTTCTGGTACTCAGCAGACTTGGCGTATTCAGCCGCCTTGAGACCTGCATGTTTCCCGAACACAACGAGATCGAGCAGGGAATTTGTTCCTAAGCGATTGGCGCCGTGGACGGATACACAAGCACATTCACCTGCCGCAAACAAACCAGGGATGGTGGTGCCTTTATCGTCGATAACGACTTCGCCATATTTATTGGTAGGAATGCCGCCCATCGCATAATGCGCTGTGGGTTGAATGGGCATCATCTGAGTCACGGGGTCCACGCCAAGGTAGACGCGGCAGAAATCTACAATGTCAGGAATCTTTTTCAGAACCGTGTCACCAGTAATGGCGAAGGGAGAACCGTCTGGATTGGTGCGTCCATCTTCTTTTGCAAATTTATTAACCGTCTCTGGACGAATATCCAAATAGACATAGTTCTTGCCATCAATGCCACGGCCTTCTTTAATTTCAGTATAGATGGCACGAGAAACCACGTCACGAGATGCGAGGTCTTTTACAGTGGGAGCATATTTTGGCATAAAGCGTTCGCCTTTGCCATTGATGAGGACTGCGCCTTCACCGCGTGCACCTTCTGTAATGAGAATGCCGAGTTTGTAAATTCCTGTTGGATGGAATTGGAAGAATTCCATATCTTCCAATGGAATTCCCTTGCGTAATAACAGAGAAGCTCCGTCGCCTGTGTAAGCATAAGCATTGGATGTAACTTCGAAGATACGTCCAAAACCACCTGTGGCAAAGATGACTGCCTTCGCGTGGAAGGTGTGCAATTCGCCTGTTGCCAATTCAATTGCCACTACCCCAGTGGCTTTGCCATCAACCATGATGAAGTCAATCGCTTGAAATTCATCAAAGAAGTTGACATTGTTTTTGATGCATTGTTGATACAAGGTTTGCAGAATCATATGTCCCGTGCGGTCTGCGGCATGCGCAGCTCTGCGGACGGGTTTGCCTGTTTCGTTGTTGGTGTGCCCACCAAACGGTCGCTGGGAGATGCGGCCTTCAGGGGTACGATCAAATGGCAGGCCCATGTGTTCCAACTCGAGCACAGCATCAATCGCTTCATTGGTCATGAATTCAATGGCATCCTGATCGCCAAGATAATCGGACCCTTTGACGGTGTCGTACATATGCCATTCAGGTTTGTCTTCTTCATAATTGCCCAATGCGGCAGAGATGCCACCTTGTGCCGCACCTGTGTGTGAGCGCGTGGGATATAACTTGCTAATGACCGCTGTCTTCGCAGTGCGGGATGCATATAAACCAGCCATAAGGCCTGCGCCGCCTGCTCCAACCACAATCACTTCAAATTGATGAACATTTGCCATGAAATATTGCTCCTAAACCTATTTACTACAAAGCCTCACGTCGATGCGTGCTTTGCAGTTAATTTTTTATGCAGTCCAGATGATGTACAAACCAGCCGCCGCAACAAGGAAGAACATCGCCATGTTCAAGTAGCGATTCCAATTGCGTTGATTGTCTTTTGGTAAGTAATCATCGAGAACGACAATCACGCCGTGAATGCCATGGGATCCAGCTGTGAGGAACATACCGCTTGCAACCAATCTCCAGAACATGCTGGCGAAGGGAGTGATATCAGGTAAGTTGGTATATTCCACATGACCTGGGTTGGAAATGAGCGCCCAACGTAGAACTTCTACAAAGGTCATGCTGTGTTGTGCTCCCATGACGAGAGCCCCCACGACTCCGAATAAAATAAAACCATACATTCCCAAGGCGGTGGCGCGGGTGAAAGCCCACATGAAGGTTTCAAAACTCATGCCACGTTTCGAAAGAGGTAGTGTTCGTGGTTTTGTGTTCATCCCAACCTCGCAATTGCGGTGGTAATCACACTGACCGATGCGAACAAAAATAGAATGGCAAAAATGACCCATTCAATCATGATGGCTTGGCGGTGATATTGAATCAAGTGTTTGGGGAATAAATCCAAAATGGTAATGCGTAGTCCATTGAGAGCGTGGAATAGTACGCAGAATAGTATGAAGATCTGGAACGGTGGACTCATGTAAATATCATTGATGAAGTCCCCAATTGCCCAACCTTGTTTTTCAACAAAGGTCGCCAGAATATGAACTGTAATGAAAATTGCCATCCCCATGCCGCCAATGCGATGCAGGATAAAGGTCAAAAACGGACCCTGTCCCTTGTATCGCAGAGCCGTAGAAAGGCTAACATCCCTTTTCAGGCCCATTGAAACCTCCAAAGTGAAATTTTATTTGTAACTTTGAACACAAGGTGCTATTTTACACCTTGATAGTTTGAATTGCCACTTTGAAAATAAAGGTCGCACCCGTACAGGTGCGACCTTTATAGTTGTGTGAACAATTTTTGGACTAATCTCTGCAATTAAGGAATATCGACTTTGGTGTCTGTGTTGTTAAGAAGTTGTTCCAATTCACTTAGTGTCTGATCCAACTCCTTGGATGCCTCGGCCGCCGCAGAGGATGGGGATTGGGTCGGCGTCACGACAACTTCAGGGGTGTTTGTTGGTAATACTACTTCAGTTGAAACGCTTGTAGCTGTATTTATAGTTTGTGGAGTTGGAGTTGAGAGAGCGGTTTGTTCTGTTTGGGTATTACTGGCAACTGTGGGAGCATCTACTTGTATGGTATTGCTCCGCCTTGAACGAAAACAGGCAGTTAAGCTTAGGGCTGTGATAACCACAATGAGCACAAATAATATTTTTTTCATGGGATCTTCCTAGTTTTGTCCAAAGGTTGCAGATCTCCAGTCAAGTACCGCTTGATGGAGGTTTCGAGTGGCTTGTACCAAACTTACATGGGCTTGCATCAGGTGTTGACGTGTATCCAGAATCATTTGTCGTGCAGATTGACGATCGGTCACTTCTCCGCTCCCATCAAAGCCATTATGAGTGTTTAGCAAATTTGCAGCAGCTTGATGTTCTCCTTTGCTGTTGGACATCGCGTTGTTAAAAACACCCAGTGCATTTTGTAGGCTGGTAACGTCCAATCCTTCTGCAGCAGCCTTGTCAATCACTTCTTGCACTTTTGAGGCCGCTAGGTCTGCTTTATTAATTGTGTCTTGTTGGATGTTGAGCCATTTTTGTTCTGCTTGTAAGGCTTGTTTTAATGCAGGGTCACCAGGGGCGAAATCTGTTTTTGCCAAAACTGTCGTGGGAATAGCCATGACACTAATTGTCAGCACAAGTGCCAGTGCCAACGAGAAAAAAGGTGAAATTTTCTTCATACGTATCTCCTTATTGAATTGTTCAATATTAATAGATAGATATTATCGTGCAATCATTATGATGTAAAAGAAATGTAAACTTTTACATCATAATGTGACCATTTTGAAAAAAGAGCTTAAGGTACAATCATTTGAAAATTATACAAAATGGAGACCTTATGAAAACAGCGAGCGGATTGGAATATATTGAAGTGGAAGCAGGCACAGGGGTACAGGCTACTGCTGGAAAGACCGTAGCCGTACATTACACTGGTAAATTTCAGGATGGCAAAGTGTTCGATAGCTCTGTCTCCCGTGGTGAACCGATTGAGTTTACTCTCGGAAGAGGAATGGTCATCCGTGGTTGGGATGAGGGAATTGCCCTGATGAAAGTTGGCGGCAAGGCCCAGCTTATCATCCCGCCTGCGCTCGGCTATGGGGAACGTGGAGCTGGTGGAGTCATTCCACCCAACACCACACTTGTATTTGATGTTGAATTGGTTTCAGTGAAGTAAAGAAAAAGTCGAGACGTACAAGTCTCGACTTTTTCTTTCACGCTTCTTTCATAATGGATAGAGGATTCTCGCTTTTATTTAGCAGTACCCTGACTGTGAGATTAAATCTTTTCATATGAAACTCAAATGTAAAACTTCAATCGTCATTTGCGTCTAATGTTTTAAAGGAGACATTACATGGCAGAAGTAAATGATTGGAACAAAAAGATTATCGCGGAGTTTCGGGCAAATGGAGGCAAAGTAGGTGGTAACTTTGAAGGCCGTACCCTGCTCTTATTACATACGATTGGTGCAAAAAGCGGACATGAACGTGTCAACCCTGTGGCTTATACAAAAGACGGCGACCGAATGGTGATTATCGCTTCCAAAGGTGGTGCTCCCACTCATCCAGATTGGTACTATAACATTGTTGCCAACCCAGAGTTTACAGTGGAAGTTGGCACAGAAACGTTCAAAGTCCAGGCAGCCGTTGCAGAAGAACCAGAACGTACACGGTTGTATGACCAAATGGCAACCATCATGCCTGGTTTTGCGGACTATAAAACCAAGACCACGCGCAAGATTCCCGTTGTTGTTCTAACTCGAACAAAATAGAAATATCTCCGAGGTTTTCCTCGGAGATATTTCTTTAAACACTGCTTGACAAATATAATCAACTACTGTATTATACCAATTAGTTAATTAACTATATAGTTAAATAAGGAACTTAAATTATGAGGAGTAACGAAGATAAACTAACTCAAACTTTTGCTGCACTAGCTAACCCAACACGTCGAGCTATTTTAGCTCGGCTATCACATGGGCAAGCAACGGTTAATGAATTGGCTGAGCCATTCAAGATGAGTTTGCCTGCAATCTCAAAACATATAAGAGTGTTGGAGCAAGCTGGGCTAATCGTTCAGGGGCAAAGAGCACAGTATCGACCATGTATTCTTGATGCAAAGCCTTTGGAAGAAATTTCTAAATGGACCGAACAGTACCGCACTATTTGGGAAGCAAGTTTTGATCGCATGGACAACTATATTAATCAACTTAAACAAGGAGAGTAAATAATGACTGACAGTACAAATTCTAAAGACTCGGTTGTAATTGAACGGACTTTCAATGCCCCTATCGAACTTATTTGGGAAATGTGGACACAACCTGAGCATTTCAAACAATGGTATGGGCCTAATGGAGCTACAATCCCTGTTGCCGAAATGGATCTACAAATTGGTGGTAAACGTCTAATTTGTATGGAGATGCGTGGAATGAAAATGTGGACAGTAGGCGAGTATATTAAGATTTCTCCAACTACCCACCTAATCTACACAGAAAGTATGTCTGATGAAAATGGGAATATCATTTCGCCATCTGCCATGGGCATGCCTGATGGATATCCTGCAACAACGGAAGTTAGAGTTTTGTTGGAAGATTTGGGTGGAAGTACAAAAATGGTTATGACTCACGCTGGTATGCCAGCAAGTTCAGGTGCTGATGGCGGCTGGAATCAAGCATTCGACAAATTAGCAACTCTTATTACGAAATAAAAAATCAAACATCAAATATAAATAAAAAATGAACACCGAAAAGTGTTCATTTTTTATTTATATTTATTTACACTGTCCTTGGTGGAGGAGCAAACTCTTCAATTTGTTTGACTACATCAGCCAGTGGTAATACCTTTGCAAGAGATGATTTTTTCTTTCCAAAGCCGATGCTATCCAACACTAATGTGCGTTTGAGCAATTGAATTGCAAAGGCTGGATCCACGCCTTTGGGGCAGGCTTGTGAACATGCCCCTGCCAGGTGACATTGATACGGCCCGTGGAACAGGTCAATGGCTTCGAGGCGGTCATGCAAACCACAGTCGCGATTATCCGCTGTATAACGATAAGCCTGTGCCAAGGCTTGAGGCCCAAGGAAGAGCGGATCTGTTGCCACAGTGGGGCAAGCTGCGAGACATAATCCACACTTGATGCAATGTGTAAATTGACTAATCGATTCGCGTTCTTCTGCAGATTGGATAAATTCCCCCGATGGTTCATCAATCTCTTTTGAATTGGTATGAATAATAAATGGCTTAATCGCCGCGTGCTTTTCAATCAATGGTTCCAAATTGGGCACAAGGTCTTTGACATTTTCATAATTGGGCAAGGGGGCTACTGTCACTACATCGGTACCGAGGTGCAACACCTGTGTCTGACAGGCCAACATGGGCAGATGATTAATGAACATGCCACATGAACCGCAGACTCCCATGCGACAGGAAGAACGCCAGGCCAAGGTCGGTTCTTGATGTGCCTTAATCTCATGCAGAGCCTCTAGCACAGTCATGCCATCATGGACAAAGATAGGGTATGAGTCAAAATGAGGAACAGAATCAACATCAGGGTCAAAGCGGCGGACGCGGAATGTAATCTCTCGTGGAGTGGTTGTTTTCTGTGAAGCGGTCATGTTCATCCTCCAATCTTGAAGCTATACGTCCACCAAGTGACGTAGGTGCCAAATGCAAAAATGAACAAGCCAAATGCAACGATGCCAACATCCACAACTTTTACCAGCGCAGGCGTAAGTGGAAGTTCACGGATGATTCCGCGCAAACCATACAACCCATGATACAACCCCGCAGCCAATAACAAAATATAAACCACAAGTTGAGCAACGCTCTTGCCACGCTCAATCATGGTGCTAAACTCGCGAGCTTTCTCTACACTCATGCCGTAGAAAACAGGGGCATAATGCATCACTGCAAAATGCATGCCAAGCAAAACAGCAATGATTGGAATAACCAAAATATGTAATGACCATAACCGTGTTTCGCGCATAGGGATTTCTCCTAACAGTTGAAAATTGAACCGCAAGCCCTTTGTATTTAAGAAGATATTATGGAAAGAACAAACTTGAACCGCCAAGGACGATAATCAGGAATGCCAATCCCATGATGACAAAGGTCAACGGGCGATGGCGTTTGATGGAAGTGGAATATGGATAAACAGGTTCTTTCGGTTTTCCAAGAAAAAATCCCAACTCCGTAATAATCAAACGTACACCATTCATCGCATGAAAAACTGCCATTGCGAAAAGTAGGTATTCAATCACCTTGAAGGGCGGTGATGCAAACAACGCCATCAATCCCTGCCATGCGGCCACACCGCGCATACGATTGGCTGTTTCCAGAATATGTAGCACCATGTATGCAATGAGCCCCAAGCCTGAGATGCGATGCCCAATATATAAATAGCGTTCAAAGGTGTAGTTTCCAGCGTATACCCAGCCTTTGATTCCAAGGCGGTTGTTGTATGCGGTTGGTTTGTGATTTAAATTCATGGCTACTCCTAATACTTTCTTTCCACGGGTTTCCACATGGAAATATCGACAGGGATGTAATCCAACTCAGGTCCATTGGCTGTGAAACGAGCCATGGTGTGCTTCAACCATTTCTCATCATCGCGTACTTTGTAATCTCTGCGAGCATGTCCGCCGCGTGATTCAGTTCGAGTCAAAGCGCCGAGAGTTGCCACTTCGGCCACATCAATCATGAAACCTGTTTCGATGGCGCGTTCCAAATCGGTGTTGTAGCGCAGGCTTTTATCTTTTAATGAAATGGATTTATATCGTTCCTTCAACTCACGAATTTTTTTCAACCCTGCTTCCATTTGTTCGCCTGTGCGGAAGACGCCCATCGTGGCATCCAGATTCTTTCTCAACTCTTTTCGGATTTGATAATGGTCTTCAGTGCCTTTGGATTGAAGCAACGCATCAATCTTCGCCCATTCCTGCTCGGCTGTCTTTGGCATTTCCGCCATTGATGCATTTGCACAATAGCGTGCTGCTTCTTCACCAGCAACACGTCCCCAAACCAAACATTCCGCAGTGGAGTTGGAGCCGAGTCTATTTGCACCATGTAAAGATACACAAGAGACCTCTCCCGCTGCCCAAACATTTTCCACACCGGTGTGCCCCTTGATATCGGTATGCACGCCACCCATGGTGTAATGTGCCACAGGTCGAATTGGAATCGGTTTTTCAATGGGATCAAGCCCAATATGTTTAATGGTGACTTCTCGAATGAGAGGAAGTCTTTCAAGAATTTTTTCTCTCCCTAAATGGCGTAAATCCAGGTGAATAAAATCCAAACCTTCGGGGCCAGGGAAGCCGCGACCCGCTTCGATTTCAGTCATTTCAGAACGAGAGACCATATCACGTGGAGCCAATTCCATTTTGCTTGGAGCATAAGTTCCCATGAAGCGTTCGCCCGTATTATTGAGCAACGTTCCGCCTTCACCACGGCAAGCTTCTGTCATCAAGATGCCACTGGGAATTAATCCCGTCGGATGGAATTGAATGAATTCCATATCCTTAAGTGCAAGCCCTGCACGGTAAGACATTGCCAACCCATCCCCAGTCACGGTTTCGGAGTAGGTGGTAAAGCCAAAGATTTGTCCCGCTCCACCCGTGGCAATGATGAGCGCTTTGCCGCGAATCAATACTTGACGACCATGAATCATGTCAATCATGGTCAAGCCGACGAAGCGATTATTTTCAATCAGAATGGAGGTGACAAAACCTTCATCGTAACGGTTAATCTTTTTGGTGTGCTTCATCAAGGTGTCGTACAAGGTTTGCATTTCGAGGAAGCCAGTTTTATCAGCGGCGAAAACTGCCCGGGGAAACGTGTGCCCACCAAAGGGTCGTTGGGCGATGCGCCCATCTTCCCGTCGAGACCAGGGAATGCCCCAATGATCCAAATGCAAAATTTCTTTGGGCATTTCATGCACAAAGAAATCCACTACATTTTGATCAGCGAGAAAGTCTGAACCTTTCACCGTGTCCCAGGCATGTAGTTCGTAACTGTCGCCTTCATCCTGTCGCATGACTGCGGCCGTGCCACCCTCGGCTGCGACCGAGTGAGCACGCATTAGTTGGAGCTTTGAAACGAGTGCAATATCCAACTCCCCCTTGCTTTGTTGGGCGGCTTCCAATGCAGCACGCAAACCAGCCAGCCCTGTTCCTAAAATAACCAAATCGTGATTGAAAACTTCCATGCAACATTCTCCTCGTAAAAAGATGAAGAATAGCCAATTTAGATTTCATTGTAGGATTTTCAGAAGTTTTTAGTTAGTGATGTTTGTCATAGAATGGTGGGATGGATAGCCGTAGCGTTTTATGACCAAACAAAAAGTCGAGGCTTCAAGCCTCGACTTTTTGTTTGATTACTTCTTTGCTTTTTTCTTGGTAGCTTTTTTCGCTACTGGTTTCTTTGCAACTACTTTCTTCTTGGGAGCAGCCTTTTTCGCTACGGTTTTCTTTGCAACTGCTTTTTTGGCAGCGGGTGCCGCTTTCTTTTCAACTTTCGGAGCAGGGATTTCCTTATCCATCCAGTTGATAATGGCATCACCGAATTCTGAACACTTGATTTCCTTGGCACCGTCCATCAAACGGGCAAAGTCATAGGTAACGGTCTTGGCGGCAATGGCGCCTTCCATGCCTTTGACGATTAAATCAGCAGCTTCATGCCAACCCATATAGCGCAGCATCATCTCTCCCGAAAGGATGACCGAGCCGGGGTTGACCTTATCCAGGTCGGCATACTTTGGTGCTGTGCCGTGAGTCGCTTCAAAGATGGCATGTCCAGTCACGTAGTTGATGTTGGCGCCTGGGGCAATTCCAATACCACCCACCTGTGCAGCCAAAGCATCAGAAAGATAATCACCGTTCAAGTTCATGGTTGCGATGACATCGTAATCACGTGGACGAATGAGCACGAATTGTAAAGTCACATCTGCGATGGAATCTTTGATGAGCAACTTGCTTTTCCATTTTCCTTCGCCGTGTGTGTCCCATAACTTGAGGGCTTCTTCAATTTCAGATTTGATTTCGCCTTGCTGTGCAGGGCTCATCATGTCAAAGCCAGGGTCGATCATCTTGGCATTGTCTTCAACAGAAAGGTTTGGATTCTTTTCCTTGTTTCCAAGAATCCAGGTTTCGCGCTCGGTGACAATATCGCTTCTGAATTCTCGTTTGGCGAGTTCATAGCCCCAATCCTTGAAGGCACCTTCAGTGAACTTCATGATGTTGCCCTTGTGGACGAGGTTAATGCTCTTGCGTTTATTCAGCAACGCCCAAGTGATGGCAGCACGCACGAGTCGTTCTGTCCCTTCGACGGAAACAGGCTTGAAACCGATTCCTGAAGTCTCAGGGAAGCGCATTTTGCTATATTCTTTGGGGAAGGCTTCCTTGAATAATTCCTTGAACTTTTTGTTATCTTCAGTGCCATTGGCAAATTCGATGCCTGTGTAAATATCTTCAGTATTTTCGCGGAAGATCACCATATCCACAAATTCAGGGTGATTGACGGGGGAAGGCACACCCTTATACCAACGCACAGGGCGCAAACACACATACAAATCGAGCAACTTGCGAAGCGCCACATTTAATGAACGAATACCACCACCAATGGGAGTGGTCAACGGGCCTTTGATGCCTACTAAAAATTCTTTGAAAGCTTCGGTGGTTTCATCAGGCAGCCAGCTCTGGAACAACTTGAATGATTTTTCGCCTGCGTATACTTCCATCCAGTGAATTTTGCGTTTGCCACCATAGGCTTTTTCGACAGCAGCATCCAATACGCGCTCAGATGCGCGCCAGATATCACGACCTGTACCATCACCTTCTACGTAAGGAATGATTGGATTATTCGGAACGTTTAACTTCCCGTTCTCAATTGAAATTTTTGCCCCACCAGCGGGGACTTTTACATTAGTGTATGACATGCTTACCTCTTTTGGCTTGTTGAAATATCGGCTGGATTATATCACCCGTGATATTTGAGACAAAGTGAGGATTATCCCGTGCGCTTCAAACTCCGCTCACGCTTGCTTCTGTTTCTCAAACAGGTTCAACTCCTTGACTCTCTTGTGAATTGGCGTAAAATTCGCCTCAATATGTTTCAACTGAAACTAAGCAAAGTTCCCTGCCCCCAACATTTCTTCGGAACGGTCATTGATATTTTGTGATTTAGAGAGTCGCTTTTAGCGGCTCTCTTTTTTTATCCCAATCTACCAAAGGAGAATGTACATGTCCACAGAAACGAAACCTAAAGTCTTTGGCTATCTGCCCGATGATACGCCGCCCATTGGAGCCATGTTAAGTCTTGGCTTCCAGCAATTTCTCACCATGTTTCCTGCTACGGTATTGGTCGCCATTCTGACAAAGTTTGATGTCGGCATTACCTTGCTGGCCTCAGGTTTGGGAACCATCATTGCCCTCTTGGTTGCCAAACGTAAAATCCCCATGTATTACGGTTCATCCTTTTCCTATATCGCAGTGGTTATCACAGTGATGAGCAGATTTGCCCCTGATTGTTTTGGCGATCCCAATCAATTCTATTGTCCTGATGGGGTGCGCATTGTCCAGGTTGGTATCCTCCTGACCGCACTCTTCGAAATTGGAATTGGTTTCCTTATCATGCGAATTGGCAAAGCAGCACTGGATCGCTTCCTTCCTCCCATTGTGACTGGGTCTATGGCTATGGTCATTGGTGTAGCGTTGGCTGGGGCAGCCCTGAACAATGCTGGCGGCATGTCTATTGGTGTTGATGCCAGCATTGCCTGGAAATTCTGGACAGTATCTTTCATAACCTTGGTCGCAACTATTTTGTTCTCTGTTTACCTTCAAGGCAAAGGGCTGATTGGCATGTTGCCCATTTTGCTTGGAGCCATCTTTGGATACATCGTCGCGATTCCATTTGGGTTGGTCCATTTTGAAAATGTAGTTGCAGCCCCATGGATTGCTGCTCCGCATTGGACTTTCCCAGCCTTCAATGATCCCAATGCCTGGGGCATGGCATTAAGTATTGCACTGATCTTCATCGCCACCGTTCCTGAAAGTACCGCTCATCTCTATCAAATGAGTTTATACATTGATGAATTGGCCGCAGAACTTGGTCGCAAACCATACAACATCAAAGAACTCATCGGCCTTAACTTGGTAGCGGATGGTGCTGATGATTTAGTGGTGGGCTTTCTTGGTGGTGCAGCTGGAACGAACTACGGTGAAAACAATTCCCTTATGGCAATCACTCGTAATTATTCCACCAGCGTTTTGATGGCTGCCGGGGTGATGGCAATTATTTTGGGTTTCTTTGCCAAGCTGGTTGCACTAGTCAATACCTTGCCTGTCGCTGTGCAAGGTGGATTGGGAATCTACCTTTTCGGTATCATCGGTATGCAAGGCGTGGCTTTGATCCAGTCAGAAAAAGTTAATTTGTTTGATCCGAAGCAATTGGCAATCGGGGCTGTCATCTTAATTTGTGGAATTGGCGGTAATCTAGCTTTACCCAATGGTGTATTCCCATTCAATATTCCCGTGCTCTTCCCCAATGGTATTCCTGCCATTGTATTTGCTGCAATATTGGGCATCTTCTTAAATCTCGTTTTTGTCGTATTCAAAACAAGAGATTAAGCGTTATCTCCCTTTCATTAAATAAAAACGGCAGAGATTTTCTCTGCCGTTTTTATTTGGATTAGTGATTCTGATTTTGTGATTGGAATTTATATTTCTTCAATGCATTCCAGCCAACCAGCACTTTCTCTTTTTCATCCCATAAACGGAAGTATAAAGATTTCAAGCTGTCGCGGAAAGTGAGTGGTTCAATTTGGAAGATTGGATTTTCATTATGGCATTCTTCAAGTTTGTAGTTTGGAATCTTCGGGCTGAGGTGGTGAATGTGATGGAAACCAATGTTGCCGGTGAACCACTGCAATACCTTGGGAAGTTTGTAGAAGGAACTGCCATCCATACCGGCATTGAAGAAGTTCCATTCTTTATGACGTTCCCAATAGGTGGGGTCAAAATTATGTTGAACATAAAACAGCCAGACGCCCGCACCACAAGCCATTAACAGGATTGGCAATTCAACCAACACATAAGCCTGCCAGCCAATATGATAAATTGTCCAGCCGACAAAACCTAGCAATGCAATATTTGTCCAAATGACACTATTCTTTTCACGTTTGCCAGAGTCGTGATCCCAGAAACGGTGGGTAATGACAAAGACAATAGTCGCTCCCACGGTGAAGAGAATTAATGGGTTTCGCATGATGCGATATCCGAACTTTTTATACCAAGGGGCAGCTAAATATTCTTCCACGGTCATGGTGTATACATCCCCAACGCCTCTGCGGTCTAAATCTCCTGCTGTAGCATGGTGGATGGCGTGGGAATGTTTCCAGTTGTAGTAAGGAGTCCAAACTGCTGCACCGAGAAGTAATCCCAAGCGGTCATTGGCCAGCTTTGTTTCAAAGAAAGAACCGTGGCAACAATCATGGAAGATGATGAACATCCTCACCATGAAGCCTGCTGCAGGAATCGTGATTAATAATGTCAACCAATATCCAACTTCAAGGCTGCGATATGCAAGATACCACAACACAAAAAATGGGATAACCGAATTAATAACCTGCCATATACTTCGCCAGGTCTCGGGGAACGAATATTTGGCAACAATGGCTTGCCATTTGATTTTTCCAATGCTCATTTTGTACCTCCGGGGTTATTGTTGAGTAGTCATCGACTGGTATTCCAGATAAGTGATGACGCCGTTTATATAATGTTGTAATCCATCAATTCGAATGGATGGATTCTCGCAAGTATCGTAAATGCCTCCCGTAAATTTTTCCAAGAGCTCTTGTGAAAATTCCCAATTGCAATTGTTATCTGGAATTTGACGAGCTTGAACAAATGTAATGAAGGCCTGTATATCTGGCTCCAGCCATGCGTGCTTATCTCCTGAAAGATAAAGTGCTTTTGCAAATGCGGACAACGCTTCTATCTTTGTGGCAGTGGAGATGCTGGAGTTCTTCGGATTTAAGGAACGGACCTGCCCGTCAATGATTGTACTCGCTATTTCCTGCCCGTACTTTTTGTCTGCATTGGTCAGGGTACCTAAGTTTGCAAACATGCTTAAAGCATATTCATGCCAATGGTCTTCTGTAATGGGCTGGGTAATCATAAAGTCATTGACTTCATGTGCTTGCGTTAACCATAATTTTCCACCAGTCATATCATAAAGTTCTGTCAGCGCCAGCAAGCTTTCGCCTGGAAAATAAATTACATAATAATTAGGGTCAACGGTTCCACCAACGTGTGGATCAAAGGCGTGATAAAAACCGCCCTCAGGTTTCCTCATAGATAAAATGAAGTAACCAAGTTCTTGAGAGAGAGACAGCAAGTTACGGTCTCCTAATTTGAAATTCCCAGTGGCTTGCCAACGTTTGTATATCGCATCCACAGTTAATGCACTTCCACCTAATTCACAAACGCCAGAAGTATACAGACAAGTTCCTTTAAAACGGTCAGGGTCTGTGACCAGTAATTCAAGATACCGGTTTAACGCCAGATCCCCTGCATTACAGTACTTTGAATCTCCAGTTACTCTGCATAAACTATAAAGAGCGCCTGTGCCTGACATTAAACGAAGATAGGATGGTGAATACTCGCGTGCTCCAGTGAATACATCTACTTGATACGATAATTCCCCATTTGCAATTTGTTGACGGACAATATAATCTCCCGCTGCAATGATTGATTTTTTCAAAGGTGAATCAGGGATGGAAATGCTTTGAGGAATGGGACGTACGGCCAAAGAAGTTGCAGTAACTGTAACCTCAGGCGTGGAAATTTCATTTGTCGTTGAATTTGGGGCAATAAAAAAAGGTAAAGCCACGGCCAGCCCAATTAAAAAGATAATGACAACAATGTATTTCGGCTGGTTTCGTGGCATCATTCTCTCTGCAATAACACTGATTTTACAGAAATGATACCCCACTCTTTCAAATTGTGTGACTTAGAAGTTTTTTTGTAAATCTTGTAAAGTCAAATCGGCAATGGATGAAATGGTTAAATCACCATTGACGCCCATTTTAGCGGTCAAAGGATTTGGGACCGCAACTACAAAAATCCCTGCACGGCGAGCTGCTTCCACCCCGTTGAGAGAATCTTCAAAGACAACCGCTTCGTTTTTCTGGACCTCAAGCCGTTCCAGCGACTTTAAATAAATATCTGGGTGAGGTTTGGTTCTGCCGGGCGCAACATCATCCTGGCAGGTGATGAAATCAAAATAGTGGAAAATATTCAACCGTTTGGCATGTGTATCGACCCATGAATGAGGAGAACTGGAACCAATCGCTACTTTCAACCCAGCTTGTTTTGCTTCTTCAATGATTTCCACTACGCCGGGCAGAATAGGGCTTGCATGAATGATGGCGTCTGCTTCTTTTCGATAGCGAGTTTTAGATGAAAGCGGATCCAACCGCCCCGAAGAAAGAAGCGCAAGATGTTCCGCCGCATCAAAATTTGAGATGCCGTATCCGCCCACAGTTTTTTCCCATTCATCCACGGGCAATTCAAATCCGTGTTCTTTGTATATGGATTGCCAAACCAAAACTTCGGGTGTCTCTGTATCGAGGATCAACCCGTCGAAATCAAATATAAGTGCTTTCAACATTTATGGAAATTTCCTGACAAATTTTGAGATTGCTTCCCACACCTTAATCTGGTTGGTGTTTTCTGCTGTGATCACGTTCATGACTTCTGTGATCTCGGCTTTCATCATTTCGTACTCACGTTGGGCTTCAAAGGTTGTTCCAAAGAAGCGGGAATGATCCATCCATTTGTAGATGTTGCAGGATACCGAAACATATTTTTCACCCCGTTTGAGTGTGATGCGCGCGCCATGAATATGCTCATCATCTTGCAAAATGATGTCACCTTCAGGGCCTTTTTTGCCGATGCTTTTGCCTTCGTCAAACGCGATCCAGCTACTCATCCGTATCCATTCTACTGATTCTGGAAGCCTGAATGCTCCCATTGGTTGGAACAACCCGTGCAGATTGTCCATTCGTGACTAAGCGAGTTAAGTGTTTTACCATAACCGCTTGGCGTACCGAAGTCTGTGCGCCGAGGTCTTCCAACACAGGTTCAAGCCAGGTTTGATAAGAGCGTACATTCAAATAAACTTTTCGGCCACGTCGGTCGGGGAGTTGATTCACCAGAGCAACAATCTTTTCGCTCACATTGCCTTCTTCAGGATGAATCAGAGGCGTCAGCACAATTCCGTACATACCCGATGTCACGCTTGCATAACATTTTATCCCTTGATATACGAATCCGACCAATCGATTTGGCGCAGGTTCAACAGGATGCAACAAAGGTGGAATGATTTGATAATGCAGACTCTGCACTGCTGGCAAGTCTACTGATTGTACACGCCTCCACCCTGCGCTGTGAGCTGATTCTGTTTTCTCCAACAGACTCACATCCCAAAGCCTTTGCCATGCATAGACGGAGAATCCAGCCATGCGTAGTGCTGGGAATACATTGCTTGCTTCATCCACTTCTGCAATGACATGAAATGCCTGCCATTCTCCAGCCTGCCCGGATAAATGCTCAATCAAGGCCGGCAATTGTGGATCATTTAAATTGTTTGCTGGTGCAAGGTATAAAAGTTTGGCGAATGTATCCCCTCGTGTGTGAATCACGCCGCCCAATAACGCAGACTCTCCCCCGTTTGCAATGGCCGCATATAAATGTCTTGCTGGATTAATGTAAGCCATTAATCCCATCGCTCCCAAGGGATGACCACGCGTGAGGGCACGCGCGCTATCGAGAGTCAAAACATCATTACGATAACGTGCGATGGTAGGTAAATCCAGTAGGTCAAGCGAGCGAATGGTCATTGTTTTTTGTAGGGCACAGAAACCCTGTGCCCTACAATTATGCCACTAAAGAAATAAAATATTCGTGAAAGCGTGTGTCATTTGTCAATTCAGGGTGGAAGGAGGTTGCTAGAAGTTTACCTTCTTGAGCCGCAATGATGCGGCCATCTTCCAAGGCAGAAAGAACCTTTGCCTTCCCATGAACTGACTCAATAATGGGGGCACGGATAAAGACTGCATGATACGGGTGCTCCGTACCTGTCGCTTTGAACAATTCATCGATTTCCAAATCGGTTTCGAAGGAATCAACTTGGCGTCCAAATGCGTTGCGTTGCACTTTAATATCCATCAATCCAAGTAGGGGCTGGTCGCGGCCAATATCTTTTGAAAGAAAAATGGCTCCTGCGCAGGTCCCCCAAATTGCGTGACTTTTTCCAAACTCACGCAGTGGTTCCATCAATCCGTAAGCCACAGCCAATTTGCCGATCGTTGTGGATTCGCCACCTGGCATAATCAAGCCATCAAGGCCATCCAAATGTTTTGGCAACCGTACTTCCGCCGTTTCCACACCGATTCTTTTCAGCATGGAAACATGTTCTGCAAAATCACCTTGTAAAGCTAAAACACCAATTTTCATAATTCAACTTTCGGCATTCAGCGGTCAACAAAGAACAGTTTGCCTGCTCAGAGCTGACCGCTGAATGTCAACCTATTTACCAACCACGAACTGCGAGTTTTTCGCCTTCAGGCATGTGAGCGGCATTGCGTCCAACCATCGCCTCGCCGAGATTCTTGCTTACTTCTGCAAGAATGGATGCATCCTGATAATGAGTTACTGATTTGACAATGGCAGCGGCACGTTTGGCAGGGTCACCGCTCTTGAAAATTCCAGAGCCCACAAACACACCATCCACACCGAGTTGCATCATCAAGGCTGCATCTGCAGGGGTAGCCACGCCACCTGCTGCAAAATTGACAACAGGCATGCGACCAAGTTCTTTCACTTCTTTTACCAATTCATACGGAGCACCGTTGTTCTTGGCAAAGGTCATCAATTCTTCATCACCCATTACTTGCAATTGTTTGATTGAACCAATCACACTGCGGGCATGACGTACAGCTTCCACCACGTCACCAGTTCCAGCTTCACCTTTGGTGCGGATCATCGCCGCGCCTTCGCCAATACGGCGTAGAGCTTCGCCAATGTTGCGGCATCCGCAAACGAAAGGAACTTTGAAGTTGTGCTTTAAGATGTGATGTTCTTCATCAGCAGGGGTGAGCACTTCAGATTCGTCAATGTAGTCAATGCCGATGGATTCCAGAATCTGTGCTTCCACAAAGTGACCGATGCGGCACTTCGCCATCACAGGAATGCTGACCGCATCCATAATCTTCAAAATCATGTCTGGGTCAGACATGCGAGCTACGCCGCCATCTGCACGAATATCAGCAGGGACGCGCTCCAAGGCCATTACAGCGCAGGCACCCGCGTCTTCTGCAATCTTGGCTTGCTCGGCATTCACCACATCCATGATCACACCGCCCTTTAGCATTTGGGCTAACCCTTTTTTCTCAGTCCATGTACCAGTCTTTGCTTCCATATTTATTTACTCCTAGTTTGTCATTTGTGATTCTACCATGCAGGTTTTTCTTCAAAATTGAGGCGAGTTTGCATGGAATTTGGATATATATCTTCTTGAATTTAATTTTAGGGGGAAATTGGCATATGTTAAGAGCCAATAAATATTAATAATCAGTAGGCCAATTTTTGGTAAAAAACTGTTTTTACAGGAATTGCCTCTGTTTTTTAATAACCCCTGATGATATATTCACCATGCCAATATCAATGGAGAATTGAAAATGCGCATCCCACTTGACCGACAGAGCGACATCCCTCTATATCAACAAATTGGAACGTACCTACGAAATGCCATCCTGTCTGGAAATTTGACGGTAGATACACGCCTGCCTGCTTCTCGTCAACTTGCAAATGATTTGGGTGTGAATCGAACAACCGTTGAAAATGCTTATTCCATGCTGGAAGCAGCTGGTTTGGTTTTTTCTCGTATGGGGAGTGGCACCTACGTTTTGCCTCAGAATTTTTCAACGCCAAAACATAATGCTGAAATCAGCTTCCCGTTGTGGCAACAAAGTTTTCAATCAAAAGAGATTGTTTCAAAATCAGATGTGGTCGATGAAATGTTGCAAGCTGCTGGGCATCCACAACCCATTAGTTTTGCCAGCGGAATTAGTGATACGCGTCAATTCCCAACTGAGGAATTTCGAAAAATCCTACAGTCTGTCATGCGCCGTGATCAGATTGCTGCATTGGAATATGGAGAGCGTAATGGGTACGCTCCGCTTCGCGAGGAGATTACCCACATTCTCGCTAGCCAGGGATTGCAAACACGTCCCGATAGCGTATTGATTACCGCAGGCTCCCAGCAAGCTATCTTTCTGGTTTCACAGGTATTGTTAAAACCAAATGATATTATTCTGGTGGAGAATCCCACATACTCCGTGGCGTTGGATTTATTCCGTGCCCTTGGATTCCAAATTATCGGTGTTCCCATGGATAGCCAGGGGATGCAGGTTGAGAAGTTGGAAAAACTTTTGCAACAGCATCACCCAAAATTGATTTACACGATTCCGAACTTTCATAACCCAACGGGCACCTGTCTTAGCAGTTCCCGCCGCCGACAGTTGATCGTACTTGCGGAAAGATACAATGTCCCAATATTAGAGGATGACTTTGTCGGTGATTTAAGATATGAAGGCCATGCCCAACCTTCTCTAAAAGCATTGGACCCAGGTGGGCAGGTGATTTATGTTGGTACCTTTTCCAAGATGTTGATGCCTGGATTGCGCGTGGGATTCGTTGTAGCGGATGGCCCCGTCTACGATAGTTTGCTTAATTTCAAGCGCCTCAGTGACTTGGCTACGTCAACTCTGATTCAACGGGCATTGGATGCGTATGTAAATGTTGGAAGATATCAAACCTACTTGCATCGATCGAGTCAAACTTTTCGCAAACGGCGGGACGCAATGGTGGATGCAATTCATCGTTATTTACCAGCAACTGTTTCATTTGATGTTCCCACTGGTGGTTTGTTCATTTGGTTGCGGTTATCAGCAACCATGTTTGCTGATGAATTACTACCTTTGGCATGCAAAGAAGGAGTTTCCTTTGTGCCGGGAAAATTTTTCTTTATCGATGGCACAAGTGGCAGGGAATGGATGCGACTTAATTTTGCATCACAACCCATTGAAGATATCGAAGAGGGGATTAAACGGCTGGGGGCAGCCATTCGACAAATGCAATCATGATGTGACTTCTAAGGCGTTCAGATGAACGCCTTTTTTTGTCTACTTGACAAAATCCTTTTAAAGACTACAATTATTACATTGATACAATTAGTACAATTAAGGGAGCGCCTATGACAGAAACGAAACCTGCTCTATTGCTTGATTTTCATTCAGGGTTACCAATCTATACCCAAATCGTTAATCAAATTCAAAGTCAATTGGCAAATGGAATTCTCAAGCCTGGTGATCAGCTACCAACAGTTCGTGCGTTGGCTCAAGAACTGCGAGTCAACTTCAACACTGTGGCACGTGCCTATCGTATCTTGGATGAGGCAAGAATTATTTCCACTCAACAAGGACGTGGCACATATATTACCGAGATCCCACCACCAGATGTCAGTGAGAAATTGAGGACTGAGTCGCTTGAAGCATTGACTCAACGATTTATCAATGAGGCCTTGCGATTGGGTTTCTCAGAGCGTGAAGTCAGCCAAATGGTGAGAGACAATTTGAAGTCGATGAAAGAAGCGAAAGATAAATAGTTCTATAAGGAGAATGTCAAAATGAATGTAAATATGATTAAGTCATTGGTCGAAAAAAATAAAACGCAAAAAGATGATCAACATATCTCTCCAATTGCTGCGCTGTTGTTTGGCTTGTTTATGATTCTGAGTATTGGTGGTGCTATTTTCGGAGATGGAAAATATTCAGATGGAGTGATAAGCACTTGGGTGATTGTTTGTACTCTTATCGGCGTGTATTTTCTTTTTGCGCTGAAGGTTGCATCGCAATGGGAAAAAGTTGTTGTTCTACGCCTGGGTAAATTTATTGGATTGAAAGGTCCAGGTTTATTTTGGGTGACTCCAATTCTTGATAGCGCTGTGATGTGGATTGATCATCGCGTCATGGTGACATCGTTCTCTGCAGAGAAAACCCTGACAAAAGATACGGTGCCAGTGGATGTAGATGCAATTCTATTTTGGGTTGTGTGGGATGCAGAAAAAGCTGCGCTTGAAGTAAAGGATTATCAAGCTGCAATTTCATGGGCAGCACAAACGGCATTGCGCGAGATTATTGGTCAAATGACTCTCGCAGATATTCTGGTTGGTCGCGCAAAGATGGATGAAGAATTACAGAAGATTATCGATGAACGTTCAACACCTTGGGGTGTCACTGTGCAGTCTGTGGAGATTCGCGATGTTGTTATTCCGCAGGTCTTGGAAGATGCCATGTCGCGTCAGGCACAAGCTGAGCGTGAGCGTCAGGCGCGTGTCATCTTGGGTGAATCTGAGCAACAGATTGCTTCCTCTTTTGCAGAAGCTTCACAGGTATATATCAACAATCCTACCGCTTTGCATTTGCGTGCTATGAACATGCTCTTTGAAGGTCTCAAAGAAAAAGGTGCTCTCGTGATTGTTCCATCCTCTGCTGTAGACTCCATGAACCTAGGCGGAATGAGCGGGATGATTTCTGTGGCACAGAACAATCTGCCAAAAGATAAATAGTTTCACGTGAAACATCAGAAAGGAAAAGAATGAATACAAGAGTAACTTCAATTATCGTTTTGACTATGATTGCGATTGCATTAATTGCTGGTGCTGTATTGTGGGACCACTTACCAGCTCAAATGCCATCTCATTGGAATGTATATGATCAGGTTGATGGAACCATCCCGAGAATTTGGGGTGTGTTGTTGATGCCCCTTGTGACCTTGGGAATGTTCGCTTTGTTCCTTGTTGTTCCAAACATTGATCCTCTCAAGGCGAACCTGGCACAATTTCGCGATACCTTCAATTTGTTCATTGTGTTTATCGTCGCCTTTATGCTCTACATCCATGCGCTTACTCTGGCTTGGTCCTTGGGTTATACAAACTTCCATATGAGTACAGCCATGCTGCCGATGATGGGATTGTTATTCATTTTTATTGGATACATGATGCGGAAAGCCAAACGAAATTTCTTCATTGGGATTCGAACCCCTTGGACTTTGTCTAGCGATACTGTGTGGGATAAAACGCATCAACTCGGCTCGGTCTTGTTCATGCTTTCTGGAGCATTGGCTTTGCTCGGAGGATTCTTTGGCGGCATACTATCTTTGTTGATGATGTTGATTCCTCTGACTGGTTCAACTATTATCTTAATTGTGTATTCTTATGTGCTCTATCGTAATGAAGTAAGACAGTAACAATGATCGAGAGGCGCAGGCCTCTCGATTTTGTTTCACGTGAAACATATAAGTTGACAACGAGGATTCAAATGCCAACCCCAAGATATTTCGAAATTGAATATCCAGACCTTGTTTTGAAAGCAAATAAACTAGCCGAAGAATTAGGGTTTCCTTTGCTACAGCATGGCACATCAACAGAGCACCATGGGCCTAGTGCTTGCATTCCTCAGGTCGGAAAGTTACTTCAAACCCTGGTCGCAGGGAAACCAAATGGATTAATTGGTGAGATTGGAACTGGTGCAGGTGTCGGCACAGCCTGGCTGGCTAGCGGACTCATTGGCAATGCCAAACTAATTTCAGTGGAAATTGATGCGGTTTATTCTGAAGCAGCTAGAAAATTATTTAGTGAACATCCGCAGGTTGAGATTCGTACAGGAGATTGGCATGATGTATTGAAGATTGAAGAGCCATTCGATTTGCTGTTTTTTGATGTGGCTCCACATACAGACCTCGAGTTTGCAAATTGGGATACGATGATTCAATATCTCAAGATTGGCGGGCAGATTGTGTTGGATGATCTCACACCCATAGAACAATGGCCTGTTGAATGGGAAACCTTCGTTGATGCAAAACGTGAATTTGCTTTACATAATGCACATGTTATCGGAACAGAAATTCGAACCACACCAACAACTTCTGCTGTTATTCTGACAAGGATTAAATAGAAAGGAAAACACATGTTAATTACTTATTCAATTATTAGTTATATCGGTATGCTTTTATTGCCGCTCATTGCTGGAGTATTTGTAGCAAAAAAATTCAAACTTGGGTTTAAAGACTTTCGTAAACTTTTTATAGCTGGCGCGTTGACCTTTATCGCATCTCAGATATTACACATCCCAGTTGTATATGGATTTACTACATTATTTAAGAATGGTATCTTGCCATCACCAGATAAATCTGTTGTATTAATATTTAATGCGGTTGTGCTGGGATTGTTGGCGGGGATCTTTGAGGAAACCGCGCGTTATATTTTATTCAAGGTGATTCGTAAATCTTCTGATACCTGGGAACAAGGAATTGTGATTGGGCTTGGACATGGCGGTATTGAAGCTATCTTGTTGGCTCTTGTTGCTTTTGGAACGATGTTTCAAATGATTGCGCTCCGTGATGTAAAAGATTTTTCTACATTAGGTGTACCTGCAGATCAAATTAGTTTGGTGCAGGAACAAGTGACAAAGTTTTGGTCACAACCTAACGTTATTCCATTGTTTGGATTTATGGAACGTATTTCTGCAATGACGTTACATATTGGTTTATCAATCTTTGTTTTATATAGCGTGGTATCAAATCAAAAGAGGTGGTTCTGGCTTGCGTTGTTGTGGCATGCGTTCATTGATATGTTGGCTGTTTATTTATATCCAATGATGGCTACTGGTTCTAACCTTGTGATTGGAACTTTTGGTTTTGAATTGTTGCTCTTTGTTCTTTGTGCTGGGGCGTTGATCATTGCTCTTCGGCTTAGGAGCAACTTTCTGACAAAAAATGAAGCGGTTGTTAATTAGAACATTTGTTCTGTTTTAGTTGGATAAAAATAGGCGATGATGAGTCGCCTATTTTTATTATTCCAATTGTGTTGGTGCGGTTGAGGTATTGATTGGTTCCTCGGGCTCTACTTCTTCTTGTATTAGAAATGCAACCGCCCGACTTTTGTGGCCATCCATAATTAAATCGATATGGTGATTAGGGCGGTAATCCGAAACAGCGATTAATCGCAAGGCGTTCAACACACGGGGATTTTCAATGGAAATAAAATCAAGCACGCGGTTTTGCGTAACATAGAAAAAATCACGATTAAAGATTGTGTCGCTATCATCAAGGAACACGGCCAATGGATAAATTTTTGCTTCCATTAGGTCTTGGAAAAAATGCGTTCCAAACGAGGGTTCAGGAGAAGCTCCCACCGCTTCCCCTGCAAGTTCAACCAATGAACGTGCGTGGAAAATATCACTGTAGGCAACGTGCACTCCAAGGTCTGGTGTGGATGTTCCCCACCGGCCAGGACCAACCGCAATATAGGTTTCATCTTTGAGTGCTGCATTGAGTTGACCGATGGCTCGTTCCAATTGCGTTCGCTCAGCTTGAGAGGTTAAGCTGAAATAACCTTCAGAGGTTACAAATAGAATGTATCGAATGTTTGTGACTGCCCCTTGTGGCACCATGCGTTGCGTGGAGAAAACAATATCTTCTTCTTTGAGGCTGAGAGGCAGTTGTACTTCCTCTTCATTTTTGATATGACTTTGTGGACGGCATTGTAATAAGGTGATGTTAATGTCAGGGCGTTGCGAATCGTTTTCAACAATTTCAACTGTAAATTCAGTATCCACTGGTGACTCGTAATGAATCTCAAGTAACTTCAACGCTTCACGAATATTTTTTGCGAACGAAGTTCGTGCCAGCAATCCGTCAAAGGTGACAATCATTTTTTCAAAGTTATTGTTGTTGCTGAGTAAATTTGCTAAATACCCATCCTGTTCAACTTGTGCTGCATAGCGTAAAGGTGGATAGTTTGATGCAAGCACATCAGGCATAGGAACTGTGATTAATTGGTTATTCTCAAGATCAATGACATCTACATTTTGTTGGGAATAGCGACGTGCGGATCGGACATCTGAACTGGGTTGCAAACGTGGATGACTTAACGCCACAAGCCTCGGACAATCGTCTGCCACTAAATCAACAGCACGGGTGCCCAACCCAAGCACAAGACGGAGGAAACCTTCATCTTCACGAATCTGTGGTGACCAGCGATATAGATTGCGACTGAAAGCTACACCTGCTGCGTGTGGGAGGTAGTATCGTCCCATTTGTTCGCCTTCTACAAATTGAATGAGGATGGCGATGCGTTCGTCGTAATCAGCAAGATCTTTGTGGTGACGATACAACAAGGCATCTGGATCCATGACACTGGCATAAATTCTTGAGATTGCGCTTGTCAATGCTGCAATCTTTTGACCATAGGTTCCTTGATTGGGTAGAAAGATGCTTTCATATTTTCCAGCAAAGGAAGTGCCGAAGTTATCTTCCAGCAAACTGGAAGAACGAACAATTAATGGCTTGTGACCCGCTTCGACCAAGATTTCATCCAAGCGGTCGATGATCTCTGGCGGGAATTGCCCTTTTGAAAAATCTTCACGCAGGGTTGGGAAGTCTGCACGCATTTGATCTTCAGTTTTATATTTCTGATCATTCCAATGCATGAGTCCATTGAGAGCCATGAAGTTGTAAAACACGTCAGACCCAAGATAATAGGAAACAGGGATTTTGAAAGAATCACGGATCTCGGGTGGTGCAGTTTCTTTGAGAATGCGCATGGCTAACAACATTCCAGCTGCTTTCCCACCTACTTTTCCTTCGCCAATCTTGCGCCTGCGGATTTCCTTCAGGTCGGCCACGGTAAACCACTGACGTGCCATCTTGATGTATTTCAACTGGTCGCTAATCATCGTGCGTATTAGAACCACTTCAAGTTCTTGCAAGCGAGCTTCGTATTTTTTGCGTTCTGCAGGTGGCATGGATTCAATCATCTCTGCCTGCTCAAAAATTAAATCTTGAGGGGCTAATTCTGGATTGAACCAAATGAATTCAGAATCGGCATTGCCACGTTCACTCAACACTTGACGAACAATGTGCTCAAACTCCAAATAAGGCAAGTTGTAGGCAAAATAAAAGTCGGTTAGCGAATCGCGAATTCTTTTTAGACGTGTATCCCAAATATCTGCCTGTTCTTCGGCAAAGGGATTGTGTAGCCCTTCGCGTTCCTGTGACTCGATGGCTTTTTGACGAGCCTCTTCGTCAAATGCATCGCGGGTGATAATGCCACGAGAAAAGAGAGCCTTTCTCATCTGGTGACGGATGCGCGTGCTCAGAATGGGATACTGACTCAAGGCCAGCAAAATCTTCAAGACACTATCAATGGAGATGTTTGGGAAGGTCATAGGACAATGATAACAAAAAACCACCAAACAATACCTGTTTGGTGGTTTGATTCTGAAGGGTTGGTTTATCCCAAATGCATGGGCATGATGACGTGTAGGAAGTTATCGTCACCTACGGGTTTGACCACGCCAGGCGCATTTGCTGCTGAGGTTTCCAAGGCCACGTTTGGAGTTTTGATCACTTCCAACGCTTCGCGCAGGAATTTCACATTGAAGGCAATCAATACGCTGCCACCATCTACTGTGGCTTCCACGATGGTTTCGTTCTTGCCTGTTTCTTCCGAAGTGGCGGAAATTTCCACTTCGCTGGGTTGCATTTCGCCTTTGGATTCTTTGATATCCAAACGAGCAACGTTTGAACCTTCCCGTGCGAAAATCTCAGCTTGTTTGCAGGCTTTCAATAAGGAAGCAGTGGAAACCAGTGTGCGGGATTTGTAATTGCGTGGAATGATTTGATGGTAATCAGGGAAGGTTCCATCAATCAATTGCGAAACAACTTCCACATCCTTCACACGGAAGAGAACTTGTCCGCGTTGTTTGGGCACTACCATGCGAATGGGTTCTTCATTATCGCCAGCTACACGGGCTAATTCGTTCAGTGCACGTGCTGGAATAATCACGTTGATTGGATTTTTTGCAGGATGAGATAACAGTGCCTTTCGAACAGATAGACGGAAACCATCTGCCGCGGCCATTGTAACTTTATCTTTTTCCACATTCATCAAAACGCCCATCAACACAGGGCGAGCCTCATCGGTTGAGGCGGCGAATGCCACTTGATGAATCATTTCCTTGAAATCGACTACATTCAATTCGATGGCCCCATCCATTTCAGGAACAGGCAACGGAGGAAATTCCTGAGCATCGATGCATTTGATGTCGTTATTGGAAGAACCACCCTTGATATGGAGATTCTGAGTTTTTACGTCGAGGGTTAACTGCACCTGATCACCGGGCAGGGTATTTACCAGGTCCGACAAGGTGCGTGAAGGAACTGTAGTGGAGCCTTCTTCGTCAATTCGTGCTGCAATCCAGCAAGTGATTCCCAATTCAAGGTTCGTGGCAGAAAGGCGCAAACGACCTTCGTCGGTTGCAATCAAAATATTGGCTAAAACGGGGAGTGTGCTGCGTGGCGAAACAGCGCGGGAGACAATGCTCAAGCCGCGGGCTAGATTCTCTTGAAGGACAGTTACTTTCATAAGTCATCGCCTCGAATGATAAATTTTCTTGAAATTTTCAAAAGTATATCATTAAAAACTTGTGACCAATGAGACGGCAAACGTTATCAAAATGAAGAACAACTCCAAGGCGAACAAACCTGCGAAGATATAAATGACATAACTCCAAACCGAGGTTGTTCTTCTGGCAGATTGCGGGCGGATTTCCTGCTCCTCAGCCAAGGTCTGAACCGCTTCAGCTACCTGCTCGAAATCATTCATCCAATACACGCCCGCCGCTTCATCATTGACGATGAGCCTGCTCCCGCTAAAAGAGTGAATCCAAGCTGCAATATTTCCTGTCAAATTCACAGCCAGCGATGCAGGTAACACAATTGCATTTGCCTTTACATCCCTTGGGATTTCTTCCGAAGCATTGATTACGAGAATAGGCATCATTGGGGTCCGTTTGGCAAGCATGGATTTCATCGCTTCACCAAAGGTATGAGTTCCATTGTCGAAAACTAGTACATTGAATTGACTCTGTTTGGCCTCCAAAGCATCTGTATGGGCAGCACCATCCTTGCGCAGGGCAGAGAGATGGTAGAGCAGCAACACAATAAATAAGACGAGGACTTGCAGTGAATCTAAAGTAGATTTTGCAAAGTTACTTGAGTCTCCTCCAAGGCCTGCGTTGATGAGGGTATAGACCAGATACACCGCTGAGACCATTCCACCAATGACGCCTGCAAATAAGGCAAGATACAAATACACTTTACGGATAATGGATCTGCGAGCATGGTCGCTTAAGTCTGTTTGACCCAGAGCTTCGGCTTGCATAGGTCGCCATGTGCTTAGCCAGAGTGGCAAGCCAATCAGCAAGGTGGATAACGCGTTGGCCAGAGATATTCCAAAGCCACCCGTGTCGAGATAGGCATTGCCGGTTAACCGGTCAACGACGAATGAAAGCAATAAAGCTATACCTGTAAAGGAAGCGACCAAGCCGATTAGAGAAAGAATATAAAAATAGATTCGCTTTTTGCCGGCACGGCGCGGTGCTTGTTCATCAAAATTGATTTGATGATTGAGCCACTTTCCATAATAAGCCCACATGACTCCGAACGGTACGCCTAACGAAATGGGTCCGCCAATTTGTTGAAGGAATTTACTCCAAGCCAGATTGTCACCAAACACACGATGCAATAGCATGAAAATCAAATTGCCGCCCGCAGTCAGCGCGGTAATGACTCCGCCAAGGGTAAGTAGGTAGAGAATGCCGAGGCGTAGCATAGACTCTTTTTCAGCAGAATCAGTTAAAACGTTTTGTAAGATGCTCCATGAATAAAACCAAATCGGCGTGCCGACTACAAGCAAGGCAATCGCATTGATGGCGGTTTCACGTCCAATTTGTCCAAGAACATTGTTGGGGAATGTGAAGGTGAATGTCAGGGCTTGTTGTGAGCCGTAGATGATTAGTAGCAACCCATAGAGTACCCAAATGAAACGATACAAGCGACGGGTTTCTGAAAAACTTTCTGTATTTGGCAATGTTGGCCATTCGTCGCGAAGAATGCTCCAGAAGTAGGCGGCGATTAAAAGATTGATGACGACTGCGATGAGGTTATCCACCCAAGTTTGTGACCCACCGACGATGGCGCGGGAAGTATAAAGATTTGCAGTGGAAAGAAATATGCGATTGATTAGTGCCAGCAGATTTTGAACTGCAGGAATTAATGTGGCAAGTAATATGCCATAGAAAAAGATTGCGCGTAAATTGGCAGTTTTTTCCTCTTCGTCTTTTGCTGCTGTTCGTTGTGACCATAGCCAGTGGAAAAGAAAAATAGGTAACCCTACGATGAGAACCGCAAGCGGAGTTGCCAGTGCATTTGCATAATCCACTACAGTATTGGGTTTGAGAATCGAACGTAGTAGTCCAATCATTCCCAGCCACAGAATCACTTCCAGGCTGATAAAGGTCACTGCATAAAAATAAAGCCGTCGAATGGTTTTCATAATCTACTCCAGCCTAGGGTGTGGGCGGTTTTTGATACCAGTTGTAATCCCAGAAGGTATAGGGCATGGAATTCAACTTCCAGTTTCCAGATTGCTTTATCAATAGAGCTTTATCTGGGTTTTCATAACCACCGGAGAATGGGTCCCCGCTAGAAAACAGGAGACTCAAGTTAACAATGGCTTCATCTCCATTGATTTCAGTGGTACCAATATCAACAGAGGTATTGTTTTGAGAAATCGTGCCATTGAAGAACGATTGGCGAAATTCTTCATAGGTGGGCTTATATTCTAGGTCTGCGAGATAACTGTAGGCTTTCTTGTAATCTTTATTTAAAACTGCGAGAGCATAGTTGTGCACCACGCCTTCGGGATTGTCTTCGGAAATATATTCGCGTTTGTCCTGCCGGGTAAAGAAAAGTCCCAACGCCAATAGGATGAGTACACCGATGCCAATCAGTATGCCAGTAAGAAATTTATCTTGTTTCATCAAACGCCTCCATCTTTATATTTTTAACTGTACTCCAGATTTTATTAAAGACAAGCCCTGAACCTCTGATAAAATGCATTAACCAAGTTTTATCATTTGATGAACTGGCGTTGGAGTAAAGAGTATGAAACGCATTCAGATAATCATTTTTACAGGTATTATTTTTTTAAGCTTGGTATTTCCATTAAACGCCAAAGCTGATGACGTTGTTCCGCCAATTGCGACTGAAGAACCTGCAATTGTTGATGTTGACCCTCTCGCTCAGACTCCGCCCGAGCAGGTTTCTGTTTCTGAGACATTAAGCCAAATCCCAGCAAACACTGAATTAATCATTACAAATGAAGACGGAAGTGAAGAACCCTTAGCCACACAAGCTGCTGTGGATGCTGTAGTTGCGGGTGACCCAATTTGGTGCCCGGAAGGAGCCACTCCGCAAGCAGGGGTAGGTGGATGTACAGACCCCGGGGCAGGAAACAGTAATTATGATCCAACGAGTTTGGATAGTTTGCTTAATTATTTACAATCCAACCAACCTTCTCAGCCAGGTGTAATTTGGATTGAAAAAAATTATGATAGTAGCGTGAATGACCCTGCCAGTTCAGGGTTTTCCATTGATGGAGCGTCTTTTACCACCATGAAAAATTATGCTTTGACCATTCAAGGTGCTTGGAGTGGTATAGATGGTAATGCTGGTATCGATCACACAAGTCAATCTGTTTTCAATGGTGCATATCTTCATGTCAATAACTGGAGTGGAGATGTCACTATTAATGATGTCTTGATTACTGGAGTTTTCCCCTCTGATATCGCACTGAATGTAGAAACTACAGGTGTTATTTCTGTTAATCAAGTGGATGTTTCTTCCAATGGGGATGATGGAGCGGTTTTAGATAACTCCAATGGCTCTGGAAATATAAAAATAAATGCAAGCAAATTTGACTCAAATCAAGGGACAGGTCTTCAGGCAAATTCAGCTGGCACGATTTCTGTTGAAAATTCATCAGCTAGTAATAACCAAACCATTGGTGCTTACTTAAATAATAATTTCAACTCTAGCGTAGCTGGTGTAACTATTTCAGGAAAGAATGTTTTTTCTGGAAATGATGCGTTTGGGTTGGTTGTAATTTCAAATGGAAATATTGCATTACGATCTGTGACTGCTTCTGGAAATGGGACTCCCTCTCAACCTTATGACGGTGTATTGTTGGATACCTTGGCGAATATCTTGATTTGTCAGGGGAGTTTCGTAGGTAATTTTGGTTATGGTTTTGAAGCCAGTCTACCAGGGACGTTAACACTGAGTAATGTTCAGTTTAGTGGAAATAGCTCTGGAAATTATCAGGCATTTGGTGGTGGAACAGTTTTGGATGATGCCAGTCTATGCCCTGTGTTTCACGAATATCGTAAACGATTTACAGATATCCCGCTAAATATTGTTTCGGTTGACCATGGGGAAGATACAGTCTTGGATTGTGAGTCTTTCTCAGGGACTACACTTATGTTATCAGATCAGAACAAGGTTACATTTTTATGCCCAATTACAGGTTTGGGGTCTTTAAAAACACTAAAGAATAGCGATTTGTCTGGTGCTTTTCCTGAAGGCGTGGACTATGTCTCTGGAATGCAGGCAAGTCAAAGTCCCGGTGGAAGCGATACGGCTTTGGGTGGCGCGGTCATCATTAGTTTCCTTATTCCAGAAGAATTGAAATCAGCCGACCTCGCTATTTTGTATTTCGATGGCGGAAACTGGGTTGACCTTGAAAATGCTAATTTCAAAGATGGACGGAATGTTATTAATGGTGGTTACTTTACTGGTGATGGATATTTTGAGGCAATTACTAACTTCAGCGGGAGTTTTATTCTGGTAAAGAAATAAAAAATTGCAAAACCGAAACACCTACCTGAGACACTTCTCAGGTAGGTGTTTTTTTGTTTCCATCACGGTATACTTACCTTCAATATTTTTGACAAGGAGAAAGAAATGACTGTTTCTGCCCCTCGTTGGGATTTAACGAATGTGTACCCTTCACTTGAGTCGAAGGAATTTAAGGCGGCTGTTGCCGATTATAAAAAACAGGTCGCGGCTCTTGAAAAGCTATATAAAAACAAGTTGAGTAAAACGAATGAAAAATCAAAGGCGAAAGAGTTAGCTCCTTTGGTGGGCGATGCGATTGACCGCATCAACAAAATACAGACTCTTTCATCTACCATTTTTCCATTCATCTATTCATTTGTCACCACCGATTCGCGAAACAAGTTGGCGATGAAGACTCTTTCTGAGATGGAACAAGTCAGCTTGCCGATGAGCCAATTGTTGACTCAGTTCACTGCATGGGTTGGAAAGATTTCAGATAAGTTGGATAAGGTGGTTGAGTTAAACAAATCTGCTGGCGCACATGCGTTCATGTTGAAAGAATCTGCTGAGCAAAGCAAATATTTGATGAGCGAAGCGGAAGAAAACCTCGCCTCTGAACTTAGCCTGAGCGGAGGCAATGCCTTCGGCAAGTTGCAGGGAACCATCACCTCACAACTTTCTGTTGATTTTGAATTGGATGGCAAAGTGCAAAAGATGCCGATGCCAGCATTGATTAATTTGCGCAGTCACCCAGATGAGTCAGTTCGTCGCCGAGGCTATGAGGCTGAGAACGTTGCATGGGAAAGTGTCAAAGAAGTTTTGGCAGCTTGTCTCAATGGGGTGAAGGGTGAAGTGAATACTTTGAATCGCAGACGTGGACGCAAAGATGCAATCCATTCTTCGATTGAAGCAGCACGCATGGACCGCAAGAGTCTCAATGCAATGCTTGAAGCCATGGAAGGTTCCTTCCCCATGTTCCGCAAATATTTCAAAGCCAAAGCAAAGAAAATTGGCAAAGAAAAACTTGCCTGGTGGGATATTTACGCACCTGTTGGAAAAGCCGAGAAAGAATACACCTTCGAGGAAGCGCGCGATTTTATTTTGGAAAACTTTGGGAAGTTTTCTCCAGACCTTTCCAACTTTGCCAAACGTGCCTTTGATAGCAATTGGATCGATGCGGAACAACGCGAAGGAAAACGAGGCGGTGCGTTTTGTATGGAAGTACAAGGTTTGAAGGAAAGCCGCATCTTAAGCAACTTTGATGGTTCCTTTGACCAAGTCAGCACATTGGCTCATGAGTTGGGACATGCATTCCATAATGAATGTGCGTATCAGGCGAACAAAACGACTCTACAACAACTCACGCCGATGACTCTGGCTGAAACTGCTTCAACCATGTGTGAGACCATCGTCACGGAAGCAGTACTTGCCACTACTAAAGATCCTCAAGAAGAGTTGGCGGTCTTGGAGGCGCAATTGGTTGGTGCGGGCGGCGTGATTGTTGATATTTATTCCCGCTATTTGTTTGAGAAAGAAGTCTTTGAACGCCGTGCTGAGTCTGAACTTTCAGCAGATGATTTCAATGACATTATGGAACGCGCGCAAAAAGCCACTTATGGTGACGGCCTCGATGAACGCTATCTCCAAAAATTCATGTGGACTTGGAAGCCGCACTATTATTCTACGGGCTTGTCCTTTTATAACTATCCTTACGCTTTTGGGTTGTTATTCGCCACTGGTTTGTATGCCATTTATCAACAACGTGATGAGGCTTTTGTAGCAGATTACAAAAACCTATTGGCTTCTACTGGCGAAGAAACTGCTGCAAAGCTTGCCAAACGTTTCGGCATTGACATCACCAAACGCAAATTCTGGGATGATAGCCTTGCGATTATTGGCAAACGTGTAGACCGTTACTGCGAGTTATAAATTCATGGAATACTGCTCTTTCAACTTTTTGAAAGAGCAGTATTTTTATAAAATGAAAGGAGTACAGATGAAAATATCAAAACACTTCCTTCTATTGTTCTTGATGCTAATTCTGACGAGTCTTGCTTGTAATGCAAGTCTGCCAACGGCAACACCAACTTTAATTCCAACCCTTGTTCTACAGTCCACTGTGCAGCCAACAACACAGGCGCCATCACAAGGAACGATACCGTTGATTGAGGCTGAGGTTCCGCGCATTCCGGTGGATCAGGCTAAGGCGGCGTTTGATGCGGGCAAGGCCATTATCATAGATGTCCGAAGTCCCGAAGCATTTGCAGCAGAACATGTCAAAGGGGCGATTAATATTTCCCTTGGCGTTTTTGAAACAGAGATTCAAACGCTTCCATTTGACAAGAATCAATGGATTATCACCTACTGTACCTGACAAAATGAACATACGAGCGCCCGTGCGGCGTTCCTCCTTTTGAACAATGGGTACACTCATGTAGAAGCGATTCTCGGCGGTTTAAGTGCCTGGGTGGATGCTGGGTATCCAGTGGAGCCATAAGTTATGACTATTCTTTCGATTGATCACGTACAAATTGCCATGCCATCTGGTGAAGAAGATACGGCGCGTGTTTTTTATATTGAACTGTTGGACTTTCATGAAATTCCCAAGCCACATGAGTTAGCAAAGCGTGGAGGCGTTTGGTTTGCTTCAGGAAATGTGCAAGTTCATCTTGGAGTGGATGTTGATTTCCATGCGGCACGTAAGGCACACCCTGCTTTTGTGGTTGATAACCTTGAGGTTTTACTTGAGAAAGTTCAAATTGCAGGGTATGAGACTGACACGTCTCAACCGCCATTGGATGGATATAAACGAGCTCATATTTTTGACCCGTTTGGAAATCGAATTGAATTGATGGAAAAAGTAAGTTGAAGAAAGAATCAAAAAGCCGACGATAATTTATCGTCGGCTTTTTGATTGCAAGACAAATTAGGAAAAAGCTTGAATTCCTGTCTGCGCTCTGCCAAGGATTAACGCGTGGATATCATGAGTGCCTTCGTACGTATTGACTGCTTCCAGATTCATCACATGCCGTATGACATGATACTCATCTGAAACGCCGTTGCCGCCGTGCATATCACGGGAGGTGCGCGCAATTTCAAGTGACTTCCCACAGGAGTTCCGCTTGATGAGAGAAATCATCTCTGGGGTAGATTTATCTTCATCCATTAACCTGCCGACTCTTAATGCTCCTTGTAAGCCGAGCGTGATTTCTGTCATCATGTTAGCAAGTTTCAGTTGAACAATTTGATTCGCTGCAAGCGGACGCCCAAACTGCGGACGGTCTAATGTGTATTGTCTCGCCGCATGCCAGCAAAATTCTGCTGCACCTAATGCGCCCCAAGCAATTCCATAACGGGCTTTGTTCAAACATCCAAACGGACCTTTGAGTCCGCGCACTTCAGGGAAGATGTTTTCGTCAGGGACAAAAACTTCATCCATCACAATTTCACCTGTGACGCTGGCGCGCAGGCTGAATTTCCCTTCTATCTTTGGAGCGCTCAGCCCTTTCATTCCTTTTTCAAGAACGAAGCCGCGAATTTCGCCATCTAATTTTGCCCACACTACAAACACATCTGCGATGGGAGAATTGGTAATCCACATCTTGTTGCCATGGACGATATACCCCCCATCCACTTTTTTTGCGCGGGTTTCCATGCTGGCAGGGTCACTGCCGTGATTGGGTTCGGTGAGTCCGAAACAACCCACCCATTCTCCGCTGGCGAGTTTGGGTAGATATTTTTTGCGTTGTTCTTCAGTGCCGTATGTGTAAATGGGATACATCACCAGCGAACTTTGCACGCTCATTGCGCTGCGATAGCCGCTGTCCACACGTTCCACTTCACGAGCAATCAATCCATACGAAACATAATTTAAACCTGCGCCGCCGTATTCTTCGGGGATGGTGGAACCGAGTAATCCCATCGCTCCCATTTCATTCATGATTTCGCGGTGGAAAATTTCTTTCCGATTCGCTTCAAGGATGCGCGGCATTAATTTATCCTGACAGTATTTTCGCGCTGTGTCGCGAATCATGCGTTCTTCATCGGTGAGTTGGTCATTGAGTAGAAAGGGATCGTCCCATTTGAAAGTTTGTTTTGACATGAGTTCCTCGATAATAGAGAATAGAGAACGGCTTTTAAAAGATTGTATCAAATGAAGGTTATGATTCAGAAAACAGAATCAAATTAAAATTAAGAAAGAAGCGTGAATCGAAAGAGGATGTGCCGTCGGGCACATCCTCTTTTCTGTTCTCTAATCGCTGTTCTCTTCTTTATGCATTCCCTGTCAACCAGCCACGCAAGTCCATGGCTTTTACTACACGGTCAATGGCGACCATGTAAGCGGCGTCGCGCATGTAGACTTTTTCCTTTTCACTGCGTTCGAGGACGCCGTGGAAAGCGGAGGTCATTTTCTGGTCCAGTTTTTCGAGGACTTCATCCTTCGACCAGTAGAAGTTCATATCGTTTTGAACCTGTTCGAAGTAGGAGGTGGTGACACCGCCAGCGTTGCAGAGGAAGTCAGGAATGTTGAAGACTTTGTTCTTCTTGAAGACTTCGTCGGCTTCGGGAGTGGTGGGGCCGTTGGCGCCTTCCGCAACAATGCGGACGCTCTTGGCGATTTTTTGTACAGAGTCTCCGTTGACCTGACCTTCAAGGGCTGCAGGAATTAATACATCTACTTCCTTGCTAATCCAGGCGTCTGCATCTTCGACATCATAACCAGAATCTTGTGCTTTCTTCTTGTCGATGGTGCCGTATTCATCTACGATGGAGAGCAGGAAGCGTGGGTCAATGCCACCCTTCTTGCTATAGGTGTACGCCTTCTTATCATGGCGATCATAGCAGGAGACACAAGCAACAGTTCCGCCAAGAATTTCAACGAAAGCAACTGCTGCATATTGTGAAACATTACCAAAGCCCTGAAGAGCCGCAACAGATTTCTTGGGATCCATGCCAAGATGTTTCATGGCTTCGCGTACGGTGTAGATCACACCATAGCCTGTGGCTTCGGTGCGTCCGAGAGAACCGCCGCCGCCGAGAGGCTTGCCAGTGAATACGCCTGGGGTGTATTGACCGACGAGGCGGGAATATTCATCCATCATCCAGCCCATCATTTGAGGAGTGGTACCCACATCCGGAGCGGGTACATCATTGCGTGGGCCAATGTTTTTCCACATGGCACGTACCCAACCACGGCACAATTCTTCTTTTTCGTTGACGGTCAATGTGGATGGGTCAACAATGATGCCACCCTTTCCGCCACCAAGAGGAATATCTGCCACAGCGCATTTCCAGGTCATCCAAGTCGCGAGAGCGCGGACAGTATCCATGGTCTCTGCGGGGTGGAAGCGGATACCGCCTTTGTTGGGGCCGCGGGCATCGTTATGCTGGACGCGGAAGCCTTGGAAGACTTTGAGCGAACCATCATCCAAGCGCACAGGAATGCGGAAGGAATACTCGCGCATCGGCCAGCGTAGTACTTCAGACACGCCTGGGTCGAGTTTTAATTGTTTGGCAACAGCATCGAACTGTTTTTGAGCCATTTCGAAAGCATTAATGGGTCCTGACATGTTGTTCTCCTAAAAGGGTTTTAGAGAAAATATAAGCGGACACCCCAGACCAGGGTGCCCGCTTTGATCACGACGTATGTCATTGCGCTGATTCATCTCATTTATCCAATAAAACGCGAATGCCTATGAAATTTACACGAAAATCAGGCTTGCGTCAATATGACAAAAGTCCGCTTATTTTGATTGAATGTGGCGGTTTTTGCTTGTTTTATATAACCCATTTGGGTAATAATTGGATACGCTTAGTTGTAATTTGGCTTTCTTTTCCCTAAAAATGCAGCCACCCCTTCACGGTGCTCGGCCGACTTGCCCGCCTCTTCTTGCAGGATGCCTTCATAATTTAATGCTTCTTCAAGATTTGGGATGATCGCCTCGTTGAATGCTTTCTTCCCTGCGGCAAACGCTTCCCGCGGACCTGTAGCCAGCTCCTGCGCAATTTGCATGACCATCCCCTCGAAGTTTGTTTCACCTACCTGATTGACCATTCCCCACTCATAAGCTTTCTGTGCCAAAATTGGTTTGTTGGAATAGAAATATTCCTGCGCGCGTCCCAGCCCAATATATTTTGGTAGAAACAACGAAACCCCAGAATCAGGTGCGAGCGCGATGCCACTGAAACCAACTACGAAATAGGCACTGGAATGAGCAATCCGCAAATCACAAGCCAGCGCAATTCCAAAAGCTGCCCCTGCACAAGCTCCGTTGACTGCGGCGATAACTGGCTTTCCCATTCTTCTAATTTGTAAAACTAATGGATTGTAAGTCTTCTCTAAATGTTCGCGGTAGGAAACTACTTCCCCTTGTTGCATTTCTGTAATATCTTGCCCAGCGCTGAAAACTTTTTCTGTACCAGTGATGACGATGCTTCTCACATTCGAGTCTGCTTCTGCGGCGGTGAGGGCGTTTTGTAATTCATGAGTCATTTCGAAGTTGAAGGCGTTGGCGCGAGCGGGTCGGTTAAGCGTCAGAATAAGGGAACCAGCCTGGAGCGATGAAAGAAGCGTTGTCATTTGTCCTCTTAAGTAAAGTGACAGTCACCTTTAAGGTGACTGTCACTTTTTTCTAAAAGCTATTCATTTGGAAAATCGTCAGATAAATCGTCATCCTCAGAGTCTACTTCGAACTCCACTTTTTCACTATCGAGGTAAACCCACAACAATAGGACGTGTCCGTCGGGAGTTTCAACGTTGCGGGCGGCGAGGATGGGTGCGGTTTGTTCAAGTCCCATGTCATTGCGATAATGCAGGTGAATGGATGACTTGTTGTGCCACGCAGTGTAACATCTCTGCACGAGTGCGGGGCCGTTGAATGTTCGCAGGCGTGTGAGCGCAGGAACAGACAAATGCGGGCTTTCGTTCAAACCCATTGCCCATCCGTCGTTGACGTGCTCAAAAACGGGGGGCGGACCTTCAATGATCGTAATTTTATCTTCCATAAGGTTACCTGTACTGCGGGAATATACCACAAGAGTATAGGGGAATCGTTTCAGAATTTCGTTAGAGTTTCATAACAGGACGAATGGGCTATTTGCCTTGACTGTAGTGCTTGCGAAAATGGTTTAAATCGTATTAATTCGTTAAAAAAAGGAATGTCTTGATGAAAAAATACCTAATCTTTGTAACTTTTGTAATCAGTTCATTGGCATGTACATTTCTTACAAATATAGTCGCATCGCCTACAAATACACCCATACCAACACCTACTGCCCTTCCTACAATTACTGCAACTTTTACAGTGGGTCTAATTGAGGAAAATATATATTGTTCGTCAGAAATACAGGATGCATTGGATGCCTACAATATAGGTTATAACGATGAACAGATGGGAAACTATGAACAGGCAATTGAGAATTATAAACATGCCATAGAACTCGATCCCAAATACTGTGACGCGATGGATAACCTAGCTTTAAACTTAAAGCGTGTTGGTAAAGTAGATGAAGCAATTGATTGGTATTTACGCTCCATCGAAATTTTGCCGACGAATGACGTGGCGTATTTAGGGCTGGCAAATGCCTACCGACAACAAGAGCAGTATGATAAGGCTACAGATGCATATAAAAAGATGATTGGGATTGTTCCTGAGAATCCTGAAGGTTATTTCGGGTTAGGTATGGTGTATTTTTCAACCAGCCACTACCAGGATTCAATTGATAATCTTGAAGAAGCCGAGCGCCTCTACAAAGAGCAAAATTCTTCTTTTGTTTCTGATGCACAAATGTTTATTGGGTATGATTACTTTTCTTTAAATGATATGGAGAATGCGGTTAACTACTTTGAACAGGCGTACCCATCGTATTATGATGATGCAACTTTGAATTATTATCTGGGGGTAGCGTACTACACAGAGTCGCCTGTGAAAGATTTGGCGAAAGCAAAAAAATATTTGACCACGGCTCGTGATTTGGGATATGGGCTGGATTCAGAATTAGAAAAATTTATCAGCCAGCCATGACAAAATAACACTATAAAGGTAAGTCCTACCCCTTGTCTTTATAGTGTTTGTAAAATTTCTTTTATTAAACCAGGTCCGTAATAAATCAACCCTGTATATATTTGCACCAGCGCCGCTCCCATCGCGAGACGGCGTTTTGCATCGTCGGGTGTCATGATTCCGCCAGCACTTATCACAGGGATTTTTCCATTTACAAGTTTCAACGTTTGATGAAGAACCGCTTCGCTCTTCGCTGCGAGTGGCTTGCCACTTAATCCGCCGGTTTCACGCTGATGCTCTGACTTTAATCCCTCGCGGGCAAGAGTTGTGTTGGTGACGATAATGCCGTCCATTTTGGAGTTAAGGATAACTTCAATTGCATCGTTCAATTCTGTATCAGCTAAGTCGGGGGATAATTTCACCAGAACAGGTAATTTCTTCTCATGATACTTTTCGCTGACTACACGTTGATCATGAATGTGTTTCAATAACCCTTCGAGTGCATTTTTTTCTTGTAAGGCACGAAGACCCGTTGTGTTGGGGGAACTGATGTTGATGGTGAGATAGTCTGCATATTGTGAAAAGTTATCCACCAGTGAAACATAATCTAGAGCGGCTTCTTCGTTGGGAGTTTCTTTATTTTTACCGATATTGATTCCAAGGATGAGATCACCTTTATCTATGGAACGCTTCATCATTTTTTTGTTGGGTGGGACAAACCCAAAATACCTCTCCAGTAAACTGGTTCGAAGATAGGGGTTGAGTTGCATTTGTACAAATTCAGAACCACGAGATGGAAAGCCCATGCGGTTGATAACAGCTTCATCTTCAAGGAGACGGAAAATACGTGGAGATGGGTTGCCAGGTTGTGGGCGGGGTGTGATCGTTCCAATTTCTACATGACCAAAGCCCAATGCTGCGAGTCCCTTGATTGCAACCGCATCTTTATCATATCCTGCTGCAATCCCAATTGGATTCTTAAAAGTTAATCCAAATGCTTGCACAGGTTTGGAAGGTGCTTGATAAAGTTGAGATAGAACCCAATGAGATGGTTTAAAGTTGCCTGCACGTTTTAATGCATTTAGAGTTAGTGCGTGCGCACGTTCGGGGTCAAGATTAAAAAGAAAGGGGCGAAGTCTGGAATACATTTACTTTGTTTTGTGCTGCGCAATATAACGGTCACAATCTGCTGCGTATTTTTTTGCACGTTTTTGCAGGGTGGGTATCAAGGAAAAGTCGCCTTTGATTAATTCCTTACCATGTTCAAGAAGTTGTTGATTTTTCTTTTCCAACATGGCAGCAAGATTGCTGGCAGGCTCTGCTTTGACATTGAAAGCTTGGGCGGGTGTAGGCGGTTTGATAGCACCACGTTCAACCAACAACCAGTCCAAAGTGGATTTGCTTTCAGGGTTGTTGATATCTGCAATAGAAAGCCAGGGTTCGGTGCCTAGCTCGTAGTGCAGGGTAATGTCTGTTGTTTTATTTAGGAATTGGACGGTACAGCCTTTTTTTGTGTAAATTGTTTCATTTTTCTTGAAACCATGCTTGCTTTCAAGGCTGCGGAAGGCTTTTGTCACGATTTGTTCAAAATCTGATTTTTTCATATTTTTCGCTTTCAGGGGCAAACGGAATGCAAATATTGGCTTAAGTTATACCACTTCTTTCATTAAAAGCGTTTCATATAGGTCTTCCGTAGTATAGTTAATCGAATTAAAATAAGGAGAACGCGTGACGTTGCAAAAGCGCAACCATTTGGAGGTGTACCATGAAACTCTATCTGCTCTTCGCCGTCATTGACTTGTTGATTCTGTTGGCTTATCCGATTGTGTATATTGTCCATCAGGTCCGAAAAATGATGGGCGAAAAGAAATAGCAAGTCATCCTATAACGAAAGCCTGGAGGCCCCGTTATGCCCTCGTTGAACGATATTCTGGCTGTAATCCTTGGAGGAGGGCGTGGCGCGCGCCTGTATCCATTGACCCAAATGCGTTCCAAACCCGCAGTTCCAATTGCGGGAAAGTACCGTCTCATCGACATTCCCATTAGTAACTGCATCAATTCAGAGATTTTCCGTATCGCGATTCTGACTCAGTTTAACTCTGTGTCTTTGCATCGTCACATTACACGTACCTATAATTTTGATGCTTTCCATCAAGGTTGGGTACAAATTTGGGCGGCGGAACAAACTCTTGAAAGTGCTGACTGGTATCAGGGCACAGCAGATGCGGTCCGTAAGCAGCTGTTGGAAATCCAGGCCTCTGGAGCAAAGAATGTGTTGATTTTGGCTGGCGATCATTTGTATCGTATGGATTACAAAGCGATGGCTGAATACCATTGGGAGAATAAGGCCGATATTACAGTGGCCGTACAACCCGTGACAAAAGAGGAAGTGACTCGCTTTGGTGTGCTCAAGCGCGAAGCGGATGGGAAAATTTCTTCCTTTGTTGAAAAGCCTAAGGATCCAGAAGTTCAGAAAAAATTTGTCAGTCGTAATGATCCCGACCGACCCTTCCTTGGGTCTATGGGGATTTATATGTTCAAAACCAAAGTGTTGGTGGATTTGTTGACAAACTTCCCCAATCACGATGATTTCGGTGGCGACATTATTCCCCAGGCGATTTCATCTCATTCAGTATTTGGTTTTGACTTTGATGGCTACTGGCAAGACATTGGTACGATTCGTTCTTTTTACGAAACCAACTTGGCACTTACCACGCCAGAGACACCATTCAACTTCTACGATCCTAAATTGCCGATTTATACAGACACCCGCTTCTTGCCTGGCTCAATTGTGGAAGATAGTAAATTGAGGGATGTGTTGGTTTCAGAAGGTTCACGTATCTTGAAATCAGATATCACTCATTCCATCGTTGGAATTCGCAGCCAGATAGGTTCAGGTTGCGTTATCAAAGATAGCATTATGATGGGTGCTGATTATTACGATAAAGAATCAAAAGAATCTGATATTCCAATTGGTATCGGTGAGAATTGCCATATTGAAGGGGCTATTCTTGATAAGAATGCACGAATTGGTAATAACGTGGTCATTCGCCCCTTCCCTCGCAATACAGATATTGACCATGAAAGTTGGTATGTGCGTGATGGAATCGTGGTGATTCCAAAAGATGCCGAATTGGTGGATGGCACTCGGATCGAACCTGATTAAATGACTCGCTGGAGAATGAACTTCTCCAGCGAGTTTTCTGAATTGCAATTCATCTGTAAGTAAATCCTGCTTTCTCACAGGGTCTATCGTGAGGGTTGGCGGGGAAATTATGCTATACTGGCATGAATAATATGAAGTCACCGCGCGAATATTGGCCGCGCTGGGCAGAGTCCTTGCGCCGTTATCACTTGCACGAACTAGCCGCCTCGTTCCTTGAAGCAGGAATTCCTCTTGCCTTTCTGGGGGCGCAGGCGCTTTATTTTAGTCGTGCCTTCTTACAAAGCGACCAGCTCGTAGCGCTCGCAGAAATGCTTGAAGAGGATTCTGAAGCGCATGCTTTCGCCTCCTTCTTAACTCAAGAGGTAGCACATTCATGACAGAATCAATCCTCGAAGTTTCCATTATCGGATTAAGCGCTTTCCTTTTGCTTGTCATTACAATTTGGAAGCGCAGGTCTCCCTCAAAGTTTCGTGAGATTCCTGCACTTGCCCGTATGTATCGTGCCATTGGATTAAGCGTGGAAGATGGATCACGATTACATATTTCTCTTGGTAGCGGGGGAGTTCTTACTTCACATGGTGGATCTGCGTTTGCCGGCCTTGAAACTTTACGCCATATTACAGAACGTACATCAGCAAGTGATCAACCACCCGTAGTCTCCACTGGGGAGGCAACTCTAGGTTTGCTTGCTCAAGACACTTTGCAAGCTGGCTATCAATCTGCTGGGGTGGATGAGTTGTATTCTCCAACCAGCGGACGAGTCACTGGGTTGAGCCCTTTTAGCTATGCTGCCGGTGCAATGCCAATTACCCAGAATGAAAATATCTCTGCAAATATTTTGCTCGGTCACTTTGGTCCAGAAGTAGCCTTGCTGGCTGATGCGTCAGACCGGGAGAATGTGGTCATGATTGGTGCAAGTGACAATATTTCAGGCCAATCAATTTTGTTTGCAAGTTCACAAGAACCTTTGATTGGCGAAGAACTTTTCGCTCCTCCTGCATATATTAATGCTGGCGCTTCTCATATCGCCAGCCTAACCTTGCAAGACATCCTGCGTTGGTTGATTATCATTGCACTTCTGGTTGGGGCTGGTCTTAAGTTTTTGGGATTAACTTTCTAATGAGAGTTCTTACGATCGCTATTGCCATAGCTTCTGGTGTTTTGGTCTTGCTCGGTTATTTCTTTCCCGAGTTCATGGGCTTGGGAAGTATCCAGCCATTTCTGTTAAATACAGCCTTATTAATGGCAGCAGCGGCAGCGTTGGTGGGGGTCTGGAATTTAACCGTTGTTCATGCAGATAAAATTCGCCGCCGTGAAAAAGGTGGTGTATATAGCGCCTTCTTAATTGCATTTCTTGTGATGACAATTGCTGCTGGGCTTATTCCTCCGGGATATGTACTCTTACGTGTGGGAGCAGAAAATGTCATCCCCAGTGAAATTTTATTTAAAGGAATTATTTTCCCTGTTGAAGCTTCTTTGATGGGAATTTTGACGATTTCTTTATTATATGCAGCGATTCGTCTCTTACGCCGACGCACAGATTTAATGAGTATTGTTTTTATTGTAGTCGCTGTTTTAATCATGCTTGGTTCTGCTACTTTACCCATTGCCTTTGGAGGCAACATTCCAGTACTTAGCAGTTTAAGTCAGGGAATTAAGAACGTGTTGGCTGTAGGTGGTGCACGTGGAATTTTAATTGGTGTGGCGTTAGGGACGCTCACCACAGGTCTGCGTGCTCTTATCGGGGCTGATCGTCCGTACGGGGGCAAATAATGAGCGATATTATCAAATGCCCTGTTTGCGGGAAAGATAATTTTGCAGACCAGGAAGTGTGCCTGTTCTGTGATTCAGAATTACATCCAAAGAGTGACGCCTCTACCCTGACCCCTGGGCAGGCTCCTACTAAAAAGAATACAGCTGAGCTTGAACCGATTCTTCCTCAATGGTTACGAGATGCTCGTGATCAGTCTCGTCAGACGGCTGGCACAGAATCACCACAGAGCGAAGAACAGAAAAAAAGTTCCATGCCACCTGAAGCTCATGTTTCCGGTATGGACTTGTTGGCTGGTTTACATTCCCAATCAGAAGATGATGGTGAGGAAGATACTCCAGATTGGCTAGCCAGCATAACTGGTGCCAATAACAAGCCGAAACAAACCCCAACAGAATCATCTGAGGTTCGCTGGGTGGAGTTGGGCAATAAAAATGATTTTGCGCAAAGCACTCCTGACTCCAAAGAAGAAGAGACGCCAGACTGGCTGGCTAGTTTACAAGCACAACCACCTGCTGAAAATGATGAATTAAATACCTGGTTCAATCAATCTCAGTCACCTGCAGAAACGGAAAGCCCTACTTGGTTTCAAGAATCAGATCAGAAAAACGATTTTTCTGAATTCAACAAGGAACCTGTTTCTGGAAATGATGAGACTTTGGACTGGCTACGTCAGATGGATACGGATGATCGGGCGAAAGATACTGCCTCTGAACTTCCCAGCTTTGGTGTACCAAACAATGACAATGATATGCCGACTTGGATGAGCCAAGAGGAGACATCTTCCCCTCTTGATTCAACTGGTGGTGAGTTGCCTGCTTGGTTGAATACAATGGGTGCAGAAGATAAGAATCAAAGTGAAGTTCCTGTCGCTTCTCCTGAACCAACTTTCGGCGCAGGGGATGCGGGAATTTCATCCAATGAAAATGAAACGCCAGATTGGCTAAAGAGTCTGGAATCTTTTGCTCCTGCTGCTGAAACACAATCAGATGAGTGGACGAAACTTGTTGAGGATAATACTCCAGTAGCGGAGCCTTCTACAACGCCTGCGTGGTTGAAGAATGATACAGGAATCCAAAATGAAACACCTGCTTGGTTATCTTCAGATTCTGCATCTCCAGTGGAACAAACATCACCAACGGATGATGCAGCCTTTGGTGATATTCCTAGTTGGTTAAAAGCTGCCGCTCCACAATCTTCTATTTTTTCTGAGCCAGCGGCCAAGCCAGAAGAGCCTTCTGTTTCAGAAGGAACAGATTGGCTTGCTACGTTTAAATCGGATACAACAGGAGAGACTCAAGCTCCTGCTTTTGAAGGTGTTTCTTTCAATGATGGTGGCGACGATGCATTGATGAACACTTTGCCGGATTGGCTTGCCAATGCATCTGAACCTTCAGCTCAGTCCTCGAGCCCAACCCCAATTACCAATACAGATGCGATTTCGCCCGGAGAATTACCGTCGTGGGTTCAGGCTATGCGTCCAGTGGATCCGGGCGCTTCGCAACCCACTCGAAGCTTTTCAAGTGATCAGACTTTGGAAACCAAAGGGGCACTCTCTGGGTTACAAGGAGTTCTTCCTGCTGCAGCCGGATATGCACCCTCAAGCAAGCCCAAAGCCTATTCGATTAAATTACAGTCCACTGAAGAACAACAAGCTCAAGCGTTATTACTGGAACAGATTTTATCTGCGGAAGCAGAGCCCGAGCCCATCGCTTCTTACTCGCCGTTGATTGCTTCTCGTGGTCTGAGATGGTTCATCGCTTTTGCTGTTTTTGCTGTAGTCTTTTTGACCGTATTCTTACGAACGCAAATTTTTTCAATGCCGTTTCAAGCTGTAGATACGCCGAATGAATTGCAAGGCGCTTTAAGTGTTGCTCAGACTGTCCCTGATGGTGGTGACGTTCTGGTGGTTGTGGATTATCAGCCTGCTCGTGCAGCGGAGTTGGAAGCGGCAGTGGTGCCCATGCTTGATCAAATGGATGTGTTGCATCATCCTCGTCTTGTATTTGTCTCCACCCATGAGACAGGTTCCATATTGGCCGACCAGTTAATGAAACTGGATGTGATGACAGGACGTTTCCAAAACGATGCTCAAAAGTACATCAATTTGGGATATCTACCTGGTGGTTCCACGGGTGTGCGCTCTTTTATACAAGACCCACAACAGACCGTACAGTACCCTGCTCCCTTTGCACAGTTTGGCACTGTAATTGTTATGACCGATAATGCAGAATCTGGACGTGCCTGGGTTGAACAATTAACTGCTGTGAAAAATACTACTCCATTGGTGTTTATTACCAGTGCCCAAGCCTCTCCGATGTTACAACCCTATTATGCATCTGGGCAGGCCAAAGGAATTGTCAGTGGTTTATATGGGGCTGCGATTTTTGAACAGAACAATGCCAATCGTCCTGGGACTTCTAGAATTTATTGGGATGCATATAGCGCAGGGATGTTACTTGCGGCACTACTTGTTATCGGTGGTGGATTTGTGAGTTTGATTCTTGGCATAAGAGATCGTGCATTAACAGGGGATGGAAAATAATATGACTATTTCTTTGGACTTAATTACCGGGCTGGTCAGCCTGATATTTACCCTGATGATTTTCAGTTATATTTTTGGCGATAATGCATTATTTCGCCTGGCTCTTTATATTTTTACAGGTGTCTCTGCTGGTTACATTGCAATGATGGCATGGTGGCAAGTGCTTTGGCCAAAACTTTTCCAGCCTTTGTTGACCAATCCCATGCAAGGGAATGGTTTGTTGTTCGTGCCTTTATTGGGTGTATTTTTGATTGTTTTGAAAATGTCATCCCGTTTGTCTGGGGTAAGCCGTGTTGCCATGGCGTACTTGGTTGGGGTGGGTGCGGCTATCACTGTTGTGGGAGCGGTAAGTGGAACTTTAATTCCGCAATTCACAGGGACAGTCAATGCATTTGATCTTGGGAAACTGGGCGCGACCAAAGTTTTAATTGACGGTTCTCTTATTTTATTGGGAACCGTATTCTCACTCATTTATTTTCACTTTGGTGCTCGGCCAAAAGCAGATGGGGTATTGCACCGAAATGGATTGATTGAAGCGATGGCTTGGGTTGGTCGCATATTTATTGGTATTACGTTGGGTGTTATCTTTGCCGGTGTTTATGCCGCTGCGTTAACTGCTTTAATCGAACGTGCTTATTCAATCCTTAGTTTAATTGGGAAACTTCAGTAACCATGCCTTCCTCACTTGTTGATGGGAACTCATTACTTGCAGTAGATGTTGGCGCCGCCAACACGCGTGCCGCCTTATTTGATGTGGTCGAAGGGGCATATCGCTTTATCGCATTGGGCACGGCCCCTTCTACTGCAGAAGCACCCTTTAAGGATGTTAGTGAAGGGGTTCGAAATGCAATTGCTAATTTGCAATCCATTATTGGGCGGACTCTGCTCGACGCTTCGAGAGGGCTCATTACGCCGAGCCAGGCGAACGGGTCAGGGGTAGATGCGTTAGTCGTCACCATTTCTGCTGGCCCAACCATTAAAGCTGTCATTGTAGGATTGCTCAAAGATGTTTCACTTGAAAGCGCACGCAGACTCACGGCTTCTACGTATGCTCGTGTAACAGAAACAATTTCACTGAAGGATGCGCGGAAACCAGATCAGCAAATTGATACTCTTTTGCGCATTCGTCCAGATTTGGTAGTGATTACCGGTGGAACAGATGGTGGCGCGTCCCGTTCGATTCATAAATTACTTGAACCGATTGGGTTGGCTAGTTTTCTGCTTCCAGAAGAAAAACGTCCTTCGGTTTTGTTTGCTGGAAATCAAAAAATGGAAGAAGATGTCAAAGGCTTGGTGGGATCGCTTTCTTCTTCCTTGCATTTTGCTCCTAATGTGCGCCCATCTCTTGAAACAGAAGATTTAGATCCCGCTCAACGTGAGCTTGCTCATTTATTCATTGGGATTCGCAAACGCCAAATGAAAGGGGTGGATTTACTAAATCTTTGGTCAGGTGGACACATCCTGCCGACGGCTTATGCAACGGGTCGTATGGTGCGCTTTCTTGCCAAGGTATATGGTGGAAGTCATGGCATTCTCAGTGTAGACATTGGCGCTTCTGCTTCTGTCATTTCCACTGGGTTCAAGGGAAGTTCTACCTTAAATGTTTTCCCACAATTTGGTTTGGGTGAAAATCTTGTTGAACTTTTAAACTACACTACCTTAGAAGATATTTTGCGTTGGTCTTCTCTTGATATTTCTGCAGGTGTTTTGAGAGATTATCTGCATCAAAAAGCTTTGTATCCTTCTGCAATTGCTGCCACAAAAGAAGATTTGGCAATCTCCCAAGCGATCACGCGCCAGGCTTTATATCTTGCTATGCAATCAGCACGTCGTGATTTTCCACGAAACATTGCGACTATCAAACCGACTCTTACACCCTTGTTTAATCCCATCCTTGTTGGAGGTGGTGCACTAAGTGACGCTTCGCGCCCCGGCCAAAGCCTGCTCCTTCTCTTGGACTCGATTCAACCTGTGGGAGTGAGCACTGTTATTATGGATCAAAATAATCTGTTGCCTTTGTTAGGGGCAGCTGCATCTCAAAATAATATTCTGCCTGTACAAGTAATGGAGTCTGGTGCCTTCTTAAGCATTGGTACAGTTATCGCTCCTGTTGTTTCAACCTCTTACGGGACGACAATCTTGCGTGCCAAACTAACTTATGAAAACGGAACTGAGGCTCGTGTGGAATTGAAATATGGAAGCATTGAGACTCTCCCCTTGGCCAGCGGCGAAGTCGGAAAGTTAACCGTTCAACTCATGCGCAATGCGGATATTGGATTTGGCCCAGGGAAATCTTCACGCGAAGGATTTATTGAAGTAACGGGCGGTGCGTTGGGCGTGGTGTTTGATGGACGCGGTCGTCCACTGGATCTTCCATCAGATGCTGTACGCAGACGTGAGATTATTAAAAAATGGAACTGGACGTTGGGAGGCGAATGACTATGATTGCGCCCGTACATCACGTTATTGGTTTAACTTCCATCGTCCGAGAACGATTGCTTCCTGTTTCAGGAACTGTTACAGCTCGTCTTAATCAAAAAGTGAATGCAACAGATGTAGTTGCCGAAGGTAAATGGGCTCGTGAACACATTTTGGTTGATGTTGCCCGAACTTTGGGCATAAGTCCAGTGAGTGCCGAACGATTGGTGAAATGTAAAGTTGGAGATCGCTTACCTGCTGGGGCAGAAGTTGCTGCAGGCAAAGGGGTGTTTCCTCGAAGAGTAAAAATTACTCGCGAAGGAACAGTCGTTGCTGTTGGTGGCGGACAAGTCTTGTTGGAAGTTGGCGAGTCAAAAGTGGAATTACGAGCTGGCATCCCTGGAACTGTGATTGAGATTATTGCCAATAAAGGTGTGGTCATACAAACCGCAGGCTCTTTGATTCAAGGAGTTTGGGGAAATGGAAAAGTTGAGACGGGGTTATTGGTGGCTGTCATGGAAAAGGCAGATGACATCTTAACAGAATCGCGTCTTGATGTCAGCTTGCGTGGATCTATTCTTTTAGGTGGTATGGTCAAAGATGCGAATGTACTTCAGGCTGCAGCAGAATTGCCCGCACGTGGTCTGATAGTTTCCAGTTTATTTCCCTCTTTGATCCCTGTTGCGAGTCAAATGAAATATCCGATTGTGGTGACAGATGGATTTGGTTCGTTCCCGATGAATTCTGTTGCTTATAAATTATTGAGCACAAATACCAAACGAGAAGTTGTTCTTAATGCAGAGGTTCATAATCGTTATACGGGTGCTCGCCCAGAAGTGATTATTCCTTTACCAATTTCAACAGATCCACCAGCCTCATCTGAAGCGGAAAACCTCGTCCCTGGATTGCAAGTACGTATGCGACGCCCACCCGCCATGGGGACGATTGGTTCAATTGTAGCGATAAAACCTGGTTTAACCACCTTACCCAGTGGTTTACGTGCTCCTGCTGCTGAAGTGAAGCTGGAGAATGGCGAAATCGTTGTCGCTCCTCTCGTAAACCTTGAAGTTGTGGGATAATATATTAATTGTTTCATGTTTAACATGGTATCAAAACCTTTAGTCAATCATTGATTGATAGAAAAAGAAGAAATTAATTTAGGAGAGTGCTCCATGGCAGATTCCAATTTTGATGAGTTTCCTTCCGAGGAGACCCCACCGGAAGAATCGAATAATCGTACGTTTTATATTGTTGGTGGTATTCTGGCTGGAGTGATTCTGATTTCAGTAGCTTGTTTGGGTGCGGTTGTGCTTTTGAACAGAAATAACACAGCGGCTCAACCAGCTGTTGATGCAGCACCGATTACACAAACTGCAGATGCTGCAAACACTGCAATCGCAACAGCGTTGACCGCAACGTTTGATGCCTCCATTTTGCCAACAACAACATTAACTCCATCTCCAACCTCTACTCCTGTAGTTGCAGTAGCTACTTCTACAGGCACACCTGATCCCGCCTTGACCACAACAGCACAGGCACCATTAACTGCCACCATCGCCGCAGCATTGACTCAGGCTGCAGCCGCCCAGTTGACGGTGGTGCCGGTCAGCACGTTGGTTATGCCAAAATCTGGTATTGCAGATGAATACGGTATTCCCGGTTTGTTTATTATGTCAATCGCTTTTGTGATTGTCATTTTGCTGGCACGCAGATTGCGCACCGCTCCTTCGAAATAAAAAATTAAAGTTATAAAGATAAAAAAAGAGGCCGCAACATTGCGGCCTCTTTTTTTATACCTTTGGTTCTCGTTGAAACAAACCAAGTATGAAAGCACCAGCTCCGGTAAAGCCTGCATATGGTAGCAAAAGGAACCATCCTACAAAGGGGAGTGCGCAAGCAAAGCATAACAGGACACTGCCCCACAAAGTTTGTTTCCAGGTGACAAGTTCGGGAAACAAACTTTCGCCAATGGTGATGGAAACTCCTGTCAGACCAAAACTTAACATAATGGCTAGCATGGCAAGGATGAGAAAAGCTGGAATGGTAAGAATGCCTTTGACAAATCCATTGTTGACTTTATCGCTAATTGAAATCAACACGAAGGCAATTAACGTAAAGAACAAAAGATTGACCAGACCGATTCCGAAGGAACGACCTGTCATGAGCTGAGATGTATTTTTTGTTTTTATAGTTCTTTGAGGGAACAGCACACTGACCACCAAAAAATATGCAGTCAAACTCACAGTGAGTAAAAGGACAATAACCAAAAGGCGAAGAATATCAGACATGAAAGGCTCCTTACTTGATTTGATTTCTTAATAAAAGTCCGTTGCCTACCAACCAGAGCATGAAGGCTCCTGCGATGGTCAACATAATGAATAGACTCGATAGTTCAAATACAGGGAATTGAGGCATGGTAGGAATGTGAAATTTTGATAATGTATCAAGCCATGTATTCCAATATGACTGTACTTGGATGAGGATGGTCGCGAATGACGGCATTGGAATTGCTGGTATTTTGAAGGCAGTAAAGTCAACAAAAATTGGTGCGACAATAAATGCCACAAGCACTGCAAGAGTTGCTTGCAGACCTATTGTCAGCGTGAGCCAGGTTGGGAGAGAATTGGGCAGGCTTAGGCGGCGTGTGACCGGTGTGGCGAGGTCTCGAGTGAATGCCAATTCAGGTAGTGAATCCAATTCAGTAAATACTGCTTGCAAGGAATTCAAACGCGCCACACATTCATCGCAAGTGGAGAGGTGAGCTTCAATCAATTCACGCTCTTGAGATTCGTGATCCAAATATTCGTTGAGTTGTTCTTCGCTGAGATGTTTCATTTGAGTTTCTCCGCCAGGATTTTACGAGCGCGGAAGAGATGACTTTTCACGTCGCTCAATGGAATGTTTAGTTCGCTGGCAATTTCGTAGTAAGACATTTCCTGATAATGCCTGAGTTCAACCACGATTCGATATTGTGGTGGCAGGGATGCAAGGGCGTTATGAATTTGTTCGCTTCGTTCGCGGACCTCGAGCCTGCTTTCAGGACTTTGGGATTCGTCTGCTTCTTTTTCATCATCCAGGTCGGCTGTGATTTTTTGTGACTCGAGATGGTTGAGGCATACATTCGCCGCCACACGACGAATCCACGGTCCAAAAGAACGTTCGACATCAAATGTGTTCAATCTACTGTGTGCACGAATAAAAGTTTCCTGTGCCATATCTTCGGCTTCACCATGCTCATGCAAAATGCGATAACACACATTGAACACGCTGGTTTGATGGCGTGTGACCAGTTCACCGAACGCGTCAATTTCTCCGCGAACGGCGCGTAGGACGAGGTCGCGGTCTGAAGGCGCATCCATGGCTAAAGTCTAATACAGTTTTCGATGCGAAAAAGTTGCAGGTGAATTTTCTATCTTGACTCTTTTCCCCCACACCGCATACAATACCTTTAATAAAATAAAGACTGGAACGCGGCGAAGTTGGTGAAAATCCAACGCTGTCCCGCAACTGTGAATTTAGTTGGATAGGTATCTAGTTGGGTAGTTTGATGTTTGAACTACAAAACTATTAAACTACAGAAACTATCAAACTAATTAAGTCAGGTCGCCCGCCTCTGGTCTGTTCGCCACACTCTCGCGGAAAGGAGGTGGAAGACGGTAGACCCACTCGGATTGCCTCTCCAACCTCCCCAGCCTTTGCTGGGGATTTTGATTCGTGTTCAATAAAAAAAATAAAAGGATAATATAACCATGTTTCGTAAGTCACTTTTTATTACTTTCCTACTCGTATTAGCACTCTCTGCTTGCGGACCTGCCGCAGTGGCGACCAATGTTCCTGCCACCGAACCAACTGTCGTTGTGACCGAAGCGCCCGCTACGGAAATGTCAGCAGAGATTTCTGCCGTCGATGGGTTGGGTCGCACAATCACTTTGTCGGCTCCCGCTGCAAAGATCGTTTCTTTGGCTCCATCCAATACCGAAATTTTATATGCCGTCGGTGCAGGAGACCAGGTGGTAGGTCGTGATGAACTTTCCGATTTCCCTGTGGAAGCAAAAGCTGTTGCAAGCGTTGGTGGTTCCATGGGAGATTTCAGCACAGAAGCCATCGTGGCTCTTCAACCTGATCTTGTGCTTGCTTCTGAATTGAACACTCCTGAGTTGGTAAAGTCGATTGAAGACCTTGGCATTACCGTGTATTCAGTTCCCAACCCGAAATCATTTGAAGAACTATATAAAAACATTGAAGTAGTCGCCACATTGAGCGGACACGATGCAACAGATGTAATCGACTCATTGAAAGCACGTGTAGCTGCCGTGGATGAAAAGATCGCGCCTCTCTCCTCCCGAATTCCTGTTTTCTACGAATTAGATGGCACCGACCCTTTGAAACCGTGGACAAGTGGTCCAGATACTTTTGTGGATTTGTTAATCAATCGCGCTGGTGGATTTAACGTCGGCTCTTCTCTGCAAGAACAGTGGACACAAATTAGTTCAGAAGAATTGGTCAAGGCTGACCCACAAGTTATTTTGCTTGGAGATGCCTTATACGGCACAACCGTTGAATCTGTTGCGGCTCGCACTGGTTGGGATTCAATTACCGCCGTGAAGAATAATGCCATCTATCCCTTTAATCCTGATACTGCCACCCGCCCCGGTCCACGCTTGGTAGATGCGTTGGAAGAAATGGCCAAATTGCTTCGCCCAGATTTATTTAAATAATTCATCTCCGTCCCTCTTCCGTTTAGAAGAGGGACGGGTGAGGATTTTTGATGCGCCGTTCTCCTTATCTTTTTTCTTTCATTTTTCTGGCCATTGCTTTGCTGCTTAGCATTGCAATCGGTTCTGTTTTTATTTCCCCGGCAGAAATATGGAGGTCAATTACAGGCCACGGCGCAGAAACATCGTTTGCAATCTTGTGGAAGATTCGCCTGCCACGCACGGTGCTTGTCTTGTTGACCGGTGCAGGCTTGGGCATCAGCGGCGCATCGTATCAAGGACTCTTTCGCAACCCATTGGCAGATCCGTACTTAATTGGGGTAGCTTCAGGCGCCGGGCTCGGGGCTGTGATTGCCATGTCGTTTCAGACTCAATACTCAACGTGGGGATTGTTCCTTGTCCCGTTGGCTGCCTTTGTCATGGCCTTGTTGACGGTGGCGATTGTATATGTCATCGCACGTATTGGTCATACGGTTCCTACAACGAATTTAATTTTAGCGGGTGTAGCTGTCTCTTCTTTTGCAACATCATTGACTTCGTTTCTTATGTTGCGCTCCACCGATGATATGCGCCGCGCCCTTGGCTGGCTTTTAGGCGGTTCGATTCAAAATGGTTGGAGTTCCATTTTTGCTGTCCTCCCATTTATCTTAATTGGAATCGGATTTTTGCTTGCTAGTGGTCATGCTCTAAACCTTTTGCAATTCGGGGATGACCAAGCTCAGCAGTTGGGACTCAATGTCACACGCACACGTACTGTGATTTTAGTAACCGCTTCTCTCGTAACGGCAACGGCTGTTTCTTTCTCTGGCATTATCGGCTTCATCGGGTTGATCGTGCCACATCTCATGCGCATGTGGGTGGGCGGAGATTATCGCCGTTTGTTGCCATTGAGTCTGATTAGCGGCGCAACTGCTTTGTTAATTGCTGATATTATTTCGCGGGTGGTGCTGGCACCACAAGAGATTCCCGTTGGAATTGTCACTGCCTTGGCGGGAGCCCCCTTCTTTTTGTGGGTCTTACGCCGTTCCAAGAATCAAGGATATTGGTAAGCATGTTAAAGATTGATAATCTTTCTGTTTATTATGGTGACCGTCAAATACTGCATGGCATTCAACTGGATGTGAATTCTGGTGAAGTGGTCGCTTTGATTGGACCGAACGGAGCGGGAAAATCCACTTTGATTCGGGCTGTCAGTGGTGTGATTCCAATTCACGCAGGAAACATTTTTGTTAATCAAAAAAATGTCACCATGCTATCCACCATGGAACGTGCCAGACATATTTCAGTAGTGCCGCAGGCCGTATCCATGCCGCCTGCGTTTACCGTGTGGGAAACCGTTTTGCTCGGGCGTACGCCTTATCTCAATTTTTTAGGTCAGACCTCGGCGAAGGATGAAGCGTTTGCCCGTCAGGCTTTACAGCAAGCAGATGTGCTTCATCTCATTGACAAGCGCATGGATGAAATTTCAGGTGGAGAACAACAACGTGTTTTGCTGGCGCGTACGCTTGCACAGGATACGCCAATTTTGTTGATGGATGAGCCGACGACACATCTTGATTTGAGCCATCAGATTGATTTGTTGAAACTTGTCACCAAGCAGGCACGTGAAAAACAACTCACCGTTCTGATTGCGTTGCATGATTTAAATCTCGCTTCGATGTTTGCGGATCGGATTGCCATTGTGCAAAAGGGATTGTTGTGTGTGGCAGGAACGCCACAAGAAACATTAACTTCAGAAATTATCAACTCAATTTATCAGGTGCCGGTGCATATTGTTTCGCATCCTGAATCTGGTGCGCCGTTAATCATTCCGGGAATGGGAGAATAAAATGAAAAAAGGATTACTTATCGTCAATACAGGCGATGGCAAAGGGAAGAGCACGGCAGCTTTTGGTATGGTGCTGCGTGCCTGGGGACGAGGATTTCGTATTTGTGTGATTCAATTCATCAAAGCAGAAACTGGCAATTGGGGCGAAATCAAAGCCGCAAAAAAACTGGGCATTGAATGGTATACCACCGGCGATGGCTTTACCTGGACTTCAAAAGATATGGATGAGACCATTGCCCGTGCGAAGCATGGTTGGGAAATCGCAAAAGAAAAAATCGCCAGCGGAAATTATGACTTGATTGTGTTGGATGAATTCACATACACCATGGTATATGATTGGTTACACACAGGTGAAGTGATGGAATGGCTACGCCTCAACCGCCCCTCCGATTTGCATCTGGTTATTACAGGTAGGTCTGCCCCTCAGGCATTAATTGATGCCGCTGACTTGGTGACAGAGATGACGCCCATCAAACATCCTTTTGATCAGGGAATTGTGGCGCAGGCTGGCGTGGAATTTTAATTTCTAGTTATTGACATCACGATAAACACTCCCAAACTGAAATCACATCTTTGCTGAAAAGGAGTACATGTTGCATGAAAGTCATTGGCGCTGGATTTGGTCGTACAGGAACGTTGTCACTCAAAAAAGCTCTGGAGCTTATTGGAATGGGGCCGTGCTATCACATGGATGAAATGATTCGCTTCCCTAAGCATATTGAGATTTGGAGAGCAGCCGCACAAAAACAAGCGGTTCAATGGGATGATATTTTTTCAGAATATCAATCCAGCCTCGATTTCCCTGCCAGTTTGTATTATCGCGAATTGCTGGCAGTGTATCCCGATGCGAAGGTAATCCTGACTGTACGTGAGCCAGAGCGTTGGTATCAAAGCATGTACGACACTGCTTACACCATGATGCAACTGAATACACCAGCGTGGTTCAAGAAATATGTAATTCCTTATAAACGATTTGCTGATTTGATTGACTTGTTGATTTGGGATGGACTCTTTGCTGGAAAATTTTCTGACAGAGACTATGCCATTCAAATCTACAATCGTCATATTGAAGAAGTGAAGAAGAACATTCCACCTGAAAAGTTATTGATTTTCAATGTCAAAGAAGGGTGGGAACCACTTTGCAAGTTTTTAGGCCTTCCTGTTCCCGAGGGGATTCCATTTCCATATGTCAATGACCACGAAACAGTAAAGAAGCAGATGAAAATTTCACGTTTTGTGTATTATCGTGCTTTACCAGCAGTAGCAATTGGGATTGTTTTGTTTCTGCTTTGGTCCGTGTGGGAACTGATATTTTAATCATTGAAAAAGAAAGAAATAAATGTCCATTGAAAAAACAATCTCTGAAATAAGTTCGCTCAATGAATCTGCGATGCTGGCTGCGCGTGAGCGACAGAATCAACTTACCAAACCTGCAGGGAGTTTGGGACGGCTGGAAGAATTGTCGATTCAATTGGCGGGGATTACGGGAAATGAAAAGCCAGCTATAAAAGAGAAAGTCATTATCACGATGGCTGGTGGCCATGGAGTCGTGGCCGAAGGAGTCAGTGCTTATCCACAAGAAGTGACTCCGCAAATGGTGTTGAATTTTCTGGCGGGTGGTGCAGCGATTAATGTGCTGACTCGTCATGTGGGAGCCAGAGTTGTTGTGGTGGACATGGGTGTTGCGAATGAAATCCCCACAACAGATGAAAGACTGATTCGGCGCAGAGTCGGCTCGGGGACGATGAACCTAGCAAAAGGTCCAGCCATGATGCGTGCTCAGGCAGAAGAAGCCATTCAAAGCGGAATCGAAATCGCTTTGGCAGAAGTAGCCAAAGGTGTAGATATCATCGGTACTGGCGATATGGGAATTGGGAATACGACTCCATCCGCTGCGATTGCATGTGCGTTTTTGAATTTACATCCAAAAGAAATTGCAGGGCGCGGTACTGGCATGGATGATGTGGGTTTACAAAGAAAAATTTCTGTTATCGAACGTGGACTTATCGTAAATAAACCGAATGCAAATGATGGATTGGACGTGTTGACGAAAGTGGGTGGCTTTGAAATTGGTGGGCTGGCGGGCGTGATGCTAGGCGCCGCTTCGAAACACATCCCTGTAATGGTGGATGGTTTTATCTCTACTGCAGCGGCAATGATTGCGGTCTCGCTCGCTCCGCAATGCAGAGAGTATTTAATTTCTGCGCATCGTTCAAAAGAATATGGTCATGGCTTGATGTTGAATTGGCTCGGTTTGAAACCATTGCTCGATCTGGATATGCGTCTCGGCGAAGGCACGGGCGCAGCGCTTGGAATTTCAATGGCCGAAGCTGCATGCAAAATTCTTTCGGAGATGGCGACCTTTGGCGAAGCAGGTGTAAGCACCAAGGAAAGTTGAATTATTTTTTAACTAAATCTTTTGCATTGTATTGTGAGATCAAATATCCACTGACGAGAAAAATAAAAACTGATGTGGCCATTACGGCTGGCCAAAATGGTGAAGCTGGCACTCGTGTCATGACTTCTGATGCCCCTGCTGCCACCAGACCTGCATAAGACCAACACATAAATTGGTAATGGTATTCCAGCCATTGGATGGAAGGTTTTCTGCGCCAGGCTGGGATAAAGCCAGCGACTAATGTGATAAAACTTGCAATGGCTGCACCATGAAATGGGCCGAAGTGTCCTGTGAGTCTGTAAATTAACATGGCTGAAATGTTAAGCGTCGCCATGCTGATAACATATCCATACCCAAAAATTTTGTGGATGCGAGAGCCTTTGTGCATAAGAAAAATACACACACCAAAGATAAGAGCAAAAATTGCATTGCTAATGTGGAAGTATGAAATAATGGTATTCATTGAATGATTGTATGTGCTGTTGAAAGAAATCACACCCTTCTTTGGTATTATTTTATTTGAGGTTTTATGATTCCTGTCATTGCTGCGTTTCAGTTTTTATCAATCTTTCCAACCATCATCCGCCGTATGTTTACTTCACAAGAAATGGGGCGGGCTGTTGGATGGTTTCCATTGGTGGGGTTAGTGTTGGGCTCATTATTGTATGGCATACATCATGTTGCACAATTAATTTTTCCTACTAATGTTACTGCCGCACTTACGATTTTTGCATGGGTACTTTTTACTCGCGCTTTTCACCTTGATGGGTTTATGGATACTTGTGACGCTTTGTTCGGCGGTTTTACAGAAGAGCGTCGTTTGGAAATCATGAAGGATTCACGCATGGGCGCCTTTGGCGTAGCGGGTGGAATTTTAATTCTGTTGACTCAATACACGGCCCTCGCTTCTTCTCTTAACCTTTGGCCTGCCCTTGTACTATCAGCGACTCTAGGTCGTTGGGCTTCTCCCTTGGTGATTTATGGTTTTCCTTATGCTCGTGAAGAAGGACTTGTATATGAAATGAAACGCAATGTCGGTTTGAGAGAAATCATTATTGGCACCCTGTTTACTGGACTAGTTTCATGGTTTGTCTATGGCTGGATGGGATTTGTATTGATGTTGAGTTCAGCTTTTGCTGGGTGGTTGGTTGCAAAATATTCGATGCGTTTGTTGCCAGGGTTAACAGGAGATATTTATGGAACCGTCACCACTGTGGTTGAGACTTTGATCTTGTTGGTTTTTACGATATGAGAGTACTCCTTACCCGTCACGGTCAAACCGATTGGAACATTGCTGGACGCTATCAAGGTCAGAGCGATGTGCCTTTAAATCAAGCGGGACAATTGCAAGCAGAACAAATTGCGCAACGGCTTTCTCGTGAGACCATCCATTCAATTTATACAAGCGACCTTTCCCGTGCATCTGATACCGCACAGAAAATCGCAGATATGCAGAAGGTTGTTCCTGTCATTCAAAGAGATACTCGTTGGCGTGAACTTTCCTTCGGAGATTGGGAAGGCATGACCTTTAAGGAGATGTCTGCTCACTCCCCTGATTTATTTTCTCAATGGATGATCGACCCAAAAACTATATCCACGCCAAATGGGGAAACGCTTGTTCAACTGGCAGAGCGAGTGAAATCCGCTTTTGACGAAATCAAAAATAATCATCTCGATCAAACCATTCTTGTCGTTGCCCATAGTGGATCACTTCAAACTTTACTCGCCTCCATCCTCGGCGTGGATTTGAATCGCTATTGGCAATTCCGCATCTCACAAGCTTCTCTCTCAGAATTGAATGTGATTGAAAACAGTGCGTCATTGCATCTGCTAAACGAAACAACTCATTTGCAGGGAAAATAATATGGGCAAACTTACTTTTCTCTTGGGTGGAGCACGTAGTGGAAAATCATCCCATGCACAAAAACTTGCGGAGCAATCTGGCAAATCTGTTACATTCATTGCCACAGCGCAAGCGTTGGATGATGAAATGTCCACACGGATTCAGAAGCATCAGCAGGAAAGACCATCCAATTGGGACACGTTAGAAATTCCATTTGAAATTGTTTCTCAACTAGGCATGTTGAAAACTGACTTAGTCATTTTGGATTGCATGACATTGCTTGTCACCAATTTGATGATGCAATTTGTTGAAGGTGACCTAGTGGATGAGGAAAAGTCCACGCTGGCGGTGCATGCCGAGACTGAAAAACTACTTGCTTATATTCATGAACATAAACAGGATTGGTTTATCATCTCAAACGAAGTTGGCTTGGGCCTTGTTCCGCCGTATCAAATGGGACGGGTGTATCGAGACTTATTGGGTTGGACCAACCAACAGCTTGCGCGCGAAGCGGATCAAGTCCTGTGGATGGTGGCAGGAATTCCCGTTCCTATTCAACAATTCAGATGATATGATGGGAAAATCTTTGATATGAACATATCTCCCATGGATCTTAAGAAAATTAAATTCTCTGAGGTGTTGCTTTACTGCAGTGTGATTGCTGCAATCATGTGGGCAACATATTTTTCCATTGTAACGATTTTCATTCCTTATCAAATTGAGTATCGTGAAGGGACAGCACAGGTAATGACAGGAATTCTCCTGAAAGGTGGGAATCCTTTTACCTTTGATAATCAACCTTTGGCTATGAATAACTATGGGCTTGGATATAGCCTGGCTGTATTGCCTTTTGCTGCTTTATTTGGAAATACACTTTTGGTTCATCGTTCGGTCACTTTATTTTTTGTTCTTTTGTCGGCTTTCCTTGGTTATGCTGTGGTTCAAAAAAAATCGAGTTCATCCTCGTTTGCATTAATTTGCTTGGCATTTATTATGATTGGCCTATTAGGGTATGGTGGAGTTGGAGCGTTCCCATCTTCATTAGGAACTTTTCTTTTTTTGTTTGCACTTTTCATTCCTTTTTTGCGTTCTTTTGATTGGATTGGGCTGGTTGTTAGTCTGTTGAGTTCATTGCTTGCTTTTTATACAAAACCTTATTTCCTACTTGCTTTTGGCTTAATAGGTTCATACCTGTTTCTGTTTGTGTCAAAGAAAAAAGGAATTTTGTATGGAGTTGTATTTCTGGCAGGGTTGATTACATCTCTTTTAATGGTTAATCGCTTGTTGCCACTCTATTTTATTAATACATTTATTGGCAATGCGTCAAATACAGATTTACGAGTTGAACATTTGGTCTCCCAGTTGAGGGTTTTGTTTACTTCTTTTTATCCTGCTCTGATTTTGTCAACAATGATTCTTGGAATGCATTTTTTTAATAATCGTCTGCAAGCTAAAGACCTGAGCAATGAATTGCTGAATGCCTCAAATTGGAATGCGCCTTTTATAAAATATTCTTTTGACTTTCCTCTTTACACGTTTCTCTGTTCATTGCTTGTGTTTGTTCTGGTTCTTGGGCAACATATTGGGAATTATCTGAATTATGCCTTTCAACTTTTAATTCCCACATTTTTTTGTTGGTTTTTAATCAAAGCCTCTCAAGTGCAGAGCTTTAGATGGGTTTTCGTTTTGGGAATTATTTTTAATTTATATAGTTGGGAACTTAATACTCTTGACCCTGCCATGCTGGAACAAAAGGATTCAAAAGAATGGGCACAGGTTTATGATTATCTTCACGCGTCTTCTTTAACCCTGAATTCGCCAGCTGTTGCTGCAGAGGTTTCCACCTTGGGGCAGACCCCCATGGACTCAGGCCAGACTAGCTATTTTTATGCGGTGAAAAGTTTTCCCGAAAACTTATTGACGGGCACATCCTATGAAAAGTTTTATGATGATGGTTTCCGCTATACAGTGTTAATCGACCGTATGATCGAAAAGCAAAAATTTGACCTGGTTGTTACTACCAAAGAAAAAACATCGTTTTATCATTCAAAAATACTACCTAAGTATTACGGCATTGTGGATGAAATCAAGGTGGAGATGCCACACACGAATCAGTTCTGGACCTTGGTGTTTTGGAAGCCATTAAGGTGATTTCTTGACATGTTACACTTTTTGCATATAATCCAATAAAAGAAATTTTATTAAAGGTATCATCTAATAGGGTCGGAAATAAGGATGAACTATGGGAAACTATTAGCCCATAAATCAAAACTTCATCCTTTGGTGAAGTTTTTTATTTCTAGGAGGAAATATGAATAAAAAATATTTAATGTATATCTTCTTGTTTACCTTATTGTTGAGAATTCCAGTTTTTCTACATTTGTCGGCGCAACCAATCAGATTTTATTGGAATTCGGACTCGTATAACTATGAACTGATTGCTCGGAATCTGATACAGTATCAAACTTTTTCAGGGGAGTTACAGCCACATCTTACGCCCAATGTCTATCGCACCCCCATCTATCCGCTTTTTATTGCAGTATTGTTTTACTTATCAAACTATTCTGTCGTAGTAACTGTGTTTATCCAGGTATTGCTCAGTTGCTTGATGCCACCTTTGATGATGGTACTTGTATCAACTTTAAAGCTTCCGTCTTATGTTGGATGGATTTCAGCAGGAGTTCTTGCGCTTAACCCTTTAGTCGGTTTGATATCTTTTCAACTAACTACCGAGACTGTTTTTGTAACTCTTTTGGTTTTAGCAATGCTTATGCTTTCTATTTATTTGAAAAACAGGCAGTGGGGATGGCTGTTGGGATCGGCTGTGTTTTTCAGTCTTGCATCTCTGACACGACCTATCAGTCAATATTTGCCATTTATATTGATTCCTGTTTTCTTTCTTGCGGTTGACAAAACTCAATGGCGGCTGATGGGAAAAGGTATTTTCCTGTTTTTGATAGTGAATATTCTGATTACTTATTCATGGGCATATCGCAATTATGCCGAGACCGGGCTTTGGACTCTTTCCGCGATTTCAAATCAAAACCTGCTTTATTATCGTGCACGAGATGTATACGTAGAAGTTGAGAATGTCGATAAAGCAAAAGCAGTTGCAGACTTAAGACAGTTTATTCAAACAGAAGTTGAGACCAAACATCTAACCACAAAAGAAGAGCTTCAACTGATGTCCAGAAAGGCCATTGATATTTTTAAACAAAACCCATACATAACCATCAAAGTACATGTGAAAGGTTTCCTGCGTGTGATGGGAAACCCCGGGATTAGTTTAATCTGTGCCACATTTGATGAGCAACAGGTTGCTCTTGATACAGGGAAAAACATACTTGGCTGTGAAGCAAATCAAAACTCCAGGCTTTCTGCTCAAATACAGGAAAGCCTTGCGAAAATGACCTGGTTTGAGAGAATCGTTTTGGCTTGGGAAGTTTTGCTACTTGGTTTCCTATTGTTAGCCTCGGCTTTTGGAGTATTTCAACTTCTACGAGACCGACAATGGGTTGTGTTGTATTTTCTAGTTGTGCCAGTTGTCTATTTTGCCCTTTTATCTTCAGGCGGAGAAAGCAATGCCAGATACCGCATACCTTTGATTCCGTTTCTTGCTGTTCTGGCTGGAATTGGTTCAATGGCAATTCAAAAGACGCTTTTCTCAAAAAGGCTCAATCAAACAAAGTGAGGTTATATATTTACGCGGATAGATAGGTTCTTCTTGACTCATCCTCTCTGCCCGCATATAATCCCGCCATTCAGAAGTAGTATGTGATTTCCCTCTGATAGAGAAGAAGGCCAATGGCTGGAAGCCTTCGCAGAAAAGAATCACAGAAGTCGTCTGATGGAGTTGCCGAAGAAATCCTTGTGAGACTAGACCGGCACGGGTGCGCCCGTTATAGCTTACGCTGACTGTTGTCAGCTACAAGTGCGTTTTATTTCGATAAAACGAATTGAGGTGGTACCGCGAAGTTCATGCTTCGTCCTCTTACAGGACGAGGCATTTATTTTTTAAGGAGCAAGAATGACCAAACAGGAATTACCGAAAGCCTACGATTTTAAATCTACTGAGCCGCGCATTTATGCAATGTGGGAGGCGGGCGGATTCTTCAAGCCGCACAACGACCCCAACAAACCAGATTTCGACCCAAACGTCAAACCGTTTGTGATTTCGATTCCACCACCCAATGTGACCGGTGAATTACACATCGGCCATGCCATGTTTGTGAGCGTGGAAGATTTGATGATTCGTTACCATCGCATGAAAGGCTATTCCACATTGTGGGTGCCTGGCACCGACCATGCAGGCATTGCTACCCAGCTTATGGTGGAACGCGATTTGTTAAAAACCGAAGAAGTGACTCGTGAAGAGATTGGTCGCGAAGAATTTCTCAAGCGCACCTGGGAGTGGAAGAAAAAATACGGCGGCATGATTACGAATCAGATTCGTAGACTTGGCGCCTCCTGTGATTGGGATCGCGAACGCTTCACCCTTGACGAAGGCCTGAGTCGGGCAGTTCGAGAAGCCTTTGTGCGTCTCTATGAGAAGGGACTGATCTATCGCGGTCCACGTTTGATTAACTGGTCGCCAGGACTCAAGACCGCCGTCTCTGATCTCGAAGTGGAATACAGCGAAGAGAATGCAAACTTATATTATTTCAAATATATGCTTGCAGGTTCAGATGAGTTCATCCCTGTAGCGACCATTCGTCCTGAAACGATTCTTGGGGATACGGCTGTGGCAGTTCATCCTGAGGATGAGCGCTTTAAGAAATTCATCGGCAAGAAAGTTGTCGTGCCGATTCTTGGACGTGAAATTCCAGTGATTGCGGATGAATACGTCAGCATGGATTTTGGTACGGGTGCGCTCAAGATTACTCCAGGACATGACCCGAATGACTATGCCATCGCACAACGTCACAACCTGCCAATTATTTCCATGCTTGATACGTCAGCGAAGGTAAATGAAAACGGAGGCAAGTACCAGGGTCAAGACAGATTCGATGCGCGTAAAGCGTTATGGAATGACATGAAGGAAGCCGGTCTTGTCATCAAGACGGAACCGTATCGCACAACCATTCCACGTTCACAACGCGGTGGTGAAATTGTTGAGCCGATGATCTCCGAACAATGGTTCGTGAAAATTGAATCGCTGGCGCAGGCTGGGCTGGATGTGGTGCGCGATGGTCGCATCCGCATTGTGCCAGAGCGCTTTGAAAAAGTGTATTACAACTGGTTGGAAAATATCAAAGACTGGTGTATCAGCCGCCAACTGTGGTGGGGACATCGCATTCCCGTATGGTACTGCCCTGATAACCACATGACCGTGGCGCGTGAAGACCCGACGCAATGCGCGACCTGCGGATCAAAAGAGATTCATCAGGATGAAGATGTGTTGGATACCTGGTTCTCTTCTGGATTGTGGCCTTTCTCTACATTGGGCTGGCCAGAACAGACACCGGACTTGAAATATTTTTATCCTACTTCCTATATGGAAACAGGTTACGACATTTTGTTCTTCTGGGTGGCGCGTATGATTATGAGCGGACTCGAATATACAGGCGAGCCGCCATTCCATACCGTTTATCTGCATGGACTTGTTCGTGATGAGCATGGACATAAAATGTCGAAGACCAAAGGCAATGTGATTGACCCGCTCATCATCATGGATGATCTCGGCACGGATGCGCTTCGCTTCACGCTGTTGGTGGGTTCCACGCCCGGCAATGACACCAACGTAGGCGTGAAGAAAGTGGAAGCCAACCGTAACTTCGCAAATAAGATTTGGAATGCAGGTCGCTTTGTGATGAATGCGTTGGATGGTTTGCAATCTGCAGATACACTTGGTGATTACACCCTCGCTGATTCATGGATTTGGGCACGCTTGCAGGGCTTGGTCCGTGATGTGGAACGACAATTCCAAAACTTTCAATATGGGCAGGCTGGTCAGCAGATTTACGATTTCATCTGGTCTGATTTTGCGGATTGGTATGTGGAGGCTGCAAAGTTAGAACTTGCAAAAGGAGGGAAAGAAGCAGCTCGCGCTGCTGATACTTTGGCACGTGTATTTGATGTATCTCTACGTTTGCTTCACCCATTCACTCCCTTTGTAACCGAAGAGATATGGGGTCATTTGCATAATACTTTACGAGAATCACCTTTGAGTAATATTTGTAAAGACTGGCCCGATGCGCTAATCATTGCCAAATTTCCTGAGCCTCGTGAGCCCGAGGAATGGGAGGAATCCAAGATTGCAGATTTTACTTCGGTCGTGCAAGATACAACACGTGCTACTCGGAATTTCCATGCTGAAAAAAATATAAAGGCATCTCAAAAACATGGAGTGACTTATGTCAATGCACATAAAGCAGAGTTGTTCAGAGAAAATTTGCCTATAATTTCTGCATTATCAAGTACAGATTTGAATCAAAGCTATGTTTATGAATATAAACCATCAGAAGTAGTGACTTCTTCGTCTTTGGTGGTGGGCTCAACAGAAATGTACATGAATCTTTCTGGTATTGAATTCACAAAGGAAGACAAAGCCCGCCTTGAAAAAGAACTCAAGGAAGCCGAGTCACATATTCAGCGCTTGGAGAATTTGCTCAATGGCGACTTTGCCAACAAAGCACCTGCCGCGCTGGTGGCGAAAGAGCGCGAGAAGCTGAATGCTTATAAAGATACTGCTGAGAAAATCAAAGCGCAGTTGAAATAGATAAAAAATGGACACGTAAATCCCGTGTCCATTTTTTATCCTACTCATGGCTGATTGTCTGATTCTTCTCTTTGCATACAATCATTCTAAATCATTCTTTGGAGGAATCTTATGCAAAACCCAACTCAATATGCACCCTGTCCGCAGTGTGGACAAAGCAATGCCAAGAAAGTCAGCTGGACCTGGTGGGGTGGTGCGCTTGGACCAAACATGTTCACCCACGTCAAATGCGAAAGTTGTGGCACTCAATACAATGGCAAGACAGGTAAATCCAACCAACAAAATATCCTTTTGTATTTTCTTGGAAGTTTTGTGATTGCATTTTGTTTATGCGGCGGTCTGACAGTCGTTGGCTATATTTTGAATAACAATTAGAAAATTGTAAGAAGATATGATCCCGTTCTTGTTACGGGTATAATCACAGTCACAACTTAATAACCTTCGGGGCAGGGTGACACTTGCATCCCATAATACGCAAGTGAATTCCCGATCGGTGGTACAGCCCACGAGCCTCTTTGGGCAGTGACAGTTTCTCCGTTGAGAAACAGGCGCCGCAAAAAGCAAGCATGATCCGATGGAACTTCGGAGCCGACAGTATAGTCTGGATAGTAGAAGGTAAAACAACATGACCCACGCGGTCTCTGTGTTGATTCACGCCCCGAAAACGTTCTTTGTTTTCGGGTTTTTTCTTGGATGTGATTCACGCATCAGACTCCGCCTTGGCTTGTTTCTGCGCCCCGAAACTTAACTGAAACGAGGCGTTTTTTTATTTACTCTGGAGTCGGGCAGCTTGCTGCTTGAAACTTCCAGAAGCAAGCTTCTGGACTCCAGAGAACAGAAAATCATGAAACCATCATCCTTCTCACGCTGGCTTGGACTCATCTCCATTCTCCTTGGCATCATTGCCTGGGATGTGATTGTGCGCGTCAGTGGTCTGCCGAAATTCATCCTCCCTTCCCCAGCAGATGTGTGGACTCGCTTGTTAAAGTCTCTTGCTGATGGAAGTTTGTTGATTCATACAGGCTATACCCTGATTGAAATTTTGCTGGGACTTTTCTTCGGCGTGTGTTTTGCGACCATCATTGGGTATTTGCTGGCAAAATCACGGTCCTTGGAAAAAATCCTTTCGCCGTATTTGGTGGCAAGTCAGGCGATTCCAATTGTGGCCGTGGCGCCTTTATTAGTGTTGTGGTTTGGGTCGGGCATTATTTCCAAAGTGTTGATTTGTTCTTTGATTGTATTTTTCCCTGTTTTGGTGAATACGGTGGTCGGAGTCCGTGCCGTACAACCTGCTTTATATGATTTGATGAACTCAGTCCGTGCGACGCGCTGGCAAATTTTATTTAAGTTGGAATTGCCAGCCTCATTGCCTGTTTTACTCGGCGGCCTGCGTATTGGCGCAACCTTATCGGTCATCGGTGCCATCGTGGGCGAATTGGTGGATGCCAAGAACGGACTTGGCTTTTTGTTGAAGGTAGGAGATTTTCAGTACGATACATCCATGGTGTTTGTGGCGGTCTTCATGCTTGTTTCCCTGGCTTTGTGTTTGTACGGCGTAGTGACATTGTTAGAACGAAGATTTTTGAAATGGCAAAACCGTTTGGATGGTTAATCGTTCGAACGTTAAATCGTTAAGGAGATTCTATGTTGAAGAAGTTTGTTTTGATGATGCTTGGGCTGACGCTAGTGCTTTCGGGTTGTGGCAGTTCTCAGGTTAAGAATGTAGCGTTGACTCACATCCGCCTGCCGATGGGCTATATTGCCAATATCCAATATGCTCCGTTTTATGCTGCGATTGAAAAAGGATATTTCAAAGAGGCTGGCATTGAAATTGAATTTGATTATTCGTTCGAGACGGACGGTGTGAAATTGGTGGGCGCTGGTGAATTGCCCTTTGCTGTTGTTTCTGGCGAACAAGTGTTGCTGGCACGTGCACAAGATGTGCCAGTGACCTATGTTGCGGCGTGGTATCAGCAGTATCCGATTTCTGTAGTGGCAAAGAAATCTGCAAATATTTCCAGCGTGCAAGATTTGAAAGGCAAGACCATTGGGTTGCCTGGGTTATTTGGCGCCAATTATGTTGGTCTACGGGCTTTACTGTTTTCTGCGGGGCTGAAAGAATCAGATGTAACTTTGCAGGAGATTGGCTTCAATCAAGTTGAATTAATGACAGCAGGCAAGCAGGATATTATCGTTGGCTATGCTGCGAATGAGCCAATTCAATTGCAGGCACAAGGTGTGGATGTGACCGAATTGCGCGTGGCTGATTCGGTACAACTTGCTTCCAATGGAATTCTCGCCAGTGAAAAAGTAATCAAGGAAAATCCAGAATTGGTGAAGGGGTTTGTCAGTGCCTTCTTGAAGGGCTTGCAATATACAATTGATAATCCTGATGACGCATATGCTTTGAGTGCTTCTTATATTCCAAACTTTAAAGATTTGGATGCGAAAGTGCAAAATCAAATTTTGAAGACTTCCATTGAGCAATGGAAAACAGATCGTTTGGGATATTCTGACCCGCAAGCCTGGGAGAATATGCAAAATATTTTGTTGGAGATGGGCTTGATTCCTGCCAAGATGGATTTGAGTAAGGCGTTTACCAACGAGTTTGTTCCGTAATTCATCATGACCACCAAACCCATCCTCACCGTCAAAGACCTCAACGTTGTGTTTCCTGATAACAACGGAGGTCTTCGCGTGCTTGAAAATATTTCATTTGAAGTATGTCCACGCGATTTTATTTGTTTTCTTGGGCCATCGGGTTCAGGCAAAACAACGTTGTTACGTGTGTTGGCTGGCTTGTTGGAGCCATCTTCAGGGAATGTGCATTTTATCCGCAGTCAACACCCGAAGATTGGAATGGTATTTCAACAAGCCAACCTGATGCCGTGGCGTACGGTGATGGATAACATCAAACTTCCATTGGAATTGGAAGGCATGAGTGATGGGAAGGCAAAAATCAAAGCTCAGGAGATGATTGAATTGGTTGGCTTGCGTGGATTTGAAGATGCGTGGCCACGAGATTTGTCCGGTGGTATGGCCCAACGTGTAGGAATCGCGCGCGCGCTCATCCATGACCCAGACCTGCTTCTGCTCGATGAGCCTTTTGGTTCGCTGGATGCCATTACCCGCGAACGCATGTGGACGGAACTTTCGCGCATTTGGCAGGCCAAACAAAAAACAGTCATCATGGTGACTCATTCAATTAATGAATCGCTGTTTCTTGCGTATCGAGTCCTGGTGTTGACTCAACGTCCGGGCAAGGTGAAATTGGAATTGGAAGTAGACCTGCCGCGCCCACGAAAAGATGACATCCGCTACACTCCACATTTTGGGAAGTTGGCACGCAGGTTACGAGGTACGATTGAATAAAAAAAGTCCCACAGGTTTCTGTGGGACTTTTTTTATTCTTGATGTTTCATTTCTAGAATTTCTTCGCGGTGTTTGCCGTAATCTCGAATCAGGGAATCAACACAGCGTGCCACGGTGGCGGGATTCCACGGTAATGGACGATGCCCGTGTCTGCTTCCCATTCGCTGGTAGGAATGTTTTTTAAATAAGCAATCAAAATGGCATAAGTGACTTCAATTTCTTTTGATAATTCAACTTTATCGGTGGATGGGAATTGAGTAAAAAACTTCGCATTGACCTTGCGATAGTCATTTGTGCCATCATAAAAATAAAATGGCTCGGCGCCTTCACGAAGAGCACTACATCCAGCCAATGTGATTCTGTTCCAGCCGATGAAGTGTGCGGCAATGTCGCGCGGAGTCCAATCCCCGAGGGAGGCGAAGAATTGTTCAGGTGAAAGAGTCTCCAGGGTTTGCATGAACAGGCTATGGGCGGAGTCCAGAGCGGCGAGCTGCGTATCCTTTGAGTCAAACATAGTGCCTCCGTGAATCATCCACTAGGAATATTTTTCAGCCATCTTCTGCACGGTGTTGATTCCGCGCAAGGTGGATTTTTTGCCAATGGCTTTTTCAAGCACGGCGTTTGAAAATTTTGAATCGCTTTGTTTAACCTGACACATCCAATAGATTTCACGTCCGTGTACATAAAAATCATCGATGTCATTTTTATAGGTCATTAACTTTTGCACGGATACTGGTTCAAGGGGCTCAGCGATAAAGGCTACATTGAGGGCTTCCCCTTTTGTTTTGAACGGTTTGTAGTTGGCAACTTCTGCAAGTTCCTGTGGGGTGCGGAGAAAGGTCGCCACTTCATAGCCGAGCGCTTCATGCAATTTGGATTCGATTTTCTTTTCCAATTTGGTGGTGTCTTTGGTTGTAGTTTCAAAAATCACATTGCCGCTGGCAATGAAGGTTTCCACATTTGAAAAATTGAGAGCTTCAAAAATCTTTTTCAATTCATCCATCTTGACGTTGTGTCCACCGACATTGATGGCACGGAGAAAGGCGATGTATTTTGACATCAGGAAGCGAATCCTTTTGGCATGGAAGTTTCTCCTGTGCTGATGCCCAGCTCACGGATATCATCGCGGCGGTCTGGATATAACTTCAATAATTGTTCTTGCGTGCCACCTTCGAACATGTCATCGGTGAAGCCGGGGGCCATGGTGCAACCGAAGAGGGAATATACGCCGCCTTTCACCATCGCACCTGCTTGCCAGACCCCGGCAGGAACTACAAACTGAACCAGTTGCCCTTTGGTGACATCTGGTCCCATGATGACATCTCTGCTTGCGCCGCTGGGATATAACAAGATCAATCGCAACGGATCACCGCCGTAAAAATGCCAAATCTCATCGACAGGTAATCTATGAAAAAGGGACATGCTGCGCGGTTCATCACAATACATGGCGATGATGGCCGTGCCAAACGGCTTGCTTCCGTCAAACTCTTGTTCAGAACGATAGGTGCTGACGAACAGAGTCCCTTCGGCAGGCAGCGGTTGAAATTTGTAATGGTCAATGAGGGATTTAACTTTTGGGTGCATGGGAGTTCTCTATTTTTTTGTGGCTTTCAATGCAGCATCGACTTCATCAAGATGTTCATTGCGGTGGAGTGCGCGGACCACCCAACGTTTATTGTAATTATAAATTTCTTCCAATAACTCTTGTGGATATTCTTCGAGGAGATTGTCCAGTTCTTTACAGGTTTCAATAGCGATTCGCGCAGCTTCTTTGGATGGAACGGCTGCCCAAATCGGTAGCGATAAATCGTTTACGAAAATATCAATCTCAGGCACGAACAATTTTCCATTTCTCTTGGTCATATCCAACACATAGGCCACTCGCCGTTCCCAAAAGGCAATGTGAACTAATGCAATGGATACCGTCCAATGCTCACCGACTCGTGTTTGCATTTCTGACTCTGAGAGAGTAGTGGCTAATTTTTGAATTCGCTCTGTGGAGGCACGATTGAGTTGGGTGTAATTCGGGTCGAGGGGCATGGAGTCTCCTAATCTCAACTTTGGGTCGAAGAAGAAATGGCGTTTATATAAGTTATGTCTCTGTGAATTTTAATATTAGTTTTGTCTTCAATTGTTTTATATAACTTGTTCACAATATCCTTGGCTTTTTGTCGTAAATCCTCTGCATCTTTTCGATTAGCAAGGGATAAATCAATCTCGCCATGTGAGATTTTATTCCGAAATTTTTGTATTTTTTTAAAACCTGGGAACTCTTTCTCAAGCTTTTCAGAAGTATTCTTGGCTTTTGGTGGTAATGCTTCAATGTATTCATTGTAAAACCATTTAAGTTTGGGTTGTAGGCCACCCATTTCCCCTTTTTGATCTAGGATAGTTCTTATATGATTAAGATTAGCTTCTATAAAGAATGCTGAAAACAATATAACAATAGTAGAGTCGCACACAATAGTATCTTTATTATCTTGAATGACTCTGCTTAGCGCTTGGTGACTTGTCGCAATGAGAATTGAAGCATCTGGTGTTCCTTCTGGCATATTGTCCTCTACAAGTTAATCCAATAACTAACTTTCCTAAAGTGTTGGGCGAATAATCAAAGTTTTCTTAAAAACCAGAAAATATCAAGTCAATTTTTATTATTACCCTGTCTTGAGCGTTAAACTTTCCAGCATCTTTCTTGTGGCTTCTGCAACTTCATTCATCGCTTGATTAAATGCTTCTTCATTGGCTTTCGAAGGTTTTCGATACCCACTGACCTTCCGTACATATTGCAAGGCCGCTTCCTGAATTTCCTGCTCAGTAACGGGATGATCCATATTTCTTAAGGGTTTAATACTTCTGCACATCGTAACCTCCAGTAAATAATAAATCCGCAGATAAAAATCTATTGGCTTTATTTCTCTTTCTTAAATGCCGCATCCAGCGCCTGATCCAAAGAGCGGACTTCAACAATCTCAATTCCCTTGGGATATTCATCACCCTTGCGAATTGCTTTTGGAACGATGGCTGTTTTGAATCCCAACTTCTGCGCTTCTTTTAATCGCGCTACCATTTGACCAGGCATACGCAACTCGCCAGCCAAACCGATTTCCCCGATTAAGATGGCTTCCGCACGAATCGGCACATCTCGCCATGAAGAAGCAATCGCCGCCGCAATCGCTAAATCTGCGGCAGGCTCATCAATTTGAATGCCGCCCACCACGTTGACGAAAACATCATGTTCAGAAAGTTTCAATCCCACACGGCGAGTCAACACCGCTGTGATTAACAACAGACGATTAAAGTCTACGCCATTGGGGGTGCGGCGTGCATTTCCGAATTGTGTCGGCGAGGTTAATCCCTGCACCTCAACCAGAATGGGACGTGTCCCTTCCATGGTAACAGCGATGGCAGAACCCGCCGCATTAATTAATCTTTCGGCGAGAAAAGCCTCCGATGGATTGGTTACTTCAATCATGCCACCTTCGCGCATTTCAAACACACCCACTTCAGAGGTCGCACCGAAACGATTTTTTACAGAACGCAATAAACGATACGCCTGGAAGCGATCACCTTCCAAATATAAAACTGTATCAACGATATGCTCTAACACACGCGGTCCCGCAATCGCGCCTTCTTTGGTCACATGGCCGATCATGAACACAGAAATGCCCGAAGATTTTGCTAACTCACGCAAATGCGATGAACATTCCCGCACCTGAGAAACCGAGCCAGCCGATGAATCCAATTCAGATAAATATACAGTTTGGATGGAGTCAACAATCAACAGGTCAGGTTTTGATTCGTGCACATGATTCAAAATCACTTCCAGATTGGTCTCAGTCACCAATAAAAGATTCTTCGGCAACTCTTTTCCTTTGTTCAATAACCGGACCGCACGCATCTTGATTTGTCGTTCAGATTCCTCGCCAGAAACATACAACACTTTTTGGACCTTCGCCATCTCCATCGCCATCTGCAAAGTCAGCGTGGATTTGCCGATGCCCGGGTCACCGCTGACCAACACGATGGAGCCTGGCACGATGCCACCACCGAGGACGCGTGCGAATTCTCCAATGGGCAGGTGGATGCGATCTTCCGCTTCGCCACTAATCTCAGAAATGGGACGCGGTTGCGAACGGCCGGTCAGCCCTCGGACATTGGCCGGTCCCTTGGCTACTGGTTCATCATGAACTACTTCTTCCACCATGCTGTCGAAGGATCCACATTGTGGGCATTTACCCATATAAGATGCAGAGACACGTCCGCACTGCTGGCATACAAATCGAGTGTGAGTTTTTGTTTTGGCCATCGTTACCTCGCTCTGGAGTCGGGCAGTTCTACTGCCCATAACTCAAGCAGCAGAGCTGCTTGAGTCCATATTTGCTTGGCAGTATAACAGAATTTTTGTTCTGTTTTTGCGGTGACCGCAATCTTCTCGCAATAAATAGGGGATTGACTTAAATAGAACAAGTGTTCTATAATAGAAAAGTCGATTTCATATGCATTTGGTTCAAAAAGGAGAACTCGCATGAACCGCTCCCTGAACATTCAACTTATTCCCTTCCTAAAGAAAACCGCACTCCGACGTGGCGCAATCTTTGGTGGCATTCTCATCACTGCGTTGCTCGCCTTCGAAGTGTTCAACTTCGGCACCACCTCCTTTGCATTGAAGGATATGCTCGGTGACTTAAAATTTGCTGGCATGGGTTGGTATACCATCCTGGCCTTTGCCTTCTGCGGCATCGATTTTGCTGGCGTAGCTCGTCTCTTCACCCCCGAACAAGGTCGTGACGAACCTGCTGAAGTGTATTATCTTTTTGGTGCCTGGTTGCTTGCGGCAGGTTTCAATGCCATGCTAACTTGGTGGGGTGTGTCTGTGGCAATTATGAATCACAGCGCGGCAGGTGGAGCGTTGCTAGGTCAGGCGACCATGGTGAAGATGGTTCCTATCTTTGTCGCGGCCATGGTTTGGCTGGTACGTGTGTTGATTATTGGAACCTTCTCTGTAGCAGGTGAACGCCTCTTCACTTTGGATGACGCCCGTACAGGCCAATCCACTTATCGGAGTCAGCCTGCACAGCCCTATTACAACCCTGCTCCCAAGCCACAACCTCAACCCTATCGCGCGCCTCAACCTAGCATGATGAATGCTTCTGCCACTACTACTTTTCGCCCTGCGCCGAAGCCAACCCCTACTTACAATACCAATCGTCCCACCATTGAGCCGACCTATCATCCCGTTGGGATGAGCGCCAGTTCCATGGAACACAGCGAAAGAAGCAATACTTCCGTCAGGAGATAGTCGTCATCCACACGACATAAAAACTTTACTGGTACTCTCCACATCCAACCGCTACGCCGCCCTTTAGGGCGGCGTATGCGTTTAATGCGAGAATAAGATTTATTTATTTTCTTCTTTGAACGGTCATATCCAGAGCGGTCCAGTTTTGTGAATAGTTGAAGGTGTGCACCGCGATGATGTTTGTCCCAGCGGGCGGTTCGAGACGGTCAATGCGAGTCTCTGCGTACTCTGTGGGGGTTAGTGTAGTGATGCGATTAAAGTTAAGAGCGTAACCGTATCGGTGAGAGGAATCTTGTGATGGGCGGACCAAGCCTCCGTCATGTCGAAAGATGCGCCCAGCCATGCGCGCATTGCGCACATCCAAGCTGACCGGGTTGAGCGGATGTGGAGTCCATGTATCTGTTAGTGGGTCATCGGCATAAAACAAATGAAGGGTGTCCCAGGTAGTGTTGTTTTCGGCAGCAATGGTGACGAATAACCACCAACGGCCAGCATGTTCCACCAAAGTAGTATCCACTGCTCGGATATCGCCCATGATTGTTTTTTGAAATTCCCATTGGTCTGGAAAGCGCGTACAGCGATATAACTCAATGGCTTGATTGCCACCTGTTTCAGGAATCATATATAGCTCACCGCGATGTTCGAAAGTAAATGGATAAGAAAGGTGATAAGGCCTTGAGAGCACTACTTGATTCTCAAGGATGTTGCCTTCTTTATCTAACTTAAGATAGTTAATCGTTCCACGATGAGTTTTGAAGAGCATCTCCTCAATGAAGAGATATGTTTGGCCTTCTCGTTCCATCAGAAAAGGATCAGCCCAAATACGATCTTTGGGCGGAATGATATGTTTGAATCCATCCCAAGTTAATGGGGTGATGTGTTGACCAGGTTTGAGCAACACAGACCATTGGTCAAAGACAAAACGACGCCTAATCTTTTTGACAAAAGAATAAGTGATTTGTTTGATTAATAAGAAGATGGATTGAAAGGCAGAAAGTTTTGTGTTGAGCCCTGCTTTGATGGTGACAGGTTTTGTCTTCGCAAAGAATTCAGTTTCTCCAATGGTGGCCAACAGCTTGACGGCATCTGCAAGGTTTGCAGATGCTTTCCACAACATGAATGCTTGATTGCGGGTGATGGATTGATCATCAACATAAAGAGCCGCTTCATGACTCAGCACTGTCGGTTGCTCCTCGCGGACAATTTCCACCGCGCTGGTGGAGACTGGGAGGTTATTCGCAAGTTCACGCCAGCCAAATGTAGATTGATTGAACAGGCGGGCGTTGCCATCGAACGGAGTCCATACGCCATATTTGCTGAATTTCAAGAAGCCATCAGGATATTTGGAATTGCTTAAGTTAATCAGGATATCAAAACGGGAAAATGGAATCGTGGATTCTGGTTCAACCACACGAATGTCTTTAATGAGCTCTTGAATATTTGTTTTTTTCCACGCATCGGGGGATGGATGAAAAATACGTTTGTCAATTTTTAAGTGCAGGTCTGTGATTTTTCCGTTTTTATTTTCAGTGGGCAAAAAAATAATGCCTGTCAATTTAATTTCATTGAGTTCGCCAAGATGTTCAATTGTTTTTGCCACCCATGCTTGGACTTCGGTGCCGGGGAGGATGAGGCCTACTTTAAGAATGTCGGTCATAGTTTCTCCGTAATTGAATTGCTGGATGGTCTTGGTTGAAGTGCTGTGAAGTATGCCAATGGACGATAGCCCAATCTTCGATAGAGTCCCAGTGCCATATCAGATGAGACCAGTGCCATACGTGGAATGCCCAGCTTTCCACATTCTACATGGGTGCGAGCCATCAAGGCACTGGCGATATGCAGGTTGCGATAATCAGACATGGTATAGATTTGGTTGATATAACCGACATCAGGATAAATGGTGACGAGTTGTACCCAGCCGGCAATATGTCCCTGCCATTCTGCATAGAAGTTGTGAATGTGAGGATCGTTCAAAGTCTCAGCAGGGATGGATTCATTTTCCAGATATAAAGCCATGTTGGCTTTGTCCAATTGTTCTTTGGTCTGTATGGCTGTGACTTCAATGGTTTCCCCACGGACTGGTTTGGGAATGTCATAACCTAGGATGGGACCTGTGCGCACAAATTCATATCCGTACTCAGCATATTGTGCTTTGATACTTTTTGCAGATGGTGCACTGTGGAATACATCCAGTACATATTTGCGGTCACCCACGCCAAATTCTTTAATCGCTTTGACTACTCTGGCTGCTTCATCATCCATTGCCAGAAATTCAAGTTGAAATGATGCAATCGGAGCAGACCCATAATCTGAGACACCGATGGGACCAAGATCGTAATATTTTGTTTGGTAGACAGTTTTGTAAACATGATTGTAGGATGCAATCATTGCTTCAACGACCCACCAATTGTCAAGTGCAGGAAATGGAGACATAAGAATTTAAGTTCAATAAGATAAATGGGTTATTCAAATTGGTCAAGCGTACTTTCGCCATGGGTCAACAGGTAGAGTCCGCGTGGGTGACCGTCGTTTTTGTCAAAGACGAAATCGGTGATGATGAAATCTGTAGCGAAGGCTGTTTCAAATAGTTCACGGGTGAAGAAACGCCAGTCACGAGCGAGCGCAAAATCTTTTTCTTTAAGGGCGAGAAAATCTCCTGGGATTTCGGCCAACAGGAGGCGGTCTTCAAAGGCAGGGACATGTTCGGGTGGACGAGGCAGGCCGTCGGTTGAAGAATGAAGCGAATAAAAAGGATGCATGCCACTTCGGGTGATGTGTCCCAATTTCAAGGTGGGGCGGGAACTAGCGCTCAATCTTTTCTTAACGCGACGAGTGTTAATCCACCAATCCACTTGAAAGCGGTCGGAAGGTAAGCCTGCATTAAGCCCGTCGCGCATATCACCATATTCAGAGCGGCGGTATGTGGTGCAAACTGCGCCGAGCTTGGCGATATTGAGATAAGCGTTACGGCTGAGTAGTGGATCGTAAGTCCAAGTGATGTGGTCGAGAGCTTGATGACGCACCATTTGCCATTGTGCGCGTTTCAGTGCAAAGCCAATGCCGCTATCACGATGGTTGGGGTGAATGCCCATCATGTGGGAACAATGTTTGGCACGTGGACCATCGGGAACTTTTTCAAGTCCGGGAAAGCCAAGCACGAAGCCAATAATTTTTTCTTCCTCAAATGCACCGAGCACCAGCCCACCGTTGTGAACGATGGTGATGAGCATGTGCATGGGAACAACATCTGTTTCAGAGCCTGGCCAAACTTCACGTTGTAACTCTTCGACCAGCAGCATTTCCTGTGGGGTATCTAATAAGCGAATGTTAAATTTGTTCATGGTTAACGAATAAATCTGGAGCGGAGTGAATCAATTTGAGTGGAAGTGAACTTTTTAATTGCATTCCATGCGCGTTGATACCAGGGATGGCGAATTAAATAATCAAGGCGATAGGTAAAACGAGCAGGCATGAGTCCAAAAATGCGCGGCATGGAATCGACCGCGCAGGTGCGGTTGACTGCGAAGTAATCCAACCAGAAGGATGAAATTGGAAAGCTGGGGGAGATGCCTTCGAGAAAAACTGTCAGCGCACGCAATGCAATGGGGTTGAGTGGCACGATGAGGCGGCGACGATGCGTGACGTCCATGATGGTTTGGGCGATTTGTTCCAGTGTGAAAAATTCACTGCCGCCAAGTTCATATACTTTGTTTAATGTCTCATCGTTTTGCAGAGACCAGAGAATACAAGTGACTAGGTCTTCGACCCACACAGGTTGAACTACAGTACGTCCACCGGAGGGGACGGGAAAGATGCCAAGGGAAGAACGGATTAAGCGGGAAAGATTATTGGTGAAATGGTCTTCGGGTCCATATACCAGCGAAGTACGCAAAATAGTATATGGCACTTTGCCGTTGCGGATATGTTCTTCAGCCATGCCTTTCGCTTTGAAAGCGGGATATCCCGAAGAAGGGGCCGCGCCAATGTGACTCAAGTACACGATTCGATCTACACCTGCATCTGCTGCGGCCTGAACGAGATTTTCTGTGCCTTGAATATCTGCTGTTAAAAGATTGCCACGACTTCCCTGATTTTCAGCGCTAGCGAGATGAATGATGGTATCTACATCGCGCAAGGCGGCACGTAGACCACGTACATCTGCGAGGGAGACCACGGCCACTTCCACGGGGACGCCCTTAGGAAGACGTGGTGTGCGTGGAGAAGGGCGAATCAACGCACGCAACGGATACCCGATGGTGGAAAGTTGACGTACCAGTGTGCGCCCGATAAACCCGGTGGCGCCCGTAATGAGGATCATGGCTTGGATTATAGCAGAGGGAAAAGGCAGGCTTTCTGTGGAAAACAAAAGCCACCTTGTTGTAAGGTGGCTGTGTGGGCGCTGAGGGACTCGAACCCCCGACCCCCTCGGTGTAAACGAGGTGCTCTAACCAACTGAGCTAAGCGCCCGGATGCCCCGCATTATAGCACGTGATTCGCGAAACGGAAGACTCTCTTAATAACAGGCTAGCCCGGTTTAACGTTGCGAAAGTACAACGCTTTTGAGGCGTGCATAATGCATTCTTGCTACTCGCGTTATAATCGCATTAACTTAACAGGAGAGAAAAATCATGACTGAATCGAAACCACTTAATTGGACTGCCACACCGGACGTTGGATATTCTGTCATTCGTCGTGGCGATGGAGGGATGACCCTCACATTCACAGATTTATCTGATGCCACCATGGCGCATTGGCATTCGTTTGCATTGGAACACCTCATGGGAGCCGACCGCCGCACACGGAATTTGTATGATTTGCGCGCTGTAAAAGAAATTCCTGACAAGGCTGTGCGCATGGCGGTGGATGCAAATAGTGACCCATCTGCTCGTAACATTCGCGTGGCGGTTGTAGTTGCAAGTGAGGCGATTGCCAATGGCATTCGCAAAGTGGCAGCCTTGGCTGATGCTGGCACCGCTTCTGCCATGAAGATTTTCATTGATATCAACGAAGCCGAGGCCTGGCTGGCTCGTCCGTTGGATCAAATTCCTTAATGTAGCCAATTTTGTTTTGTAAGGGATAAGCCCTTACAAAACAAATCCAGAATAATGAAATCAACTTTTTTACAAATCGGGAAGTTCACATTTGATTGGGGTTCCCGCACCTATGTGATGGGAATCATGAATGTAACTCCCGATTCTTTTTCAGGGGATGGAATGATCGCCAAGGGCGATGCGGCGACTCTGGCTGTGGAGCAGGCTCGCGAGTTTATCTCCTCAGGTGCAGACATTTTGGATGTGGGTGGCGAATCAACCCGCCCCGGTTCGGCACCGGTCAATGCGGATGATGAAATGGAAAGAGTGTTGCCAGTCATCCAGGCATTGCATAAAAATTTTCCAGACACTTTAATTTCAATTGATACATATAAATCACAGGTAGCTGAAGCGGCACTTCGTGCTGGTGCGCATATTGTCAACGATGTTTGGGGATTGCGTGCCGACCCGCAGTTGGGGGAAGTCGCGGCAAAGTATGGTGCACCTGTCATTTTGATGCACAATCGCAGCAACCCTGCCAGTGTGGATGTACGTGAAAAATTGGGGAATGCTTATATTGGCGCAGAATATCAAAATTTGATGGAAGATGTGAAACGTGAACTTCTATTAAGCGTAGAGTTAGCAAGACAAGCTGGAATTGCTGAGTCGCAGATTATGTTGGACCCCGGCGTCGGGTTTGGAAAGAAGCGCGAGCATAATTTGGAATTAATTAATCGGCTGGATGAAATTCGCGCATTGGGATATCCCGTGTTGTTGGGATCATCACGGAAATCCTTTATCGGCTTCACCCTTGACCTGCCACCTGACCAACGCGTGGAAGGGACCGCCGCCACTGTGGCAGTGGGAATTACTCGCGGAGCAGATATTGTGCGCGTGCACGACGTGAAGGAAATGGTGCGTGTTGCCAAAATGACGGATGCCTTGGTGAGATAAATGGAAGAATATAGCAAGGAACTTTTACGTAGCGGAATTATAGAAGCGAAGACAGGCAACAAGGAAGTTGCCCGCCGCTATTTGGATCGCGCCATTTATATGACCAGTTCGTTTGATATTTTAGCAGAGGGCTGGTTTTGGATGGGGGAAGTCACGGATGATCCGATTGAAAAACGTAAAGCTTATGAGAATTGTCTTTCTCATGAGTTACACCATGCGCGTGCCCGTCGTGCGCTTGCCATTTTAGATGGCAAGTTGAAAGCAGACGAGGTCATCAATCCCGATCATTTGCCCGTCCCTGCTTCAGGGGTTCGCGATGCCGATGCTCAACGTTTTATGTGTCCTAAATGCGGTGGGCGTATGTCTTTTGCGCCAGATGGTCAATCATTGGTGTGTGAATATTGTTCACGCAATCAAACCTTATCAAATGGGTCAGCCGATGAAAAAGACTTTGTCATTGCGATGGCGACCATGAAGGGACATGGCAAGCCGTTGCAGGAACAGGTGTTTCACTGTAATGGTTGTGGCGCTGAATTTATTTTGCTTCCCCAGCAAATTTCTGCTTCTTGTGTGTATTGCAATTCTCCCCATGTGGTCAGCCTTGAAAAATCAAAAGATTTGCTTGCACCGGATGCAATCATTCCGCATGTCTTTGACCAGAAACATGCGGTGCAATTGTTGATTCGATGGGTGGAAGAAAACGAAATCCAACCTGAAAAGAAAGTGGATTTACCGCGTGGGTTATATCTACCGTTATGGACTTTCGACGTCGGCGGTGTGATTGATTACACAGGGGAAGTTGTTGAAACAGAAGATGAGACCTTTGGGTTGGTGGTTGGGAATCGACATGGTCAAAGAAAAGTGACTCGTGTCACCGATCAATATCCGATTATGGTGGACGACTTACCGCTTCCTGCTTCGCGAAAACCTTCAGCCATTTTTCTGAAATTGATTCCCACCTTTGATTTAAAAGCCTTGAAACCATATGATCCGCGTTTCCTTGCCAATTGGCCTGCAGAAATTTACGATGTTCCCATGGCCGATGCTTCTTTGGATGCACGTAGTCGGGCTTATGCAAAATATAAACGGGAATTACCTGCATTGCTTGGAAATATGAATCTCATCCACACTTCTTCTGCCAATTTAATGGTTGAGTCGTTCAAGTTGAATCTATTGCCGGTCTGGATGACCGAGATTCCCTTTGGAGGACGCGAGCATCTGGTCTTAATCAACGGACAGAATGGAGTTGTGGCCAGCGATATTGCAGATAAAGTTCACCAACAACATAATACCGAAGAGGAAAAAGGTGGATTGTTGGATTTTCTCGCTGATTTATTGGAAGATTGATTTTAGAAAAAAATAAACCTTTCGCCACAGAGAAGAAAAATACTTACTCTGTGGCGAATCTCTTTAAACAGAAATGTAATTTACCGACTTACCTGCGCTAAAATAAAGCCATGCCTTCCACACTTCCCATCCTGCGCTCACGGCGTGAACGACGCTTAAAGCAACAGAATCAAAATTCAAAACGGACTCTCGGTGCGGTGATTAGCACTGGGATGATTCTTTCGCTTGTATTGGCTGTATTGATTCTTTTTACAGCTTTTGAATACGCCGATATCACACGCGACCTCCCCTCTGTGGATGTGTTACCGCGTTTGTTAAACCCGCCAGATGGTTTGTTGTTACAGCCCACACGCATTTATGATCGCACGGGCTTGCAGTTGTTATATACCTTTGCACCGGTTCAAACTCCCCGGCGATATATTCCCATCAATGAACAGAATCCACAGCACATTCCTGCGGATCTGGTCAATGCGGTGATTGTGGTGCAAGATCCGCAATTCCGCAAACATCCCGGCTATTTATTAGATGGTTACAGCGACCCTGAACGTCACCCAACGATTGCGCAAAAACTTGTCAGCGATTTGATTCTGTACGATGAAGCACCTTCCACCAAACGAGCCATTCGTGAGCGTTTGTTAGCGGCACAAATCACTGCTCAATATGGACGTACGCAGGTAATGGAGTGGTATCTCAATAGCACGAATTTTGGCCATTATGCCTTTGGTGTGGAAGCCGCTGCGCAATTGTATTTTGGAAAATCATCTGAGCAACTCACCTTGTCTGAGTCTGCAATGTTGGCCGCCACCAGTGAAACCCCTGCATTGAATCCTTTGGATGCGCCTGAGTTAGCCATTCAACGTGGACGCGAAGTGATTCACGTATTGAATGGGCTTGGACTTGTCAGTGATGAAGCAGAAGCACTGGCATTGGCTGAGACTCCCGTTATAGCACCTGCGCCTCCTGCTCAGCCTGAGCCTGCTCCTGCCTTCGTCAACATTGTCTTGTCCCAAATTGAAGCGCAATTTTCACTTGAACGAATCGAACACGGCGGTTTGGTGATTACGACAACATTGGATTATGACTTGCAAAAACAAGCAACCTGTACCACCAATGTATATGCCTCACGATTGGCAGGGTTACCTGAGCCTTCTTTGAATGGATGTGATGCAGCGCGATTGTTGCCATCTCTTCCACCGGGCGTGACTTTTCCTGAATCTTCTGCAAGCGCTGTCATCCTTGACCCGAACACAGGTCAAATTTTGGCAGTGGTAGGTGAGACCAATCAAGGTGTGGAAACTCCGCTCGTTGGCGAACACCAGCCTGGGTCCAGTACAGATGCGTTTGTCTATTTGACAGGATTCACCCGTGGGTTGAGTCCCGCTTCTTTGACATGGGATATTCCCGGTCAAGGAGTCATCCAAAATTTTGACGGTCAATTTCATGGGCCGTTACGTTTGCGAATTGCATTAGCGAATGATTATCAAGTGCCCGTGGAGTTGTTGAAGACTCAAATGGGGATTGAAAATGTGACGAACATCGCCGCATCCTTTGGGATTGATTTGAATCAGGATGTTTCTTTATTGAAGTTAGCTGGTGCGTATGGAGTGTTCGATACGCAAGGCGTGTATTTTGGTCAGAACGTGAAGGATACATTTGAGCCTGTCTCTATTTTGCAAATGCAAAGCGTTGACCATAGTATGTTGTTAGATTGGACAGTGCCACAGGCAAAATCAATTGTGTCTCCTGCATTGGCTTATTTGATGACGAATGTGTTGAGCGATGATTCTGCCCGCTGGCCTGCATTTGGAAAATCAAATGCCTTGGAGATTGGACGGCCCGCAGGAGTGAAGGTGGGGCAAACTGCAAATGGGTCGGATGCATGGGTGGTAGGGTATACGCCTTCGCATTCCATTGTCACATGGACGAATGCACGGGGTGAAGGCGTGAGTCTTTCTCCGCGTTTCCCTGCAGTATTGTGGAATGCGTTGATGCAATACGCCTCACGAAATAAGCCCAACGAAGGTTGGACTGCACCACAAGGAGTAACTCCAATCACGGTCTGTGACCCTTCGGGCATGTTGCCTACGAAAGAATGTCCCAATTTGGTGAGTGAATATTTCTTGAATGGGAATGAGCCGATTCAAGCGGATGATTTATATCGTTCGTTTGATATCAATCGCGAAACAGGGTTGCTTGCCACAGTGTTTACTCCGCCAGAATTGATTGAGACACGCGTGTATTTACTCGTACCTGAAAATGCACGAGATTGGGCACGCAGCGCTGGCTTGGAGATTCCGCCTGTTTCTTATGATGCGATTCAAGCGCCGCCAGTCAACCCGACTGCAAATATCACCAGACCAGAATTGTTTGCTCAGGTCAAAGATGTAGTTAAGATAGTCGGTACGGCTTCAGGAGATAACTTTTCTTATTATCGAGTGCAAGTGGGAAAAGGATTGAATCCACAGGAATGGATTCAACTTGGCAGTGATGTCATCACTCCGGTAGAAGATGGAGTCCTTGCAGAATGGGATACCAAGGGGCTGAGCGGCTTGTATGCGGTTCAATTGCAAGTGGTACGTGCAGATCAAAAAGTGGATACGGCAGTCATCCAAGTGACGATTGGGGAGTAATCAATAACTGATCACCAACAGCCAATAGCGACCCGCTATTGGCTGTTTCTTTATACTTTCTTGACCTTTTTTTCATCCTTCTTGCCCCCGATTTGACTGACAACTAAATACACTAAGTTCAATGGAGGCTCCATGAGCGATTTGCTTTTTATTGGATTAACTGTGTTGTTTTTTGCCCTCACCTTTGGCTTGGTCAAGGTTTGTGAGCGGTTGATGGAGGACAAATCATGAATGCGTTGTATTTGGTAACGGGTGTGATTGTCCTGATTTTGTTCGTATATTTGGTTTTGGCTTTACTCAAGCCGGAGTGGTTCGGATGAATCTATATAGTTGGTTACAGCTTGTTTTATATATTGCCGCCTTATTGATTTTGGCGAAGCCGTTGGGAAGTTATATGGCCCGCGTTTATCAGAGTGAACGCCTCTTTCTGGACCGTGTGCTGGGTCCTGTTGAAAGATTCATCTACCGCATCTCAGGCATTGATTCGCAAACCGAAATGGATTGGAAGACATATGCCATTGCAATGTTGATCTTCAATCTTTTTGGCTTGCTTCTTGTGTATTTTGTGCAAAGAGTGCAAAGTATCTTGCCATTAAATCCTCAGGGATTGGGCGCAGTCTCTCCTGATTCTTCATGGAATACGGCAGTGAGTTTTGCATCCAATACCAATTGGCAGGGATACGGTGGCGAAACAACCATGAGTTACTTCACACAAATGACCGCATTGACTGTGCAGAACTTTGTCTCTGCGGCAGCAGGCATGGCTGTGTTGGTTGCCTTGATTCGTGGAATCGTTCGTCACACCACCAAAGAAATTGGAAACTTCTGGGTGGATTTAACTCGTTCAACTTTATATATTCTTTTGCCATTGTCCCTGGTGCTTGCACTTGCTTTGGTCTCGCAGGGTGTAGTGCAGACATTTAGTCAATATCAAACGGTGCCAACGCTTCAATCCACTTCTGCTGAACAAGTCATTGCAGTGGGTCCTGCTGCATCACAAATTGCCATCAAACAGTTAGGCACAAACGGTGGCGGATTCTTTAATGTCAACTCGGCACATCCGTTTGAAAACCCAACACCGTTTTCAAACTTTTTAGAGATGTTATCCATTTTGTTGATTCCTGCTGCACTATGCTACACCTTCGGAAAAATGGTTGGAGATACGCGTCAGGGTTGGGCAATTCTGCTCGTAATGACGATTATTTTCGTAGCATTGTTATCTCTGGCAGTTTGGTCAGAGCAAAGTGGTAACCCTGCCTTTACAAAATTAGGCATTGACCAGACGCAAACAAATCTCAACCCTGGTGGAAATATGGAAGGCAAGGAAGTCCGCTTTGGAATTGTAAATTCTGCCTTGTGGGCTACAGCAACAACGGCCGCCTCGAACGGATCGGTGAACTCCATGCACGATTCTTTCATGCCGCTCGGCGGGTTGGTCACCATGTGGATGATGCAATTAGGTGAAATTATTTATGGCGGCGTGGGTTCAGGTTTATATGGAATGCTGGCCTTTGTCATCATCGCAGTCTTTGTCTCTGGTCTCATGGTTGGCCGCACTCCGGAGTATTTAGGCAAAAAAATCGAAGCCTATGAAATGAAAATGGCTTCCATCATGATTCTGATTCCAGTGATTGTGGTGTTGGTTGGGACGGCTGTGGCACTTGTGACCGATGCAGGCAAGGCGACCATCTATAACCCGTCTGCACATGGGTTCAGTGAAGTGTTGTACGCATTCTCATCTGCTGGGAATAACAATGGGTCTGCCTTTGCTGGGTTGGGTGCGAACAATTCTTTCTACAATATCTCTTTAGGAATTGCCATGTTGTTTGCCCGCTATTGGTTGGCGATTCCAGCCTTGGCAATTGCGGGCTCGCTTGCAAACAAAAAGAAAGTGCCTGCCAGTGCAGGGACTTTACCCACCCACACTCCCTTATTTATTGCCTGGTTGATCGGTGTGATTGTGATTGTCGGGGCATTAAGTTTTCTGCCGGCATTGGCCCTGGGCCCAATTGTGGAACATTTGATGGTTTTAGCTGGATAAATAAAATGAATACACAAAATAAAAAACAAACTTCTTTTCGCCGTGAAATTTATCAACGGGCTGTGTTGGAGTCTTTTCTCAAACTTAATCCGCGTTCGATGGTGCGTAACCCTGTCATGTTTGTTGTAGAAGTTGGCAGCTTGTTGACTACGGTCTTGTGGATTCAAGCTTTGCTTGGAAAAGGCGAAGCCCCTACAGGATTTATCGGAGCCATTACGCTTTGGTTGTGGTTTACCGTTTTATTTGCCAACTTCTCTGAAGCAGTTGCAGAAGGACGTGGCAAGGCGCAGGCAGAGTCGCTTCGCAAGGCAAGGCAGGATACCCCCGCGAAAAAAATTCGCGGCGAAGCATCTGATTTGCAAAGTGCATTGTCAAAAGTTGAAATTGTATCTTCAACATCACTGCGAAAAAATGATTTCTATCTCGTGGAGGTAGGGGATATTCTGCCTGCAGATGGTGAAATATTGGCAGGGATTGCTTCAGTGGATGAAAGTGCCGTGACAGGTGAATCAGCTCCGGTGGTACGTGAGGCGGGCGGTGATCGTTCCGCTGTCACCGGTGGAACTCGCCTTCTATCCGATTGGTTAATCATTCGTGTGAGCTCTGATCCTGGGCAGGGGTTTCTTGATCGAATGATTAGCATGGTCGAAGGCGCAAAGCGTCAGAAGACTCCAAATGAAATTGCTTTAAATATTTTGCTGGCTGGCTTTACGATTGTTTTTTTGGTGGTGTGTACTACGCTGTTGCCATATTCAATTTATAGTGTGAATTCAATCGGTCAAGGCACACCCATTACGATTACGGTGTTGATTGCGTTGCTTGTGTGTTTAATCCCCACGACGATTGGTGGTTTACTTTCTGCCATCGGTATTGCAGGGATGGATCGCATGATTCAACGGAATGTGATTGCCATGTCTGGCCGTGCTGTGGAAGCCGCTGGGGATGTTGACGTTCTTTTGCTTGATAAAACAGGAACCATTACGTTGGGAAATCGTCAGGCTGTAGAGTTTATTCCTGTGAATGGAGTGGATGCGCGCGATTTAGCTGAAGCAGCACAACTTGCATCGCTTGCAGATGAAACTCCTGAAGGTCGTTCCATTGTGGTGCTTGCAAAAGAAAAATTTAGTTTACGCGCACAACCCATGGGTGTTAGCGACAAAGCTCCACATGGAATGCACTTTGTCCCGTTCACGGCCCAAACCAGAATGAGTGGCGTGGATTTCAATGGCACATCGATTCGAAAAGGTGCATCCGATACGATGACCGAATTGATTCAATCCAGCGGAAATGTAGTCGCTTCTGATCTTAAGCCGACAGTTGATTCAATTGCCCGAACGGGTGGCACGCCTTTGGTGGTGACTCGTAACAATCAGGCTTTGGGTGTGATTCATTTGAAAGATATTGTCAAAGGTGGAATGAAAGAACGTTTTGCTCAATTGCGCAAGATGGGAATTAAAACGGTCATGATAACTGGCGATAATCCTTTGACCGCTACAGCCATCGCTGCTGAAGCTGGCGTGGATGACTTCCTTGCACAAGCTACCCCTGAGACAAAATTGAAATTGATCCGTGAATATCAAACAGGTGGCCGCCTGGTGGCAATGACAGGCGATGGTACCAACGATGCGCCAGCGTTAGCTCAAGCAGATGTTGCTGTTGCTATGAACACGGGTACACAGCCTGCCCGTGAAGCCGCCAACATGATAGATCTCGATAGCAATCCAACGAAATTAATTGAGATTGTTGAAATTGGAAAACAACTCCTAATGACTCGCGGGGCTTTGACCACATTTAGCCTTGCGAATGACGTTAGTAAATATTTTGCAATTATCCCTGCCGCCTTCGCATCGACCTATCCCGCATTGCAAGCTTTGAACTTCATGCGGTTGGCGACTCCTGAAAGCGCAATTTTGTCAGCGGTGATTTTCAATGCGCTCATCATCATTGCTTTGATTCCATTGGCTTTGCGTGGTGTGCCTTATCGTGCAGTGGGTGCGGCTCAGTTGCTGAGAGACAACTTGTTTATTTATGGAGTTGGCGGTTTGGTAGCCCCATTTATCGGAATCAAAATAATAGATATGCTTTTGGTTTGGTTTGGAATTGCCTAGGAGAAAATCAAATGAAAATTAACTTCACTTCACTAAAATGGATTGGTGTTGCCTTTACTTTGTTTTTGATTACGATTGCCTTTGACCCAAATATATTTCATGTTCCATTTTCAGCCCGACCGTGGCTTTTTATAACAAACATTGCGTGGTTGTTGATGATGTCTTCAGGAATTTTTTCATAATGAAAACTCAAATTCGTCCTGCTCTTACTATTCTTGTTTTATTTACTGTCATCACTGGTGTTATCTATCCGCTGATGGTGACAGGTGTAGCTCAAGTTGTTTTTCCAAATCAAGCCGACGGAAGTTTGATTGTGACTCATGGGAAAGTCGTTGGCTCAGTATTGATTGGTCAACAATTCAATGAAGCCAAATATTTTTGGGGACGCCCCTCCGCTGTCAACTATGATGCTTCTGCATCTTCAGGTTCTAATTATGGACCGATGAATCCCAAGTTGACAGAGGCTGTTCAAGCGCGGATCGATGCCCTCAAAGCAACTGACCCGAATAACACGCTTCCGATTCCTGTTGACTTGGTCACTGCTTCTGCAAGTGGTCTCGACCCGCACATCAGCGTGGCGGCAGCGTTGTATCAAGTCCATCGTGTGGCATCAGCTCGCGGGCTAAGTGAAGCGGATGTTCAATCCCTTGTTGAAAAATATACCGAAGGCCGTCAGTTTGGAATCTTTGGCGAGCCGCGAGTCAATGTTTTGCAATTGAATCTTGCATTGGATGGGATACAATAAATTTAATGGACCATCGCCCTGACCCTGATGCATTACTAAAGCGTGTTGAGTCTGAAGAGACAAAGCGTGGAAGGCTGAAGATTTTTCTTGGCTATGTGGCTGGTGTAGGAAAAACCTATGCCATGTTGGAGGCTGCTCATCAGCGTAAAGCTCAGGGTCTTGATGTGGTTGTGGGATATGTAGAAACCCATAAGCGAGTTGAGACCGAAGAACTTGTAGAAGGTTTGGAAGTCTTGCCTCGTAAGCAAGTTGAATACCATAATGTAACCCTGCCTGAGTTGGATGTAGATGCCGTTCTTATGCGTCGTCCTGCGTTGGTATTGGTAGATGAATTTGCACATACCAATGCGCCGGGATCACGTCATCCCAAGCGATATCAGGATGTAGAAGAAATTCTCAACGCAGGCATTGATGTGTACACCACGCTCAATATTCAACACCTTGAAAGTTTAAATGATATTGTTGCGCAGGTGACAGGGGTGATCGTACGCGAGACGGTTCCTGACCGTGTCATTGATGAAGCCTCTGAAATCGAAGTGATTGATCTCCCTCCTGATGAGTTGATGACTCGATTGAAAGAGGGCAAGGTTTATATTCCCGAACAAGCCTCGCGAGCCATTGATAAATTTTTTCGTAAAGGGAATCTCACTGCTTTGCGGGAAATGTCTCTGCGGCGAGCTGCTGAACGTGTGGATGACCAAATGCGTTCCTATATGCAGACGCGTGCCATTCCAGGTCCGTGGGCGGCAACGGAACGTTTGTTGGTGTGTATCAGTCCTAGCCCTTTGGCAGAGAAGTTGGTGCGCAATACTCGCAGGCTTGCCGATGAATTAAATGCTGAATGGTTTGCTGTATATGTGGAAGTTGCTTCCAAGCCTGAGAATAACCCTGAAAATCGTGAGCGCATTGGGCGCACCCTTCAATTGGCTGAGGAATTAGGAGCCAGAACACGAACCCTGGCAGGACGTTCCATTCATGAAGCTGTATTGAAATATGCCCGCAAACATAATGTCACTAAGTTGGTGATTGGAAAACCATTGAAACCTCGTTGGCAGGAAATGTGGAATGGGTCTGTTGTCGATCAACTGATTTATGCCAGCGGAGATATTGACGTCTATGTAATTAGCGCTGAAGTTGACGCGAAAAAGAATCTGGTCCCTGAAAATTGGCAACCTCATAGTCCATTGACAAGATATTTAATGAGTTTGGCTTTGGTAGGTTTATCTACGTTATTAAGTTTTTTTGTTCGTGGCAGTCTTGAACCAGCCAATTTGGTCATGTTGTATTTGGTGTCTGTTGTGATTTCGGCTATTTATCTTGGACGCGGGCCATCTTTGCTGGCTGCAATTACAAGCGTTTTGGCATTTGATTTCTTTATCATTCCACCGTACTTCACATTTGCTGTTAGCGATACACAATATATTATTACCTTTGTTGTTCTGTTTGTGATTAGTTTGGTTATCAGCTCGTTGACAGCGCGTGTCCGTGAACAGGCTGATTCTGCGATTTTGCGGGAAAAACAAACTTCCGCTTTATACAATCTTGGCCGAGACCTGACTTCTGCTACAGACTTAAAACATATCGCTGATATTATTATTTCCCATATTGGGAGTGCATTTGAACGTGATGTCGCGATTTTTCTCCCGGTGAATAAGCAACTTTTGGCTTTTGCCAGTTCGAAGAGTTATATTCCAGACGAAAATGAATTGGCGGTTGCTACTTGGGCTTTTGAACATGACGAGCCTGCCGGACGTGGAACCGATACATTGCCTGCTGCCCCTTTGCGTTGTGTCCCATTGAAAACGGCCAATAATATTATTGGTGTATTAGGGCTTCGTCCCAAGGATGCCAGTACATTTCTAACCCCGGAGCAACGTCAGACCCTGGCTGCTTTTACAAATCAATCAGCCCTTGCCATTGAACGTGCCAGTCTGGTGGATCAAGCACGTCAAGCTGAATTGTTGCAAGCCACTGAAAAATTACAAACGGCGTTGCTTAACTCCATTTCACATGATTTGCGTACTCCACTAGTTTCTATTACAGGTGCGCTTACAAGTCTCGATGAACAATCTGACTCCTTGAACAATGAAAATAGACAAAGCTTAATTGTGACGGCGCGCGAAGAAGCAGATCGTTTGAATCGTCTTGTCGGAAACCTGCTTTCAATGACACGCATCGAAAGTGGTGCGATTAAATTACATACAGAACCTGGTGACATTCAAGATGTGGTTGGAACTGCTCTCGAACAACTTGGTAAGCGTGTTGTCCACCATCACATCCAGGTGAATGTTGCTGATGATTTTCCACTTATCCCAATGGATTTCACTTTGATCGTTCAGGTAGTTGTCAATTTATTGGAGAACGCGGTAAAGTATTCTCCAATAAATTCTTTGATTGAAGTCTCTACGGCAGTAGTAGATGGAAATAAAGCCCGCCTCCAAATTGCAGACCGTGGAGTTGGTATACCATCGGATGATTTGATTCGCATCTTTGATAAGTTTTACCGAGTCCAACGCCCAGAGAATGTCAGTGGAACAGGCTTGGGGCTTTCCATCAGCAAAGGGATTGTTGAAGCACATCAAGGAATGATTGATGCGCGCAATCGAGAAGGGGGAGGAACCATTGTGAGTGTGGAGTTGCCAATTTATCAGAAACAGGAAGAAGGTCAATGACAGAAGCAGGCCAACGAGTTTTAGTTGTGGATGATGAAACTCCCATCCGCCGTTATTTGCGGACTGCGTTAAGTGCTCAGGGATTCTCAGTCTTTGAAGCTGCCAACGGGGAAGAAGCTATTAATGCTGTGGTAACTCATCATCCTGATATTGTTATTCTTGATTTAGGGCTTCCTGATTTTGATGGCATTGAGGTGACACGACGTTTGCGCGAATGGTCTCAAATCCCAATCATTATCTTATCTGTGCGGGAAGCAGAGCAGGATAAGATTGCGGCGCTGGATGCCGGTGCAGATGATTATTTAACCAAACCCTTTGGAACTGGTGAGCTCATGGCGCGGATGCGTGTGTCCATGCGGCGTTTGGTGCATACGTCCGATGATCCCATTTTCAAGGTGGATGGATTGCAGATGGATATTTCGCGTCGAGTTGTGACTGTTGATGGAAATCAAGTTTCATTAACACCAACCGAATATGAAATATTACGCTTGCTTTTACAAAACGCAGGCAAGGTTCTTACTCATAATCAACTACTTAGGCAGGTATGGGGAACTGCCTATGAGAGCGAGATGCATATTCTGAGAGTTAATATCAGCAATTTGCGTCGCAAAATCGAACCAGACCCTGCCAGACCAAGTTATATCCATACAGAACCTGGAGTTGGGTATCGTTTGAAAGTACAAGATGAACACGGAAAATAAAAACTGTTTCAGTCAACTGAAACAGTTTTTATTTAGAGCCAAATATGAATTGAAAATTTTAGTGCAGGCCTTCTTCTTCGTGAACATGGTACGGAACATTGATAATCACGATGCCATGTTGGCGTTTAAGTTGACTGCGTAGTAGATCTGCTGTGTTGGTGTGTAGCGCAGCAGTGATGCGACTTTGAGAAACAAATTCAGGGACAACGATGGTAATGGTTTCACCGGGCTGTCGGTGTTCGGCAATGTCTGCAATGTAGGCCAGCATGGGTTCAAGGAAGAGGCGGTAAGGTGAATCCAGCATAACCATGCGAATGCCTTCGCCCCATGTCTCCCATTTTTGACGGACCTTTTCTGCTTCCGCAGGTTCAATGGTGACATGGACTGCTGTAATGTCATCAGATAACATGCGGGCATAACGAAGGGCTGCGAGTGTACCTTGATGGACGCCACTGACCGGCATGATAACGCGGTGTCGAATGGTATGGGGCGGAATGACGCCAACATTTTCAAGTGAAAGCTTTTTGGCCAGCCCTTTGTAGTGGTGGTGAATAGAGAAGAAGATGGCTACCAATACTGGTGTGAGAATTAATACCACCCAGGCACCTTCTGCAAATTTGGTGACAGCAAACACAACCATGACCACTGCGGTGCACAAGGAGCCAAATCCATTGATTAACATTCTGTACTGCCAGCCCTTTTCATATCTCAATACAGAACCTGGTTCAACAATTTCGACGCCTTCCTTCAGGTGACCTATTTTCCACCAGCGACGAGCCATGCCTGCTTGTGAAAGTGTGAAGGACAAAAATACACCGATGGCATACAAAGGAATCAAGCGTGTAACGCTGGCTTGGAAGATAATGATTAAGATGGATGCAATCACAGCCAACGTTACAATTCCGCGGGAGTAGACCAAACGGCTTCCGCGATAAGTCAACTGGCGTGGAAGAAAGCCATCATTGGCATGTAACGCACCCAAACGTGGAAAATCTGCAAACGCTGTATTGGCTGCCATAATCAAAATGATGGTTGTGCCGGTGATCAGCATCAAGTATGGAATCCCTCGGCCATCATAGATGGTGCGGGCTAATTGTGAGATGACAGTTTCTTCTTCTGAAAACACGGCATGTACTTTGCCTGTGAGGAAGGAAAGCCCAAGGAATAGAGAACCCAAAATCAAAGACATCCAAATCAAAGTGACGCCAGCATTTTTACTGCGAGGCTCTTTGAAGGCTGTAATACCGTTTGAAATAGCTTCTACACCTGTAAGGGCTGTGGTGCCATTGGCAAACGCATGTAATAAGATAAATGGGGTGATGACAGAAAGAATATGTTTTGCTTCAAAGTGTGGCGGGTCGATGACCATTCCCAACGAGCCGGTAAAGTAACGGAAGATCCCATACCCGACGGTAAATACCATTAACACGACGAAGAAATAGGTTGGAACAGCAAACGCAGTACCAGATTCTTTTACGCCTCTTAAGTTGATTAACATAATCAATAATACAGCGATGACTGCAATCACCACTCTGTATGGAAATAAATCGGGATAGGCAGAAACGATTTGCGCTACCCCAGCTGAAACAGAAACAGAAACGGTCAAAATATAATCTGTAAGCAAGGCGGCGCCAGCCGTTTGTGCTGGCAACTCACCGAGATTGTCACGCGCAACAATATAGGCACCGCCGCCGCCCGGGTATGCATGAATCGTTTGTTCGTATGAAATTGTTACAATCGCAAGCAGTGTAATAATCGCAAGCGATATGGGAAATAAATATCCATAAGCAATTGCGCCGGCTCCCGCGATGACACCCAAAATTTCTTGAGTTGCATAGGCAGTGGAGGAAAGTGCGTCGGAAGCAAACACTGCCAAACCAACGATCTTTCCGATGGTTTGATGGGATGCATCTGCTGTGGATAATGGACGTCCGATCAGCCAGGAGCTTAAAGTGCGTGGCGGCTCATAATCTGCGGCGCGCTCAATAATTGAAGTGGGTGAGTTATCTTTTGAGTTAATCATAATATTCCAAAATTATTTTCCAATATATTATTTGAACAAGCTATTCCAAATCCAAATGGCTCCCGCTTCGGTAAACAGGGAAAGATAGAGCAGGAAGGTGTGTGTTGAATCTGTTGGGACTTGGGTAAGTTTTATTTGTAACCAGAGGAAACCAAGAATGATTCCAATCGACCCTGCCCAGCCAACGGCATCGATTTTCCATTTGGACCACAGACTGACTTCTTCTTGATACATCCCTGTAATCACATACACTGGGATATCAAGATTTGATTCGAGAATTTGACTTAAAGATCGATGTGCCAATGTGGAGCGTTGTTCAGCAAAACAAATGACCACGTCCCCTTTTTGCCAGTAAGACTTAACCACACTCAACCAGTTATTTCCTGTTTCTATTTTTGAGTCGACAGGAATGTTTTCATCTTCTACCATTGCACATAGATTGACCAATTGCCTGCGTAAAGCAGGTTCAAGTGCCGCATCGCTGCTTAGACCGATGAACTGTACACGGCATTCGAGTGCATTTGCCAACTCCCAAACCTTTCGCGCTGCAACGATGGTGTTTGTCTCAGATTCAGGCACAAGGACAATTAAACGATGAGCAGGTTGAAGATGTGGAAGAGAGGCGGAAGGGACCGTCAGAGTAAGTGGGCTTGCGTCAAGTTTGTTCATATCACCTCATGAATAGGTAAATCTTATTCATTCTGCATAAAATGGTGACAAAAAAAATAATCAATCGTATAAAGAACAAATAAAAATCGCCCCGTTTCGGGGCGATTAGGATATATGTCACTGGTGACTCGGTGATAAAAATTACCCGTCTGAGATAAAACGATAGCCAATTCCGGGTTCCGTGAGGATATATTGCGGACGTTCAGAGTCAACCTCAAGCTTTTTGCGAAGTTGACGCATATAGACCCGCAAATATTCGGTGTGATCGGCATCCGCAGGTCCCCACACTTCTATCAGAATATTTTGATGGGTCAACACGCGACCGTGATTGGAGGCTAGATAGGCAAGGAGCTTGTATTCGGTGCCAGTCAATTTTATTTCTTCCTCTCCGCGTTTGACAATGTGCCATACGAGGTCAATCGTGAGGTTCCCTGCTTTAATCACCTTGCTCTGTGGACCTTGTCTGTTAGTGGAGTGACGCAAAGCCACACGTACACGTGCCAATAACTCTTCAATGCCAAAAGGTTTTGTCAGATAATCATCGGCGCCTTTATCAAGTGCAGCGACTTTGTCTCGTTCGCTGTCCCGCACAGAGAGTATGATAATGGGGCATTGAGTCCACTCACGCAGGCGACCACAAACTTCCACGCCATCCATGTCCGGTAACCCTAAATCCAGAATGATGATGTCGGGTTCAGTTGTAGCAGCCAGAGTCAATCCTTCTTCTCCTCGGCTGGCGGTTGTGACTTTAAAACCCTTTTCAGTGAGGATCGTGCGGATTGCACGTTGAATTTGCGGTTCGTCATCAATGACAAGGATATGGGGGGCGTTATTCATTCTGTCTCCGTATCCATGGGAAGTTGTGGTGGGTGTGCTCCATCCCATGTAAGTGGCAGTATAAAATTAAATGCCAGACCGCCTGAAATATTTTCAGCCCAAATTTTCCCACCATGCGCTTCAACAATTCCCTTGCAAATCGATAGTCCAAGCCCTGTGCCAGTCACACGGTCTGCGGCAGTGATGCGATAAAACTTATCGAAGATTCTTTCCAAGTGTTCAGGTGGAACTTGTGGACCTTGATTGCTGACCTGGATATGAATGTTGTCCCCTTCAACATGGGCTTGAATATGAATCGTTGTATTGGCTGGAGCATACTTCAAACTATTGCTGATTAAATTCGTGAAGACCTGTTCCATTTGAACATAATCTACTGGTACAAAAGGTAAATTTTCAGGCACATCCACTTCAAAGCGATGAGTATCGGCAGAATATCGCATGCGTGCCAACACACTCCCCACAATCTCAGACAAAATATTCCATTCGCGCTTGGGTTTTAGTGCGCCAGATTCAATTCGAGACATATCTAGTAAATTTCCAACCAACATGTTCAAATGATCTGCCTCATCATCGATGGCCGAAATTAATTCGACTCGTGCAGGTGAATCCCAACTTACTTCATTTCCACGCAAACTGGATGCAGCTGCCTTGATCGTTGAAAGCGGAGTCCGCAATTCATGTGAAACCGAAGATAAAAGAATGGATTTCAATTGATCGCTTTCTTCTAAGATTCGGGCACGGGATTCGGCTTGCGCCAATCTTGCCCGTTCGAGAGCCAATGCTCCTTGACTGGCAAACGTCTCCAATAATCGCTTCTCTTCCAACGGGGTAGTTGATTCAGCTTTCCATAACAGAATCTCCCCGAGCACACCTCTCGCTGCTTGGATGGGAACCACCAGTTCTGGCGAACGAAGCGGGGCTTCACCTGCACTCAAGTGAAAAGAAAAAGGATTTGTCCCCGTGATGTGAATTTCTATATATTCGCCTTCTGAAACTTCTTGTACTTGTCTTGCAAGAATCTTTGCAATGGCTTGTTCATCATGTAACCCGGTCAACGCAATACTTAATTCATAAAGTTGAGTCGCTTCACGTTCACGAGCTGTCGCCGCAATCAGACTCCTTTGCATTCTTCCCACCAGTTGACTAATCACCACAGCTACGACAAGAAAGATGACCAAAATCACCACATCGGCCGGTTGATGGACGGCCAATGTGTAATAAGGTTTGATAAAGAAATAATTGAAAGCGAGGAAGGTAATTAAAGCGCTGGTAATGCCAGGTCCCAAACCCCAATACGCTGTAATTACCCCCAACGGAACCAGATATAACAGGGCAATCACAGTGGTATCAAGCCCTTCTCGTAACGTAAAGAAAACCGCAGTCATCGCAGCGATGAACCCGAGGGAGAGAGCGTATTGACCAAAGCGTGATATTAAAGAAGAAATCCGCATGTCTGCGGATTTCATTATACTCTTTTGAAAATTGATGGTGGAGATTATCTCGCCAACACCTTGGCCATGTGATAATACTCCATGTTCACCTTGCGCTTATTGCTAATCACATCGGCTAATGGAATGAAATCTATCCCTTTGCCTTTAAGACCGGTCATCACACCATGTGTTCCTTCGATGATAGCCTCAACAGCTTTAACACCCATTCGAGATGCAAGCAGGCGATCATAAGCAGTTGGCGAGCCACCACGTTGAATGTGACCAAGAATGGTCATGCGTGTTGAAAAGCCCACATCTTTTCCATCAATCTTTGAAGCAATATCTGTCGTGCGTAATGCAGAACCTTCTGCGTTGATGATAATGGCGTGAGTCTTGCCACGTTTGTATGCCTCTTCTACCGCAGTCACAACTTCGTCCGCAGTGCAAGGGACTTCTGGAATTAACACCATTTCTGCGCCGCAGACAATGCCCGCCATCACAGCTAAGTATCCACTGTTGCGTCCCATGGTTTCAATCAAGAATGCACGTTGGTGGGAGGAAGCCGTATCGCGTAACTTATCAACTGCTTCCATGATGGTGTTCATGGCAGTATCGGTGCCAATGGCAATGTTTGTTCCCCAAATGTCATTGTCAATGCTGCCAGGGATGCCGATTACTTTGACGCCCTGCTTGGAAAGCGCGTTGGCTCCATTCATTGACCCTTCGCCGCCAATCACAATCAATGCATCCATTTGCGCTTCATTCATCTTGCGAATGGCTTCACGTTGACCAGCGGGCTCCATGAATTCTTTGCTGCGACTGGTGAGCAAAATGGTGCCGCCGCGTTGTAGAATGCCTCCTACATCACGGGCACCCATGGGATTGAATTCACCTTTGATGAGACCTTCATATCCATGTTTAACACCAATGACATTCATGTTATTGGTTAATGCTGTGCGAACTACGGCACGAATGGCCGCATTCATTCCGGGCGCATCACCGCCTGAGGTTAAAACTCCAATTGTAAATTTATTATTTTCCATCTTAATTGTCTCGCTTGATTTGATATGTGTCAAAATCGCGGGCCACGACCGTGTTTGAGAAAACAGATTGCGCTTCAGCAATCACATCCTTTTCACGATACCGGCGCGATATATGAGTAAGAATTAGTTTCTTAACCCCAGCATTTTTTGCAAGTTCCGCTCCCATTTTAGCAGTCAGGTGCGAAAATTGTTTTGCCATTTGTTCTTCTTCATCCAGATAAGTGGATTCGATTACCAACCCATCCGCATCTTTACAATATTCGAGCAGGTTATCTGTTCTACCGGCATCCCCTACAACGACAAGTTTGCTGCCTTTTTCCCATGGTCCCAACACATCGTCTGGTGAGATGCGTCGACCGTCCGCAAGAATCACTTCTTTGCCTTCAACCAAATCACGGCGTTCCGGTCCAAAGGGTACCCCTAATGAATCCGCTTTTTCAGCAAGGAAAGAACGCTTGGGTTTTTCTTCAAAGATATATCCATAACAATCAGGCCCACGGTGTGTCACCGGAAAAGCAGTGACTGTGAAATCATCAGCTTCAAAAAAGGTCCCAGGTTTAATCTCGTGAATTTTTAATGGCATGGGGGGCTGAGTGCCACGCAGTACAACATCAAACAATAAGGTACGCACGCGTTCCAGGGTAGAACGTCCAGCAAAAATTTCCAACTCTTCAATGGCTTCCCATCGTAGAAAGGTGGATAGCAAACCGCCCAATCCAAGAATATGATCCAAATGACCATGTGTCAACAAGATGCGGGTCATGCGTTTAAACCCAACGCCAGATTGTAAAATTTGTCTTTGTGTACCTTCACCACAGTCGATTAAAAAACGGTATTCGTTGTGAGAAACGATCTGACCTGAGAGTCCCCGTTTGGCCGAGGGTGCCGATGCCGATGTGCCAAGAAAAAGAATTTCGAACAACGTTGAGTCCTTACAAGTATAGCCACAGAGTGCACAGAGAAAAACGCTCAGAGAACTCTGTGTACTCTGTGGCAGTATATCTTTTGAAGTGATGTATACAATTGTACCTCAAAGAAAACAGACCATTTGTGCTATAATGATTTTTGGTCTCACCTGTATCTCTTTCGGTGAAAGATGCCCATCCTTAAACCATCCTCCCCTCCATCCAAAAACCAAAAGCCGGCAACAAAGGTGCTCACGCCTAAAAAAGGTGGAATTCCTGCGCAAGGTAAGCCCGCTTCAAAAGATAAATTTCAGCCTCCACCATCTTCTCTGCCGTCCCCACCACCAAGACGTGACCCTACTTGGTGGGAGAAACTTTCTCCTGAACGCAAGTTGGATGTTGTTGGAATTGTTCTCGCACTGTTTGGAATTATTATTTTATTGGGCCTGATCTCTGCCAATCGTTCGGCAGTGGTGGGTGGCGCCATCTTTTTCCTTGCTCAAATTTTTGGTTGGGGAGTCTATGTTCTTCCCATAGGATTATTGGTCTTTGGCTTGTGGTTGGTCTTTCGTAAGATTGAACGTATTCCCCCACTTTCTGTAGAACGTGCTGTAGGCAGTATTTTGCTGTATGTATGGTTGCTGACTGTTTTGCATATTTTTGTCTCAGATGCTGAGAATGCCAAAGCAGTTGCGCTTACCGGAATTGGTGGTGGTGCTTTAGGAAGCGTATTCCAAAGAATGCTTTGGTTCAGCATTGGTGGAACTGGAACATTTTTTGCATTAATTGCATGGCTCATCATCGGAATTGCCATCTTTTTGGATAAGCCCGTGCTTTGGAATTATTCCAACTGGATGTTGCCAATTTTCGCCAGGTTGCAGAATTTATTACGCAAACCCATCGCGCCGCCTGAACCGTTTGCTGCTCCTGTTTCGACAGATGGCCTCACCCCAATTGACCTTTCTGGCATTGGGAGCGGATGCTCTGCTGTGAATCAAATGTCCAGCCTGTGGTCACCACAGGGATAACGACTCCTGTTATTCAATGGGTGTTACCAGATCCCAAGATATATTGGATGCGGGGAATGCCACTTCAGTCAATGAAGATTTTGTTCAACAGCGTGCTCGTCTCATTGAAGAGACACTTGCTTCCTTTGGTGCGCCAGCACAAGTAGTTGCTATCAGCCGTGGACCTTCGATCACGCAGTTCGGAGTAGAGCCACTCTTCGTTGAGACTCGAGGCGGTGTTAAGACCAGAGTCCGTGTTAGCAAAATCGCATCCTTATCGGATGACCTGGCGCTTGCATTGGCTGCGCCTCGCATTCGTATTCAAGCTCCCGTGCCCGGACATAGTTATGTGGGTATTGAAGTGCCGAATGAAGAAATGGCGATGGTGGCTCTGCGCGATATTTTGGAGAGTGAAACTTTCCAACGCAACAAAAAAGCCTTGAGCTTTGCCCTTGGACGTGACGTAGCCGGCCTGCCAATTATGGCGACGCTTGAAAATATGCCGCATATGTTAATTGCAGGTACAACTGGTTCTGGTAAATCAGTCTGTGTAAACTCTATTCTTACCAGTATGTTGCTTTATAACACCCCCGATGATTTGCGCCTCGTGCTCGTTGATCCCAAGCGCGTGGAGTTGACTGGCTATAACGGCATTCCACATTTGTTGGGACCAGTCGTAGTTGAAATGGACCGTGTTATCGGTGCTTTGCAATGGATGACGCGTGAAATGGATAAGCGCTATCATAACTTTGCGCAAGTAGGTTCACGTAATATTGTAGATTACAACGCGAAGATGAAAGCGCAAGGTCAAAAGAAACTTCCTTATCTGGTCATTATCATTGATGAGTTAGCTGACTTGATGATGATTGCACCTGACGAAACAGAAAAAACCATTACACGCCTTGCCCAGTTGGCACGTGCTACTGGGATTCATATGATTCTTGCCACACAACGTCCTTCTGTAGATGTAGTGACAGGTCTCATCAAAGCCAACTTCCCTGCCCGCATCGCATTCGCTGTGGCATCCAATACAGATAGTCGCGTTATTCTCGATCAACCTGGTGCTGAGAGATTGCTTGGCCGTGGTGACATGTTGTACCAAGCTCCCGATGCGCCTGCTGCTGCTCGTTTACAAGGTGTCTTTGTTTCCGACCATGAGATTCAACGTCTCGTAGAATATTGGCGCACTCTCTCGCTGAGTGGAGTGCGTATGCGGTTTCTGATACTCCAGCAGAGATCGGTCCTATTGAATGTCGTGGAAACAAGCGCCACTTTGGGAAAACGAAGGCAAGCCCGATGGAAGCGATCCATTGTTGAAGAAGCAGTGGCACGATTCGCAAGGGAGAGCCGCGCTTCTGTCTCTCCATGTTGCAGAGACGTCTGCAGGTGGATATGCCACGCGCCCACTCTCGCATCGTCGATATGATGGAAGATAAAAAAGATTGGCGCCTGAGTCCGCCCGGAGGGGTGGCACACAATTACGGCAGGTGTTGGATTACGGTCAAACCATCCGCCGAAAGATGATGGAATAAATAAAAATGAAAGGATTGCAATGAGGCAATCCTTTCATTTTTATCAAATCGAGTCGTTTGTGATGCATAGTATAATCTTGTTAATAAATCCTTATTGGAGGCACGATGAGCGATAAAAAAATCCGTGTGTTGGTTGCCAAACCTGGTTTGGATGGTCATGACCGTGGTGCAAAAGTAGTTGCCCCGCGCCTTGCGTGATGCAGGCAATGGAAGTGATGCATGCTGGCCTGCGCCGGACTGGAAATGATAGCAGAAGCAGCACTTCAAGAAGATGTGGATGTTGTTGGGCTTTCTGTTCTTTCAGGTGCCCGCGGCGCTCGCCGCATCCTGGAATTATTAAAACCAATGGACAATCCCATGTCAAAATATTCATCGGAGGAATTATTGGATGAAGATTGCAGCGGCTGAAAAAGAACTTGGCGTCACGGAGTCATGCGGTCCCGGCGCTTCCACCGATGATATTATTCGCGACGTAAAATCTGCGATTGAAGGAAATTAGTTTTCGAAAACACAGAGTTTATTCTACACTCTGTGTGTTTTATTACTGTAACCATAGCTATGAATTATGTTCAGGTTTAATGAATGGAGATCGTCTTTCTTTATCCCGCCTGCTAACGCAGGTTGAGAAACGATTCCATGATGGCCGTGCCGCATTGATTGAATTATTTCCACACACGGAAGGCGCATCTTATTGGTGTGACGGGCACTTGCGGGCACAGGCAAATCTTTACTCTGGTCAATCAACTGGCACTTCATTATCGAAGAAAATAAACGCATTGCCATTTTAGCAGTCGACCCATCCAGCCCATTTACGGGAGGCGCTGTGCTCGGTGACCGTGTCCGCATGCGCGACCTTGCGAATTCAGGGATATTTATTCGTTCGATGGCTTCACGTGGTTCGTTGGGCGGTTTGGCCCAATCTACTGCGAATATGGCACAAGTCTTTGATGCAGCTGGCTTTGAGATTGTGATTATCGAAACCGTTGGCAGTCAAAGCGAAGTGGATGTGGCGTCTTGCTCACGCTTTGGTTGTCGAAGCTCTGGCTTAGGTGATGACATTCAAGCTATCAAAGCTGATTCTTGGTAGCGGATATTCTGGTTGTGAATAAGGGAGACCGCGGCGTGGAAAATACGGAGAAGGCTTTGAAGTCCATGTTGGATTTGGCTCACCCAACCGAGCGGATTTTCATCCATCACGGTTCATCCATGCGGACGCCTGCTTCTGCGCAACCGGCTTTTTCCTCCTCGCTATGGATTCCTCCCATTCAACGGACTGTGTCTACAGAAGGCAAAGGAATCCCAGAATTGATTGAAGCCATCGCCAGGCATGTGACTTATCTGCGTCAGAGTGGTGGATGGGCTATTCGTGAGCGAGCCAGGCTTGAGGTCGAGTTGGATGCGTTAATTCGCGATGCGTTGGTAAATCGTTTCCGCGAGCATGTCTCATCACGTGAGTATGAAAATATCGTTGAACAATTAATCAAAAGAAACATGTCTCCTTGGGAGGCGGTTGATATTTTAATGAACGGAAGAAGATAGCGAGGAGAAGGTAATGCATCATGTGAATCACGATTTGAAAGTATACGGGGGAATTAAGTTGTTTAGCGGCACAGGGTCCACAGACCTTGCCCAAAATATTGCCGATTACCTTGGTTTGCCATTAAGCAACCGTGAGGTGATTGAGTTTCCCAATGAAAACCTTTTTATTAAACTAGGCGGTAGCGCCCGTGGGCAGGATGTGTATGTGATTCAAACAACCTCTTCTCCCGTGCATCGCAATTTGATGGAACTGTTGATTATGATTCAAACCCTGCGTTTGGATTCTGCTGCGCGTATTACCGCTGTGGTGCCGTACCTTTGTTATGGTCGTTCAGATAAAAAAGATCAACCTCGTGTTCCGATTACAGCGCGTTTGGTGGCGGATATGCTTGAAGTAGCAGGCGCAGATCGCTATATGACTCTTGATCCACATGCTGGGCAGGTACAAGGATTTTTCTCCATTCCTGGAGATGTGCTGACCGCATCGCACTTATTGATTAATCACATTAACAATCATTTACGAAAAGATATGGTGGATCCTGTTGTCGTTTCTGTAGACCTTGGCTTTGCCAAGAAAGGTCGTAACTATGCGGCAGATATGGATATGCCGATTGCGTTTATTGAAAAACGCCGCCATGGAAATGATGCCAAAGCAGAAGCTGTAACTTTGATTGGTGATGTTAAAGACCGTGATGTCATTATTGTAGACGATGAAGTCGATACGGGTGGTTCCATTGCACAAGCTGTGAAATTGGTCAAAGAAAAAGGTGCACGAGATGTATATCTTGCTTTTGTACATGCGATTCTTTCCAGCAATGGCGCTGAGCGATTGGCGTCATTACCCATCAAACGCATCATCACCACAGATAGCGCATCTCTCTCTGCTGAAAAAATGAAACATCTCGAAGGTCGAATTACCATTCTGTCAATTGCAGAATTGCTTGGCGAAGTGATTCGCCGCGCTCACGAAGGTCGTTCCGTGGGCGAAATGTTCAACGAATAGAATAACCTGCCGAATGCCTGAACTCCCAGAAGTTGAAACCATTGCTCGGGGTCTGTCTCCGCATCTTATCGGAAAGACAATCTCTTCGGCCGAAGTTCTTTGGACGCGTACACTTGCTACTCCTTCTGTAAGACAATTTAAAGAGCAGGTGAAGGGTCTCAAAGTAACAGGCGTTTCACGTCGTGCAAAATACCTGATTCTTCAGCTCGAAAATTACAATCTCCTTGTACATTTGCGAATGAGTGGTGACTTAATCCTGCGGGAAGGTAAAATTAAACCAGAAAAGCACGACCGTTTGATTCTTACTTTTACTCAGGGAAAACAGTACCTCGCTTTTAATGACACTCGTAAGTTTGGACGCGTTTGGTTTACAGATGATTCTGAAAGTGTTCTTGGAAAACTCGGCCCTGAACCTTTGGAAAAAGGTTTCACTGCTGAATGGTTATATCAGGCCTTGCAAGGAAAAAAACGACAGCTTAAACCGCTGTTATTAGATCAAACTTTTCTAGCAGGGCTTGGCAACATTTATACAGATGAAAGTCTAAACATTGCCAAGTTGCACCCATTGACCTTGGCATATCAGGTCAAGCCGAAACAAGCTGCAGCTTTACATCAGGCCATTCGAGATGTGCTTAAAGAAGGTATACGTCGCAACGGCGCAAGCATTGACTGGGTGTATCGTGGCGGCGGCTACCAGAATTATTTTCGAGTGTATGATCGTGAAGGACAACCATGCCTCACATGTGGCACCATCATAAAGAAAATGACAGTTGGACAAAGAGGTACTCACATTTGCCCGAAATGTCAGGTTCTTGAAAGGAAATAATCATGCAACTACAGTTTTCTACCATTGAAGTCCCAATTCTTTTGCTATGGGTCATTGGGTTTGTTGTCTTTTTTGGCGGAGCCTTTCTTGGTTATTTAAATAAGAATGTCGATGCAAATAAAAAGATGGAAGCCACCCAAGCCAAGGCAGATATGCTTTTGGCTGAAGCAGAGAAAAAACTGGAAGAAGCCAAGTCCCTCAAAATGGAACTTCCAGCCATGGTCGATGACCCTGGTTTGTTGCGATTGAAAATTTCCAATCAGGTGCCAACTCTTGAAATGGATGGGGCTGTCCTAAACGTAAAAGAAATTTCCCCCGATAAGAAAAAGAGATTAATCGAATTGATTTCGATTCTTCGTCCATGGATTGAAAGTGGACAACCTGTACAGCCAACTACCCCGAAGCCAGCTGCTGTAGTAACACCGCCTCCTGCTCAACCTCAACCTGCTTCTCCATATGAATTGGTTTCTGCCCTGAGGCAGGATCCTCCAACCAAACCATTACCACCAGTCACAGCAAAGTCAATTGTTGATGAAAAAGTTTTGAGAAGCCTAAGTATTATTGCACAAATTGACATGGTGTTGCAGGCACAAATTGCAGATACTTCCCTTGCAGGGCGGGGAATTAGTATTTACGAAGGTCCAGCCAGCGGCATTGAAGTGGCTGTCGGGCTTGAAAAATACCTGTCCATTGATGAAGTGCCAGACCCTGAAATACGAAATGCCATTCGGGTTGCCATTGCCGAGTGGGAAAGAAAATACGTTCCCGGCACCTAATACCCCATAAAAACCAAAAGCCCTCCCGATATGGGAGGGCTTTCAGTTATAATACCGCTCGGGTATTACAAACCCAGTGCCGAAGGAGGGAATCGAACCCTCATTCCCGGAGGGAACACGATTTTGAGTCGTGCGCGTCTGCCTATTCCGCCACTTCGGCCAATTGCAAGTTACGCGAGCGCAAGTATACCACTCCCAACTATAAGGTCAAGATGAAACTAGGAATTATTGGATTACCCCAATCAGGAAAAACTACTATCTTTAACGCGCTCACCCGCGGAAATACGCCTACCACCGCCTCTGCCGGACGATTTGAAGTTCACAATGCAGTTGTGGAAGTTCCCGACCCTCGCGTGGATAAACTCTCCGCGATGTTCAACCCAAAGAAAACCATTTATGCCAAAGTAACGTATGCGGATATTGCCGGTCTTGAAACTGGTTCTGCCAAAAGCGGCATCTCTGGCCAGTTGCTAAATCAACTGAATCAAATGGATGGATTAATCCTCATTGTTCGTGGATTCAATGATGATAGCGTCATGCATCCCAGTGGGAATGTAAATCCCGTTCGTGATGTAGATACCATGCTCACCGAGTTACTGCTCAATGATTTGATTGCTGTAGAAAGAAAATTGGAAAAGCTAACCGATGAACGCAAAAAAGGCGGCACCGATAAAACCTTAAACGCTCGCCAAACGGAATTGTTTGAGAAATTACACAAGACTCTTTCAGATAACAAGCCTTTGCGTGAGCTTGAGTTTACAAATGAAGAACAAAAAGAACTTTCCAGTTTTGGGTTGCTTACGCGTAAACCCATTCTGACGGTTTTCAATATGAGTGAAGGGCAAACAGCGCCGGAAGTAAAGCTGGACCATCCTTCTATTTCATTAATGGGAAAACTGGAAATGGAAATCGCGCAGCTTTCTGCGGAAGATGCTGCAGTTTTCATGGAAGAATATGGAATTAAAGAACTTAGCTTGAAGAAGATGATTAACTTATCTTATGACTTGTTGCGTGTGCAAACTTTCTTCACAGTCGGTGAAGATGAAGTCCGAGCCTGGGAGACCAAGCGAGGAGCCAATGCTCAGGAATCGGCTGGAGAAATCCACACCGATCTGTTCCGCGGATTTGTACGGGCGGAAGTGGTTGCTTACGAAGATCTGATCAACCTCGGGTCCATGGCGGAAGCGAAAGCAAAAGGAAAATTCCGCCTTGAAGGGAAGGAATATCCCGTCAAGGACGGCGATATCATGCATGTCCGTTCCAGTTTGTAAAATCATTCTTTAGTAGGTTTTAGAAATATTCGGCTTATGATAAAAGCCTCGTAAGGAGATAAATCCAATGGCATATAAACTTTCTAGATGGAGCCTCGATTCGTTATATTTGGGCTATGAGAGTGCTGAATTACAAAATGCATTTGACATGATCGAGGAACAGGTCACTTCGTTTGAAGGGGTACGCGGCAAGCTGACTCCCGATATGCCTGCTGACCAATTTGTAGAAGTCTTGAAAGCAAGTGAAGAAACTGCACGCATCGCAAATAAGATGTATTCATTTGCGGGTTTGTCTTTCACAGCAGATACACAAGATCAGAAAGCACAGTCATTGCAAAACCGCGTGTTGCAGTTTTTAGCTGAAGTTGAAAACCGCACCTTGTTTTTTAGTTTGTGGTGGAAAGATGTGGACGAAGCCAACGCAAAACGTTTGATGGAAGCATCAGGTGATTACCGCTATTATCTTGAAGCCATGCGTTTGTATAAGCCACATACTTTGAGTGAAGCAGAAGAGAAGATTCTCAACATCAAAAATGTGACTGGCTCAAATGCGTTAATCAATTTGTATGACTCAATTACGAATCGTTATACGTTCAAGATGATGGTGAACGGAAAAGAAAAAGAGATGACGGCTTCGGAGTTGTTCTCATATCGCTATAGCCAGGACTCCAAAGTGCGTGCTGCGAGTTATCAGGCGCAATTTAAGGTGTATGAAGAAGACGGCCCTATTCTTGGACAAATGTATCAGACTCGTTTGCGTGACTGGCATAATGAGAATGTTAATTTGCGTAAATTTAAGAGCCCTATTGCTGCCCGTAATTTGAGCAATGATATTCCCGATGAAGCAGTGGATGCGCTGTTGAACGTAGCTCGTAAAAATGTAAGTGTGTTTCAGCGATACTTCAAGATGAAAGCCAAACATGCAGGCCTGAAGAAGTTAAGCCGTTACGATATTTATGCTCCCGTTGCTGCCTCGAAAAAGACATATAGTTTTGATGAAGCAGCCACCATGGTTTTGGATGCTTTTTCTGCATTTGATCCCAAGGTCGCTGCACTTGCTAAACGTGTGTTTGATGAAAATCGTATTGATAGCGAGATTCGAAAAGGCAAACGAGGCGGTGCTTTCTGTTGGTCAGTGTTACCTGAACTGACTCCATGGGTGATGGTGAATTATCAAGGCACTGGTCGTGAAGTGGCGACTTTGGCACATGAGTTGGGTCACGCCATTCATTCCATGCTTGCCAGTCATCATGGGACCTTTACTTTCCAGTCCTCTCTTCCCCTAGCTGAAACTGCATCCACTTTTGCTGAGATGATGTTGATTGATAAATTACTCGCTGAAGAGACCGATGAATCTGTGCGCCGTGATATCCTCTTCAAGCAAATGGATGATTCGTATGCAACTATCATGCGCCAATCCTATTTTGCATTATTCGAGAAACAGGCACATGAACTGGTGCAGAAAAACGCTTCTGTAGATGAGCTCTGTGCTGCGTACCTTGAAAATCTCAAGGAGCAGTTTGGCGATTCACTGAACCTGAGCGAAGATTTCAAATGGGAATGGGTGGGCATTCCGCACATTTATCACACACCTTTCTATGTGTATGCCTATGCCTTTGGTCAATTGCTTGTGTTGTCTTTGTATAAGCAGTTTAAGGCAGAAGGTGAATCCTTTAAACCAAAATATCTAAAGATTCTTTCCGCGGGTGGCTCCGAAGCACCCGAAAAAGTGTTGAGCGAAGCGGGAATCAACATCCGCGACCCGAAATTCTGGCAAGGTGGCTTCGATGTGCTTGAGAAACTGGTGAGTGAGTTGGAGAGTTTGCCGGTAGAAAAGAAAGCCAAGCCGAAGCCAGCCGCAAAAGCGAAAAAAGCTCCTGCCAAAAAAGCACGGATTGTGAAATCCAAGCCTGCTAAAGGAAAAGTTGCAAAGAAGAAAAAATAAATAACAAAAAGATGACCCATCTTCTCGATGGGTCATCTTTTTGTTAGAAGTTATAGGTTAGAGTCTTTTAGTTTGCGAGAAATACGCCAATATTGAAACCCGAAGATGATTCCAAACGTTAGGAAAATCACAACATTGATTGGTGTATTTGCCCATATCCAATGAATCCCTTTTGAGTCGAATGTGAATGATGCTGGCAATAGGAGGAAGAAAATTGTGAATGCCAGGTAGCCTGAACGCTTTCGTAACAGATTTTTTGTCTCGTTTAATGTTTCCATTTCAATATCCTTTGATAAAGTAATTTGATTGTCGATGAGAACGGCGCCATTTTCACCAACAAACTTTTTGAATTCGGGATCGTTCTTTAGGAACGATTCGACTAATTCCATTGTGTCTGCACTGGCTTCCCCAGAAAGATACACTGGAAGGAGATCAGTAATAACATCACGCGTAATTTTCATGATTTGTTTTCCTCTTCTTTCATACGATGCGCATTTAGCTTTAAGCGTGTCCTGTGGATTTTGACTTTGGTTGCCGCCAACGAAATTCCCAGAATCCGTGATATTTCTTCATACGATAATTCGTTTTGGGTATACATGAGCAGCGCTGCACGATCTACTTCTGATATGGTTTGCAGAAAGTGCATGGCGTTTTGTAAATCAAAATTTGTTTCAACGGTTTGCTCAGGCCCATTGGAAAGAGTAGGCAGGCTTGGGTTTAAGTCCACGAAGCGTTTGGATTGGTTGAGCTTTTTGAAAGTCAGATTTTTTGCTATGGTCAGCAAATACCCTTTGACTGTTTCCGTCCGAATCTCATCGGCTGAGGTAAGAGCGCGCACAAAGGTTTCGGAAGTAATATCCTCCGCGTCTTGTATATTTCCACATAGCCAGTAGGCAAAGCGGTAAATATCTTGTGCGTATTTTTCGTAAAGCTCGTGAAAGTTGGTGACCATGTATAAAGATACTATCCCCAAATGGCCAAAAAGTTACAGGCTAAATTTCGCGTACCATTAACAATTCGTCGTAATATTTTCCTTCATAGAAAATTACCTGCGATTCCACTCCGTACACTTTGAAGCCTGCTCGAAGATAACTATGGATGGCTGAAGTATTTCTAGACTCTACCCCTAGCTTGATAAATTTTATGGAGCGCTCACGCGCCCAGGTAGCACAAGCCTCAATCAACTGGCCTGAAATATTTTTTCCGCGCCAGGCAGGTTGAACATAAACTCCCCAAATGATTCCATTATGTTTTACGTTTCGATGATTATATTGACTAACTCCCGTCATTCCAACCAACTTGGAATTGGCAATGGCGATGAAAGTTGCATTCAAGCTTTGGTCTTTGAGACGTTCTTCAGTACGCGAAACAGGATATTGAGATTCTTCCTCGTAATCGCTAGCAAAAGCGATGGGGCGATTTTGAAGCGCTTCGAGTCTTAACTCACGCAGGGTGTCTGCATCTTCAACATTTGCTTGGCGGATGATGAGTTCTGGTGGGGTCATTTAATATTCCATTGGCTCAGGTTATTTAATACAATGTCTGCGGCAATCTTTTGTAGAATGGTAGCATTTTCTTTTGAAATGTTGGCGTGGTATGACAATCCTTCAGGGCTTTCACGGAAAAGAGTTGCATAAAATACACAAGCCGCAAGATAGGTGCCTTCTGCTGTGGGATGGCTGCCATCATCCTGCCATAAGTTGATTTCAGGATGAGTTTTGACCGTTTCTTCCCACGCGAACCCAATTGGTGACATCTCCGCATTCAGTTCATACGAAATATTCATATAACCGCGATTAATCTGTGCTTGCATGCTTTCGTAGGTGGTTAATCCGTTTTCAGGCCAACCGTTGCGATGTCCCCAAGTGATAAAGAAAAGCGGACGTGCTCCAACGGCTTCAATTTGTGGTACCAACTTCCGCGCAGCAGGATACATCTGATCCATGCGCATTTGTTTGACAGAAGGAATTTGACTTTGTTCTTGTAAGACGACGATATCCCATTTTGATGAAGTGAGTTGATTGGCTGTGTTTGCAGAGTCCACATGATTGGCCAAAGTCATACCGCCTTCAGCAGAGATTCCTGTTTCAATTTTATGCCCCCCAGATTTTGCCAATGCAGTTAAAGTGGCAGGTAGGTCATTGACAAAGGTATAGCTGTTGCCAAGAAAAAGAATTCTTATGCAGGAACCACTTTCACAGGGGGAAGAACAACCACTTGAAAAGAGAAGTATGCAAAGGGCAAGGAAGAAGCGTTTCATTTTGTCTTACTCCCAGCCTGCGCTTTTCGACTCCCATCCAAGCAAGTCACCTTCGATGTGATTCTTCAGCCCTACTTTTTCCATCAAGAACATAATATGAGCACGGTGATGCATGTTATGTGTGATGACATGCCCAATCGTTCCGCCAAATGTTTTCAGACGTGGAGGATGATCCAGTGAATCGAAAAAGGAATCATCAAAGCGGCCTTCACGGGAAATCTTATGTGCAAGTTTTGAAAATTCGCGGCTCGCAAGACTCAGCCGTTCGATTAATTGAGGAATACTATTGCCTGTTTTTTTCTGGACGGGACGTTCATACAAAAGATCAGTCCATACTTCGAGGTTGTCAATCATATGAATAAAAGTTTCGCGCAGAGATTTGTGATCAATCTCAAATTCTTTATCGAGTAGTTCATCGGATAGCGATGCGCAAGCTTGAAGTAATTGACGAGTTGTCCATGTGTCATGAGCGAGAAGTCGATCGAGAAGATCCATTGAAGCTCCTGTTATTTAATTAACTTGTACATAAATACAGTGGAGTGAAGATTGCCATCGGTACTGCGGGCGTATTCTGGAATTGTACCGGCGCGTTGATAACCGAGTTTTGTGTATAGTTTTTCTGATGGGTCGCCTTCACGCGTATCCAAGATTAAGGTAGTTCTACCCAGTTGCTTGGCTTCCTGCTCGATGGCATTCATCAATTGTTGGGCAATGCCTTGTCCGCGACAAGAAGTGTGTACCATCAGTTTGATAATCTCTGCACGATGACTGCCATTGGCACGACTGGCAAGGTCAAGTTGAACTGTGCCAACAATTTCATTATCTTTTTGTGCCACCAACAAAATTCGATAGGGACTTTGTATGGCGTTGGCTACATCCTGCCAGTATTCAGTCGCATCCTCCTTTGTGATGGGAAGCAGAAAACCGATCGAGGCTCCGCTGTTAACTGCATCCTGCAAAAGGGCAGTTAGCTTCGGGATGAGATTGTTTATTGATTCAAATGTGATGCGTTGTATGGTAATCATAATAATCTAGTGTATGTGAAATTGTTTAACTTGTAAATGAGGAATAAATGTCTAGATGCGTTTTAGAGAACAAAAAAATTACTCCTTGACAGGCCTTAGAAATAATATATAATGTGGGAGTTGGTGGGCCCGCAGGATGCCCCCCTCATCCTGGCGACCAACATTTTAATTACTTTTTTTGTAGTCTGTTTTCTATGGTTTTTTAGCGCCAGCGGGAAATACGTTCGGGAATTCGAGTATCCCCTAATTCGATACATAGCTTTTTCAGGCGTGAATAGGCTCCCTGCCATTTCAAGTCATTGAGAGTTTCCTTCAGAGGAACATCCTTACGTAGAGTGGATAATTCCTTGAATAGCAAGGCGTCCTTATAATTCTGTTCAAGGTTTTCAAGTAAAGTTGTGGCGCGTCCCAAACTCAACGGGAGCTTTTTGGGGTCTTTGGGAATGGCTTCAATGTGTTTGAACTTTGCCAACACAGCCGAAGTGGATTTTTCTCCCCACCCTTGAATTCCAGGGTAGCCATCGGCAGAATCGCCAACCAAGGCGAGAAAATCGGGGATGGAGGTTGGCCCAACCCCAAACTTTTCAGTGACGCCTTTTTCGTCCAAAAGAATTTCTCGGCGGCGGTCCCAACAGATCACTTTTTTCCCCTCTACCATTTGTGTCAGATCCTTATCAACGGAACAAATGACAATTTGCTCAACGGATTTGTTCTTCTTGAATCTCTCTGCCGCTGTTGCAATTGCATCATCCGCTTCAAACTTGACCATAGGCCAGATGACCAGCCCCAATGCAGACAACATTTTTTCAGCCAAAGTGAATTGATTCAAAATTACAAGGTCAACCCCCGCGCTGGACTTATAGTTTTTATATAGCTTGTTGCGAAAAGATTCGATGACATGGTCAAACGCAACAGCAACATGAGTTACTTCTGGATCAGAAAGTAATAGCATCATGCTGCGCACAAGCCCGAGTGTTGCACCAACTTCCATTCCATTGGATGCCTTTTTGGGCGGTGCACCAAAGTGAGCGCGAAACAATTCATAGGTACCGTCGACTAGGTGGATTTTCATGCAGACTCCCTGTTATTATTTTTATATGCGTTGATACCGTTGATATACAACGCCTGTCGGCAGTGCAGAAGATTCTATTAATTTGAAATTGACAGATTTTCTTGAAGGAAATAATCGCTTGCCGTTGCCCAAGACCAGTGGATATACATGGAGAGATAGCTCGTCTACTAAATCATTCTCGATCAATGCATGCACCAGAACACTGCTTCCATCCATGATGATATTTTTGCCAGACTGATTTTTCAACTTGCGAACTTCCTCGATTACATTTCCACTGATGAGCGTGGAATCACGCCACCCATCCGCTGATTGCAATGTGGAGGAGACTACATACTTTTTGAATCCTGCAAATGGATCTTCCGCAGGGTTGGGTTCGAATGCATCTCCGTGGGTCTTCCATGTTTTGCGCCCCAATAGTAAGGTGTCAGCGTCAGCAAAGATTTGACCAAAGTGGGCACCGATGTCATCATGCCAATATGGAATCGTCCAGCCACCATGGGTAAACCCACCATCTGTATCTTCAGTAGGACTGCCCGGTGCCTGGATTACTCCGTCCAGTGAAACGAATTCATGTACAATAATTTTTCTCATCACTATTCTCAGTATAAATATTTTCTGCTTTATGCAAGATCATACGCTTTCTTTAACCAAGCAAGTAACTCTTTATCGATTTGCTTTGGGTCTGTGATGCGCACACGATGCGTAACCATGTTGTGCCATGTTCCAGCAGCCTCGAGCCGCGCAGTTGGCGTCACACCCTTAAATTTAATGCCGATATCCAATCGTTCAGCTGAGGATGGCATGACGATGCCAAATTTTTTATCATTGCGCAGGAGGTAGATATATGAGCTTGTGGTACTAACTGAAACATCCGCCCCGAACTTGGCAATTTTCGCAGCAAGAACATCATAAGTGCCACGCCAAATTTCTTTTTTGCCTGTAAATAGTTTTGCAATCGCTTCATCCTTCGAAACCTTTGGGGCGTCTGCGTTCACAATTTCATGTGCAATTACATTGGCGTGACCATGTCCTAATTCAAACTCTGATTTGAGCCAAATCATCAGTTCGGGATATTTTGTCAGCCCTTTTTTCGCTGCTAATTTGCGGAAGTCAGCAGGGGTTTTTCCTGTTTTGGCCTTAATGGTATCGAGATATGCCTGATAAGTCATGAGGCTCTCCAGTTTATTTTTTCTTACTGCCGGTTTTATTAAAATCTACAGCCGCACGGATTAATTCTTTGAGCGCCTTTTCATCAATCTTATCATTCTCGCCAATATCGATTGCTCGTGTAGCTTTTGCTTCAAGACCTGCATTGAAGAGACCTTTCGGGTCAGGTAAAGAAGCGCCTTTGAAAAAGTTCAGTTTGACATGGTCTTTGAAAACTCCGCTAGCAACCACATTGCCTTTATACGCCCACACGGGGACTCCCCATTTCCATTCTTCAGTAACTTCAGGTGCGGTTTTTAAAATCAGTTCGCGAAATTTAGCAATCCACTTTCCGCGCCAATCTGTTAACTCTTTAATAAATTTATCAATTTCTTGTGAAGGGGTGAGAGCCATTTTGAAAATTCTCCTTTTGTTTTGATTAATTATCACGACTTGCTAACTTTGCCATTGTAGCAGCACGCTCAAGGAGTAACTCTCTTTCACGTGAATTTCGAGTCAGGTGGGCAGCTTGTTTGAATTCTTCACAAGCTTCGCTGAAACGGCCAAGTTTCGATAAAAGGTCAGCGCGTACACTGGGTAACAAATGGTAAGACTTGAGTGAAGATTCTGAAATCAATGAGTCCACAATCTCAAGACCTGCTTCGGGACCAAATGCCATGGAAACTGCAACTGCGCGATTTAATTCCACAATGGGGGATGGTGATAATTGAGCAAGCGCATCATACAAAGCGGCAATCCGTCCCCAATTGGTATCTTCTGGATTACGTGCCTGAGCATGGCAGGCTGCAATGGCAGCTTGTAAGCGATAAGGTCCAAGCGCACTGCCTAGTGACTCTGCGCGCATAAGTGCTGCAAACCCGCGACGAATGAGAAGTTGATCCCAACGTCCGCGATTTTGTTCGAGTAATGGAATCGGTTCGCCAGCAGGCCCAACTCTTGCGCGTGAACGGGATGCTTGGATTTCCATTAACGCAACAAGGCCATGCACTTCTGCTTCGTCTGGAATTATTTCTGCGAGCACACGTCCCAATCGTAGCGCATCTTCACATAATGCGGGACGCATCCAATCATCCCCTGATGTTGCGGAATAACCCTCGTTGAAAATTAAATATATGACTTCAAGTACAGAAGAAAGGCGGGCAACCCGCTCGCTTCCTGTTGGGATCTCAAACGGGACTTGTGCTTCGGTGAGAGTTCGCTTTGCCCGTACGATTCTTTGTGCAATGGTTGGTTCGGGGACGAGAAATGCTCGGGCGATTTCGTCTGTTGTTAGACCACCGAGCAGGCGTAGGGTAAGTGCGAGCCGTGCTTCTTTGGATAGAACTGGATGACAGGCAATAAAAATGAGTCGCAGGAGATCATCGCCCATATCGTCTGAATCATCAAGGTCTGGAATTCCCAGTTCCTGTTGTAATTCAAGTTCGCGGCCAATCTCTTCATGTTTGCGTGCAAGGCGAACATTTCTACGAATCAGATCAATGGCGTGATGCTTTGCGGTTGTCATTAACCATGCACCGGGTTTATCTGGAATTCCAGATTGAGGCCATTGCTCCAAGGCGGCTACTAACGCACCTTGAGCAATATCCTCCGCAAGACCTACGTCGCGGACGAGGCGTGTCAGACTCGCGATGAGTCTAGCGGATTCAATCCGCCAGACTGCATCAATGGTGCGATGAATATCTGGAAAGCTCACAGATTTTTAGCCACCAAATACTTCGTAAATTTTTCCCTGGCCGTCACCAGCAACTTGCCAAAAACGTTTTGAAAATTCGATTGCTTCTTCTCTGGATTTGGTCTCTATGAGCGCAAAGCCAACTACCGCCTCCTTCGCCTCGGTGAAAGGTCCATCGACTACGTTGACCTTGCCTCCCTTAGACTTGATACGTGTGGGAGTTGCTTCCAATCCACCTGTGGCCAGCAGAACACCAGCCTTGCTCATCTCTTCAATTAATTTGCCCATTTCTGCGTACATCTCAGGGGTAGGTGGGGACATAGGTTCGTTTGGGTCGTTCGTGGTCATCATCATGAATCTCATTTTGGTTCTCCTTGTTATGTAGAGATAAATATGTCAATTAATGTTAGTTTTGTTACTGTCAAGAGCAGAATAAATCATATCATCGTTTGAATCTACTTTTCACCTAATGCTGAAGCCCAATGATTAATTGTCTTGTCATTAATGAAATCCATGTCCATGCAAGTACTATCCCAATCCAGAAGCCAAGGATGATCCAACCATTGCCTGACCCTGAGGAGATTCCGACAAAGCTGGCAAAGAAAATCACACCTGTGATTATGGAGTAGGCAGCCCAACCCTTTTGGCCATGGAAGGTAAAGCGGCGGGCAAAGACAAAGCAGGCTGCTATGAGCGCGAGAAACCCAATACCACCCGCCATAAAGTGTAATAAGCCATGAGTGCTCATGGTTGTGGTGCTTTCAGGCGTTCCGATAGGGAAGCCCATTGCGGGATCGGCTTTAAAGATGCTTGCGCCGATAAGACTTAATCCATATACGCTGATAAGCAATGTCCCCCAAGTTTTGCCTTTGCCTTCGAGAGCACGTCGCATACCGACTGCTCCAGCGATTACCAGCAATCCATTCACCAGGAAGTTGGTCACTTGTATCCAACCCAAATCGCCATTACTGAGCAGGCTGAGGGCGTGTCGGGTGATATCAAACCCAGGGCGGGTAAATGCCTGAACCAGACCTACAACAAGATAGATAGGGCCAGCAATAGCACCTGCTATCAACAACAACTTTGTTACCTTTGTCTCGTCTTTTAAGTTCACTTTTTGCATATTTTCTCCTGTTATTTGAAGTTTGAGCAGATTTTCGATTTCTCGCTCTATTAATACGTCGAACAAGAGACGACAAAATCGACATTTTGCCACCCCAAATTAGGAGAATTTTCGGTAATAGTTACAAATTATTACTTGTGCCTTGCTAGAAAGGCTGTGCTCAACCATATAAGTGCGATGAACTTTTAGGAATTTAGCGTTACTAACTGCCTGAGAATTTTTTCAAGTTCGGCTTTTTTTATTTCGATATCTTTCATGTCTGAAAAATACATCATACGTCTATCTTTATATTCCCCTTCCAACAATTTGCTCTTAACCTTCGAAATCTGTGGATTATGAAACACAAGATGAATGCGTTTTTCATCTCGCAAATTAAACGTCACCAAATATTTGCCTTTGTAATTGAAAGATGGAGCTTTCCATTTAATCTCTTTGTTGATGTCTGTATTCACACCTTTGATAATGGACCGCACCGCCTCCACCTCTGCCTTGAGCGGGTGACTGAGATTCTCGAGAAATTCATCCACCTTGTCAGTGCGGCTGACGGGCGATCCCTTTTTCTTTTTCGGCAAATCATTTGCTGTGCCCGTTTTAAACGATAATCCTTTTTCCTTAAGCGCTGCACGCAAAATGCCAAGTGCCTTGGAACCCATGCCGTGTAGTTGACTCAAATCCGCTTCGGTGACTTTGGTCAACTGCTCAAGATGGGAATATCCAGCTGTCTCCAGCGCTCGCGTTGCTGGAGCACCTATTTTAGGAAAAGTATTGGTTTCCTGTTCTTTAGCGCTCATATTTGCTCCTGTTGAATGGCGTCTTTTAATTACGCAAATACTCGCTGGTAAGTGATTGCTTCGCTTTCAATAATTCTTTAGGGGTTCCTTCAAACATAACCTTGCCGCCTTTGCTTCCACCTTCAGGACCCATATCAATAATCCAGTCCGCATTCTTGATGACATGCAAGTTATGCTCAATGACCACAACTGTGTTGCCAGTATCCACGAGGCGGTTGATGACCTGCATAAAGTGATCAATATCAGACATGTGCAAACCAGTGGTTGGCTCATCCATGATGTAGATGCTTCCTTTTTTGTGCAGTTCGCTGGCAAGTTTGATACGCTGACATTCGCCGCCTGAAAGTGTGGTCAAAGGTTGGCCGAGTCCGAGATAATCCAATCCCACATCGCTCATGGCTTGTAATTTTTTCGTGACTTCTGGAATCTTAAGATACTCAAGTGCTTGTTGAACATTCATTGACAGAACTTCTGAAATATTTTTCCCGTTCAACTTATATTCCAGCACTTCATCCTTAAATCGTTTGCCACCACAGACCTCACAAGGTGATTTCACACTATCAAAAAATGATAGTTCGGTATAAATCACACCCAGTCCCTGACAGTTTTCACACGCACCTTTTGAATTAAAACTGAACAGCGAAGCTTGAACCTTGTTCGCTGCCGCAAATGCCTTGCGGACATCATCTAGAATGCCAGTATGCGTTGCGGGATTGGAGCGGCTATTGACGCCCACAGCAGATTGGTCAATCACAATTGCATCAGGATGTTGGTATTGGAAAACCTCGTTGATGAGCGAACTTTTGCCAGACCCAGCCACACCCGTGACAACGGTCAGCACGCCCGTTGGAATGTTTACGCTGACATTTTGCAGGTTGTTTACCTTCGCATTCTTGATTGGCAATTTGCCCGTCGGGCTACGGAACGAATCCTTTATCGGGATGGATTGTTTCATGTGCCTGCCCGTGATCGTATCTGCTTTGAGCAGGTTTGCGTAGTTGCCTTCGTAGACAATCTCGCCTCCACGCGGACCTGCAAGCGGACCTACATCCACGACATGGTCTGCCACTTTGATGACGTCTGGGTCATGTTCCACGACAATGACTGTATTGCCTTTATCACGCAGTTTCTGTAATAACTCATTCATGCGATGCACATCCCGTGGATGTAAACCAATACTCGGTTCATCAAAGATATAAATAACATCACTTAAACTACTACCAAGATGCTTAACAACTTTTACGCGTTGTGACTCTCCGCCTGATAGCGTGTCTGTCTCACGGCTGAGGCTGAGGTATTCCAGTCCAATATCTACGAGGTTCTGTAACCGTTCCACAAGTGCTTTGACCATTGGCTCGGCGGCAGGTGTTTTGATTTTCTTTACAACTTCAATCAATTCAGGAATTTCCATGTTGGTCAAATCAGCGATGTTGTAGCCGTTGATTTTGCACTTCAGGATGGTCTTGTTTAACCGCGCGCCATTGCATTCAGAACAGGGTCCCATGGTCATAAACGGCTCTACCGACTTTTGAGTTCGTTCAGACTTGGTTTTTAGATCCTGCTTGATGTACTTATTAGTGAAGCGATTGACGATCCCTTCATAAGTCAGGTTGAAATCTTTCGCTCCCATCTTCGTCTTGACCTTGATGGGTTCACTATATAAAAGATCGTGCAATTCTTTCTGCGTATATTTGGAAATTTTCTTATCAGGGTCGAAGAGGCCAGTATTAATTAAGTTACTCCAGCCCCAACTCTCCACAGCGTATTCAGGAAACAAAATAGCGCCCTCGTTTAACGATTTGGATTTGTCCAGGAACTTATCCATGTCCACATCCAGCTTGCGACCGAGGCCGTTACAGTTCGGGCACATCCCTTGCGGGTCGTTGAAGCCGAATACATTGGTAGGCCCCACGTGAGGCTGCCCGATGCGGGAAAACATCATGCGTAGAATCGTGTTGATATCGGTGATCGTGCCCACGGTCGAGTGTGAACCGCCGCCCATCCGCTTCTGGTCTACAACGATGGACATGCTCAAATTCTCAATGGCATCCGCATCAGGCTGGGAATACTTGGGTAAAAAATTCCGCACGAACATGCTGAAGTTTTCATTGAGCAGACGCTGCGACTCAGTCGCGATTGTATCGAAGACGATGGAGGATTTACCAGAGCCAGAAACTCCAGTGAAGATTGTGATCTTGCGTTTGGGAATGCGCAAGGATACATTTTTAAGATTATTTTCGCGTGCATTTCGGATTTCAATATATTCTTGTGCCATGATTCCTCTTAAGGTTTGATGTTTTGATTCATGTGGAACAGATTCGTTGGATCGTATTGAGCTTTAATCTTGCGCAATCGTTCCCAGGTTGCACCTGGGTATGCGCTACGAACTTGAGCTTCATCTACATCGCCAAGGAAGTTGACATAGGCTCCCTTGTCGCTTTGTTCTATCGCTTTTGCGAAATTATTTACCCAAGCTTCATGCGTTGACTTTTCTTCAGGCTTTCCATATAACCCAGCCAGATTCACCATAATCTTTGACTTGCGATGTGCAAAGGCTGTGGCATCTTCGGGGATGCGCGCCATGGCCCCACCTAAAACACGCAGTTGAGTCACAGACATCATTGCAGTTGAAGATTTAAGATGTTCAAGAATTTTCTCTGCAACAGAAAGATCAACATGGTCAATGAACATCGTACGACCTGCAGCAACAGGATGGTAATCACCACCTTGTTCTGGTGGATACATTTCAGTATAGCTCATCGGGCGAAGCATATCGGCCAAAGGAGTTGCAAGGGCACGGAAGGGTGAAAAGGCTTTTTCGCCATCTGTGACATCGCCTGCGTAAACCATCATCGCCATGATGATGAATTTGCCATGATGTTCGGGTGCCAAGAATGGCATTGGTGGTGCGGGCATAATATTCGCAATGCCCGAAAGTTCCTCGGAGGCTGATTCAGCAACGGCCATGAAAGAAGCGATGATATCCGCAGTTGCTGGCAGGAATAACATCCCTCCATACACTTTATCCACTTCATGTAATTGAAAGAGGAAGCGTGTGACAACGCCGAAGTTGCCGCCGCCACCACGAATTGCCCAAAAAAGATCGGGCTCATTGGTTAAATCTACGGTGAGAATCTTTCCATCTGCGGTGACCAATTCAGCGGCTAATAAACTATCAATGGTGAGACCATATTTGCGAACAAGATACCCAACTCCACCGCCCAGTGTGATGCCACCCAAACCAACGCTACTTGTATCTCCAAAGCCAACAGCAAGTCCGTGGGCGGCTGCTGCGGTAGTGAATTCTCCTGCAGTTAAACCTGTCTCTGCCCAAGCTGTGCGTGACTCTAAATCAATTTGCAAGTCCTTCATCAAAGAAAGATCTAAAACGATCCCGCCTTCCGTGACACTGTGACCTGCATTACTGTGTCCACCGCTACGCACGGCCAGTTCAAGCCCATGTTCGCGTGCTAATGAAATCACCTGTGCTACTTCAGTGGCATTCTTTACTTTAATAATCACCGCTGGATGACGGTCAATGCCGCCATAAAAAACTGTACGTGCAAGATCGTATTCTGCGTCACCTGGGGCAATGACTTGACCCTTGAAAGAAGAGCGAAGTTTTGAGATGGAAAGGGGTGTGGGATTGGTTGTCATTACAGTTCTCCGATATTAATAAAAGGGGTAACAGTTAATTGGTTTGATTTTAGAACAAAAATTCTATTCCGTAAAGATGAAATGATTATGGGTTCTTGAATCGACAAGTCACGCATTAGCGTGACTTGTCGATTTCTTTCTAGAACATTCCATTTTGATTTAGTGACTCACCCATAATGGGTTGGCCGAGATCCCAAAGTTCCATGATCTTTCCCGCTTCAAAACGAAAGATGTGCACAACCGCCACTCCAAGGTCTTCAGGTTTTTGTTTGACGTGAGAATGTGTGACCACAAAATTATTTTCTGCAATCACCCGCTTCACTTCAAGAACCTTATTCGGATTCTTGCGAGCGTTTTCTTCCATTCCCGCTTGGAGAGCCGATGCCGATCCTTCGAAAAATGGATTGTGATGTCGAAACCTATCTCCGATAAATTTTGAGAATGCATCGGTTACTTTCCCACTGGAAGCGAGTTCGAGAAACGAAACGGCTGCGTTCTTATTGGTGTCTGACATAAGAGTTTCCTTTATGAACTGTAAAAATCTTTTTACTTTGATTTTTGTTGAATATTCCATGCGGACAAAATCTGGTTAATTATAGAACATAGTTCTTCGAAGTGAAGTGAGAGTTTTGTACCTATCGAAACACTAAGTCACGCTTTAGCGTGACTTAGGAGAAAAAGCTTGATTTATGAGTTTGAAAGAAATTAACTCTTATTAAAGATCGCTATCATTTTATCCATGCATTGATTCAAACCAAGCTCAGCGTTTTTACCCATTTCAGTATCTGCTGTTGGTAAGTTGTATTCTGTTACAGTCATTTCAGTTCTATTGTCACCAAGATCCTTGAAGGTCACAACGGTGCGAGTGTCTTCTGGAAAATTAGAGGGCATACCGACACTGGCTGGGTTGATTCGATTTCCATCTTTATCAGCCAGGTTTTGGATGAATTCGATCCGCTGCATGGGCACAATCTTTTGATAAACCCAAGTGTTATAAAAATCCTGACCGCCGAAATCTGCTGGCGCACGCATACAGACGAGTGATGTGCCACCTTCACGGAAATCTATTTTGGCGCTGGGGGATGTGAAGTAATCCGGTCCCCACCAGCGCATCACATACTCGGGCTCTGTCCAAGCTTTCCAAACCAGTTCGATTGGCGCGTGGAAGATGCGGCTAACGATAAGGTCTCGCGTATTCATAGCAGACTTATTTCCCATCGTACGCTTTTTGTAAATCAGCGATGATGATTTTTTGCATCTTAAGCATGGCTTGCATCACACGTTGTGATTTTTCCGGGTCTGGACTACCCATCAATTCGCCCAATTGTTTTGGGATAATTTGCCATGACAGACCGTACTTGTCTTTTAGCCAGCCACACTGGCTTTCCTCGCCGCCATCCGCAATGAGTTTGTTCCACAAATCATTTACTTCGTCTTGATCATTGCAATCTACATATAACGAGATGGCCTCATTAAATTTATGATGCGGCCCGGCATTTAATCCCATGAACTGCTGTCCATCTAATTCAAACGATACTGTGAAGGCCTTGCCATCGGGTCCGCGTGAAACATTGTTGACTTTTGAATTCTTGAAAAGCGAAACATAGAAATTCATCGCTTCTTCGGCCTGCGTGTCGAACCATAAAAACGGGGTGACTTTGCTCATTTGATTCTCCTTATTTTCTTTTTGACTTTACTCGTTGCAGGTTCTCTGCAATTCTAAATTTCACGACCTTTTCAATGAACTTCAATGGCATGGGTTTATCCAAAGGAAAATTCAATGAACTTTTTGCACTCTTATATTTCAGCGATTCTTTTTGAAACGCTTCATTCCCCTCGGGAATGGGATATACACCAATGTGATTCTTCCACGCCGAGAAATGGATGAAATATTCGTCATTCACTTTGAAGGCAGGCATGTTGTAGCTGATATGTTCCTCGGCATTTGGGACTGCGGCCTTGATGGTTGCCCGGATCTCTTCCAAGGCCTTTTGTGTATCTTCAGGAAAGTTTGATATATATTCGTCAATGGATGTAAATTTCATAGGTGTTTCCTTAATGAACAACACGGTATGCGAGATGTGTTATGTGCTGAGTTTGTATATTTCGTATGCATTCCAGATTGATTGGGCCTGTGCCCAAGTGATCGAACATGCTGACTCCTCCGCCGATTAGGATTAGCGCGACATCGACGTGGATTTCGTCAACTAGGCGCAACTTAAGAGCTTGTTGCAGGATGCTGGGTGTGCAGATCACAACATCCTTATCTCCTGCTGCTTTCTTCGCCTGACGGATTGCGCTTTCAACACCCTCAGTGACAAAGGTGAACGGTGTGCCTTCATTTATCCATTCCTCTGGCGGATGATGTGTGACGATGAAAGCTGGGGAACCTGGAGGATTTCCACCCCAGGCATGTGCGATATCAAACGTTCTGCGTCCCCAAATACCAGCGCCAAACTTGCCGAACGATTCGTTGATAAGGTCAGCACTCTGCTTTGAAACCTTGAGCACCATCTTGCCATTCGAGATTGGCACCTCTGTATCGCCACTGAAGTACCAGGTGAAGAGTCCACTGCCACCATCGCCCAGTCCGTTTTCTGGGCCATCGTTTGGACCAGCCACAAATCCATCGAGAGACATGGTCATATTGAAAGTAACTTTTCCCATGGCATTCGCCTAAATTACTTCTTCAGCGTTTCCAAAATTTCATCGAGGCGTTCATACCCTTCCACAACTCCATGTTCCATTCCAGATTGAATCATGTTGTCACGGTCAGAGACAGACTGAAAGACAGATTGAGACGTGACTCGTGTACGATTCCCAGGCAAAGCTTCAAATCGTGTAGTCTCTAAAACCACATGTCCTGCTTCGGGCAGCCCATCGAATTCAAAGGTGCCGATAATCCGCTCGGGGAAGTTAACTTCATGCGTCACACCGTGAAACGAAAATTCATTTCCATCCTTATCTTTTTGGATGAATTTATATTTGCCCCCACTGACGGGTTCAAATACTTCAAACCAGGTTTCCAGTCCATGCGGACCCAGCCATTGAGCATAGATTTTTTCATCGGTGTATGCCTTGAATACCAACTCTCTCGGCGCTTCAAATTCACGGCTGATAAAGAGTTCCTGTTTACCGGGCTCTGCCTTGATAATTGTTTTATTTTTTGTCTGTACGTTTTTTGTTGCCATTTTTTTTCTCCTTTGCTTGCATTTCCATTAATAATTCATCGAGGCGGTCGAATCGTTCTTCCCATAACTTTCGATACTGCTCGATCCAATCAGAGACTTCGCTCAATTTATCGGGCTTGGCCTCGCAATAGCGTTCACGCCCTTGTTGATGCACATAGACCAGCCCACATTCAGCAAGAATCTTGATGTGTTTGGATACAGCGGGACGGCTGATGGAAAAATGTTCAGCTACGCCATTCAAGGTGAGCTTTTGCTTGGCCAATAGGCTTAAGATGGCACGACGGTTAGGGTCGGCGATTGCTTGGAAAACATCTCTTCTCATAATGTGTAACCGTTCGGTTTCCTTATGTCGGTATTCTAGATTGTTTGTTCTATTAAGTCAAGGGGATAAAAAAACTCCCGTCAAGCTTTGACGGGAGTTTCGTAATTACTTTATGACTGGCAGTAGCTCGCCATACAACTTGCGATGCACCACACTCAAAGCGCGGACTTGTTCCGCCGCGTGATACGAAGAACGCACCAGCGGATTTGACTCCACCCACTTGAAGCCAATCTCTTTGCCGTAATCGCGTAGCTCGGCGAATTCTTCCATTGTGTAGTAGCGTTCCATGGCAAGGTGTTTCTTGCTGGGTTGTAAATACTGACCGATGGTGAGAATGTCCACGCCCCAACTGCGTTGATCACGCATTACAGCTTTGACTTCATCCATTGTTTCGCCAAGGCCAAGCATAATGCCACTCTTGGTCAATACATCAGGGTCAAGTTTTTTTGCATTGGATAATGTAGCAGCTGTCCATTCATAATTATCTTGCGGTTGAACGGTCTTGAATAAACGCGGAACAGTTTCCACATTGTGATTCAAAATTTCAGGGCGTGCATCCATCACGATTTTCAACGCTTCGACGCTGCCTTTGAAATCAGGAATCAATACTTCGATGGAACAGCCTGGTAGCACTTCGCGAATTCTGCGAATGACCATCGCGAAGATGGGAGCACCACCATCACGGCGTTCATCACGATTGACTGAAGTGATGACTGCATGTTTCAGGTCCATTGATTTGACCGCTTGAGCCACGCGTTCGGCTTCGCCCCAATCCATCAGTGCGGGTTTGCCGTGTTTGATATCGCAGAAGGCGCAGGTGCGTGTGCATACGTCACCGAGCATCAGGAATGTGGCTGTGCCACTTCCCCAACATTCGCCGAGGTTAGGACACATGGCTTCTTCGCAAACGGTATGCAGTTCTTTCGAACGCATTAAGACTTGTAACTTTTCAAATGTTTCGCCGGAGGGCGCGCGCACCTTGATCCAGTCCGGGCGGCGCATGGGGCGAGCTTCTGTTTGAGGTGAGACTCTATCTCTCGTAGGGGTAGCAGGCATAAGGTCCTTTGGATGCGGGTTTGAGGTCCGCTTTTATTTTTTCTTAACGATTAATCTTAATCCACGTACTTCGACAACCTCGATTTTATCTCCCTTACTGATACTTGCCGAGTCTGGAGATTTTTCTGCGCTCCACAATTCTGCTTCCACCTGGACTTGGCCCGCATCACCATCAAACGTTTTGGCTGTTCCTGTTTTCCCGGAGAGGGATTCACTCCCAGTCTGGATGCGGCCTTTTTGTGCGCGCAGTGCGAAGACCATCACTGTAAAGAACAACACCCCGATGACAAGGCCAACAGCAATGACCAGCGGAACGGATACTCGTTGAAATTGTGGCGTGCCCGGTGAGTTGAATAAAACCAAGGCACCAATAACAAAGGATGCGACCCCGGCCGTGGTTAGTGCGCCGTGAGTTGCAGCTTTGATATCCAGTATGAATAATACAAACGCAATCACCAAAAATGCGGCACCAAACCAATTGACGGGAAGGATCCCCATGCCATATACAGAAAGTGCGATGAAAGAGGCACCGAAGAAGCCTGCCACCCAACCACCTGGGCTGGAGAATTCAATTAAAATTAACATGGAGCCTAAAGAGAGCAAACCAAATACGATATTTGGATCTGTGATGAGAAGTAGAAAACTCTCGATGAAATTAATTCCAAGTGGTTCCGTTTGAATATCTTTTGTATTAAGAGTATGTTTGCCCGCTGCGGTTGTCACTGTGAATCCATCCAGCTGTTGCAAGAGGTCTTCGGTATCGTCTGAAATAAAATCAATCAATTTGGCTTGTAGGGCTTCGTTGGCAGTGACTGCTTTGGCATCGTCGATCATGGATTCAGCAAGTTGGGTGGCTTCTTTTCCGCGAGACCCAACGAGGGAACGGGCTTTGGCTTTGAGATCTTCTTTTATCTTCTTTTGCAGGGTGGTTTGAATATCAGCACCGGAGCTATCAATCGGGCTGGCCGCGCCAATCACGGTCCGCGGGGCCATGGAAGAAGCATGTCCAGCCATGGTGATTAAAGCTCCAGCACTGGCGGCTTGCGCATCATTTGGGGCTACATAAATTACAACAGGCACTGTGCTTTTCCCGATTGCTTCAATCATGTCGGACATGGTGCTGATGCTGCCGCCTGGGGTGTTTAATTCAATGATGAGTACTTCAGCGTTTCGTTGTTCTGCGGTTTTAATTCCCCGTTTGAAATATTCCAACATAGGCGGCATGATGGGACCATCTGCTGTCATGACGAGCGCGAGAGGTTTGTCTGATTGCGCCTGAACTTGCGAAAAAAGCGCGAAGATTGCAAGAACAAGGAATACAACACGAATTTTTTTCATGCGATGATTATAATCCTTAAGCAAAGACGGCCTTTTGGCCGTCTTTGTTGGTGAAAACCTGACTCGAAATTTTTTCTTAGAACTGTCCTTCGAGATATTGTCTGGTGCGTTCGTGTTTGGGGTTGGAGAAGACTTCTTTTGCGGGACCAGCTTCAATCACTTCACCTAGATACATATAGATGACATAATCAGCAAGGCGTTTGGCTTGTCGCAAGGTGTGGGTGACGATGACCGTGGTGTAGTTTTGTTTTAAATCCAGCAGGCGGCTTTCGATGTTTTGAGAAGAGATTGGGTCCAATGCGGAAGTGGGTTCGTCGCCGAGGATAATTTCAGGTTCAACGGCCAAGCCTCGGGCGAGGCAGAGGCGTTGTTGTTGTCCAATGGAGAGGCTGGTGGCGGGATCATGCAAACGCTTTTGAACTTCTTCCCAGAGACCCGCGATTTCAAGATAATGTTTGACCGCGGCTTTATATTCCTTGCGATCTTTTTTCATCTTGTGAATGTGCATGCCGTAAGCGATGTTGTCATAGATTGACATGGGTAAAGGCGTGGGACGTTGAGCGAGCAAGCCAACTACTTTGCGCACTTCGGTGACATCTACTTCACGATCGTAAATGTTTTCACCGTCTACAAGTACCTGACCGTTAATTTGTGTGCCTTCCGTTAATTCAAGAAAACGATTAAAGGTTTTTAAGAGTGTGGTCTTGCCACAGCCTGACGGCCCCATGATGACGGTAATTTGTTTTTTTGGAATTTCAATATTGATGTCTTTTAAGGCTTGTTGTTTGCCATAATAAACGTTGAGATCTTTTACTTGAATATGTGAGTCCATATGTATTAATCCTTTCCCTATTTGATTGTGTATCGATTTAACCTTGCTGATAGCCAGCGTGAGCCAAGGCTGACGGCAAGAACAATAATCGTAAGAATTAACGCAGCTGCGTAACCGCGTTGTTGTACTTCTGGATAAGGGGAGCCGAGTTGAAAAAATACTGCAAGCGGAAGGGATGCAGTGGGACGCATCAACGAGGTGGGAATGCGGTCGGTGTACCCTGCAGTGAAAAGAACAGAAGCTGCATCCCCGATGCCACGACCAAATCCTAGCAATACAGCAGTGGTAATCCCTGGCAACATCTGACGGGTGACCACGCGTAGTGCTACTTCAAATTTTGTGGAGCCGAGGGCAAGGGCTGCGTGTTCAAGTTCCACAGGCATACGGCGAATCACTTCATCCATGGCGCGAGTCATAATGGGTAGTTCGATGAAAGCGAGGATGATGATGCCAGCTAGCAATGAAGCTCGCATGCCAATCGTAATCATCAAGGCGAAACCAAAGGCACCGTAAACAATGGATGGAATGCCCCAAAGCACGTCGAGGGAGAGGCGTACATATTGCCCCCACTTGGAGTCACCAAGATAGGTTTTTAAATAAAGTGCGATGGGAACGCTGAAAAGAACTGCAAGCAAGGTTCCGCCGCTTGCCAGATACGCTGAACCGATAATTGCGTTGAGGATGCCTCCACCTTTGCCCATGTAGTAGCCGCCTTTGGGGATTTGAGAAACCATTTCCCAGGAGAGTGAAGGTAGGCCACGTACGATAACGATCCATAAAATTAATCCAAGAGACCCAGCTACAATTACCAATGAAACCCGCATGATAAATTTCATGAAGGTTTCCATCAGGTGGCGTCGTTGCCATTGTTTTTTCTTTAAGAGGCTCATTTTTTCCTCAACATTCGTCGAAGCACAATTAGGGAAAGGATGTTGAAAATTAGAATTACTAACAATAAAACGAGTGCAGCGCTGAGAAGTGCCGCATCATACAACGGGACAGACATCATCTCGCCATAATTATTTGCGATTAACGCTGGGAGTGGATACGCTGAATCAAAAATTGAAGTTGGGATTTGTGGAATATTTCCAACCACCATTAACACAGCAATGGTTTCACCAAGTGCGCGGGACGCTCCAAGTACTACTGCCGCAAGAATGCCAGGGCCGACCTGTGGCAAAACAATATTACGGATGGTTTGCCATTGAGTAGCACCAACTGCCAGAGAGGCATGGCGCAAATCGTTTGGCACTGTGGAGAAAATTTCATACATCACCGAAATTACCAATGGGGCGATCATGACTGCCAATACAATGCCTGCGGAAAGAATGTTGAACCCTGTCGGCTGGTTGACACTGAAAATTGGAACAGAACTCAGCCAACGCTTTGAAAGAGGCGCGAGCACATTGTTCACAAAAGGTACGATGGCAACCAATCCCCATACTCCGTACACTACAGGTGGAATGGCTGCCAACAAGTCCAATACAGGTTTGGCAATGGAACGTGTGCGGGCGTGTGCATATTCCGCAAGATAAATGGCTGTCAACAAGCAAGCTGGGACGGAAAGTATAACCCCCACAATTGTGACCCAAAAAGTACCAAGGATGAAAGGCCAAAACCCAAATAGACCATCGTTGGGTTTCCAGACTCGTCCAAAAAGCAGATCGCTTAATCCATAAGCACTAATAATCGGCCAGGAGCGGATGAATAGTGCAATGGTGACGAATAGAATCAACAGGACAGGTAGCAATGAAAATATAAAAAAAGCACGACGCGCTATCTGATCTTGTCGGGTCCGAAGCGCGGCAGAAGGCCGGGATTGCCGGCCTTCTGTTTGTTTGTTGAGATAAGTATTAAATCGGCTCATTTTAGTTTTGCAAGTGATTCGGCTTGTTGTTCAGGGGTGAGAGGCACGAAACCTGCAGATTCAAGATATTGTTGCCCATCGGTCAAAATCCATTGGATAAATGCCAGAGTTAAACCTTCGGGTTTTCCAAGCGTGGCAAGGTTTTCAAAGCGGGATGGAGGAGACGGATACGTTCCATTTGCAACTGCTGCAAACGCATCTCCTTTGACTTTGAAGATTTCATCATCATCTGCCTGACCATTGGTGTTGACATCAATAGGAGGAATGATGATGCCGGGGACGATATTTCCATTGCTCAAATCAAAAATGCTATTTAAGTTGCCGAAGCCAATGGCTAGCGGGTCTTTGATTACTTCGCCGAGGATGGCAGGTTCACCGTTTACGCCAACGCCCTTAAGATCTTCCTGAGCCTTCCCACCAGCAAACTTAGCCCACTGTTCGGCAGCGCCAGATGAATCAGAACGAGTGAAGACATGGATTTCATCGGTGATGGTGTCATCGCCAACGACTTGTCCCCAAGTGGTGATTTCGCCGGTGATATAAATCTTGGAAAAAATTTCCTGTGAAATCCCTTTGGCGAGAATCTGTTTAGCAACAGGGTTTTGGGCATTGATAATCGGGAAGACTGCATCTTTGGTGACGGAGACCCAGAAAATGTTCTGAGCTTCTTCTTCAGGTTTGATACTGCGGGAGATCATGCCGATATCTACTGCGCCAGCAATGGTGTCGGTCATACCTTTACCAGCACCGCCACCTTGTACATCGAATTGGACATCAGGATGAAGCTTGGTGAACTCCTCAGCCCAAACGGTCATCATGGGATAAAGGGCAAATGCACCAGAAACTGCAATTGTTCCGCTAAGAGGTTCAGATGTAACGGTAGGGACTTCGGTAGAAGTCTGAGAGGCTACAGTTTCAGTGGCAACTGTAGCTGGGGCGGAAGATCCGCAGGCTGCTAAAACCAAGGATGTGACAATTAGAATAGGTAGCAGTGTTAAAGTTTGTTTTCTCATATTGTTTCTCCAATTTGTTTATATATTACAAAGTCTATAGTACTAGTATACTTTTTGGATAAATAAAAATGTGCTTCCTTATGAAGTTATTTATTATTTACTTAATGCCAAGTTTCTTACGAACGGCGCTTTGACGTTTGGTCACATCAGATAATGAGGTGTTATCCAAAATATCTGCAATGGCATTTCGTACATCGCCCATTGCCAAGCGCAATCCACAAGTCTGTTCATCAGGGCAGCCACATGGCTCGTACGCCATTTGACTTACACACTTGATGGGAGCAACAGGTCCATCCAACACGCGAAAGATTTGTCCGAGGGTGATGTCATTGGCAGACCTGGCCAGGTAATACCCACCGCCGACACCCATTTTGCTGTGCAAGAGTCCCGCGTTTTTGAGTGTCAAAAGAATCTGCTCAAGGAACTTGGGGGAGATTTGCTCGCGAAGCGAGATCTCTTTAATCTGCATCATTTGTGGAGCGTCGCTTTTCTCAGCGGGTTCTGCCAAGGCAATCATGGCCCGTAGACCATACTCGCCGCGCTTGGAAATTCTCATAAATCCTATAACTCCTACTAAACCAATAGACTATGTTGGCTGAAATCATAATTCAGCCGCTGAATTATGTCAAGGTGATGATTCGAAAATTTCCTATAAAAAATAGAATTAATTTTGATAACTGACTGCAAATAGGCCACTTCACTGTTAATAGTAAAATCCTTCAGATTTCAAGGAATTATGAGGTTTTATGCACTATAGACGTAAATTTTTATATGCTATGACCGTCGTTGTGCTCATTTCTATGCTTGCGACGATCACAGCTTATGCGGATGACACCCCGCCTCCTGCTCCAACGGAGGAGCCGACTCAGCTTCCAACTGAGGAGATTCTCCCGACAGCAGAACCAACCTCACAGCCTGTGGTTGAAGCGGTGTTGGACCAGATCCCTGCTGACACAGCCATTGTGGTTGTGGTCGATAGTGATGTCAAACCTTTGGCTTCACAAGCTGCGGCAGATGCCATCCTCACTGGAGACCCAGTATGGTGCCCATCTTCAGTTTCTGCTCCCACTCCCGGTGCAAATGGATGTACTTCCTCATATACCAGCTTGGCTAATTTATTGACATACTTGGATGGGAATGAACCATCACAAGATGGGGTGATTTGGATTGAAGCCAGTTATCAAAGTAATTTAAACGACCCAGCCTCCTCAAACTTTATATTAGATGGTGCTTCGTTTACCACCATGAGCCAACATGCCTTGACAATTCAAGGTGGTTGGAAAGGAACGAGTGGCAGTTCTAAAATTGGTTCTTCCTCTGTTTTTAATGGTGCTTCTTTGGTTGTTAATAATTGGTTTGCGGACGTTACGATAAAAAATATTCAAATTCAGAATGCAAATGGGGATGGATTGGTTGTCGCTACTACTGGGAATATCAATCTTTCAAATGTTGATGCTCAAAATAATGGCGGTCATGGCGCTTCTTTAGATAATTCGTCTGGCAGTGGAACGGTGACTGTTTCTGGAAAGAATCATTTTTCAAACAATGGGAACATGGGGTTGAAAATAGATTCTAGCGGAAATGTTTCAATTAATCATGTTGTCGCCAGTCAAAATGGAGAGAACGGAATTAATATCTTTTCTCAGGGTACTGTCACTGCTGATAATTTAACCATTATTGGTAACGGAACAGGTTCTGGTGAGGGAAACCATGAAGGTGTGTTCATTCGAAATGATAGTGGAATGGGAAATGTGTTCATTGGCGGAACAAGCCTGTTCCAGGCCAATGATTACACCGGCCTTCGAATTAGCTCCAATGGCAAGGTAATTATCTCTGGAGTTACTAGTACACTTCATGTCAATGATTTTGGTGTAGATATATCTACATATGGCGGAAATATTTCTATAGTTTGCAGTGCGTTTAAAAATAACTGGATGGGTGTCGCTGTAAATACAGATCATTCTGTTACGGAATATGGAGTTGAGTTTACAGAAAATTCTGGCGGTGATAATCTGATTAATGGGACGGGGACCTTATTGCAAGTTGCTAATTATGAATGTCAAAACAAGGTAAACAGCTTTAAGAAGAGAAAGCAGCCTTTGCTAAATATTATTCCTGTGACTGGTGATTTGCTTTGCGCTGAATACACTGGCACCATGTTGTTGCTCCCCAATGATGACCGTGTCATATTCCCATGTCCCTTGGATGGTGAAGGCTCATTGGAATCTGTAAGTAATACCCAAATCCCTGGTGCTCTTTCTGGAGAGTGGAAATTTCAATCTGCTTTTAGTGTTTCGTTACTCAAGAATGGCGAAAAGCAAACGGTTGTTTCTCCTTTTATCACGGTTTCATTTGCAATTCCTAATGGTGTCAATCCTCAAAAGCTGGCTATTCTATTTTGGGATGGCCAAGATTGGACTGAAGTGGAAAATGCCTATCCAAGTCCTGATGGACATTTTGAAGCAATTGTTGAAATTACTGGTGAATATATGTTGGTCAGCAAATAAGATGTAACAAGATTACAATTAGAGGGACGGAGACATTCCGTCCCTCATTTTTTTTCTGGAGACAAACCTGTGAAACGAAGCTTTTTTTCAATCCTATTGATTTTTCCACTGTTTCTGGCGGCATGTTTGGTTCAGCCACCCTCAGAGGTGGCAACAGAAACGCCAGCCCCCACCTCCACACCGGATCTTTGTTCTTCTGAAAATTTACCCGGTGAAGTAGCCAAAGTAAACAAGATCATGCGCGAGTTTGATGATTACTCATCTCTTGCATCCAATACGCCACAAGCGCAATTGGTCACCATCATTCCGGAGTTACAACGCCTATTACGCGATTCTGAAGATCAGGTGGTGCCTCCTTGTTTACAAAATTTGGTGAAACTACAACAAGCTCACATGAGCGTGGTTGTGCAAACCTTAATGTTATTTATGACTAGTACAGACCCCAATGTAATTAATCCCGGAATTGCTCAGGCACGTGATTTACACAATCAATATGATGTTGAATTGGCGCGCTTGCTGGGTGTCACATTGGCTCCCACACCAACTCTGGCTCCTGTGATTGTACCGACCGCTACTCCTTAATTAAATTTATAAAGGATTTTTTCATGGAAGAACTTCACCCTTCATTAACCTCTCTTGCTGACGACTTGTTGGAAGCTGGTTGCATTAAGTTTGGAGAATTTACTCTGAAGTCTGGCTTGCAATCCCCGATTTATATTGACTTGAGACGCATCATTTCGTATCCAAGCTTGCTTCAAAAAATCGGACAGGCTTACCTGCCGATTTTGAAAAACTTGAAGTTCGAACGGATTGCGGCCTTGCCTTATGCTGCCATTCCCATTGCAACGGCAGTCTCTTTACAGGGAAGCTTTCCCATGATTTACCCCCGCAAAGAAGTGAAAACATATGGCACCAAAGCCGAGATTGAAGGTGACTTTAAAACTGGTGAAACTGTTGCCGTGATTGATGACCTTGCGACTACCGGTGGAAGTAAATTCGAAGCCATCGAAAAATTGACAGCGGTTGGATTAAAAGTAACAGATGTTGTTGTTTTGGTAGATCGTCAATCGGGTGCAAAGGAGTCACTGGAACAAGCCGGGTTCCATCTCCATGCTGTGTTGACCATTACCCAGTTGCTCGCTTATTGGGAGAAAACTGGAAAAGTTGAAAAATCTAAAATTGAAGAGACGCGAAATTTCTTAAAGCAGACTGGGTAGGAGGAAACTATGCCTGGCTTGGCAGTTAATGTTGCAGTGATAGATCAAAATAAAATTCTATTAACAAAGCGTGAAGATTTTGAGACTTGGATTTTGCCAAGTGGTGGCGTCGAAGACAGAGAAAGTTTCGCACAAGCTGCAATTCGAGAAACAAAAGAAGAGACTGGGTTAGATGTTGAACTGACGGGTTTGGTTGGCGTTTATTCTCGATTAGGTAATATGGCTCCAGTCCATGCTGTTTTGTTCTCAGCAAGGTTAATTGGTGGAGATATCAAATGCCAGGAAGGGGAAACTATAGCTGTGGAATGGTTTGATTTTGATAAGCTGCCAGAGCCGCTTTCAGCAGGCCAAAGAAAAAGAATTGAAGATGCTATTGTAGGAAAAAGAGGCGTGGCTGTATTACAAGAGATAGATATACCTAACTCTTCAAATGAGTTAACAAGAAAAGACCTGCTGAAATTTCGTGATGAATCAGAGTTGCCTCGTCATGAATTTTATGTGAAGTGGATGAAACAAGCAGTATTGAAAAAAATAACTGAGGTTGATAGCACAAGAAAATAAACTGAACTATTGAAATGGAAAAGAGGCCACAAAGATTGAGATCTTTGTGGCCTCTTTTTATTCCTTTCGTTTGTACCTTGCTGTCAATATTGGGATATTGGTAGTTTCAGCTATTTCTGCGGTCACATTCGGGGTATATAGTTGACGGAGTGCATTGGCACTATAAGGGGAACCCATACAAAGCAAATCGTAATTTCCTTCCTTCAACTCAGCCAAAATCTCTTCCACTACATTTCCTTGCCTGGTTTTTACTTGCGCATTTAATCCATCTGTTTGGGCAATCTCCAAGGCTTGGCGCAGACTTTTCCCAATGGGGGTATTGGTCTCTGTTAGAGACTGCCAGTTTTCACGAACAGTTCGCGCCGTGGGGTAATCCAAATCCATGGGCGGGACAATATGGAGCAAGGTTACTTCGGATCTGCCTTTCATTGCCAATTGCATGGCAATATGTTCAGCCGTGATTTCGTACCCAAGACCGCCGATACAAATCAACACTTTTTTCAATGGCAGTTTCATTTCAGGGACATAGAGAATCGGTTTCTCAATTTGTTCCATCAAATGACGAATTGAACGACCAATCAGCATCCGTCGAAGTTGTGGGCGTCCCAGTGGACCAATCACCGTGATGTAATTTCCCTGGCGGACTCTGCGTGGAATAATTTCTTCCGCATCACCGTTCTGGACCTCAAGACTGTATTTGAGTCCTTTGCTTTGAAACAATTCCACAGCTTTTTCAAAGACATCTTCCAACGGGTGGTGGTCGTCAATCGCAGCAGGATTCAGCTTTTCGGTCACGCCTAGAAGCGTAATGTTTGCGTCAATCACGGTTGCCAGCCACGCCCCATATTCAATCGCAGGCCAGGTTCCCTTATATCCATTTGTAGTGATTAATAATTCAGGTTGCATATTCATCTACCGAAACAGGAATAATCCGATAACACCTGCACCAATCAATACATATTGTGGTGGCAGTTTGAAAACGGTTAAAGCGACCAGCGCAACCAGACCAATCAGGACGGTGCGCCATTTAATAAACTTGGGGTTAGAGGAACGAATCAGTTGCCATGAAACCAACGCCAGCAAAACTCCCACGGCTGGACTCATACCTTTGATGAAATGATTCATCCAATCCTGCCCATTGAAGCGCACAAGCACAGAAGCAACCGTGAGCATAATGACCGTCGGTGGAATAATTGCACCTAACAACGCGGCGGCCATGCCGGGCAATCCACCGGAAGCATACCCAATGAACATGGCTAACTTAAGTGCTTCGCTGCCGGGTACCAAATTGGAAAAGCCAACCGCTTCTACAAATTGTGCTTCAGTCATAATTGAGCCGACGGTTTCCTTATACAACAAGCCGACTGAAGTTGGGCCAGCTGTGGTCAATAGATTCACCTTGAGAAATATCCAAAATAGCCGCATATCTATTTTGAATTTGGAACCTGTTTTGGCAGGCTGTTCGTTTTCTGTTTCTGGATGATTTGACATATTGTTCATCTAAATAGAAATGTCCCGATGATGCCACAAACAAGAAGGACCAACGGAGCTGGGATATCCAATAACAAAGCGACCAACCCGACTCCACCTAAAGCGAGGGATTGCCAGCTCATCGCAGTATCTGTGTTGCCCCGAAAGATTTTCCATGCAACGGTTAATATCAACATGGCTACTGCAGGAGTCAAGCCTTCTACAAAGCGGCTGACCCAGGCTTCGCGTTGAATACGATGTAGCACTGTCACGACGCCAAACATGATAATGGTGGGGGGCAGAATGGCAGCAAATAGTGAAACGAGTCCACCGGGAATTCCTGCCACTGTAAAACCAACGAACATGGCAAGTTGCAGCGCATCACTGCCAGGCAGAAGGGTTGCCAGGCCAACTGCTTGCACAAATTGATTCTCAGTCAGGAAGTGCCCCACAGCTTCGTTATATAACAAACCTGTAGACGCCGACCCGGAAGTGCTAAGCAGGTTGATCTTTAGGAAAGTCCAAAAAAGTGTAAGGAGAATGTGCAAGTTAATAATCCACTCTGTAGGCGTTATTGTTGGAAGATTACGTTTTTATATCCAAGCGCCATGAAGAAGCGTTGTAAATAAGTTTCGGCATTTCTTTGTGCTTGAGTCAAAATTCCATCTTCTAATGCGGCACTTGTGATTTTATCTTTGCCAGTGCTTAGAGTGTCAATTACTAAATTTGGATCCACTTGCGCAAAGATACCATCTTGAATGGTGTAAACTTCGGTTTTATTTTCATCCAAGGTAACAGTCAAGATTTCAGCAGGTGGTAATTTTACATACAAGACATCCCCTTGTAATTGCATATCCGTGGGATTCATTTTTTCCATATCAATGCCAGCAATGACGGTCCCATGCATTTGAATGAGAATTTTGCTACCAAAAGCGAAAGCCAAAGTCCCTTGGTTGACCTCAGCCGTGACAACTTGTTCTACTGTGTATTGAATTGTCTCCAAGCGTGCAAGGGAACGGATTTCGTTGATGTGGGTAACAGGGTCAGGAATAATGGTTGGCGTAGGATTCATCAACTGTGAAACTTGAGATTGTAAAGTTTGGTTCGCTTGTTGAATTCCTTGAAAAGGAGCTTGTGCAGCTTGTGCGGCAGCATCGGCAGTTTCGCGTACGGTCTGCACGATAAAATAAACGCCAGCCGCCAGTACCACCAGTATTAATATGGACATAATTGTGCTGAATGTGTTTTTCATGTTGTCCTCTTCGGGCTAAGGTAAAAGTTCTTGTCTTATTATAGCAACCTCATTATGATTGTGCTTGTGCAAAAAATGAAAAAACTTCTCCTTCCTCTTTTATTCGTCATGTTGGGATGTTCATTCCCTGTACGATTGACAACCGATTTGCCTACACAGACACCAACTTCTGCGGCGATTCCTTTATCGACACAGACGCCTCTGGCCACGCCCGAGCCTGGTACTGAGAAAAATCCATTGATCCTCGCTTTAGGTCCCTCTGCCCATAGCAGTGATGAATTGGTTGTAGCTGGTGAAACGATTGCAGCCTTTCTTGAAGCGCATACCGGATACCGGGTAGTGACTGTTTCTCCTGCTTCTGAAACAGATTTGTTGGATTCTTTCAGTAAAGGGAATGCTCACATTGCGGCACTTTCCCCTTTTGGATATTTGCTTGCTCAACAGGCTAGTTCGGCGACGGTTATCCTTGCGAGTGTACGAGATGGAAAGATGTTTTACGGCGCACAATTTATTGTCAACCGTGAGAGTGAATTTACTTCCTACTTTGATGTAGTTCGTAATGAAAACACTGCTGACTTGAACACAGCCTTGAAACAATTTGATGAGAAAAAACCTTGTTGGAGCGATGCCTCTTCTCCATCAGGGTATGTACTGCCGCTCGGATTGCTGAATCAAGCCGGGGTTACGCCCAGAAGTGGTGCGTTTCTCGAAGGTCAACCGAGTGTGGTGCGAGCTGTCTATGCGGCGGATATTTGTGACTTTGGCGTGACGTTCATCGATGCACGAAACTCACCTACTTTGGAAGCCAGTTACCCGGATGTGATGGATAAAGTGGTCGTGGTTTGGCGTACAGATGCGGTAGTGCCGTATGAAAATATCTCAGTGTCTACGAATCTGCCATTTGAGATGCGACGTGTGATTCAACGAGCCTTCATTGATTTGATGCTTACGCCTGATGGGAAAGCTGCGGTTCGAACCGTTTATGGAATTGATGAATTGCAGGTGGCTGATGAAACCATGTATGATGCTTTCAGTAAAATTGTCAGCGCCTCTAAATTGAACCTGCTTGATTTACTTAAGTAAATTGCTGTAAAATCATTCGATGTTTAATAAACTCCGAAAAGCTGTATTTGTGTTATTTAAAGCAGCATTTAACTTGTTTTTATTCCTTGCCTTCTTTGGTACTGTTGGTTTGCTTTTTCCAAGATTTGTTTTCTTCTTATATGCACACCCTAGAACGTTTAATGTGGAGACTGTCCCTGCGGAACGTGTAGCGATAGTTTTTGGCGCAGCAGTAAAAGCGGATGGAACTCCTTCTGCTGTATTAAGAGACCGTGTTGAAATTGCAGTGCAGTTATATAAAGCTGGCAAAGTGAAAAAGTTATTGATGAGCGGTGATAATCGCTTTGTCAATTACAACGAACCTGATTCAATGCGGCAGTATGCCATCAGTTTGGGTGTTCCAGAGGAAGACATTGTTTCTGATTATGCTGGGCGTCGTACATATGACACTTGTTATCGCGCGCATGATATTTTTGGATTGAATTCTGCGATTTTGGTAACCCAGGATTTTCATTTACCTCGTGCTTTGGTGTTGTGCAATCTCTTGGGTGTGAAAAGTACTGGCGTTGAATCAAATCAATATCACTATCGCAGACTCTCATTAATAATTTGGAATGTGCGCGAAACTTTGGCAACTCTGGCTTCAATTTATGATGTCTATTGGCGCAAACCCTTGCCTGTGCTCGGGCAATTTGAACCTATTTATCCGGAGGAATAATGAATCGCAGTGAAGCTTTAGCTCTTGTCCGTGAGTTTGTGAAAAATGAAGGTTTGGTTCGTCATATGCTTTCGGTGGAAGCCGCCATGCGTTTTTATGCAGAAAAATATGGTGAAGATGTTGAGACTTGGGGATTAATTGGTCTGTTGCATGATTTCGATTGGGAAATTCACCCAACTTTGGAACATCACCCACAGTCAGGGTCAGCAATCCTGCGTGAACGTGGTGTGAGCGAAGATATCATTCAGGATATTTTGAGTCATGCCGATCATACAGGTGTGCCACGTGACACGACTCGTAGAAAGACTCTCGCTGCTTGTGATGAAGTGACGGGTCTGGTCACCGCTGTGGCATTGGTACGGCCTTCGAAATCATTGTATGACCTCGAAGCTTCATCTGTAAAAAAGAAGTGGAAGGATAAAGCCTTTGCTGCTGGTACAGACCGCGATGAAATGGAACATGCTGCGAAAGAATTGGGTGTGGATATTTGGGAGCACGTTACCAATGTCATTGCCGCCATGCGCAAGATTGCACCTGACTTGGGATTGGTTGGAAATTTACCATAACCATAATTATAAGTAGATGAGAAACGAAAAAGCGGATTCTTTTGAATCCGCTTTTTCGTTTCTATATTTATTTATTGACCAAACAATGCCGCGCCGACAATCCCTGCTTCGTTTTGAAATTGTGCAGGAACTACTTTCGCTTGCACATCTAATGAGAATAAATTTTTCGTGTTCTTTGCTAATTCCTCCGCCAATAATGAAGAGGTCGGAGCAGAAAAGTTTTCAAGGTTACTCAAATAACGAGTTAAGACGTTTGGCGTATTTTTTCGAGGAAAGGTCATCGCGTTGACGGGCTGCATCGGACGCACGAGTCTCTGCGTCGGCCTTTCACTTCCAAGATGCCCAAATTCTGTATTGGGTAGCAAACTTCCTTTATAGAAAATGGCGGTTCCAATTCCCGTGCCAAGTGTGATCATGATGACGGTGCCAGGATGATCTTTCCCAGCGCCAAATTTCATCTCTGCCAAACCGGCTACATCTGCATCATTTCCAACTTTACAAGGAGAACCAGTAATGGTTGAAAATAGTTCATCTGCGTTGATGCCTACCCATTTTTGTGACACATTGGCGGCCATCATGGGAATGCCATTCTTGATTGGGGCAGGAAAGCCAATGCCAATGGGGCCTTGCCGTGAAAAGATTGTGCGATTTGGGCCACAATTTCTGCAACTGGCTTAGGTTCTGCTCCTTTGGGAGTCTTGATGCGAAGTCTTGCTCCAACCAGTTTGCCGGTTTCAATATCGAAAGCAGGTGCACCTTTGATGCGAACCGCCTACGTCAACGCCAAGGATTTGCATGGATTTCTCCTGAGTTCAGAATTTTATGCATTTAACCACAGATGGTTTTGAATGTACATAAAAGCAGGTTTGTTATTTATGTTGACCTAAATTGAAATCCGATATTCTGAAGTTATCTTAACTTTTGAAATAGTAGTCCCGTAATGTAGAACTGCCTTCAGTTTTGATGATTTTCAAACCGGAAACTCCTGCTCTTGTGTTACTCCAAATGCGAAAATCTGGAGTGCTGCCATCTCCACCTGTAAAAGTTTGCATTGCAAATTCTACGGGTGTGTTACTACCCTTTTGAACAGAAATCCCAAAACTGACAGGCCCACTCATGGCACATTCCATGCCGAGTGGGCAGCGCTGGTCTCCTGTGACAGAAATGAGTTTAATCGTAAAGCCAGCATCTGTAATCGTTGCAGTTTGGTCAATACCAAGGGTGAAGGTATTCCCAGTGGTGGTCGTGATGGGGGAGCAATGGGGTTGCTGATTTGCAGGCTGTTAAGAGAATGGTGAATATTAGAAATACGACAAAGACTTTGATTTTCATGGAAACCTCTTGAAAGAAATGATGCTTAATATAGACTGCTTTCATGCGGTTTTCCATGCCTTTGTTTATAACCTTTTTCATACTCCATAAATTCTCGAAATAACTCTGGGACAATGTGAGCATATTCTTCTCGTGCTGACCCTTGGGCAGTGCTACGGTTTGACGCCACATCAAGGCTTTGACGATTGATGCTACACAGCGTGATAAAAGATAGGCTTCTTGTAATCTTTCCTTTGATGCGAACTTTTGCCAGGGTACAAAATAAATATCAAGCATCTCTTGCATTTCTGGAGTAAATGAATAATCATCTAATTCAAGTGCAATTTCAATGCTCACAAAGAAAGTGCGTACTGAAATGAAAGGATGTGCGATGCATGCATCTCCCCAATCAAACAAAGTGATGCGCCCATCTTTGACCAAGCTCACATTGCCATCATGGAAATCTCCGTGATTGATTGTTTTCAGGAATTCCATATCCAGCTAATTCGGTACAAATTTGATTGAAACGAGTGGATACTCTTTTGCTTTTTGGAATTCTTCAGCGGTTAATCCTTTGGATGCCCAATTAAGATATGGTCTACATCTGCGAGTAAATCATTGTAAAACTTTGGGAGATGGGCAAGTCTCCAGTCAGGGATGCCCAAAGCCAATAACTCTGGGACATGCTCAATGCACCCCACCTGCACCTCAGACAATGACACAATCACTGGCTTCCATGGAGTGATATCTTTTGTCGGGCGGATGAGCTCGCAAGGCGCCACCGTCGCGCATCAACATCCAGCCGCGAGTTGTATCTGTTGCAATCAGCTCTGGCAAATAGTTTGGATAGTTCGGCCAACTTTTGAGTCAATGCAATTTCGTAGACTGTCTCTGAGGCAGTTGCTTTGAAAAACAAATTGCTTGCATTGGTTGGGACTCGCAACACCGTGGACCAGGGATATATATGCGGTTGTTCAATCTCACCTGTGATTTGAATACTATGTTTACTTGCCTCATTATGAATCCATGTGTGAACTTGCTTTAACCAGGTTGGGTCTTGCCAACTTAATTTGATTTCACTCATCGAAATTATTTCCTTTTTTGTTATTAAAAAAATAAGGGCGGACTTTATGTTCGCCCTTATTCATTCGCTATACTTTTACTCTCTACCCGTGCCGACTCATAAATCTTTCCATACGGCGTAGGGCTTCTTCAATTTGACTGTATTCTGTAGCATAACAAGCTCTTGCAAATCCTTCACCCCCAGGGCCGAAGGAACTGCCGGGTACTACTGCCACATGTTCCTCTTCCAATAATTTCTGGCAGAACGTTTCATCGTCCATGCCGGAAGCGCGGATGTTGGGGAATGTATAAAAAGCACCACGCGGCTCAAAGGTCGAGAGGCCGAGGCGGTTTAATCCACTCACCAATAATTTGCGGCGACGATCATATTCAGTTACCATTTCTTGTACGTACGGTTCGCCAACTTTCAAGGCTTCAATCGCGGCATCCTGCGCAGTAGTAGGTGCAGACATGATGGTGTACTGATGAATACGGACGAGGCCTTTGATGATGTCTTCCGGTCCGCAGGCATAGCCAATGCGCCAACCCGTCATGGCGTAATCTTTTGAAAAGCCACCGAGCAAAATCGTTCGATTGCGAATGCTATCGCCTAAAGAGGGAAAACAAATATGCGAGAAGTTATACACAAGGCGGTCGTAAATTTCATCAGAGACCACTAATAAATCATATTCTTCTGCGATCTTTGCAATCTCCAACATCACTTCGCGAGTTGCTACTGCGCCAGTTGGGTTGGATGGATATCCGATAAAAATTACTTTGGTGCGCGGAGTGATTGCTTTGCGAATATCGTTTGGGTCCACCATGAATTGATTCTCAGCGCGAGATGGAATTTCAATTGGGACACCACCCGCGAGAATCACTTCGGCTTGATAGGAAACAAAACAAGGAGTGGGGATGATGACTTCATCGCCTTGTTCAAGAATGGCTGTAAAGGTGAGGTATAGCGCCTCAGAGACACCGACGGTTGCAATCACTTCATTTCCGGCATCATACTTCACACCATATAGTTTTTGAATGTGGTCTGCAACTCCCTGGCGTAACTCTATCTTGCCATGGTTGGAAGTGTAATGAGTTTCACCGTTTTGCAAAGAACGGATGCCTGCATCAAGAATCGGTTTGGGCGTGGTGAAATCGGGTTCGCCGATGCCCAATGAAATGACATCCTTCATGGTTGCTGCAATGTCAAAGAACTTGCGAATACCGCTGGGTTTCAAACCCGAAACGCGCTTTGCCAATCGATCCACTTTGGTTTTTTCCTGCATTGAATCTCCTTTATATCGGTTGAACGTGCCAGTCGTCTGAAACTTCCTGATACGTTAATTCAAAAGCCATGCCTTCAATGGTTTTAACTCGAAACCCTTTTTCACCAGGTCCGTGCCAACGAGCGATAATCTCTGCGATTTCATAACGAGAACCGCGCCACAATAATGAAAGCGGCCTCTCTGCATATTCTGTATCAGAACGACATTCAACGGTTTCCATATTACATAAGGACTGAACTGTTGTCCCCAACATTCAACCCAGTGACATGACCATCGCCTCGTCCTTTAACTGTAGCTTGCTTGCCAATCAATGAGCGACTCAGCGCCACATCTTTGATCTCACAACCAGCCTCAAGGATGCTCTCTGCAATTTGAGAGTTCTCAATTTTGCAGTTTGCCCCAATCGAAGCGTATGGGCCAATTTTTGCATTGCTGATTTCAGCACTGGGGTGGATGAAGACCGGGTCAATAATCTCAACGTTTGAGCGTTTAAAAGTGAAATCATTTGAACCGATTTTTTCCAACATAATTTTATTCGTATCCAGAGTCGCTTCGATGGTTCCAGTATCCAACCAGGTGCTGATTTGATTCGTGCGTACTTTCGCTCCGTGCTCAATCATGACACTAATCGTATCAGTCAGGAAGTATTCACCCTTCAACATAATCCCGCGTTGAATCTGTTCTTCAATCGATTCAACCAGTCTTTCTGCGCTCTTAAAATAATAACAGCCCACCACTACAAGATTATTTTCCATGCTTTGTGGTTTTTCGATAAAGCGGGTTACCCAGCCTTCATTGTTTAATTCAGCAACACCAAATCGGCGCGGATCAGGCACCGGCATCACCCAAGCTACTCCATCGGCAGTTTCTTTGTTGAGGAAAGAAAAGTCAGTTTCCATTAGGGTATCGGAGAAACATACCATCATGGGTCCATGCAAATATTCACGTGCTAATAGCAGCGCGTGAGATTGTCCCTTCATTTCATGTTGCACTACATAATGCGCTTTGACTTGTGGATAATTTTCCTTGATAAAAGCAGGAATCTGCAATTCGCCAAGAAATGGCCCGACAATAAAAATGTATTCCACATTCTCAGGGTCTGGCAATGTCTTGAACATATCCATGAGATGTTCAAGGGAGGTCTTGCCCGCTACGCTGACGAGGGGTTTAGGTTTGCTCCAGGTATGCGGACGCATGCGTGTCCCCCAGCCTGCCATCGGGATGACGATCTTTAGGGTTTCGGTCATCTACATTCTCCAAGGAAAGATTTCACTGGTATTTTACCAAACGGGAATGAAAAGGAGTCCGAAGTCGTGAGACCTCGAACTCCTGATATGTCTATCCCTATTCTAAGAGTTAACGATAAAGCACAAACCCGACAATAGCTCCAGCCACTACCAACCAGACGGGATTGATTTCTGTAAATGTGAGCAATCCAAAAGCGATGATTGCAATAATGACTTTATCCCAACTTTGGGCAAGGCCTTTTCCCCATCCAACTTTGCTGACGCTAAATACAGAATATGCCATGGTATAGGCTGTCCAAAGTAAAAGGCCAACGACTACAGGACGAACTGCTTTCAACATAGCCGACACAACTGGGCTATCTTTGATACTAAAGAAATACACCACCATGATTAACATCAATAAGGTGGTCGGGAAAACAGTGCCTGCTGTAGCAGAGATTGCGCCCCATATTCCTGCAATTTTATATCCTACATACGCAGAGACTTGTGGAGCAATTGGTCCGGGCAAAGCATTGCCAACGGCTACGGCATCTGCAAATTCTTCAGTGCTGGCCCAGCCCGCGCTCACCACTTCTCGTTGCATCAATGCAAGCGAAGACGGTCCGCCGCCCCACGAGAACATAGCCACCCGCGTAAAAAGTACAAAGATTTCCCAAAGCAGTTTTCCGTTCATTACCATTCTCCAAATTGTGGATTTTCAATCCCTGCTTGATATTCGCTCAACCTGCGGAGATGCCCCGGCCACAACCCTTCTGGAAGTTCATTAAGCGCAAAAGTTTTTATCTCAGCGATTTCTTTATCGGGTTTGCCTGTGATTTTGAAATCTTCGCAAATAAAAACGATGTTGTGATCGGTCTTCCAATCTTTGAAGCTTGTATACGTCCCCATTAATTTCAAACTTCCTAGTTCTGCTCCAGTTTCTTCATAAGCTTCGCGACGTGCAGCCTCTTCAAGGGTTTCTCCTCGTTTGAGTCCACCACCGGGCATGAACCAACCTGGCATATAAGTCTGTCGTATCAAAGTCACTTTTTGATTTTGGATCATCATGACGCGCACCCCCATTCGAATGGGCCTTAGAAAAAAACAATAGGTGCGATATCCAAAATACAAAATCTTAATGAACATTAGGCATGTCCCAACACAGGGTGCGGTTGATAAGCAGATTCAAGTAATTTGACTTCTTCGTCTGATAACTTGATATCAAGCGCAGCAATGGCTTGATCTAAATGCTCGATCTTACTGGACCCGATAATGGGTGCGGCGATATAGGGTTTGCTCAACACCCAAGCCAACGCAACCTGGGAAGCAGTGACATTGTGATTCTTGGCTACTTCCGCTGCCTTTTCTGCAACCACGAAATCTTCTTCACGGAAATATAAATCATTGGCAAATGGGTCAGACTGCGCACGTGTAGTTTCACCGCCACCACCTCGCTTGCGGTTGCCAGCGAAAAATCCACGCGCCATGGGACTCCATGGAATTAATCCGATGCCTTGATCTTTGCACAACGGAATCATCTCGCGTTCTTCTTCGCGATATACAAGGTTATAGTGATTTTGCATGGAAACGAACTTCGCCCAGCCGTTTATTTCGGAGACATGCAATGCTTTCATAAACTGCCACGCAAACATGGAGGAAGCGCCAATGTATCTGGCTTTGCCAGCGCGGACAACATCGTTCAATGCTTCCATTGTTTCTTCAATGGGTGTGTTGTAGTCCCAACGGTGGATTTGATAGAGATCGACATAATCCATGTTCAGGCGTTTGAGGGAGTTGTCAATTGAGTCCATGATATGTTTGCGAGAGAGACCACGATCATTGACTTCATCGCTCATGGGGTTGAATACCTTGGTGGCTACCACTACATTTTCTCTCTTAATTCCCTTGAGTAAATTACCGGTAATGACTTCGCTTTCACCAAGAGAATATACATCGGCTGTATCGAAGAAGTTAATGCCTGCATCCAAGGCTCGTTGAATGAAAGGCTTGGCTTCCTTTTCTTCCAATACCCATTCACGCCATTTCTTTGAGCCATAGGTCATCATCCCCAAGCATAAGCGTGAGACTTTTAATCCAGTTTTTCCGAGGTTGGTATATTGCATGGGAAGCTCCTTGTTTTTTAGGGAAACAGGTTGTTTCCCTAAAAGTTAAATAATTGTCAAATTTGCCAAACTGGCAGCAAGACGTTTGATGCCAACAGATTCAAAAACTACATCCACAATTTCATCGCCGTCTTGCATTTTGCTATCGAGGACAATGCCCTCGCCCCATACCTGGTGCTTGATGCGAGTCCCAGCTTTGTATTTGTTGGTTGTCACAGGAGCAGCTTTCGGCGAAGAAGGAAGCGACCATTTTGTTTCCGAAGGTGCGCCACTCATGGTGGTGCGTCCTGTTCTGGTTCTCCCAACCAATAGACTTTCAGGAATATCTTCCAGAAAACGTGAGGGATAGGTTTCTTCTGCCATACCACGTCCGCCACGTTGAATGGCGCGTAATAGATATAGTTTATCTTTTGCACGCGTGATTCCTACATAAAAGAGGCGACGTTCTTCTTCCATTTGTTCAGGTTCATCGAAGGAACGACTGTGTGGAATGATGCCATCATCGAGACCAACGATGAAGACTGCGCTATATTCCAACCCTTTGGCGGCATGCAATGTGAGGAGCGTAGGTGCATTCGCATCGGTAATAGTATCTTGATCGGCGATGAGTGCGATGTTTTCCAAGAATTCATCCATAGTGCGTGTGGCGTACTCATCTGCGAGACGATGCAACTCGAGTACGTTTTCCCAACGGTCTGTGCTTTCTTCTGACTCATCTTCTTTTACATAATCTTTGTAATTGATATCAGTAGCGATGCGATCAAAAAGCTCTGGGATGGTGCGCGTGGCAGCAAGTGCGCGCCAGTTGGCGAGCATGCCACCGAAATCGGCAAGGGGCAATGCGGCACGGCCAGTGAAAGATTTGTAATATTTTGAATCGGCCCCATGAGCAAGGTCAAGTAAAACTTCGCTGGGTGATTTGTTGTCTTGTCTTGCAATCACATGCAAGGTGGTTAATGTTTTTTCTCCAATGCCGCGTGGCGGGACGTTGATGATGCGGTCGAGGCTGGCTTCGTCAGCGGGGTTGTGGACAAGACGCATAAAAGCAATCATGTCTTTGACTTCACGACGACCATAGAATCGTTGAGCGCCAACTAATTTATAAGGAAGACGTGCTTGTAGAAATGCTTCTTCAATTAAACGTGACATGGCATTGGTACGATACATGACAGCGCAATCGCGCGGTTCAAATTGGCCGGAGGCAACGAGTTGAGCAATGGTATCAACCACAAAGGACGCTTCGCCATAATCATCTCGTGCTTCATAAAAGAAGATACGGTCGCCCACGCCACGATCACTGAAGAGCCGTTTCTTCTTGCGGTTTCGGGCACGGTCAATGACACCTGTCGCGGCATCCAAAATATTTTGATGAGAACGATAATTTTGTTCAAGCAAAATGGTTTGAGCGCCTGGGTAATCCTGCTCAAAGCGATGGATGTTTCGATAGTCCGCGCCGCGCCAAGCATAAATCGATTGGTCTGGGTCACCGACGCAGAAAATATTTTTGTGATAAGAAGCGAGTTGTTTTACCAAAGCATATTGAGCAATGTTGGTGTCTTGAAATTCATCGACCAGCACATGACGAAAGCGTTGGGCATATTTATCGCGCACAGAAGGGGTATCTTCCAGCAGGCGCGCGGTGTAAACCAGAATGTCATCAAAATCAACTGCGTTCATCGAGATGAGGCGTTTTTGATATTCAGCATAAACGCGTTTAACAACTTCATCACGGTAGGTGTTAATTGGATAATCTTCTGCGCCCACCAATTCATTCTTTGCCCGCGAAATGGAGGCGTGAACACTGGCGGCGCGATATAACTTTTCGTTCAAATTAAATTCACGAATAATTGCTTTGACGATTCTTTCCTGATCGTCTGAATCAAAAATAACAAAGTTGGTTTCAACGGGGAGATGTTCAGCTTCACGCCTAAGGATGCGCGCGCAAATGGAATGGAAGGTTCCCAGCATGATGCCTTCCGTAGCCTGCGAATTCAGCATCCCGTTGACGCGTTCTTGCATTTCTTTTGCGGCTTTGTTGGTGAATGTGACTGCAAGAATCTGCCACGGGCGGACTCCTTCACTCGCAATGAGATAGGCGATGCGTTGAGTCAATACCCGCGTCTTTCCAGACCCCGGGCCTGCGATGACCAAAACGGGGCCATCTGCCGCTGTGACTGCGCTTTTTTGTTGTGGGTTAAGTTTATCGAGAAAATTCATTATGGGTTAATTAAAAACTCTGTCAGGGGCTAAGCCCCCGACAGAGCAGAGCAAAGCCCCTATTTGAGTGATTTTTTATTTCTTTGTAGCTTTGGCGATTTTTAATTCAGAGGTACAGTTTGGGCAGCGTGTGGCGTGAATGGAAATGGTGGTGAAACAATGAGGGCATTCTTTGGTGGTAGCTTCCGCGGGAGCCGCTGCAGGAGTTGGCTTTTTTGCAGAATTGGCTGCTTTGATAATTAAGAAGATAACAAATGCAATGACAAGGAAGTCAATAACGTTGTTGATGAATACGCCGTAAGTGATTTTTGCGGAACCAACGGCAAATTCCAACTTGCTAAAGTCAATACCGCCAAGCACTAAACCAATCAACGGCATGAGAATATCGGTGACAAGGGATGCCACGATTTTCCCAAACGCACCACCGATGATTACACCAACTGCCAGGTCAAGCACGTTTCCACGCATGACGAAATCTTTGAATTCTTTTAACATAAGTTGCTCCTTGGAAAAATGATGGATTGCTTTTTTGATTCTATGTTATGCGGTGGGGGGTGTCAATGATAGAGATGTGCAAATTGTCTGGTAGCAGGCTTCGGAGAGGGGCGAAGCGCGGTTTTCCTGTCGGCTAAAAAAACAGTTCTCTAGGATGGTACGTTTCCCCTTCCGTAGAAGCATTTTTCGTCGTAATATGACTGGTAAATCCCCTTTATGAGCAATGTCAGTTGACGCTCTTAGGGAATTAGGTATAATTTTGGTCGCTTTATGACCATATTCCAATCCAGAAAAGGATCTCACGGATGCCTGATCTTTTATTAGATATTAAAGGGCTTGAAACTGAATTCAAGACCCCGGACGGGATTGTTCACGCAGTAAATGGTGTTTCATTTGGATTGAAAGAAGGGGAGACTTTGGGTGTTGTAGGTGAGAGTGGTTGTGGCAAAAGTGTAACCATGCTTTCCGTTTTAGGTTTGATTCCTTCTCCTCCAGGAAAAGTAACTGCGGGAGAAGCGTTTTTTATGGGGCAAGATCTTCTCAAGATGTCGAAGGAAGAAATCCGTCATGTTCGTGGTGCACAAATTAGTATGGTGTTCCAAGATCCAATGACTTCCTTGAACCCAGTGCTTACGATTGGACGACAGTTGGAAGAGCCGCTTATTTTGCATGTTGGCATGACAAAAGTTCAAGCTCGTGAACGTGCTGCTGAATTGCTTTCCATTGTGGGGATTCCGAACGCAAAAGAAAGATTGAATGATTATCCACATCAATATTCTGGCGGTATGCGTCAACGTGTAATGATTGCTATGGCACTTGCCTGCAGTCCACAAATTTTAATTGCTGATGAACCCACCACCGCTTTGGATGTAACCATTCAGGCGCAAATCATGGAATTGGTCAAACGCTTACGCGACGACCTTGGTATGGCTATTGTATGGATTACCCATGACCTTGGTGTTGTCGCTGGCTTGGCTCAACGCGTAATTGTTATGTACGGTGGCTTTATTATTGAAGAAGCTTCTGTAAAAGATTTGTTTGCGAATCCTTCTCATCCATATACCATCGGTTTGATGGGAAGTCTGCCCCGTGTGGATGCACAAGCTCGTAGTCGCTTGTTCTCGATTGAAGGTCAGCCGCCTGTGTTATATCAAAAACCTTCTGCTTGTCCATTTGCCCCTCGTTGTAAATGGGTAATGGAACGTTGTTGGAAGGAAAACCCAATGTTGACTCCGGTTTCAAGTGAACACCAGGTTGCATGCTGGGTGGATACCAAGACAGGGAGAAGCCGATAATGAATTCACAGAATGAAGTTCTGTTAAAGGTTGAAGATTTAAAGATGCACTTCCCAATTTACCGTGGCGTTTTTCAACGTCAGGTTGGGGCAGTGCATGCGGTAGATGGTGTTTCTTTTGAAATACGACGTGGTGAAACATTAGGTCTCGTGGGTGAATCTGGTTGTGGTAAATCTACAACAGGTAGAACTGTATTACAGTTATATAAACCTACTGCAGGTCGCATTCTTTTTGAAGGCATCAATCTGGTTGATCTCAAAGGCGAAGAATTACGCAAAACACGCCGTCGCATTCAGATGATTTTCCAGGATCCTTATGCCAGTTTAAATCCACGCATGACCGTGGCAGACATTGTTGGGGAACCGATGGTTGTTCACAATGTGGCGACTGGTAAGGAAATTCAAGAACGAGTTGAGCATTTGCTAGAGTTAGTAAATCTCAACCCAGCCTTTGCAACCCGTTATCCACATGAATTTTCTGGTGGTCAACGTCAACGTATTGGTATTGCTCGTGCTCTTGCACTTCAGCCATCGTTTGTGGTTTGTGATGAACCGATCTCTGCTTTGGATGTATCCATTCAAGCTCAAGTAGTAAATCTTCTCGAAGAATTGCAAGAACAATTTAACCTGACCTATCTATTTATCGCACATGATCTTTCCATGGTGCGTCATATTAGCAAACGAATTGCTGTTATGTATTTGGGCGTTGTGATGGAGTTGGCGGGGCGTGATGAGTTATATGACACTCCCTTACATCCTTATACACAAGCTTTGTTATCAGCTGTTCCCATCCCGGATCCAATTGCTGATGCGAAACGTCAGCGCATTTTATTGGAAGGGGATGTCCCATCGCCAGTGAATCCGCCTTCTGGTTGCCGCTTCCGCACTCGTTGCCCCATTGCTGACAAGATTTGTGCTGAATCACGTCCAGAATTCCGTGAGGTAAAACCAGACCACTTCGTGGCCTGTCATTTAGTTAAATAGAATAATAGATGTTGAAACTTGAAAGGAGGTGGTTTGCCTAAGGTACATTATATGTAACCTATGCCCTCTTGATTGGTAAGTTTGTTATTCGAACCTTCTAAAATTTGTGAGGAGAAGAAAGATGCGTAAATTTTTTGCTTTATTGAGCCTTCTTGTCATCGCTAGCATGGTCCTTGCGGCCTGTGGTGGTGGACAAGCCACTCAACCTGCTGGTAATGCAACCGAAGCCCCCGCCGCTGGCGCTACAAGCGCTCCTGCTGCTGGTGGTTTCAAATCCGCTGACCCCAACACCTTTGTGGTTGCAGAAGCTGAAGTTGGTATCGATACCCTCGATCCAGCACTTGCTTATGACACCGCTTCTGGTGAAATCATCCAGAACGTGTATGAAACCCTCGTCTTCTATGATGGGGACAAGACTGATGCCTTCGTGCCCATGTTGGCCGAAGAATTGCCCACCGTCTCTGCCGATGGCGCAACCTATACCTTCAAGATTCGCTCTGGTGTTAAATTCCACCAGGGTGGTGATATGACCCCGTCAGATGTTGCTTACTCCTTCCAGCGTGGTTTATTGCAGGGTGGTACTTCCTCCCCGCAATGGTTGCTTGCTGAACCTTTCTTTGGTGTTGGTAATGATGATGTTTCCTTGTTGGTTGATCCTGAGGGTAACCTCTATGACAACCGCGATGGAATCATCGCTGCTGACGCAGCCACTGTAAAGGCCGCCTGCGAAAAAGTACAAGCTGCAATCGTAGCTGACGATGCTGCTGGCACCGTCACCATGACCTTGGCTCAGCCTTGGGGTCCTTTCCTCGCCACCATTTCCCAGACCTGGGGTTCCGTGATGGACAAGGAATGGGTTGTTGAAAACGGTGGTTGGGATGGTTCCTGCGATACTTGGCAGAACTACTATGGTATGGCTTCTGCTGATGATCCATTCAGCACCATTGCTAATGGTACCGGCCCCTTCACATTGGATAAATTTGCCAATGGTGAAGAAATTGATTTAGTCCGCAATGACTCCTACTGGCGTGAACCTGCCAAGCTTGAACGTGTTGTTCTCAAGCAGGTTCCAGAATGGGGTACCCGTTTCACCATGATGCAAGCTGGTGATGCCGACCTCACAGTGGTCCCCACTGCGAACCGCTCCCAGATGGATGAACTCGTTGGCGAAAAGTGTGTTTTCAGCATTGAAACCAACGCTTATGATTGTCAGGAAACTGATGCCAATCAACCTTTCCGCGTTCGCTTGGGTCGCCCAGGCATCAGCCAGGATGTAATTCTATACAACTGGAATATTGCCACCTCTGCTGATAGCCCGAACCCCTACATTGGTTCCGGCACACTTGATGGAAATGGTATTCCTGCTGACTTCTTCAGCGATGAACATATCCGCAAGGGCTTTGCCTATTCATTTGATTGGGATACTTTCATCAGCGACGTTTACAATGGCGAAGCTGTTCAGTCCTTCCAACTCACCTTGCCTGGCATGCCCGGCTTCTTCCTTGACACCCCTCACTACACCTTTGACCTTGAGAAGGCTGCTGCCGAATTCAAGTTAGCCGATGTAGACAAAGATGGTATCGCTGCTGGTGACGATCCTGAAGGTGATGTTTGGACAACCGGTTTCCGCGTTCAGATGGCCTACAATCAGGGTAACAACACCCGCCAGACCACCGCTGAAATTTTGGCTGGTAACCTCTCCCAGGTTAACGAGAACTTCCTCGTTGAAACCCTCGGTTTGCCATGGCCTGCTTACCTCCGCTCACAACGCGCCAAGCAGATTCCGATTATGACCGGTGGTTGGCTCGAAGACATTCATGATCCACACAACTGGTATCAGCCCTACACCACCGGTACATATGGTGGCCGCCAGGCTCTTCCTGATGATGTGAAGGCTCAGTTTAGAGACATCCTCACCCGTGGCGTTTCTGAAACCGATCCCGCCAAACGCGCTGAAATCTACAAGGAAGCCAATCAGCTTTATTACGACTTAGCTGTCGGTACTCCTTTGGTTCTCGCAACTGGTCACGGTTTCTCACAACGTTGGGTTGAAGGCGTGATCTTGAACCCGATCTTCCCCGGCAACTACTACTACACTATCTACAAAGACTAAGCCGGTACGTAAGTAAAAAGTCCGGGAGCTTGGCAACAAGCTCCCGGATATTCTAGATTGCATAGTGAAAATGAAATCAAATTCGTTTTTACTCTGGAAGTTAGAATTCAACCCTTCGTGAAATGAGGTTGTTAAATGGTTAACTATATTATTCGTCGTTTGTTACTGGTCCCTGTATTGTTATTTGGGGTGACCTTGCTTATCTTTGTCATGTTGCAATTCCTGCAACCAGTTGAACGTACGGCTCTGTATATACGCGATTTCCCCAAAAATGAGAACGCCATCCCAGCTTTGATCAAACGATATGGCTTTGATCAGCCATTTTATGTTCAATATTGGCGCTGGCTTGTTGGTAAGGTAGATTCCGTAAGTGGCGAACGCGAGGGCGGTATTCTTTTTGGCAACTTTGGCTATTCCCGTTCTGCTTCACAACCTGTGGTTGAATTAATTGTTCGCCGCTTCCCCAACACTTTGGATTTAACAATTTGGGCAATTGCCCCGGTGGTATTGGTTGGAATTTGGCTTGGTGTACAGGCTGCTGTTCACCATAATGGATTCATTGACCAATTAGCACGTGTTTTTAGTATTTTAGGAACATCGTTTCCCACGTTCGTGTTTGGCTTATTGATGTTGTTGTTTTTCTATGCCAATAACCAGTGGTTTCCACCGGGCCGCCTATCAGATGATTTCTCGCGGATTGTTGAATCCGCATCTTTCCATCATTACACAAGCTTATTGACTTTCGATGCGTTGTTAAATGGTCGTTTTGATATTTTCTTAGATGCGTTGCGACATATGTTCCTGCCCATCTTGACTCTTTCTTATATCAATTGGGCAACCTTCCTGCGTGTGACTCGTGGTTCCATGCTTGAAACCTTGCGCATGGAATATGTCACAACTGCTCGCGCGAAAGGTTTGCCAGAGCGAGATGTTATTTTCAAACATGCCCAACCAAACGCCATGTTACCTGTAATTACCTTGGCGGGCTTTAGTATCGTTGGTTTGCTGGGTGGTGTAGTCATCACGGAAACAGTCTTTAACTTCCCCGGTATTGGTTCTGCTGCTGCTCGAGCAGCAACCAGTCTCGATGTTGTTGCGATGCTTGGATTTGCCCTCTTTGATGGCCTAATCCTCATTGTCGCAGCTTTGGTCATTGATGTGATGTATGCATTCATTGACCCACGCGTACGTCTTTCATAACAAAAGGAGAGATTAATATGGCTCAGAGTATTCCCTCCGGCGATAATAGCATGCTTCGTGATACGGTCTCCACTCGTCATATTGGGCGAGTAGAACGTTTTCTCGGACCTGACAATTACCGCATTCTTCTTGGGTTGATAAAAACGCCAGCTTCTATCGCTGGTTCAACCATCATATTGTTATTTGTCTTGGTTGCCATCTTTGCTCCGGTGATTATTCCACCGGTGAATAAGAATGACCCATACTCCATTCCTCGTGATGGATTCAAGTCTGATCCACAACCTGTCGGTGCTGAATGGCGTAGGAACGTCCCTGATTTACCTTTCTGGTACACCCCATTAACCGGGAAGACCAAATGGGTGCATATCATGGGCACTTCTGAAGGACAGTATGATATTTTTTACGGTGTGATTTGGGGTACCCGTACTGCTTTCGTAGCCAGTATTTTGGTGACCTTCTCCACAGTGATTATCGGAATTATCTATGGCGCGATTGCCGCTTATTATGGCGGAATTGTTGACATGGTGTTGATGCGTATTGTGGATGTACTCTCTATTTTGCCAGGCATCTTGGCTGCGCTGATTCTTGCTGCTGTATTAACCCCTACTCTTGGAAAAAGTACAATACCTGTGATGATTGCGTTAATAGCATTTGGCTGGATGGGCTACGCGCGCTTTATTCGTGCAGATATCCTCTCTGTCCGCGAGCGTGATTACATTTTGGCTGCCCGCGTCGTTGGAGTAAAGGATAGTCGCATCCTCTTCCAGCATATTCTTCCCAATGCGATTTTTCCCACCATTATTTTGGCATCTCTTGCAATTGGTGATGTGATTTTGAGTTTCGCAGGCCTTTCCTTCCTTGGAATTGGTGCTGAAATCGGTTACGCTGATTGGGGACAATTGATTTCATTTGCACGTAACTGGATTACCAGCCTCAATACATACTGGTATATCATCGTATTCCCAGGCTTTGTTCTTGTGCTTTACGTAATGGGTTGGAACTTGATTGGCGATGCTTTGCGTGACGTGCTTGACCCACGCATGCGTGGCAAAACATAATTTCTGTGCGTTACCCTCGTTTTCTTATTAGTATCGGAATAGCCCTGCTGTTTGCAGGGCTATTCTTCGATGTTGGCAAAACGCAATCTTCTATAATTGCGACGCCCACCCCTGATCGGTTGGCTGAACCAACCCTTCCCCCTTCTCCTACACAAATTGATTATGGCAGGCATGTTTATTGGCTGTCATGCTTACCTTGTCACGGAGATCGTGGTCAAGGATTAACGGATGAGTTTCGTAGTACTTATCCTGTTGAAGATCAAAATTGCTGGAAATCAGGCTGTCACGGACAACGTCCCTATGACAATGGATTTACGATTCCAACCTATATCCCTGCTGTCATTGGCGCAGGGACTTTACAAAAATTTGAAACTGCCGCATCGTTACATTCTTATATCCATGCGGCAATGCCATTTTGGAAACCCGGTAGTTTAAAAGAGGATGAGGCGTGGCAGGTGACCGCTTTTATTCTTTATGAAAACAAACTATGGGATAACTCAGTGGAATTGAACGATTCAAACGCAAGCCTGGTGCGGGTCGGTCCACCTCAGCCGACGCCAACGCCTCAACCTGTATCTTCAAAAACAACTGAACCGTACCTTGCTTTAATCATTGGCATAATAGTTTTCGCCCTGCTCTTTTTTGTTGCTCGAATTTTACAAAAGAATAAATCGTAAACAAAGAAGCCAACTGCATAAGTGGCTTCTTGTATAATTGGTGGATGCGCTTTTTGAGAAAAGGATGATGTATGAATAAAAAAATCAAGAGACAGCATCTGCTTGTTTGTTTCATAGTCTTGTTGGTTTTATTAATCTCTGCCTGTATTATTCCCGCAGCACAGACAGAAGTTCCAACAACCGTCACGGTAACACTTCCGCCTCTTCCTACTGCCACCCCTGCGCCACGTGAGTTAAATGTTTGCTTGGGAGAAGAGCCAAATACTTTATATCCCTTTGGCGGGCCCAATGCTGCTGCCCGTAGCGTATTGGCCTCAGTTTATGATGGCCCAATTGACACACTCGGTTATGAATATCAACCTGTTATTCTTACCCAATTGCCTTTACTAGAAAATGGAGATGCGCAAATTGTCAAAACGCCGGTGCAGGCCGGAGGTCAGATTGTAGATGCGAGTGGGAATGTCGTGCTGTTAGCGCAAGGGGTGAAAGTACGCCCTGCCAGTTGTCGCGCTGATAATTGTGTCATCACGTATGATGGTACGACCCCACTTGAAATGGATCAAATGGTGGTGACCTTCCGCATTCGTCCAGATATCACTTGGGCAGATGGAACACCTCTGACGGCCGATGACTCAATTTATGCATATACTCTCGCTTCAGATCCAAGTGCAACGACCAATACGTTTTTGTTAGACCGTACTCAAACCTATGAGGCGGCTGATGAAAACACAATTCAATGGTGGGGAAAACCTGGTTTTATTGACTCTACATTTGCCACAAACTTTTGGCCACCCGCTCCCAAACATCTATGGAGTCAATTCCCTGTAAATCAATTAACCACAGTTGATATTTCATCTCGTACCCCTGCAGGTTGGGGACCCTATATAGTTCAGGAATGGATTGCAGGTGACCATATCACCTTAACCAAGAATCCTTATTACTTCCGCACGACAGATGGCTATCCAAAATTTGATAAGTTGAACTTTCGTTTTATTGCAGACCCCAATACTGCCTTAAGTGAGTTGGTAGCTGGGCGTTGCGATATTCTTGACCCGACGGTTAAACTCGATAGCCAGGTTGGCTTACTAAAGCAAATGCAGGATAGTGAACAACTCCAAGCGTTCTTTACTCCTGGTATGACGATTGAATGGTTGGGATTGGGATTAACACCAGCAACGTATGACGATGGGTATGACACCTTATTTCAAAAAGATCGTCAAAATATTTTTTCAGATGCACACACACGGCAAGGAATTGCATATTGTCTTGACCGTCAATCTGTTGTCAATAATGTTTTGTTTGGCCTTACAACTGTCCCAACCACTTATATTCCTGTTGAACATCCTTTTTACGATCCCAATATTTCCTCAATTCCTTTTGACCCCAGTGTAGGAAGTTCTTTGCTGGAACAAGCAGGCTGGAAGGATACAGATGGAAACCCAGCTACGCCACGGGTGGCAGTCAGTGTGGCTAACGTTGCCGCTAACACCCCACTTCAGCTTAACTACTTCACAACCACTGCAACCCAACGCAGACAGGTTGTAGATATTTTGACACAGTCATTGGCTCAATGTGGAATTGGGCTTAACGTTCAATACTATTCACAAAATGATTTATATGCCTCTGGCCCGAATGGCTTGTTGTTTGGCCGTCGTTTCGACATGATTGAGTATGCGATGGGAGTGAATGGAATTGAACCTCCATGTAGTTGGTTTACTACAGAAGAAATTCCATCAGCAGCCAACTCGTGGATTGGCACCAATGTCACTGGGTATAAAAATCCTGAATACGATGCGGCTTGTCATGCTGCTCAATTTGCCGTACCTGGTGAACAAGCTTATATTGATAATTATCGTCAAACAGAAATTAAATTCTCAACAGACTTGCCTGCTATTCCTTTATATTATCGCTTGCGTGTGGCGGTAGCTCGACCTGATGTTTGTAATTTTGATCTCGACCCAACAGCCAACCCACTTTGGAATATAGAAGCGATTGACAAGGGTGAAGCGTGCAAAAAATAAAAATGCGACGCTTTTTCCTGTTAGTTACTCTAACAATTATTTTCGCTTCGTGCGCGCCTCAGCCTGTTTCGGTTGCTACTAGTACTCCTGCCCCTGTTGCAACACCTACACTTGCGCATGCACCTGAAATTAAGTTTGCGTTAATTGGTAACCCAAAAGATGTAAACGTTTGGCAGTTGTTTGATACAACTGGCGCCAGTTATGTGGATTACGCTCTGCGCTCCGAATACTGGCCGCGGCTGTATCATCTTGCACCTCCATCGTTTGAGTTTCAACCTATGGCGGCTGGTGGGTTCCCATCAGCGATTGTTCAAGAGGGAGAACAATATTCTGCTACGGTAAAACTCCGCACAGATTTGAAATGGACAGATGGTTTCCCTTTTACAGCCTCGGATGTTGAATTTACAGTCAATACCGCTTTGTCTTTCGAACTTGGTTACGACTGGGCTGTGTATTATCCACGAGATGAAATTGACCATGTTCAGGCACTGGATGTAGCTACCGTTAAATTCTTTTTCAAACAAAAACCTAATATAGAAGCATGGCAGTATGGTGCTTTGCAAGGGCCGATTGTTCAAAAAGCGTTTTGGGAACCCTTACTTTCCAAATCCTCAAGCCTTTTGCCTGATGCGAAATTAAACAATGATATTGAAACTGCACGTGCTTATCTTGCTACGGTTCAAGCACGTGTAGATGACCTTTCTGCGCAAGCCCTCAACGGACAAAATAATCAGTCTGCTGGAGACTTGGGGAAGAAACAAGCTGAATTAACGTATGCCAAAAATACACTCGATAAGTTGATGGTTGAGCGAAATTCGAAAATCGAATTGGCTCATCAATCTTTGTATGCTCTTGATGGCAAGAATGAGCCCACGCTTGGGTCGTGGATTCCTGATGGAAAACAAAATAATCATTGGGTTAATAAGGCTAATCCAGATTTTCCTTTTCTAAAGTCAAATTTTGACCGCGCAATTTACTTGCCTTTTGAAAATATAAACGATGCACAGTCTGCTTTCCAAAAGGGAGAGGTGGACTTTATTCTTTCTCCTGATAACGTATTAGGAGGTACAGGGAAAGCGACTAGTCCAACCTCAAGTGCTCGCTTTTTAGTATTCAACCCTTTTGAAGAAAATTTATCTAACCCAGCTTTGCACAAGGCGCTAAGTTGTATGCTGGATAGAAATGAACTTGTAGGTCAAGTTCTTCAATCCCAGGCTTTCCCTTTGGAAGTGTTTATTCTTTCAACTCAATGGCATGATGAAAATGTCAAAGATACCTGCGTAGGCATGGATCATACGGCTCGAATTCAAGAAGCTGTGAATCAATTGAAAACTGCTGGTTACACATGGACACAAGAACCTGATGGAACTCATGCAGGTAGCGGGCTGACAAGCGCTGACGGTACCTTACTTCCTGAGATGAGTTTATTGGCTCCACCTAGTTCAGAAGATGCATTGCGTGCTTCTGCCGCGGAGTATATTGCCGGGCAGGCTCAATACTTAGGGCTTTCTGTTTCCGTCCAGGAAGCAAGTTTGAATGATATTGTTTATGCAGTATATAGCTCAAAAAAATATGATATGGCGATAGTGGGTTGGCGCTTAAGTGAGTACCCCGCTTATATGTGTCAATGGTTTGGGACTGGGACCGTGTTTTTGAATAACAGTGACAGTTACCAGCCTATGTGTGATGCGCTGGCAACTGAGTCCGATCTTGAAGTAGCGAAAAAAGAAATTTCACAATTTGAATCTTTATTAATGTCAAACTTGCCGATGATTCCCCTGTACCGTGTTGCACATACAGATGTTTATCAAAGGCTTACATACCCTTCGGAGCAGGTTTTGAACGGCTGGAGCGCCTTATACGGTTCTCCAGACTATGCGATTCCATCCCAATAGGTTGTTTTTTTGCCTTGGAATTACTGCAAGACGATGTATAATTCGCCCATTCCAAATCCGGGAGCTGGCCATGGCCAAAACAAATCAAAAGCCTTTACTTGAAGTACGTAACCTAAAGACTTATTTTTATACCGAAGATGGTATTGTTCGAGCCGTGGATGGTGTAAATTTTGAAGTATATCCGGGTGAGGTACTCGGTATTGTAGGTGAGTCAGGTTGTGGAAAAAGTGTGACATCTCTCTCCATTATGCGCTTGGTTGCGCCTCCTGGAAAAGTGACTGAGGGTGAAATTTTAGTGAATGGACAGAACATCCTCAATATCTCTGAAGACGAGATGACAAAGATTCGTGGCAATAAAATTTCCATGATCTTTCAACAGCCACAAACTGCTTTAAATCCAGTGTTTCAAGTGGATGATCAAATTGCTGAAGTTTTGAATATTCATAAAGACTTCGGTAAAGATGCAGGAAAGAAACGTGCTGTTGAGTTATTGAAAATGGTTGGAATTCCTGATGCGGAACGTCGTGCTGCGGCTTTCCCACATGAACTCTCTGGTGGTATGGCACAACGTGTCATGATTGCCATGGCGTTGGCTTGTGTCCCTGAGTTGTTGATTGCTGATGAACCTACTACCGCTTTGGATGTGACCATTCAAGCACAAATTTTAGATTTGATTCGTGAAATGCGCGAAAAGATGGGGACTTCTGTTATTTTGATTACCCATGATTTGGGCGTAGTTGCCGAAATGTGTGAGCGCGTGGCTGTGATGTATGCTGGAGAAGTGGTTGAACAGGCAGAAGTAAACTTGTTGTTTGAACACCCATTACATCCTTATACACAAGGATTGATTGGTTCCATCCCTGTTCTTGGACAAATCAAAGAACGCTTGGATGTGATTCCAGGAAGCGTGCCAAATCTTGTGAACTTGCCATCGGGTTGCCGCTTTGCTCCTCGCTGTGCTGCCCGCGAAAAATTTGGTTTGAAGATTTGTTCTGAAGTTAAACCTGATTTAAGAGAATCTGCCGAAGGACATCTTGTTCGCTGCTGGTTGTATCAAGATGCCGAAGGCCATAAAGCGCCATTGCAGGCGAAATAATCATTTTCCCGGAGACAAAGCGCATATGAGCCAAACAAACGAAACAACCAATGCAGAAAACATTGTAGAAGTACGAAATCTTGTTAAATACTTTCCTGTTCGCTCAGGCATCATGCAGCGAGTGGTAAACCACGTGAAGGCAGTGGATGATGTTTCCTTCGCGGTGAAAAGAGGCGAAACCCTTGGGATGGTGGGTGAATCTGGTTGTGGTAAAACCACAATTGGTAGATCCATGCTGCGCTTGGTGGAACCTACTTCAGGTGCGGTTAACTTTGATGGTAAAGATATTCTGAAATTGCGTGGCAAAGACTTAAAAGATGTTCGCCGCCATATGCAGATTATTTTTCAAGATCCCTATGCCTCTCTTGATCCGCGTGTTCCAATTGGTGAATCCGTTATGGAAGGGCTACATATCCATAACATTGGCACACGTCAGGAACGCTACGATCTCATGATTGATACGCTCAAGAAAGTGGGACTTGAGGATTATCACGCCCGTCGTTATCCCCATGAATTTTCAGGTGGCCAACGCCAACGCATCGGGATTGCCCGAGCCTTGGCATTGCGCCCCGACTTTATCGTTTGCGATGAGCCAGTCTCAGCTTTGGATGTTTCCATCCAATCACAAGTCTTGAATATTCTTAAAGATCTACAACGAGAATTCGGATTAACCTATTTATTCATCGCGCATAACTTAAGCGTTGTTGAACACATTTCTGATCGCGTGGCAGTTATGTATCTCGGTAAGATGGTTGAGCTGACAGATCGTGAAGAACTATTCCGAAATCCGTTACATCCTTATACAAAAGCTTTGATGTCGGCCATTCCAGTACCAGACCCGAAGTCGAAGCGCCAACGAACTGTATTAAAAGGCGATGTTCCCAGCCCATTGAACCCACCAACGGGATGCCGTTTTCATCCCCGCTGTCCGATTGCCGAAAAAATCTGTAGCGAACAGGAACCTGAATTCCGCGAAGCAGCTCCCAATCACTGGGTCGCTTGCTGGTTGGCAAAATAGGTAAAACATGGAACACGTTATTCTGTTGGTCGACGATAATCGAGATGTGCTCAAGTTATTGCGCTCCACACTTGATTCTCTGAAGAAGCCCGAACTAAAGATATTGGAAGCTCCTTCAGGGGAAGAGGCCATGCTCGAATCGTCTAGAAAGAAAATCGATTTGTTGATTACAGATTTTCTTTTGCCCGGCATGAATGGCGTAGAGTTAATGCATAAGGTTCGTGCTCGTCATCCAGAAGTAAAAGTAATCTTAATCAGCGGTATTAGTGAGCGCAAAACGCGTGAACAAATGTTGAATGCGGGAGCATTGGCTGTGTTTAATAAGCCAGTCCCGATTGCTGATTTTTTGGATTCCGTTGAACGTGGACTTGGGCTGGTTCGAACCATCTTCCCACCTGAAAAAGTAGACGAAAAAACTGAAGCGCGTCATGCGCGTATTTCAGATTTGCTTGCCAACTTCAGGCAGGATTTTAACGCCCAGGCAGTATTCCTCATTAATGACCGCGGCCTCGTGCAGGCTCGTGCAGGAAGTTTAGCAGATAGCAGCCTTGAAGTTTCCACCATCTCTGCTTTGATGGCAATCCATCATGCTGGATTGAAAGTTGCGAAGAATAATCATCAGGAAGTGCTTGATTCCTATCATGTATTTCGTGCAGGCGATAACGATTTGATTTTTATCCCAGTCAATCCAATGTATGCATTGTTGGTGGCTGGTGACGCTTTGGCTACAGAAGACCGAATTCTTGAAACTGTGAACGGTGTTTCGGCTTTGCGTAAGGAAGCAGAGCGAGCTTTGAAGTCTATGGGAATGACTGGTGAGTTGCACTCCATTTCACCTAAGACAATTCCCATCCCACCACGCGCTTCCGAACCTGCGCCCGAACCGTCGCCGAAGAAACAAACCGATCGATTGTCTGCCCCACCCGCCCCTGAGATGGAAGCGCTCCTTAAAGATGCTTCTGCGAAAAAGGCACAGCCATCCAATGTGGATGACTTTTGGAATCAGGCCGCAGAACAACATGGAAAAAAGCCCAGTAGTTCGAAAGTTCTCACCCTGGAACAGGCCAAACAAATGGGGTTGCTGGATGAGGGAAAGCAGTAAAAAATTGTGATACAATTTGCCCCGCTCAATTGGGGCATGGTGCAACGGCAGCACACCAGCCTTTGGAGCTGTGGATCTTGGTTCGAGTCCAGGTGCCCCAGTTATATCGATCCCGCGTGAGCGCGGGGACTACTCTCAAAAAGACAGGACTTTGTGCCAGAACATCGCACAAGCCTGTCTTTTGTGTTTACTAGAGGTGACTTTATGAAAGTAACAGCCATTTTGTTAGCCGCAGGTCAGGGGACGCGCATGAAATCAAACCTGCCCAAGGTTTTGCATCCAGTTGCAGGGAAACCCATGATCTGGCATGCCTTGGAAGCGATTAAACAATCAACAACAGAACAACCTGTGGTGGTGGTAGGACATGGTGCCGAAGCTGTAACAAAATATCTTGAAGGTTCGGCTCAAACAGTTTTACAAGAACCTCAGTTGGGAACCGGGCACGCTGTTATGCAAGCGGAGTCTTTGCTTAAAGGCAAGACCGACCTCGTTGTAGTTTGTTATGGGGATATGCCACTATTGCGTGGCGAAACTTTGCAAAAATTAGTTGAGACACAAAAGAATAATAAAGGTCCCATTTCCATGCTGACCGTGGTCTCTGAAGATCCACGGGGCTTTGGAAGAATCATCAGAAAGCCTGATGGCACAGTGGAGGCTATTGTTGAAGAATATGTCGCCACGGCTGAACAGTTACAGGTCAAAGAGTTGAACGTAGGTGGCTATTGTTTCGATGCGAATTGGCTTTGGGATGCTTTACATCGCATTCCAAAGAATCCGAAAAAAGGTGAATATTATTTAACGGATACCGTTGAACTTGCTTCCAGAGATGGGTTGTCTGTGCAGGCTACTGTAATGAATGATTTGGAAGAGACTATTGGTGTAAATACACGAGTCCATCTTTCAGAAGTAGAAGTTGCCATGAAGAGACGGATTAATCAAACTCACATGCTCAATGGCGTGACGATGGTTGATCCATCCTCTGTTTATATTGAGGCAGGTGTACAGATTGGCAAGGATACTGTCATCATGCCAAATACATATGTGCACGGTACAACCGAAATTGGGGAAGGAAATGTCATTGGTCCCAATTCCATTATCCGTGATTCGAAGATTGGGAATGGCTGTAAAATCCTTGCTTCTTTGATGGAAGGTGCCTGGTTGGAAGATGATGTAGATATGGGTCCCTTTGCTCGTTTGCGTAAAGGTGCTCATTTAGGAAATCATGTTCATATGGGGAATTTTGGAGAAGTAAAAGATTCCTATCTTGCGGATGGAGTCAAAATGGGACATTTCTCATATATTGGCAATGCGCAAATTGGAAGCGGTACGAATATTGGCGCAGGCACAATCACTTGTAATTACGATGGCGAAAAGAAACATGCCACTGAAATTGGAGAAGATGTCTTCATTGGGTCTGATACCATGTTGGTGGCTCCATTGAAAATTGGAACAGGTGCAAGAACGGGAGCTGGGGCTGTCGTGACCAAAAATGTTCCAGAAGATACTCTTGTTGTGGGTATGCCTGCACGTGCAATTAAGAAACTTGAAAGAAAACCCAAAAAGTAAAAGGCGAAAAAATGACACTGACAAAAGATGAAAGACAGGCATTGATTGACCTTGCCGCTGAAGCCAGAAGGCGTTCTTATGTTCCTTATTCCAATTATCCAGTTGGGGCGGCATTAAGAACAAAAAGTGGTCGCTTATATACCGGAGTCAATATTGAGAATGCTGCTTATCCTCAAACCATGTGTGCTGAACGGGTTGCGATTTTCAAGGCAGTTTCTGAAGGCGAGACTGAATTTGAAGTTATTGCCGTAGTGACCAACAACGGTGGCTCACCTTGCGGTGGTTGTAGACAGGTCATGGCTGAGTTTGGTTTGGATACACTTGTGTTGATTGCAGATGGAAATGGAGTTTTGCATAAAGAAATGAGCGTCGCTGAGTTATTGCCCGAGGCATTTACGCCAAAGCATTTGCAGTAATGTCTGATTTTCGTTCGTTTCGTGCTTCTGCTGTCGTTGTCCGCCATGCTGATTGGGGAGAGGCAGATCGTTTGCTCACTTTGTATACGCGGGAGCAGGGAATGGTGCGCGCCCTAGCAAAAGGTGCACGCAAGATGACCTCTCGTAAAGCAGGTCATTTACAGCCATTTACTTATATTACTGTGCAACTCTCAAAAGGACGTGATTTATTAATCATTACACAAGTGGAGACTGTAAATGCATTCCTTCCCTTGCATGATGATTTGGTCAAGACCAGTTATGCTGCTTATATTTTTGAACTGTTACTAAGATTTTCATACGAAGAAGAGGGCGGAAATCCAACCATATTTAAATTGCTCATTGATACTTTGGATCGACTAGAGAAGGAAGTTGATGCCTGGCTGGCGATTCGGTATTATGAAATGCGATTGTTGGATGCGGTGGGGTTTCGTCCGCAATTGTTTGAGTGTGCAAATTGCGGACGTACAATTTTGCCTGAAGACCAATATTTTTCTTTTACTGCAGGTGGAGTGATATGTCCGCGCTGTGGCGAGGGATTACCAAACCTGATGAAAATTTCAATTGAGGCTCTAAAATATTTACGCCATTTTCAAAGATCCAGCTATAGAGATGCCTCTCGGGCACAGCCCAGTTCAGAGGTTAAGAAAGAGGCGGAAGTTTTGATGCAGGGATATTTTTCTCATTTACTGGAGCGGCAATTAAATACGCCTGGTTTTATTAAGCGAGTCAAATCATGACCGAGATTTTGTTTTTGAATGAAAAGCAATTTGATAAGACACATACGTTGACAGTTGGTCTTAATATGGATGGGCATTTGGTGTTTGACGATGGGGAATATTTTCCTGCCTTGGATAGTCATGAAAGCTACGAGGTAGCCGACTATTTGACGGTCCATGCAGGATATAAAAAACGTCTGCTTCATCTGTTAGGAGATGTTTTGGATGGCGTAAGTGAAACCTGTGGCGTAAATGACGATGAACGGTTGCTATCGATTTTGGAACGCGCGGCACATCGTGAGTATTGGAAATCGTTGGGAGAGATTGAGGAGTGGTTGCAGGATCGTGGAATTCCGTTTACGAAACAACGATGGGTTGACACTAAATGAGCTGACCTTTGTCAGCTCATTTTTTTTTGATTCTGCGAACAAAACTTTCTGCCAATTTTCTTGTGTTGATGGGTTGGGTTGCTGAACTGGTATCAGAAGCATACCCGAATCTTCTTAACGTTATGCGGCGTACCCAACTGAGGATGGCCCGCGCTGAGAATTCTTCTTCGTATGGAATGGGAACTGTGGTGTTGTGTTCAATTGCATTGCGCAGATCCTGTGCAGTTTTCCCTGAGAATTCTGTACGCCCTGCACCAATGGCCCAATAGACATGCGCGTCACTGGATGCAATTTTTGCCAGTGGCAGGTAAATGGAAAGTTTTTGTGCGATGGTATCAAAGGCCTGTGTGCCCATGTTGTGAGTTTCCATGCCTTTGAGTACAGCCTTGGCGCGCGGATTGGTAAGTGCGCCTACCACGGCTTCCATGCTAAGGCTGCCTGGTAAGTTATTAAATGGATGTGGGGCGATTGCAATCCCGCCTTGCTTGCCAATAAAAAATAAGGTGTCTAGTAAGGATAACCCTGCTGGCGGAAGTTTCTCGATGAAGAGAGCTACCAAATGGCCTTCTCTGGTTGTGACTTCGGCGCCAACCACCACCTCAATATTAAACTCTTTTGCCAAACTGCGTGCTTCAAGAGCGCCGCGAATTTCATCGTGGTCTGTGATTGCAATGACATCCAAGTTAACATCGGCGGCTTGTTTAAGAACGGCTCGAACGGTGGTGGTTGCATCGTGGGAGTAAGTGCTATGTACGTGCAGGTCTGCGGTGCCCATAAAAAATTAAATTCCCTGTTGAGAAGATTATACGTTACATTTTGTGGAGTTCGTGGTTTTGCTTTTGAATGATTTTGAAGTATCTATCTTTTAAATCAATTAATGGTTTTTCAAGAAGGTAAAAACTAAGTGTTGCCATCAAAAGCGTTGCTGTCATTGTAATTACAAAGGTTATCGGAGAGCGGACAGAATAAGGAAAGCCATATTTACGAAATATAGCCATACTAATTGCAATAATGCCATAGTGATAGACATACAGCCCATAAGAGATTTTTCCAAGATAGCGTAGTGGGGGCAAATCTAGAAAACTTGTGAACAGATTTGTGTGGGCAACACAGTAGATCAAAACAGCAAAAAGATAATTTAATAATGTGTAGCCCCATACTTCTTTATAGAACCCTGTCATGGGAAGATCATATCCAAGAGCTGAGGTGAAGGTCCCTTTTGATAGATAATCGGTCAGCAAACCTATGGTGGGTACACTTATAGTCAGAGCTAATAATTGTAATCGTGGACGTGGCAATTCAAAACGCGAAATGTAAGCGCCAAATGCAAAAGCATCGAGATGCGAGAAAGGCAAAACATTTACCGCTTGTTGTGGGTCCCCCAATAAAAATGAAAAAGCTTGAGCTCGATAGATGAAAGTAATGATGAGGCGAAAGACAAACCCCAACCCAATTGCGGTAAAACATAATTGTTTAAATTTTTCGCGCGGTGTCAGGAAGATCAATAAAGGCCAAATTAAATAAAATTGCTCTTCCACTGATAAAGACCAGAGGTGTGTAAAGAAGCGGCTACGTACAAAAAAGGAACTGGCATGAAAAAAATCGTAGACGTAGAAAACAGCCACCCAAATCTGATTAATAAATCCTGCCCCGATTTCACTTTTGAGTGGATTGAGCTTTAGAGTTGGTAAGTAGTAAATTAGGAAAGCCAACAAGATTAAGTAAAAATAATATAGAGGGAAGATTCGTAAAAATCTACGCCCATAAAATTTTGTGAAATATTCTCGGCGTGGCAGCTTTTCCTTCATCTTCAATAAAATGTCAGTAATCAGAAAGCCTGATAACACGAAAAATAATTGCACACCCATCCAGCCAAAAGGGAGGTTGCGTGTGTGAAAGAAAAATACAATTAAGAACGCAACCGCTCTTAAGCCATCCAAGCCTGCAATCATTTAAGTCTTTTGCTCCAGTTCAAAACAAATACCCATGCGACAAGTAACACGATGGGTTGTAAAAATCTCCATAAGAGGATTTGAAACCATTTCCATTTGATGGGATAAACAATGTAAGTGATGATCCAACGTGCGAATAAGGTTTGACCCAGCCCGCTTCGTCCTAACCGACGCTTGTAGCCACGAAATGAAAAATCGCCTTGCTGGAAAGACTCTGCAATCTCGCGTGCTGCTACAGCGCCGTATCCTAGTGCAATGCTAATTCCTTCACCGAAGATTGAATCTGCACCAACCGCATCGCCAACCAAAATCACATGCGGCACCGATGGGGTGTTCCACGGTGTGTACCAGCGGATGGGATGTCCTTTGACTTCGTACTCGCCCAAATCATACCCGTGAAGTTTCATTTCTTCTGCTAGGGGTTCCTTTAATGCTGGGCGTTTTTCATTGGCGAGGATATTTGTATCATACACTCCCCAACAGCGCATCAGTTGACCATTTTGTTGAGATGGGAAATCCCATACATAGCCAGCAATATTTTCTGGGACAGGAAAGAAATCAAAAAACGCGACATTCTCTCTTTCTTTCCCAAAAGTTTGAAGTTGTGTGGAAGATGAATAGGCTGGAGTGAGTAATTCCAATACGCGTGCAGTTTGGACGGGTTCTTTGGGCAAAATGCAACGGCGTGTGATTCCATTGGAGCCATCGGCACCGACAACAATTTGTGCGCGAAATTTTCCCTGATTTGTTTCAACCGTTACTCCATTTTCATCTGGAATTACGTTGGTAACTTTGATGCCTTCTTGAATTTCGATGTTTGCTTCGCAGACCTTTTGTGCTAGCCAGTCATCGAACTCATTTCGGCGGATGACACGCAAGGTGTGTTTATTAGGATTGCGGACTGTGAGTCCTTTGCCCGCAAAATCAAAGCGGATTTTTTCCACATCCACATGAGGTACTTCACGTACATCGAGGCCAAGGCGCTCGAGTATCACTTCTGCATCGAGCACCAGGCCGCCTGCACACAGCTTGTGTCGTGGATAATGTTCCTTTTCGAGAATCAGGATTCGGGAGGTGAGATGCGGAGCAATCTTGACAAGATGCAACGCTGTGGAGAGTCCGCTGGGGCCACCGCCGAGAATCAGAATATCCTTTTCCATGGTTGACCTATTTTGCCATAAAATCAAGCATCTGAACAAATAGGAGTGTGTGTGATGCGTGTATTAATGCCAATGGGCGGGGCGCTGGATGAATTGAAAAAGCCAGAGGTGTTGTTGGAGTTTGTCAAACGGTGTGGTGGGAAGCGCGCTCGAATTGTTGTTTTTCCGCAAGCATCTGCCAGACGTGATACGGGGAAAGAGTATGTTGAGATGTTTAAAGCAATGGGTGCGAAGAGTGTCGTTTCTTTTGAGTTTCGAAAAAGAGCTGAAGCTGGTTCGAAAGAACAAGTGGATGCGATTCGGAATGCGACGGGAATCTTTTTTTCTGGAGGCACTCAGATGCGGATTTTTGTTGCCATGTCTGGTAGTGTGTTGGAGAAAGAATTGATGCGCGCATATCAGCGTGGATGCGTAATAGGGGGAACCAGCGCAGGTGCTTCGATTTTATCCAAGACGATGATTGTGAATGGAAAAAGCGGTCCTACTCCGCACGAACAGATTGTACAATTTGCTCCGGGGTTGGGATTTACCGACCAGTTTGTGTTTGATCAACACTTTCGACAACGAGACCGTTTGGGACGTTTGATTTATGCAGTGTGTACGGCTCCTGGGGTTTTCGGAGTAGGGATTGATGAAGATACTGCCGCGATTGTTGAGAACGAATCAAGAGTGACGGTGTGCGGCTCAGGTGCCGTTACGATTGTGGATGGACAAGGCATTACTGATACGGATGTGGCTGAAGTTGAAAACGGGGGAACGGTGGCCGTCTCTAATTTGACTGTGCATGTTTTGACACGCGGTTGTGTGTTTAATACAAAACTGCGGAAGGTTACGCTTCCGCAGAAAAAACTTTTAGTGGATTAAAAATTCAACCCCGATAATTCTTAGGCATAGGCACCAGACCAGGATTCAAACCGACGACCATCGTGTTCATCTTCCTTGTAAAAAGTGAGATATGTGATGGCTTGATAAGGAACAAATTTTTGTTCCTTTAAATTTCTGACGGCAAGATCATAATAAGAATGCCATGTGCCGGAGTTGAAATAAATCTGGCTTTGCTTGTTGCTGAGTCTGTCGAGCGGGACAATTTCGTGATGATGGGTATGCCCATACACAATATATTGAGCACTGCCATTTAGAAACGCGGGTTCGCGCAAGGCATGATTTGCAAAAGAATGTTCTCCTCCCCATAATTTCTCATGAACCCATGAGACTACATCATCAATTGTGGAAAAGGAAGCATGGTCTGAAATTTTAATCATCAACCGCATGGCATCCACAATATCAAACTTGAAGGCTTTATCTGCCTGACGAACATAATCCAATTGCAGAAATTCATCGGCGATGTCGTCCCATACTTCTTTAATATCTTTTTCAAGCTTAGGCGAATCAATGTGACTGCGAATTTGTCCGCTAATCCACAAGGGGATGGCAAGCGACGGACGGATGTTGGTCATGCGTCGCAAGCCATTGACTAGCTTCTCTGGAAGTTGTTCTTTGTAGCGTTTTTCAACTTCAACGGGGAAACGATTGCATACATCCATGGTGAAGACATCTCCAATGGTGCCGTGATCGCGTCCTTTTTCACGGTCAAAGTTGAAGCTGTCATAATAGTCACCATGTAACCCATAGACTTTATATCTTGCAAAGAGATCTTTGAGCATGAGATCTTCGTCCAATGTATATGGAAATGAAGAGATAGAGTTATGCAACCCCATGGCGTTGATAATTTCTTGCCGAATCTGGTCGAAGGCTTCCCCCTTCAGGTGATAATACCAGTCGTGATTTCCGACCATGTAATGAATGCGGAGTTTGACAGGGATGCGTTTTTTGGTTCTGTAATCAGGTACGCCTTTTTTCGTTGCTGGGGTAATTTGTAAGATTTCACCATGGGCGCATTGACGTAGAATCTCCATGGCGTTCTTATTTTTTTCGATGATGGCACGAGTGACTTGAGAAAGCTTTTCAGCATAGCGTGGATTGTTCGTGTCAGACCACGGGCGGATGTAATCAGCATCGCCGGGCATGGTATCCAGCCAGAGCGTGGAATGAAGCGGGTCGATGATGTCACCCATTAACACTAAATCCACATCTTCAATGGGGAGATATTTTCCATCTTTTCGCCATGAAGCAAATTGAATCGTCTCTTGCAGGCGGCCTGCAAATAGCTCAAAGGCACTGGTTGGGATGGGGTTGGCAGTGGTGCCATCGCCGAGATGAAGATCGCTGATGATGAGAAGCATGTTTGAATTATAGATGAAGATATAGAAGATTTGTGTAAACGAATGATTGCAGGATTTACTAGTTGGATTCTAGGGTAGGTTTGATTATAATTTCTGTACTTATCCCGCTTATATGTTGACACTTTATAAAGGTAACCATGGGACATATTTTCATCAGCTATAGCCATAAAGATACTGAATATGCTCATCGCCTTGCAGAAAACCTGCAAAGTATGGGGTTTAACGTTTGGATTGATGCGCGTTTGGATTATGGTTCCCAGTGGCCACTTGAAATACAAAAACAATTGGATAGTTGTGATGCCTTTATTGTAATCATGACGCCTCGTGCCTTCGCCTCAGAATGGGTGCAAAGCGAATTACAGCGTGCCAAGCGGAAGCTAAAACCAATTTTCCCTTTGTTGCTTGAAGGGGAGGAACCCTGGCTTTCGGTGGAAGCAACACAGTTTTATGATGTGCGTAGTGGAAAGTTTCCAGACGAAAAGTTTTATTCTGCAATTCGAAGATCTGTAACAGCGAACCATGATGATGCAACACTGCATTATGTTAAAAGCCCAGCGGTGACTGTAAAACCTTCCCAGCCTGCGCCTAAGAAAAAAGGAATGAGCACAGAAATTGTGGTGGCCTTGATTGGGGGTGCAGTCACTTTAATTGCCGCTTGTGTCACCATCATTGGAGGTCCGTTGGTGGAGAAGTGGTTAAACTCTTCCCGTGTTTCGACATCTGTTCCTGTTGAAACCAGAGTTGTTACTTTGGAAACCACTGTGCCATCCTTAGAACTTAGCCCTGCAACTGGTTTAACAATAACACCATCCATTTTTTCTGATGCAAACAATACCCCAATGGCACTTGTGCCTGCGGGAGAATTCATAATGGGCAGTGACAGTGGGGATGGCGATGAAAAACCAATTCACAAAGTGGAATTAAAAGCCTTTTATATAGATGTGTATGAAGTAACGAAGAAAGATTATTTTTCGTGTGTTGCTTCGCAGGCTTGTCAGTTGCCTGTTGGTAGTGGGGTTTCTTATGATCCAAGTGAGGCAGAGTATCCAGTAGGAATGGTGACTTGGGATATGGCGAAAGCGTATTGTGAATGGCGTGATGCGCGATTGCCCACCGAAGCAGAATGGGAAAAAGCCGCCCGAGGAACGGACGGGAGAACTTATCCATGGGGTGAAGCTGAGCCGAGTTGTAGTCTTGTCAACTATGGTGATTGTGTGCATGGGCCTGTTCCTGTGGGTAGTTATCCCAATGGAATAAGCCCATATGGTATTTATGATATGAGTGGAAATGTTTTTGAATGGGTGAATGATTATTATTCAGATGTATATTATGCAATCTCGCCTGCTCAAGATCCGCAAGGGCCAACCAATGGAGAATATCGGGTGATTCGTGGTGGTTCATATGATTACGAGCCATATAAAATAAGGACTACGCTACGATTTGGTGAGCCTCCAGATTCAACAGCATATGGTCGCGGTTTCCGTTGTGCGAAAGATGCGACACAGTAAAACAGCTAAAGCCACAAGTGAAAACTTGTGGCTTTTTTATCGAAAATCAAAAATGTAAGGCGGATTCAAAATACAGAGTTATATAATCAGCTCTATCAACATGGAAAGGGACAACATATGATTGAAGCTGAACATTTAACCAAACAATTTAAAGTGAAAATTTTCAAAAAAATTATTGCGGTGAACGACGCAAGTTTTACGGTCAATGATGGAGAAGTGGTGGGGTTGCTTGGTCCCAATGGTGCAGGTAAGACAACCATGATGCGGTTACTTGCAACGGTGCTACATCCTACCGAGGGAGTTGCACGGGTGGATGGATTTGATACCCATACCCAATCGCGTGAAGTACGGCGCAGATTGGGCATCCTCCCAGAAACTTGGGGACTCTATGAACGCTTCACTCCACGCGAACACTTGCGCATGTTCGGGGAATATTACGATATCAAAAAAGATGTGCTTGAGAATCGAATTGATGAATTGGTCAAAGCATTGGATATGAGCGCATTTGCCGACCGAGAGTGTAAACGGTTTTCACCGGGCATGAGTCAAAAAGTAGCTTTGGCGCGGACTTTGATTCACAATCCACAAAATTTATTGTTGGATGAACCCACCAATGGTTTGGATGTGATGAGTGCCCGTCAGGTACGTAGATTAATTTCACAGTTACGGGAAGAGAAGCGTTGCGTCATGATCTCTACACATATTCTTAGTGAGGCTGAACGATTATGTGATCGTCTAATATTGATTGATAGCGGTAAAGTCATTGCACAAGGTACGCCGCAGGAAATTTGCGAACGAACGGGCAAACCGAGTCTCGAAGATGCCTTCCTTTCCATTTTAGGGCGCGAAGATGTGGAGGTGATGTCATGAAGACCATTTGGCGTGTTCTTAGGAAGGAGATTCTTAATCTCACTCGCAACCGTCGCAGATTGTTCATGATGATTCTATTCAATCTCGTGTTGCTTCCCTGCCTTGCGATTATTCCCATGGGCATGATTACTCGTAAAACGGTACAAGGTGCAGTTCAAAAATTGGAAGTACCTGTACAGGGCATGCAATATGCACCTGAACTGATTCAATACATCACAGAAAATGAATCCATTACCATCATTGATGCTGAAAATGTAGAAGCACTGGTGCACGAAAGAAAATATGCGGCGGGTTTAATCATTTCTGCTGATTTCAAAGAACAGTTACAAAGTGGTCAGTCTGCGCTGGTGATTGTGGTGGTGGACAAAAGTAAATCGTTGAGTCTGGAAGGGGAACGGCTAAAAAATGTCGTCCAAAAATATAACGAGACCATTCTTCAAGACCGACTCAAGGAAAAAGATATCGCTAGAGAATATCTCACGCCCGTTCAAGTGGAAGAATTAAATACAGCCACCGAACAAGAGACCAGTGGCTCACAGTTAAGTTTGTTGATACCAGGCTTCATCATGACTTTTGGTTTGACCAGTGGCTTATCGATTGCAATTGGTTCCATTGCTGGCGAAAAGGAAGAACAAACTTTGGAGCCTGTTTTATTTACACCGGTCAGCCGTTCTCAACTTGTATTTGGAAAATTACTCTCTGTCTTGGTGAACGTAATTTTTTCAGCACTCGGGTTTGTGTTTACCATTTTGTTTTCCGCTTTCATCTTTTTGTTAGCGGTTACTTTTTTCTTGCGTGATATAGATGTATCTGCCATTGCCGCCAATCCATCTCCTGCAGTGAACGGTGCTCTGCCTTTCGCGGGCGCAGCTTCTTTGTCTTTGCCGAGTCCGCTGGCTTTGGTTCTCTTTGTCGTTTCGATGCTTCCGATTATTTTATTGGGAGCGGCCTTGCAAATTATGATTTCTTCCATCGCACGTAATAGCGAAGAAGCCTACACCTATTCCTTGCCGTTAAATATCTTGTCCCTTGCACCTTTGCTTGTTTCATTTTTTCTGGATGAATTTGTTCCAGTGCTTGGTCATTATGCCATTCCCATCTTTGGCACCATTCTTTCAATGCGCGACTTGTTGAGTAACCATATTCAAACTGTATCCCTGTCTGTAATGTTTGTTTCCTCCATTGGATATGCTGCGCTTGCAATTGGCGTTTCTATTTGGATGTTTAATCGGGAAGAAGTGGTTTTCCGTGCGTGATGAAGAACACGCTTCTTCCTCCGCTCAAGCATGAGTGATGTATCTGGACATATATCTTGGGCTTGAGTTTTATATCGGAACAGCAAACTAATAAAAAAGGAGTGACTGCACCGTGCAGTCACTCCTTTTTGGTGTTGTATTCTTTTACTTCTGCGTCACTTCTGTAACCCAAGCAATGAAGTTGTCAGTTGAGTTGCCTGTGCGTTCTGCCATGGTGTGTCCTTGATTCCAGACAGTGGCAAAGTCAACACTTTCGACGCTGTCATAATTTTCAAGTGCAAGCGCCAGATTCATTTCAACGGTTGTGGCTGTATCGCCCTGCTCGATGCCCGTACGGATTCTCCAATATTTTGCAGGGGTTGAGGCTTGATATCCTTCATAGGAAGGCGACAAGTAATACATGGGGTTATACATATTTTGACGGTATTGAATCCCATTCCCTACTGTATCAAGAGCTTTCAAGTCTGTGGCATAGGCATCCACATAAGAAGCATCCCAATCAGAAAACGTTGCATAGGAAGTCTGGTTTGCGGCGAGAAGGTCGGCAAGGACAAAATCGAAATGGAGATTGTCATTTTCATCGTTGCCAAAGACATTGTTCTCTGCAGCGCTGCGATCTAGATTATCAAATGCTCCGACACTCTTGGAAGGATTCTTTTGGCTGTTTACAAACCATGCCAGACTAGTAATTTTTACAGTGTTAGTGGCAGCGTCGTAAGTTACCCATTGACCATCTTTGTTCAAAGCATCAATATATTCTTGAACGGTCTGGTACGTTACAGCGGTTTCAGAAGTTGAAGTGTTTCCAGCAGGTCCGCCCGCGGGAGGAGTCCCACCACCAGGCATGCCACCATCTGGTGGGGTTCCGCCATTTGGAAGTCCACCGCCGGGTAAGTTTCCGCCTGCCATGAAACTGTTACCACTATCGGTATAAGGGAAGGTTGTATCTGCAAGGAAATGATTCAAAGAAGTTTCCACAGTTGCTACGAGATATTCATAATAACTACCAGCCGCATAGATACCATTTTCAGATTGTTCAAGGGTGAGTACATTCCCGTTTTCATCTTTAATGCCAAGCGCATTGATATAGTCTGCATAAGAGGCGGCTAAGTCTTTAGAAAGGGCGGCTGTGAATGTACCTTCAGCTCGAGTTCCAGTGGATGAGTATTGACCCATGTTCCATTCATAGGCAGCATCGGCGTAATCCAGGCTTGTGATGGGGCACCATGCCATCGCGCCAGTTACTGCATCACTGATGTATTGACCTTCAGCGTCGTACATGGCCGCGCCAATAGACTCAAGATATGGGAAGTACAGTTTGCTGTCGCCTGAAGCGCCAACTACTGAAGTTTGTGCTCCACCACCGCTCATCCCGAAAACGAAGAGACTATCTGTATTGCCAGGCAGGATATTTTTGTTATACCGTACATACCGAATGGCAGCTTTCAAGTCGGTGACGCCCCAAGGGGCGCCGCCACTGTACGTCAAATTGCCACTGGCATCATAGCCATTGTCACGCCCACGCATCCCAGCATAGATGTAAATAAAACCTGCCTTTAGATAACTGGAAAGTTCATCATAACTATAAGCAGATGGAGCTTGCTGAGCAGAATAGCCTGGAGTGTTGACAGGGAACATCATTGGGGCAGTCTTGGCAGTGAATCCATTAATGGTCCCCGCTTCATTGATGGTGGCGGTATAGGTTCCGTCACCATTGGCTGTTGCGGTCATATAGGCACCAGGGACGTAAATGCCCAAGGTTTCGTATTCAGTAGCCGCTGGGGTGGCGGCGTATTGCACTCCAATTTGCCAGTAGACATCGTTCTCTGCATCATAATTCCATGCAGAATTGTTGAAGGTGAGCGCTGAAGCATAGGCATCATCTTTGGTAGGATCCACTGCGGTCTCCTGTGTGGCTGTGGGATTGGGTGCGTCTGTTGAGGTTGCTGTCGCTGATTCAGTTGTCGGGGCGGCGGTGGCGCAGCCAGTCAACATGGATAGTATAAGCACCATCAGTAAAAATAGGGAAAGCTGTTTTTGTTTCATTGAAAACTCCTTCGTTTTTTGTTTTCCCTATTGTCGCAAACCATTCTGAAGGAAATCTCAAGTAGATGTGTATGTTTTTTGAAGTTTTAGGAAAGAGGCTGTCCAATGTTTTGGACAGCCTCTTTCACTTTGACGTTTATTTCAGATGTTTATCCAGAAAACTGATGAGTAGTGCATTGTTTTCACTAGACTCGAATTGACTTCCGCCGTGACCCGCTCCTGTGAGCGATGTATAGGTTACATCTAAGTTTGCGGCGCTCAAGGCATCAGCCAGCATTTTGGTGTTTTCCACTGGCACAGTGCAGTCCTGGTCACCTTTTTGAATTAAGAAAGGCGGAGTATCTTTGCTGATATAGGTAATGGGATTCGATTTTTGAACTTGATCGGGTACTGTCTGAATGGCAGACCCGATATAGGCTGATTCAAAAGAACTGGCATCACTATGTGTTTGGTCACTGGTGGAGCAGCCTTGTGCTTTGGCTTGAGCATCCATCTGCAAAAAGTCGGTGGGACCATATTGGTCAATGACCGCTTGAACTGCTGACGAAATGCCATCGTTTCCCAAACTGGCATCATCAAAATCGCCAAGATTCCCAGTGACACCAACCATGGCCGCGATATTGCCACCTGCTGACTGACCGAAGACAGCGATCTTATCTGGGTTGAGATTGTATTGTGTAGCATTGGCCCGTAGAAACCGAACCGCCGCTTTTGCATCCTGAACCGCGGCGGGGAAGATGGCCTCACCGGAAAGACGATAATCTATGGAAGCGACAGCATATCCCGATTCCAATAAGGCTTTCGCGGTGGCTGCGCTTAACATGCCTTTATCACCAAACTTAAACCCACCGCCATGGATATTAATCACTACAGGAAAAGGTCCAGTGCCTGTGGTGGGGATGTATAGGTCAAGTTTTTGTGTGCCTGAAACTTTGGTATAGGCGAGGTCTTTGTATGTTGGGGTTATAGATGATGAAGCACTGCATCCTGAAAGACCAATCGTAGTCAACACGGCTAGGGATGCCAAAATAAATACTTTGAGTTTTAACATAACATGAAATTCTCCTTGATATGATGATGAACTGCATTCATTATCGGGGAGAGATGTCAAGAAATTCTGAAGAAAACCTGTGAGTTTTCCAAATTTTGCTGAGGGAAAGATTCTTGAGATTTTCTTCAGAATGGTGTGCTATGATTTTCTTAACCAAAACTCTAAGAGAGAAGTGATTGAAATATGTCCCAAAGAATATTGGTAGTGGATGATGACAAAGCCATCGTAAAAGTAATTTGCTCCTATCTTGAAAAATCAGGCTTTCAAACTTTGACCGCGTACGATGGTGAGATGGCGTTACATCAACTGCGTAGAGAACGCCCAGATTTGGTAATTCTTGATTTGATGATGCCCAACCGAGATGGTTGGGAAGTGACGCGCATTGTCCGTGCTGATAAATCGCTGGCGGCCACGCCTATCATCATGCTCACAGCACGCGTGGAAGATACCGATAAGATTGTGGGCTTGGAATTGGGTGCAGATGATTACATTAGCAAGCCCTTCAACGCACAGGAAGTGGTGGCACGCGTCAAATCTTTATTGCGGCGCATCAAGTTGGATCAAACTCCACAGGCCTTGCCACGTATTCTTATCCACGGTGCATTAAGATTGGATATTGACCAACGCATGCTGTATATTGATTCACGAGCCGTGGATTTGACTCGTACTGAGTTCAGCCTGTTGGAAACTTTCATGTCCAACCCTGGTTATACCCTCACGCGGGATGACCTTTTGGAAAAAGCATTGGGCTACGCCTATGAAGGCATGGGACGCGCACTCGATACGCACACATCACAATTTGCGGCCTGGATGGAACCAAACCCAGACCAACCCAACTATGTTCCAAACCATGTACATGGTCAGGATACAAATGTGGGGAGACACCTATGAATGAACTGCTGCGTTTTCTCACGTTGATCATTTGGGGTTTTGTTTTTGTATTAGCTGTGGGATTCTGTCGATTACATTTGAGTAACCGCAGACCACTAACCTGATCTCCCCTATTCTTGAAACGCCTGCTGGGATCTTCAAAGACGTTTGTATGACTGTGTTTTTATCACTTGTGTGCTGTGGCACAATTGAATTGGGATTGTGATTGCCAGAATGAGTGGTCAAACTAGGTGATTAATAAATTGTCCCCAAAAAGCAGCCCGCTCGACCTCAGTAAAGGCAGGTTGGATATCCGCGTGCCTGAAAAGGACACCAAGAGATGATTGACCCTGGCACAAGCCTTTAAATAGAATGTGAGGTTTACAACACTCTACCAACTGCACTGCCAATCTCCGCAGCCCCGATGTTTCATGAATTGCCGGATCATACAAGCGTGTTGGAGAGGAGTCTTGCGTGCTGTGCTCGACCATATGCCTTCGAAGAAGCAGGTAGCGAGCCTCTATGGGCAGACCCGCCATTGAATTCGACTCGTCAATGACTTGCGTATGAAGATTTCGTGGCTGAATCGAACCGAATGACCTTGGAAAAGCAGTCACTGATTTCAGGCCATTGATTGAAACCATGCAAGCCCTCGAACCACTGTCAGATGAAAAGCAAATTCAAATGGAATATGAGCCATTCACCCGTTGGAAGGAAGCATGGATTCCATCCGCGACTCGGCGGGTATTCAATCTGCTTGGCATTATTCATCCTCCACAAAATGGGCAGATTCGGATTCTGAACAAATCAGATGCTCATGCAATTGAATCAGCATTCGGGATTCTGAAGCCGGTCTGACCTGAAGGAGCTTGCTTCTGTTTCGACAGGTTTTATCACTGACGATGTGATAGCATGAGCAGGAGTGCTGAGCTTGGGGCTTTCGTTGCAAAAGCCATTAATGGGATACACGATGGACATATCCAAGCTGAAAAGTTTGGGCGAGACAAAGATGATACCTTTTCATTTATGCTACAAACCTCTAACCAAAAATCTAAACAATGATCGCACTAGCGGACGGCTCTAAATCTAAACTCTCGCCAAATTGACCATCTCGTCCACGTTCTACCTTCGATTGCTACTTTGTAAGTAGTTGCAAAGTTTTATTGACACTAGTTAGCCATAATTTCAAAATTAAAGGAAGTCACTAAAAATGTCTCTTCTTAGAACAACACCTTTAAAAATGTATTCTTCTGTCACGCACCTACTACTGTGCATGTTGATATTTAAAATTGCAATCAATCTACCTATTGAGGATGGGGATTAATATGACAGAATCTAAAAATTGCCAAGAGTTTTTCTCTATAAGCAATAGACATTACCAGGACATTAATGTAAAAAATGGTAAAAAAGATTTTGCTATGATTTGCGTGGTGATGGAGTAAATGTAATTTTGGATCGTTGGAATGCCAAGCTCCGGCAAAGTCATTACCTGAATTTATGGAACGATCTGTTCGAAGAAATGATTTTGTTTTGATTATATGCTGAAGATACAAGAAGAACAAGTTAATCAAGTGCTGATGAAATTAGCTTAGCTTTGAAGGATATTGTAGCTGTAGAAATGTTTGTTGAAAATGATGAAAATTTATTCCACTTTGCAGGAAATATTTAGGTAAATTCTTATCGTGGTTACTTAAATCTATAGACTTTGGTAGGAGAATACTTGGCGCGAATATTATCAAGAGCTTATTGATTCTGTTTGACCAAAGAGGGGAAGCTCAATGACGAAGCGAAAATCACATCACAACGACCAAATACTGTTGTGTTCGGTATGCTGATGTTATTAAAGATACAATGGCTTTCTTTACAGTTAGTAATAAAGGTTATCTGTGTATGGTGTATTGATTTGTTGAATACGAGGCGGTGCATATTCATCGGCTTTGATTGAAACATTATAAAAAACAAGCTGTCAAATGTTGGCATTTATTCTTTCTGGCTAAATCCAATAGCGATTACAATCTTTGAAAGAATTGCGATTTTGCATTTGAAGTGACACAAAGTAAAGAGGCTCAAGGTTTGTTGTGCCTATTCAAGTTTAGATATTTCTGACGAGGAAAATATCTTGTTTGCAAGAACAACCTAGATTTTTCACAAAAATTGGTCCAGCGGTCTTGATAATTTACTCAAAATACTTAGAAAGAAGTGGTGTTGCTAAAGATGAAATTTCACACCCTTAAAGGCTAACGATCTTTGGCGTCTTGGAAATATAATGCTGATAAGGGGTAAAAGATGAACCAGAAGAACTTCTTTCAAACTGGTTTGAATTTAGTTGCCAAGTTATTTGTTTCTAGAATTGCATCGAGAGGAGCGTTGGGCTTTTAGCGGTTAGTAAAAATATTTCTTTCCCAGCGATTCAGCATAATATTCATCTTGTGTCATTTGCCAAAGCTGAAGATTTTTCAGGAAAACTGAGCGAAAATATATCAATTAAATCTACAGTTGAAATTAAACTGCGGGATTTTCTTGGTGAAGTGATCCAACTTACTTCAAGAAGAATCTCTTGAATTTTGGCAACTTCTAAATGATGCATGGAGTAAATTCTTTGAGCAGACAAAATTGGTGAAGCACTCTTTTGGCAAATAATCAGCTTAGTTATTGTACCAATTGGGTTTAGTGATAAAAACGATATTAGAAGTTTTCTTTCAGGAGTAGATGGCAAAACGAACTTGGCGTTGTTAACAGGCTATGAAGTGGTTTGGCATTTAGAATTCAAGGTCGAGCTATGCTATACCCAGAGCCTGTTTTTATAATTAAGTCTCACGGCTTGGCAAGTAATGATGGATTTAATGTTTGGGAAAGCAAAGAAAAATTGCATACAACAAGACGAAGATGGTTTAAGTGGTGGAATATGCTGAATGGCAGACTTTTGGCGGCGATGAAATATCTTTCAGGTGAAAAAGGTGTTTGGATGCGTTTTAAAAGACGACATATATATCACTATTGCTTCTTCGCCTTTGATTTTCTCAGCCCCATTACATATAGTAACTCACGGGATTTGGTTTCCGAAATCGAAAGCGAAGATGAAAACTTGTTGGATGATGAGGCTTATGACGAGGATTTTAGTGATATGTCAGAGGATGATGACTTATGATTAAAATTACTAAAACTTAATGAACCTCGTCTTCTATTTCGCCTGTAACCAGGCAGTTGAAGACCCTAGGGATGGTCGCGTTATTTGGAACCCTAGATGGGGTAAACCATTTAGGATTCGATGGGGAGTTGTTGGAACATCAGGAAGTATTCGAAGATGTAAAGCTGGATCGAAAAATAAATTCACAATCTACGATAATGTGGATAGATCTCAACCTACGGATGCTCGCCCTCCTTTTTTAGGGTTTGAGACTATTTTTCGAATACCTTGGTCACCTAGTCCGTCTTTGGAACTTGAAGTGCCTGATGATGAATTATCAGGCTGTGTCTATCTTGAAGACCCATATCAAAGAGTTTATAAAACTGTTGATTTATTCTCGTCAAGAATTCTCAAAGCTGTTACGAATGAATCATAGTTGATATTTGGTTTGTCGTAATTCTGACGTTTATAAATATTGCCAAAATCTATTGTTGAGCAGGTTTGGAGATCGGTACGAAAAGATAAAGTCAGTTCTAAAAATTAGAAAATATTAAAAAACTCAAACATCGTTTTTGCCTGAACATCAAGAAAGAGATAAAGATAGTACCTTATTATTTTTGAAATTAATTTTCATAATCAGTAAGCAAGATTATTCATTGGGCACAGATTGTTGAAACAACTATTGCTCCTGGGCGGTTTGGACAAGAAGCACACAAGAGGTATGTATGAGATAGATACGACCGGTAGCGTGGAATATATCGACAGCAGTATTTTATAAAAATGGCGGGCATGCCAGAAAAATCAATGAAATTCGAGACGGCGTTTATTGCTGTTGGACTGGTATTCAAACAGCTGCCTGAAGGATCTGTTGGCGGTAATGCCTGTTGTGCTGCACAATGTTTTTGGATTCAGGGATGGAGTAGTGTTTAAGGTAATGTTGGGCGCTTGTTCAACCAGAAGTTAGCGATTATCATTGCTTCATTAAAGAGGCGGCTTATAAATTAGTTTCTTTTTAGCTTTGGAAACTTATAAGGCAAATACGACGGAGTCTTTTAGCAGAATTATTTTTACATGGTAAAGTTCAGTTTAATGATGAAGAATGGTCTGGGTTTTAAAAATGCTGTTGATGAAAGTACGAATTTATTAGGTGTAAGAATAAGAACAAGCAATGACCTTAAAACTCTTTAGAAAGTCAAAAATGCCTATCTTAAGAGGAACGGCGTACATTTATTCTAAGAAAAGCGTATTTTATGGACTAAAGGATATGTTCCGAGATTACAAACATATCCAGGACGTGAAGTCCCAAATCCATTGTATATCGATGTGTGTCAGGGAAAGTTGATATCGAAGTTGTATTAAGTGATTTATTAGCTTTAACAAAATTAGGCTTTACAATTCATGCATATTTGCTGATGGTGTGCCTGTGACTTTGCGTTTTGCAGATGCAGTTGGCGAGATATTGACTGCTGGTCCTCTAAATAATGCGGTTCTACTGCGATGGCGCATTACATTTAAATAATCATGCCGAAGCCAATCGCCCCTCTCAAAGAAATATTCTCTCTATGGCCTGAGACAAATCTCTTGTGAGGGAACTTTCACGTCGGCTTGTGATTGAGGCTGGATTGATGCATGGCAAGATGAAAAGAATTTGTGCCTGGTCCAGATTGGCGGTAAAAATCGAAGAGGCTATTGGAAGAAGCAGATGTTGTTATTATTGTTCTTTCACAACCTCGTGCCAAGAGGCATGTTCAAAAAGAACTGCGTTATGCAAGAGAAATTGCGTAAGCCGAAGATGCTATTTTCTTAGTCTTGCGTTTAGATGAATGCAGTTCCACGTGGTTTGCGTTTTTTTATCATGGGTTGATTATTTCGGAAAAGAAAGGCTTGACGGGTATATCTCGTTAGTTGAATCCTAAAGCCGCTATGAACAAAAGTTGAAACTTGAAGAACTGGTACACTCTCGTCAGGAAAAAGAACAGGTTGCTGAAAAGGCGCGTTTAGAAGCGAGGAGAAAGCCAAGACAAAAAGCCGCGAAATGAAAACGCTGAACGTAAAAGCTGATGAATTGGCTACCTCTAAAAATGTAATGGAAAAAGAGTCCGCTGAGGAAGCGCGGTTGAAAGCTGAAGAAAGGAAAAACAAAAAGCGGCAAAGGAAGATAAAGACAGAGCGAGAGGCTGCAAAAAGAGCTGCTCGCGAAGAAGAAGAACACACATTGGCTAGAAGGGTAAAACATGATAGATGCGAAGCGTGAGGATTGCTTGCCAAACCTGAAATTCAAAAGCCACGGGACAATACGAAATGTATTTTTGGAGTGATTATTTTTATTGCAATTGTCCTTGTCAGTTGGATTATCATCTCTCTTAATGAAACACCTTCAAGCCCCATTCCAACATCTACTCTTCCTTCTTTACTTTCAACTTCAACTTCAACTTACACACCTTTACCTACACTTTCTAAAACCTTGACTAAACAATCACCTCCTTTTATTCCCACGGAATATGTGGGGCCCTTGGCTTCGAAATCCCCAGATGCAAGGCGTACAAATGAATTATACATTCCAGAAAGGTGAAGTTTATAATAGAATTAGTTCTAGTGGCGATGTTGATATTTTACTGTCTGCTATTTACTTGGATTCTTATTATATAGATAAATACAGTAGCTTTAATGAAGCATATCAAGCGTGTGTGGATGCAGAAGTTTGCTTCAGGATAAACTTAGGACAAAAGACGAAGTCGCTGCCCAACATATGACTTGGAATCTAGACAGAAGAACCTTTGCCAATGGCAGGGAGGTTCTTGAGCTATTAGGAAAAAAAAAACAGCTCAGAGGTACTGACGCGCAGTCATATCCGTGAGAAGATTTGAGTTGTAGTTATGGTCCCAAGTTGTAAGTATGGTTCCGGTGTAATGCTACGGAAAGTACCATAAGTAGGTACCATAAAGCAATTGATATTAGTATGGCGCTATGGATATGGCTGGTAATGTTAAGTGAAATTTGATTGGACGATTTAAATGGAAAAAAATCAAAGTAATTAAAGGAGGAAGTTTTCAGAACAGTGATATTGAGTTGTGGAAAAAAGCGGCGGTTCTCCTCTTTCGTAATAGTAGTTTTTCGTTATTGCCGTGATGCAACTCCATAAGGATATAGTTTACTTTTTAGTAATCAATCATACAAAAGAGCATTGAATACGGTCTATCGCCTTTTCTTCTTCTTTCTCTTTCCATCGTTTATAATCATAATTGCTCCTATCTAAATCTTGAATCGCGACAAGGTGCCTGAGGTGTAATAGCGAAGCTATCGAATGACAGATCCTTCTCTTTCAGGAAATCATCTCAAACTACGGGCTGGGCTTCCGGTGTCTCATCACACAGCCCTATTACGCAGTCCGGCTGGGGACGATGGAGCACACGCCTGCGCGTGCCGATTACGAGCCGTGGAACGTAACTACGTCGAGTACGTCTAATGCACGCCCCGATGATGGGCGTTATGGCGAATCAACCGCTTACAAGCATACCCAGTTTCGGTGATTACTCAAACCCGATCCGACAGCCGCAAGAGTTGTATCTTGAATCGTTGCAAGCGCTCGGCATCGATGCATCAGCATGATATCACTTCGTGATAACTGGGAACAACCCGCCATCTCTGCTTGGGCTTGGGCTGGGAAGTTTGTCGATGGACGAAATTACGCAGTTCACCTACTTCCAACAAATGGGTGGTGTTGCGCCAATCTGTCAGTTGATGCCTATGGTCTCGAACGCATTCACGATTGCGCTCAGCAACGCCGGGGCATTTGGAACGAAGACTACGGCGCAGGCGTGACCTATGGCGAAATTACCGCCGCGAAGAATACGAACATTCCAAATATTATTACGAGGTCGCCGATGTTGCGCGCGCACGCCAGATGTACGACCTGTACTCTGCAAGCCGATAACTGTCTCGAACAAGGTCTGCTCGTGCCGCGCACGCTGATTACGTCCTCAAGTCCTCGCACACCTTCAACGTTCTCGATGCTCAATGGCGCCATCAGCGTTGCCGAACGTCGAAGCCTTCTTCCTTGCATCCGCGAACTGGCTCGCAAAGTGGCTGAGGGATGCGAAGTCGCGCAAAGAACTTGAACTATCCGCTCTTGAAAAATGCAGAAGTAAGAATGCAAACGAGAATCAAAGCATCCGCCGATGCATTCCTCATTCAACCCTTCTACATTTCTCTTAGAGATTGGTGTTGCGAAGAACTTCCTGCGGATGATGTGGATACCGCCTACGCAGCGCGCAACCTCGTGTGCGCTCTGCTGAAGAACCCATATCACCGTTGCCGGGAATCTGCGCATCTTCACGACCCCGCAGGATCGGTACTTTCTGATCGGCACTACACCCGCTGATCAATGGATGCGTGAAGACCTCGTCAAAGAGTTCGCCGCTGGTAAAGGCGCGCTGATGAACGGCAAGCCTGGCCCGGTTTGGGACCGCCAGAAAAACAACCTCGACCCCGCCGCTCGAAGCCACGGTGAAAGTGGCGGAAAATATCGCCACAGTCGTCGACAAAAAGGTCGCCCTACGCCCGAAGTCTTGGCTGGTATGCCAAACTTGAAAGCGTGGTGAAAAATCCATGCGTTGGAATGACCTCTGGCGTTGCGTTCTCGCGTCTATCCGCTGGTATATTTGCCCTGCTCGATGACATGGTCATCCCATTCCGATCGCCGATTGTATCAAGTGGTAATCAGCCGTGGATAAAAATCCCCTGGTTCCCTGATATCACCATTCCTTCTGCTGACGCATACTTCCAGTAACGTTCGTGAAGCAGTACGTTACACGCTCGGTAAAGAGGAACGCAAATCTGCCATTGCGGCCCAGGTCAGCAAACGGCGCATCTCGTCGGCGGCAAGTACATCGTGAAGATAGTCTATTGAATGAAGTCGTGGACAAATCGAAATGCCTGCTACGGTATTGATTGGTTTTTAATGAAGAATTCCGCCGCGCTTGCCTCGCGATGCTCTTCAATCTCGGTAATGAAGAAACATCCAGCACTACTTACATCCAACGTGTAAAGACGACCCTACGGAACGATCAAGGCCGCAACGAAGCCCAGCGGGTGCGCCCGCCACCGCATTCTTCTGCATTCGTCGCGCTTGACATTCACATCGATATCGTCCGTCAGGCAATGAACATGTGCTCATGATGCCTTTGCCGATGCCGCTTCTTTGTGTGAAAGATGTCAATTAAACTTGAAGAATATCATCCCGGCTTTCCTCACCGCCTACACAGCAAACTCAGTTCCATGTTGGATAAAATCAAAGCCGCATCAGAGAATGGTCAACGAATTGATTGTTTTAAAGTTGGTAGTGATGAAGCAATCTTTGCTCGTCATTGCCGCTCACTTAATCAGCCGACCTTGCTGAACTCAAATGGTCACCCGACCTGACTTCGCTTACCAGAGGCATCGGCGGATGAGAATACGCCACTCCGCTCGCGGCGAACAAGAATATTGCCGCGATTGGCGAACAATATCAAACAGTCCCAGCTTCTAAAGTCTTGTCATTGTACTTGCAGATGAAGCGATTCGCTGATTGGCTTGTTTGGCGGCAGCTCTAACGGTGCCAAAGTCGCACGGTTTGCGCCATTACGGCAATTGGTTTGATCCAACCCGATTATTGTTTGTCGTCATCCGGTTGATTTAGCTGATGCTGTCCAAAAGTCAATAAAGACTCAACCCATCCCTGTCGTGGTGAAGCTCATTAAATTCTTGAATTCATCCCGATCAGCAAAATGATATTGGGTGATTTGGATGGCGATGTCGTGCGAAGCGAGGTGCTGCAATCCGGCAACCACAGGAACTATCCGATGCTGTGACTCTTCTCCGCGTGGGTGGGACGCGCAGATTCTGATCCACCACTTTAGATGGCTTTGCCGCTGTGTTCACATCACCGCGACAAAAATCAGCTTCAGTCAACGAAAGTGTTGTTGATAAAGAGAAGGATCTGTTTAGCTTTTCAGCTCGGGCAAAGTCAGCCTGCCGGTGGGACAGTTCTTGAATCATTGACCTGCTTCGTCCTCTCGCAACTTCGCCGATGAAGTATTTGGTAATAGCGGGGTAAAATTGAAGGAAAATGAGGCTGGGTCTGCTACAGCAAATCGCGGCCCTCTCAAGCGGAATCGCAGATTTGTTTCAAACTCAGGGATTTAATAGAAAGGACCAGTTTTGACTGGTGCTTTCTTTTTCTCCATGTCATTCAAATTTTGTATTTTGTGACAAATTAATTAGTAAAATTACCATTGAACTCATTGCCAATTGTACAATCTGGTTGTTCGCTATACTAATCAAAACATGTTGAATTTGATTTTTCAACCGCCTCGTTGAAGCATTACGGATGAAGGCCTCTTCGTGCAATCAAGGCTAAATCTGGTGATGTGAATTGGGTGCCAAACTTTATGATGCATACACGTTGACGCGTCTATGGATATATCTATTTTCTAGTTCCAAGCAATAAGGTTGCAGAAGGGCTGACTCTTCAGAAGTATTTTTTAAAGCCTGGGGTAATTTCGAAAAACATCAAAAACTGGGGCAGTCTTTTACCAACTTGTTTGTATGCCATTGCCCAAAATCAAATTTCCACATATAGCAGAAACTCATAAACAAGATGCTGAGCCAAGAGGCGTCAGCTTATTCAAGGTGTAGATGCAGAGGAATTCCAAGCCTTGCATGGGTCTTCGATATTTACCAACTGACCAACAGCGGCTCTTGTCTTGAAGTTTATCTTGGGGATGTCAACGAAACACATCGCCCAAACAATTACCAAAAACAGAAAATAATGACACAATTACAACGTTGCTTTAACTTCAGCTGAATATTTTTTGAAGGCTCCTAAATTTGAACCAGCCAATGAATTCCTGACTATTCTTGAAGACAGCGTAGCTAAATTATCCAGCGGTGTGATGACGGTGGATCAGTGTGTAATGTTATATCCCAACTATGCTGAACCATTAAAGTTGATTTTGCAAACAACTTTCTTTTTACGCCTTGGGTATGGTTTGCAACCCTCTTCAACATTTATTGCATATACGCGGGCAGCATTGCTTCAACATATGTGGTCACATCCACGTCAACAAAAGAAAGTTGTCGTCATGCCATTCGGCCAGCGTATGGCAGTGACCTTGGCTATGTTGTTCGCTGCTTTGCTCGCTACGGGGACTGCCCATGCCCAGTCTGCTTTGCCTGGGGATAATTTCTATCCATGGAAGCGGACCAGTGAGCAAGTATGGCGCACCTTGTCCTTAGATCCAGTAGCTACAGATATTGCAATTGCCAATCGTCGTGTGGTGGAAATGGTGGCGGTGGCAGATGACCCTGTTCTGAGCGCCAGCGCACGAGATGGATATTTTGAAGTCTTGAACCGACTAAGTTCTGTTGATGATGTCCCGACTCTTGCTACGATTTTGCCTGCTCTCGTAACGCAAGAGGCAGCCTTAAGTGATGCTGGAGTGGTTATTCCTGAGTTAGAAGATTTATTGGTTGTCGTAACAAATGCAATTCCCGATGAAGTGCTTGCCCAGTTAACTACTACCGCAACTGCGACATCTACGTTGACAACTACACCTGAATTCACATTTACTCCAACTAGCACGCCAACCGAACAACCCACCGATACACCGACCATGACTCCAACTCCTACGGATGAGCCAACCAATACCCCAACGATGTCTCCAACCGCTACGGATGAGCCAACCGATACACCGACGATGACGCCAACTGCTACGGATGAGCCGACCAATACGCCAACCGATGAGCCTACACTCACACCGACAGACACGCCAACCGACGAACCAACGCTCACACCTACCTATACACCGACAGATGAGCCGACCATCACGCCAACGGATACCCTTGACCCATCCTTGATCCCAGCTGACGGCCTTCCGTAGTTGGCTACTTCAATCGTATTTCAAACAGGCAGTCACGATAATAAGTGACTGCCTGTTTGGTTATTTGTATCGTGACATATCTAATTTCAATATCGAGTTTATAATTCAAACATCCTATGTCCACCCTTGATGAAATCAAAGCCAAAATAGATATCGTTGACCTTGTTTCCGAGGCAGGTGTGAAGTTGCGCCATGCGGGCAAGAACTATACAGGGTTTTGTCCCTTTCATGAGAACAAGCATACCCCAGCCTTTGTGGTTTGGCCTGAGTCTGGAACGTGGCGTTGTTTTGGTCAATGCAATGAAGGTGGAGATATCTTCAAGTTCGTCATGAAGCGCGAAGGCTTGGACTTCAAAGATGCGATGAAGAAACTCGCTTTACGAGCTGGAGTTGAAGTTCAGGAATACCAAAGGGAAACTCCACAACAGAAGGAAGCCTTTGAGCATCTACGCAAACTGTTGGAAGATGCAGTTGTCTTTTATCGCAGCCAACTTTTTAATAACCCTGCGATTCTTTCCTATCTACGTGAAAAACGCGGATTGACAGACGCCACCATCGAAACCTTTGGGTTGGGATATGCGCCGAGTGGCTATGACAACGCTTTGAAACATTTTACGCAACGCGGTTATTCCCAGCAGGATTTAATCGACTCTGGCTTGCTGACTGTTCGTGAGTCAGAGTCTCAAGCAGCTACTTCAGAAGCTCGGGTCTATGATAAATTTCGTAACCGCATCATGATTCCGATTCGTGATGAAAATGGAAAAATGTCTGGCTTCGGGGCAAGGATTGTTGACCCAAACGATGTGCCTAAATTCTTGAATTCACCGGAAACTCCTATCTTCTCCAAAGGAAGATTGCTATACGGGTTGGACCGTGCACGGAAACCTATTCGAGTGGCTGACCAGGCGGTGATTGTGGAAGGTTACCTTGATGTAATTGCTTTGCATCAAGCAGGGTATGAAAACGTCGTCTCGCCTATGGGCACAGCTTTAACAGAAGACCAGTTGCGGTTGCTTAAGAAATCTACAAAAAGAATTGTCTTGGCTCTTGACCCTGATGCGGCGGGACAAAAAGCCGTGTTACGTGGGTTGGATGCTGCCCGATCCGCTATGGACCGCGAAGGTGAATTTGGCTTTGATGCGCGGGGTTTGTTGAAAAATGAAGCCCGATTGCAAGCAGACTTAAGAGTTGCGTCCATGCCAGATGATCTTGATCCAGATGAGATTGTTGCGCGTGATAAAGCTGAATGGGCACAGTTAATTGAGAATGCCAAACCGATTGTTACTCATGTGATGGAAACCCTTGCGGCGGGACAGAATGTCAATGACCCCAAGGTGAAAACGCAAATTGCAGCGCAGGTGTTGCCCTTAATAGAAGATTTGCCAGATGCTCTTGAGCGAGATACATACCGTCAGGCGCTTTCGCGAATGTTACGGGTGGATGAGCGTACTTTGATGAGCACCCAGGCTCAGGCGCCGTCTGTGAGGCGTAAACCTCGCATTGTTGGGCAAAGTCCAAAAGTTGAACAGTCTGTTGTTTTAACTTCAAGTAATCCAACCTTCAAAATTGAAGAATACTGTTTGGGAGTTTTATTCCGTAAGCCGGAGATGCTATATCGTTTGGATCGAAAGCTTGAAGAGTTTGGCTTAAGTGCATTAGCCGCAGAGGATTTCGGTTATACTGACCATCAGTTATTGTTTGACGTAATTCGTCACGCAGTGGAGCAGGATGAAAAAGAACATCAGAGTTTTTTACTAAGTCATTTGCCTGAATCACTGGAGGGGATTTCCAAAGATTTATTGGCGAGAACTGAAAAACTCGACCCAGTTGAAGATAGAGTTTTGGAAGATTTAGTCAATCGTTTTATTGATTTACGTCGTACGGTTGCGCAATCCAATGTGTCACAGTTAAGATTTTTACAGGAAGACGAACAACAGAGTGGTGGTTCAAACCTGAAACTATATCAGGAACAAGCAATGCAATTCACGAAGTTGCTACAAAGTTTAGATCAGGCAAAACGGAAATTAGCGTTAAAGCGGCAGGCGTAAGTAGAGTCACGGGTTTGCAAGTCATTCATTGCAAAGAAAAGAGTATCTTCCATGCCAGCTAAAGCCATGCAGAAGGCCAGCCAAAAGACTGATAAGAAAAAAACAAAAGTTGAGGCTGGGAATCTTGAAGGAAGTAAGAAAAAAACTCTTTCAGCCAAAGAGGTGATTGGTCTTGCGGGGAATGATGAGGTTGTGTTTGATGCGGGGCCTGAAGATATTATTGAGCCTGATGAAACCCTACTCTCCCAACAACAAGAAGAAGAACTTGAGGATATTTCAATCCGAGATCATGCAGTTGCAGCTGAACTTGCTGAGGACCCTGTCCGTTTATATTTGCGCGAGATTGGTCAGGTCAAGTTACTGAACTCTGATAGTGAGTTTCGCCTTGCCACCATCATCGAAGCGAATCGATTGATTAATACATTGCGCAAGTTAAAGCAACGTAAAGGCTACTCGTTGGAAGGTTCAATTTACCATGCATTAATTTCTGAGATGTCCACCTCATGGGATAGATTGATTGAAGACACAGAACGCCTTGAATATGATTTGCCCGATCTTGCTTTAATGATTGCAGAAGCTCAAACACTTCATGCAGGTTGGGAATTTGATTCACCATCTTATTTCCGTGCTTATTTGGATAACGGTCATTGGGGGGTAGATCATCTTTGGGATAACCTTGCTCGACATGCCTACAGCGTCTTTCTTAGCTTATACCTGCTCCCGTTTCAATATGCAGAATGGCTGCTGGGATATGTCCGCGAACATCAAGCTCCTCCTGTGCAAAGAACCTTGTTCCGAAACCTTCCTCCGGATGAAGAGTTGAATAAAGAAATGAGCGCGGCTTATACTCGCTCTGTTGAGGCGACACAAGCAATCACGCGTGCCAATTTACGCTTGGTGGTGAGTGTTGCAAAAAGATATTTAGGACGTGGCATCTCGTTTCTGGATTTAATTCAAGAAGGGAATATGGGGCTGTTGCGTGCTGTTGGAAAATTTGATCCACGCCGCGGATTTAAATTCAGCACCTATGCCACCTGGTGGATTCGACAGTCAATTAACCGTTCGATAGCGGAACAAGCGCGTACGATTCGCATCCCGGTCCATTTATTTGAATCCATTTCGAGAATCTTGCGTGCTCAACGTCAGTTGACACAGGTTTTGGGACGTGACCCGAACAATGAAGAGTTAGCTTTGGAAGTTGGGTATCTTTCTGCCGCAGATGTTCAAATTATTTTGCGAGCACATTCTGAAGGCCAACCCTTGCCGGAAGAACTAAAGCTTAGGTTGGAAACAGCCACACAAAAAGTCAATCGGGTGCTACGTTCTGCTGAAGAACCCGTCTCCATTGATGGGCCAGTAGGGGATGAGGATTCCAGTTCCTTGGGTGATTTCATTGAAGATGAAGATGCACTTTCGCCTATGGATTCTGCCGCAAGAGAAATGTTGCGTGAGCAAGTACAGCATGCACTTGAGGCTTTATCTGAAAGGGAACGCGATGTGCTTGAATTGCGTTTTGGCCTAAAAGATGGGCGGGAACATACGCTCGAAGAGGTCAGCCGTTACTTTGACGTCACTCGCGAACGTATTCGGCAGATTGAAGCCAAGGCTTTGCGTAAACTGCGGCATCCCACACGGAGCCGAGAATTACGAGATTATTTAGGAGATTGACCCCTAAAAGGATACGACAACTGTCGTATCTTTTTTTTGCAAAATTTCAGGGTAAACGATTTCATTTCGCCATTTTTACCAATATGACCTATATCCTCCGTTTTTTGTGAAATGTGACACATTGTCTAGCCCATGAAAGTCTCTTATGATATACTTTGCCGAACGTGCCAGATTTCACGTATCAATGAGGTGTTTATGTTGCTTGAATATATAGCCATCGCGATTATGATCGCGGTAGCCACATTGATCGCATTTATTGCGATAGGTTTGGGGGAATTGTTCGGACCAAAGAAAAAGTCAGATGCAAAAGACATGCCGTACGAATCAGGCATGAATCCATACGGCGAGGGAACTCGGCGTATGCCCGTCCGCTTCTACCTGATTGCGGTCTTATTCATCTTGTTTGATATTGAAGTTGTGTTTTTTCTACCATGGGCGATTGCATTTCGTAAACTGGGAATTTTTGGTTTGCTGGAGATGATCGTCTTTATTGTTATTCTGCTTATCGGTTATGTGTACGCATGGAAGAAAGGAGCCCTCGAATGGGAGTAGAACAAAAACTTGGAAATATGGGTGTGGTGACCACCACCCTTGAAAATGTTGTCAATTGGTCTCGTACCAATGCCATGTGGCCGATGTTGTTTGGTTTGGCATGCTGCGCCATTGAAATGATGGCTGCGCAAGCTGCAGATTATGACATGAGCCGCTTCGGTATGGAACTGATGCGTGCCAGCCCACGCCAATCAGATTTAATGATCGTTGCAGGACGCGTCTCCAAAAAAATGGGACCCGTCCTGCGCCGTTTGTATGATCAAATGCCTGAGCCCAAGTGGGTGATTGCCATGGGTGATTGTGCATCCTGTGGTGGCGTTTTCAATAACTATGCCATTTATCAGGGTGTGGATGAAGTTGTACCTGTGGATGTGTTTGTGGCAGGCTGCCCTCCTCGTCCTGAGGCATTGATTCATGGCGTGCTCACCTTGCATGAAAAAGTGAAGGGTGACACCTTCAAAGAATTTTCCGAAAAGTATAAGTAATTCACGAGACCTGACAGGTTGAACCAGAACCCCGTCAGGTCTTAAGGAATATTTTATGGATAAAAGACTTGAATCGATCGTAAAAGATGTGCAGGAAAAGTTCAACGCGACTTTTGATGAGTTTCGCAATGAAGTGCATTTGGTCGTTGCTCCAGAACAGATTGTAGATGTGTTAACTCTTCTGCGAGATGAACATAAATTTGAATTACTCTCGGCATTGACCGCTTCTGATTATTGGCCACAAGAGACACCGCGTTTCCATGTGGTTTATCAGCTCTCTTCCCTTGAAAAAAATATCACCCTTCAAGTCCGAGTCCCAGTAAACGGGACCAACCCCAAGGTCCCGACCGTGACCGGGGTATACAAGACTGGATTATGGCGTGAACGTGAATTGCTCGACATGTTTGGCATCGAGATTGAAGGTCACCCTGACCCACGTCGCATTTTGATGCCTGAAGGTACTGAAGGACATCCGCTTCGCAAAGATTTCCCCTTGGGATATGAAGAGCCGCAATTCACTTTTAACTTTGAAGAGATCGGCTTGAATAAGCCCATTGCAAAGGAATAATTATGGCCCAGATTGAAGAAGTTAATGTAGAGCAATTCAAACATCTGGTATCAGAGCGTGCCTTGACTGGCGAGACCATGTTGTTGAACATGGGTCCGCAACATCCATCCACACATGGCGTGTTACGTTTGTTGTTGGAGTTGGATGGTGAAATTGTCGTCAACTGCATCCCTGATATTGGTTACTTGCACACAGGGATCGAGAAGAACATGGAAGCCAAGACCTATCAAAAGGCTGAAGTGATGACCGACCGTCTCGATTATATGAATACGATGGGCAACAACCTTTCGTATGTGATGGCAGTGGAAAAATTAGTTGATTTGGATGTGCCTCCACGTGCTCAGGCCTTGCGCGTCATCCTTGTGGAACTTCAACGAATTGCTTCTCACCTGGTCTTGATAGGTACATGGGGTCTTGATTTAGCGGCCATGTCCATGTTCTTGTATTGTTTCCGTGAACGTGAACAAATTTTGGATATCTTCGAACTTGTTTCTGGTCAACGTATGATGACCACGTACTTCCGCCCTGGTGGGGTATGGCGCGATGTTCCTGTTGAGTTTGAAAAAGCAGTTCGTGATTTTCTCAAGATTTTCCCCAAACGCATTGATGAATACGAAAAATTGTTGACAAAGAATCCGCTTTTTGTGGATCGTATGGTGGACATTGGTTACTTGAGCAAAGAAACGGCTCTTTCCTACGGGGTAACGGGTCCCAATCTACGAGCTTCAGGTGTCAATTGGGATTTACGCAAAGCCCGTCCTTATATGGGCTATGAACAGTATGAATTTGACGTCCCTGTTTTGCATGAAGGCGATACATACGCACGCTATTTGGTACGCATTGAAGAATTTCGTCAGTCTCTTCGTATTATTGAACAGGCGTTGAACAAACTTCCGTTAGGCCCCGTTCGTTCAGACAATCGCAAGTTTGTTCCCCCACCACGTTCAGAAATTGGTGTCAGTATGGAATCTCTCATCCATCATTTTAAGTTGTGGACCGAAGGTTTCCCTGCACCAAAGAATTCCATTTATAGCGCAGTTGAATCCCCACGTGGTGAGCTTGGAATATACCTTGAAGGAGATGGTGGCCCCAAGCCACACCGTGTTCATCTTCGTACTCCTTCATTTGACAATCTTTCTGTAATACCAGAGATTGTCAAAGGGCATTTGGTAGCTGACCTGGTTGCCATTCTCGCCTCGATTGACATTGTTCTCGGAGATATTGACCGATGAGTCTTGAAAAAACCTATTCAAAGGAAGTTAAACAAATCCTTGCCAAATATCCCTCCGAGTTTAAACGCTCGGCAGTGATGCCACTTTTACACCTTGCCCAACGCGAGGAAGGCTATGTCAACAAGGCGGCCATGCAAGAGATTGCCAAGATGCTCGATATTACTGAAACCGAAGTGGCTTCTATTGTTGGTTTCTATACGCTGTATCACGATAAGAAGGCTGGCAAGTACCGCATGCAGGTTTGCACTGACCTTCCCTGTGCATTACGTGGTGCCGATGAATTCATGAAAAACTTGTGCGGAAATCTTGGTATCAAGGTTGGTGAGACCACTGAAGACGGCACTGTAACTTTGGAAGAAGTGACCTGCCTCGCGGCGTGTGACCGAGCTCCCATGTTCCAGACTCAAGGACCGGATGGCATCAAATATCACGAGAACATGAACGTGGATAAGACCATGGAATTAATCGAGACCTTGAAGCATGCTGGCAAGGAGGTGAAGTAATGGCTCACGTGCTCCTTCGCCACCGTGATATTCCCGATATCAAAAAGTTTGATGTCTATAAAAAGAACGGCGGTTTAGCCGCCTTCAAAAATGCAGTCACCAAGATGCAACCGAATGAAGTGACCGAAGTCGTCAAGAATTCAGGCTTGCGTGGACGTGGAGGCGCTGGCTTCCCCACAGGTGTGAAGTGGTCTTTCATTGATAACAAGAACTGGCCACACTATGTAGTCGCCAATGCCGATGAATCTGAACCTGGTACCTTCAAAGATCGCGAGATCATGGAGAACAATCCGCTTCAATTCCTCGAAGGCTTGGCGATTGCTTCTTATGCAGTTGGCGCCACCGCCGCTTATGTTTACTTGCGTGGTGAATTCTGGCAAGTAGCTGCCATCCTCGACGAAAAAATCGCTGAGATGGAAAAAGCTGGTTATCTTGGTGATAATCTTTTTGGAACTGAATATTCCCTGCGCATTTTTACTCATCTCGGCGCAGGTGCTTATATTTGTGGTGAGGAAACTGCTTTGCTCGAATCACTCGAAGGCAAGCGCGGACAACCCCGTGTGCGTCCTCCTTTCCCACCTTCTTATGGTTTATATGGCAAGCCCACCATCATCAACAATGTTGAAACCTTTACCAATGTGCCAATGATTATGGCCAATGGCGCAGATTGGTATAAGGGCATGGGCACAGCCGATAGCGCAGGCGTGAAGATTTTCTCGCTCTCCGGTCGCGTGCGCCGACCTGGTAATTATGAACTTCCTTTCGGAACCACCTTCCGTGAATTAATTTACGGAGAAAAATATGGCGCAGGGATTCAAGACTCGCGCTCTGTCAAAGCGATTATGCCTGCGGGCGCTTCTTCCTCGCTGATCGTTGTCAACGGCGACGATAAAGTTTTGGATACCCCGATGGATTACGCCACCGTCCGCACGCTAGGCTCAGAGCTTGGTTCAGCATCTGTGATTGTGCTTGATGACACCGTGGATATTGATTGGGTCATCAATAAGACCATTCATTTCTTCCGTCACGAATCCTGTGGTAAATGCACCACTTGTCGTGAAGGCACCCATTGGATGAGAAATATTACCGACCGCATTCATGGCGGTTCCGGTACGCAAGGTGATGTAGACCTGCTTCTTAATGTTGCCAAACAAATGCAGGGAAAATGCTTGTGCGCTCTTGGCGAATTTTCCACAATGGCAGTCACTACTGGCATTGAAAGATTCCCTCAGGATTTCAAGAAAGTTGTAAAAGCCTAATTCGATCCTCGATATTCGAATAAAAAGCGAATATCGGTTTCTTCGGAGACTTATGTCAAAACAGGTAACAGTAACTATTGACGGTATAACGGTATCAGTCCCAGATGGGATTACAGTTGCGGATGCTGCCAAGATGGCAGGCATTGACATTCCCGTCTTTTGTCATCATCCCAAGCTTGAACCTGCAGGTATGTGTCGCATGTGTTTGGTGGAAGTGGGTCGCCCCATGTTGGACCGTGCAACGGGTCAGGTTGTGTTAGAAAACGGGCAACCCAAAGTTCAATTTATGCCCAAGCTTGAAACAGCTTGTACCAATCGCGTATCTGAAGGTATGGTGGTAATGACCATCTCCGATAAAGCGAAGGCAGGTCAAAAAAGCACAGTGGAATTGTTGCTCACTTCTCACCCGCTGGATTGTCCGGTCTGTGATAAGGGTGGTGAATGCCCATTGCAAAACCTGACCATGGCTCATGGTCCAGGAAAGAGCCGCTTTAATTATGATGAAAAGATGCACCTTGAGAAGCAAGTTCCTCTTGGTGAGTTGATGTGGTTGGATCGCGAACGCTGCATCCAATGTGCACGTTGTATTCGCTTCCAGGATCAGGTAGCAGGCGAATCTGTGCTCGGCTTTGATGAACGTGGACGTTCAACACAAATCGTTTCCTTATCAGACCCCGGGTTTGATTCAGTTTTCTCTGGCAATACCTCTGACATTTGTCCCGTCGGTGCGTTGACCACTGCTGACTTCCGCTTTGGCGCTCGCCCTTGGGAATTGAAAGCACAAGCTTCAATTTGTACTCAATGTCCGGTAGGTTGTAACACAACCCTTAACACACGCCGCGAAGCAAAGGCTGGTGGTGATGTGGTGGTGAAACGTGTGATGCCACGCCAGAATGAAGAAGTGAATGAAATTTGGTTGTGCGATAAGGGTCGCTTGGGGTATCACTATGCCGAGAGCAAGAAGCGCCTGACCAAACCCATGATTCGCAAAGAAGATAAGCTGGCGCGCGCTTCCTGGGATGCCGCAACCAAACTCGCTGCTGAAAATTTTGCAGCAGATAAGAAGAACTTCGTTGTGTTGGCTTCCGGCCGACTGACAAACGAAGATTTGTTCAACCTCAAGTCTTTGGCTGATACCTCCGGTGGAACCGCTTTGTTGTACTCCGATATGGGCGGTGGTGAGTTGACTCAGTTGGTGGGCGTGGGCGCTGGTACCAATATCGGCACCATGGGCAATGGCGATGCCATTGTGGTTGTTGCCTCAGACTTATATGAAGAAGCTCCGATTTGGTGGTTGCGTGTGAAGCAAGCCGCAGATCGTGGTGCTTCTTTGATTGTGATTAATCCACGCGAAACCAAGTTGGATAAATTTGCAAAGTTCTCCGTCCGTTATGCGTATGGAGATGAAGTAAAGACCATTGGCGACTTAAGCAAGAAAGTCTCCGATGAAATTGCTAAAGCTAAAAATGTGGTTGCCTTCTTTGGTAATGAAGGATTGAGTGTGAACGGTACTTCTGCCTTGGCTTCTGCTTGTGCAAGTTTGTTGCAGGAGACAGGTCATGTAGGTCGCGCAAATAACGGTTTGATCGGTGTATGGCAGAGAGCCAATGATCAAGGCGCATTTGAAATCGGTTTCCAACCTGAAGAAGATTTGGAAAAAGCACTCAAAGGCAAATCGGTATATATCGTCGGTGCGGACCCTGTAGGTGATAGCCCCGCATTGGCCAAAGCACTGAAAGGCGCGAAGTTCGTGGCTGTACAGGAAATTCTTGAAACCGCTACAACTGAAATTGCTGATGTGGTATTCCCTGCGCAAGCGTATACCGAACGCGAAGGAACTTATGTTTCTGGCGAACGTCGCGTGCAACGCTTCTATGCGGCAGTCCCTGCGATTGGGGATAGCAAACCAGACTTTGCGATTACATCGATGGTTGCCAAACAGATGGGCGTTATTCTGGAAGGCTCAGCTGCTTCTGTCGTATTTGATATTCTTTCCCATTCGATCGATGCATTTGCTGAATTGAATTATGCCCGCTTGGCTGAGTTCCACGGTCAATGGCCAATTGTGGGTCGTGGTGACGTGTACTACGGTGGAACTACCTATGAAAATGTTCAAGGCTTGGGTGTTCAACTCGTCCCGACGGCTCAAACTGAAGGAACAGTACGCATTCCAAAGGTCAGAAAAGAAGCGCTTCTTCGTCCCAAAGAAAAAGAATTGCTGGCTGTTCCAGCCAACAAGTTGTATGACCTTGGCATCATGATTGCTTCCACCGAATTGTTGGAAAAGAGAATCGGTGAAGCGACCTTTACTTTACATTCAGCAACTGCAAAGAAGTTGGGTGTGGAAGCGGGTCAGAAAATGGCTTTGAGTTTTGACGGTGGTGGCAATGGGGAAGCCATCGTAAAGATTGATGACACAATCTCGACGGGTGTGGTGTTGGTGCCGCGCAGTATGGGGCTTGCCATTCGTGAACCTGTTGTTGCGCGCGTCTCAAGTTCTGCGGGGAAGGTGAAGTGATATGGATTGGACAATTTGGGTTGAATGGATTGTAAAAGGGTTTGTGCTTTGCCTGATTTTGTTGACAGGCTTTGCTTACCTCACCTGGTATGAGCGCCGTGCGTTGGCTCGTATGCAGGTGCGCGTGGGACCGAATCGTGCGGGATGGCAGGGGTTGCTTCAGCCGATTGCAGATGCGGTGAAGTTAATCTTCAAAGAGGAATACACTCCTTCCCGTGTCTATAAAGTTGTCTTTGTACTCGCTCCGGTCTTGACCGTGGTGCCTTCCCTCGTGCTTGCGGCAGTGATTCCGTTAGGGACTTCCTTCAATTTATTTGGTCGTCACATTAACCTGTATGTTGCGAATGTGAATGTGGGCGTGTTGTATATCATGTCCATTGCTTCTATCGCGGTGTATGGAATTGTGTTGGCGGGCTGGTCGAGCAATAACAAATATGCCATGCTCGGCGGAATTCGTTCCTCTGCTCAGATGATTTCTTATGAACTTGCGCTGGGACTTTCTTTTGCAGCTGCAATCATCATGGGCAATTCCATGAACTTGAATGAAATTGTAGTAGCGCAAAAGAGCTTGTGGTTCGTTGCACTTCAGCCTGTGGGTGCGTTGATCTTCTGGATTGCGACCCTCGCCGAAGTGAATCGTGCACCTTTCGATATGCCTGAAGCGGAACAAGAATTGACCGCAGGCTATCACGCTGAGTATTCAGGTATGAAGTTTGCTTTGTTCTTCATGGCTGAATATCAAAAGATGATCGTGATTTGTATGATTATGGCCACCTTGTTCTTCGGCGGTTATCTGGGACCATTTGTAGATCAATTCCCATTGCTTGGACCTGTGTATTTATTCGCCAAGGTAATCGTTCTACTCTTTGCGATGATTTGGGTGCGTGCCACCTGGCCACGCATTCGTTACGACCGTTTGATGTCCTTCGGTTGGAAGATTATGTTGCCGTTAGCATTGGCTGTAGTCTTTATCACCGCTACAGGAATTTTGCTTGCGCAGGAATTAAAAAGCACTTTGTTTCTATGGGGCATTCCATTCCTTTCTATTATCGGTTTGTTACTATGTGTCGGATTTATCAATCGTGACCTGAGGAGAAAATCTCATGGGCGTATTTGATCCCTTTATTGAGCTTTCAAAAGGTTTGGGCGAAACCCTTCGCTCCTTCCTTTTTGAAAAGACGGTTACTTATCAATATCCTGAAGTGAAGCGTGAAGTTCGTCCGCGCTTCCGAGGTCGTCATGTTTTGAAGCGTTATGACAACGGCCTCGAAAAATGCATCGGCTGTTCCCTCTGTGCTGCGGCTTGCCCAGCAGATGCGATTTTCGTCGAAGCCTCTGAGAATACAGATGAGAAGCGCTTCTCTCCTGGCGAGAGATATGCATCCACCTACGAGATCAATATGCTACGCTGTATCTACTGTGGTTTCTGTGAAGATGCATGCCCTACTGAAGCCATTGTGCTTGGTGACAATTACGAACTTTCTTTCACAGACCGTCGCAGTGCCATTTATCCCAAGGAAATGTTGCTCGAACCCGTGCGCACTGTGGAAATGACTACCCCTCGCAAAGTGGAACCTGGTGTGTACAAGCGCTCTGTGCCAGAAATGAAAGATCCAACGGATTAGGAATTCTCCCTGATTCTTCAAAGGTGCCTATGACTTCCGACCTCATTGTTTTTCTTGTTCTTTCCCTCGTTGCCATTGCAACCGCACTGGGAATGTTGTTCAGCCGCAACGCAGTGTACTCTGCGTTGTTCCTCGTGTTGAACTTCGTCACTGTGGCTGTGTTTTATCTTTTGCTTGGTGCCCCATTCATTGCCATGTCTCAGATCACGGTCTACGCTGGTGCGATTATGGTGTTGTTTCTCTTCGTGATCATGTTGTTGGGCGTGGAGAGTTTGGCTCCCACCAATACCCTCCCCTGGCAGAAGCCATTGGCTGGTTTGCTCTCGGTTGTGTTGGTGATTGAATCAGTGTATTTGATTATCTCCCGTGCACAACCTGGAATGAACATTGTTTCTCCGGCAGCTTCGATTAATGATATGGGGAATTTACGTGAAATGGCAATGACCTTGTTTGGAAAATATCTTTTGCCATTTGAAATCACATCCATTTTGCTTTTGGTCGCGATGGTGGGCGCGATTGTATTGACCAAGCAGGAAAAGGGAGAACAGAAATCATGATCCCTGTCAATTATTATGTGGCGCTTTCTGCCGTTTTATTTTCCATTGGCGCGTTCGGGGTACTCATCCGCCGCAACCCGCTGATTATTTTCATGTCCATTGAATTGATGCTTAATGCCGCAAACCTGGCTTTTGTAGCATTCGGCCGCTCATTTGAAATTCAAGGTGGACAACCGTTCTTCGGTGGACAGATCTTCGTGTTCTTCGTCATTGCCGTGGCCGCAGCAGAAGTTGCTGTGGGTCTCGCTTTGATTGTGGAGATCTTCAAGACCAAGAAGAACATCAATATTGATGAGTTGAATTCCTTGAAGGGATGATGACCGCGATGCACTTAAGTGAAACAGTAACTGGCGGATTTTTCTTTTTAGCCCCGTGGCTGGTCTTTGCACCTCTCACCGGCTTGCTCATCAATGCCATTTTCGGGAAGCGTTTCAATGAACGTACCGTTGGCACGATTGCAAGCTTAGCTTCTGGTGCGGCCTTTGTCGTCTCGGTGTTGTTGGCGTATTCAGTCTCGCTCAATCACGGCGAAGTGATGCGTTGGCGTTTGGCTGAATGGATTCATGTTGGGAAGTTAAGCCTCGACTGGACTTTCCGCATGGACTCGCTCTCAACTACGATGATGCTGGTCGTCTCCGGTGTTGGGACACTCATTCATATCTATGCCATTGGATATATGCATGAGGATGTGCGCTTCAAGCATGAAGAGGGACGTTTCAATCGCTTCTTCATTTACTTGAACCTGTTCATTGCAGCGATGATGATTCTCGTCTCGGGCGACTCGTACATGATGCTCTTCGTCGGCTGGGAAGGTGTAGGTTTGTGCTCCTTCTTGCTGATTGGCTTCTGGTATGAGTTCGATACCCTCGGTCGTTCTTCTTGGGCAAACTCCAATGCCGCGAAGAAGGCCTTCATCACCAACCGTGTCGGTGACTTTGGTTTTCTGATCGCTGGCTTTTTGATGTTTTGGTATCTCGGCTCTTTCCAGTTCGATGCAGTTTTCAAAGCCGCGCCAGCAATTGCAGAATCTGCTCCATGGGTTATCGTTGCGATTACATTGTTCATGTTGATTGGCGTGGCTGGTAAGTCCGCTCAAATTCCTTTGTACATCTGGTTACCAGACGCGATGGCTGGCCCAACCCCAGTCTCAGCCTTGATTCATGCGGCCACCATGGTGACCGCTGGTGTTTATCTCATCACCCGTTCTGCTTCAATTTATACGCTTGTCCCTCAAGCACAATACATTGTGGCCATGGTTGGCGCAGGGACAGCTCTCTTTGCTGCGACCATTGCGGTAGGCCAATACGATATCAAGAAAGTCCTGGCGTATTCCACCATTTCACAACTCGGCTTCATGGTCGCTGCTGTGGGAATGGGCGCGTATGTAGCTGGGATGTTCCACTTAATGACCCATGCCTTCTTCAAGGCTTTGCTCTTCCTTTCTGCAGGTTCCGTTATCCTCGGCCTCGAGCGTGGACATCATCATGCAGAACATGCGCACGCCCATCATGATGAAAAACCAAAAGGAAAGTTAAGCAAGAAGAAAGAAGAAAAAAGCGATAGCCACGACCAGCATGGACATGAGGATCACGGTGAAGTCTTTGACCCAGGCGATATGCGCAATATGGGTGGACTTCGCAAGACCATGCCAGTTACTTTTTGGCTTTACATGATTGGTACCTTGGCATTGGCAGGTATTTTCCCGTTTGCAGGCTTCTGGTCTAAAGATGAAATTCTTCTGGATGCCAGCCTGCATTATCCAAGTGTCTATTGGCAGTTGACCATTGCTGCGTTCTTCACAGCTTTCTATATGGGACGTCAAATTTGGATGGTCTTCTTCGGCGAGGCACGTACGGAAGCCGCCGCGCATGCAGAAGAAAGCCCAAAGGTGATGACCGTGCCGTTGATGGTGCTGGCAGTTCTCAGCGTAGTTGGAGGCGTGTTAAATCTCCCTGCAATTAAGTCTTTAGGCTTTGAAGGTTTCCATTTGCTAGCTGGCTGGCTTGGACATACTTTGGGAGAAGTTGAAGGTGGTGAGCTTAACTTTATTGTTGCCGGTGTCTCTTTTGGATTGGCCTTGCTTGCCATTTTGATTTCATGGTTGATTTATGGACGTAACCCGTTGAAGACCGGACAAATCGATCCGCTCAAGAAACCACTTGGTTTTGTGTTCACAGGCATGGAAAACAAATGGTTTGTAGATGAAGGTTATTTTGTGCTCATCATCAATCCGTTCAAGAAATTATCTGCCTTCCTTGCAGATGTAATTGACTGGCGCTTCTGGCACGACTTTGTCCATGAAACAGTGATTGCTGGAACCTATAATTGGTTGAGCGCAATTGCATTGAATGAGTATGCTGACCAAAAAGGCATTGATGCCTTTGCGAATTGGCTCGGCACTGCCACCCAATGGATTTCTGGAATGATACGCAAAGTGCAAAATGGGTTTGTGCGTTCGTATGCGCTTTCTGTTTTGCTGGGCGTGGTTTTGATCTTAGGATATTTGATTTTTAAATAACTCGTAGAAATCGAGGATAGAACATGGCATTTCTTTTACAACCTCTTACTCTCCTGACCTTCTTCCCGCTGGTGGGCGTGCTCGTGATTCTCTTCATAAACGCAGAAATGAAGACCGCCATCCGTTGGGTGGCATTGGTCACTTCTTTGATCACGCTTGGCATTTCTTTGTGGGTGCTTTCGATGTTTACCGCATCCAACCCTGACCTGCAATTGGTAGCCAAATACTCGTGGATTCATGTCGCTGGTTGGGATATCTACTACTATCTGGCAGTAGATGGCTTGAGCATTCTGCTGGTTTTGCTCACCGCCTTCCTGACTCCGATTTCTCTGCTCTCCACATGGACAGCAGTGGAAGACCGAGTCAAAGACTTCATGATTTTCTTCCTGTTATTGGAAGTTGGCATGATGGGCGTATTCATGGCGCAGGATCTCTTCCTGTTCTACATCTTCTGGGAATTCACCCTTGTCCCGATGTATTTCCTCATTGGGTTGTGGGGCGGACCACGCCGCGTGTATGCTGCGGTCAAGTTCTTCCTCTACACTATGGCTGGTTCCATCTTGATGTTGATTGCCATTCTGTTCCTCGGAATTCAGACTTCCACCTTCAACATTCCTGATATGCTCGCGAAATTGCCAGCCTTGTATTCAGCAGGCACCATCTCTGCTGGAACGCAAATGTTGCTTTTCATTGCTTTTGCGGCGGCCTTCGCAATCAAAGTCCCGATGTGGCCGTTACATTCCTGGTTGCCTGATGCTCACGTGGAAGCTCCCACTGCAGGTTCAGTCATTCTTGCTGGTGTGTTGCTGAAGATGGGTACCTACGGCTTCCTACGCTTTAATATGCAACTCTTTCCGAATGCAACCGTCGCCGCTGCTCCTTACATTGCATTGCTTGCGACCATCGGTATTATTTATGGCGCAGCAGTTTCCTATGCTCAACAAGATGTGAAGAAGTTGGTGGCCTATTCCTCCGTCAGCCACCTTGGGTTTGTGATGCTTGGTTTGTTTGCGTTGAATCCTCAAGGCGTGGCGGGTGCCATTTTGCAGATGATCAACCACGGCTTAAGCACCGGTGCGTTGTTCCTTCTTATCGGTATGATCTACGAACAGACCCACACCCGTGAAATTAAAGTCTATGGTGGTTTGTGGAAGATCACTCCGATTTTTGGAACCATCATGTTAATCGCATCGCTCTCCTCAATGGGCTTGCCTGGCTTGAATGGCTTCGTTGGCGAGTTCACCATTTTGCTCGGTGCTTTTGGATCAAAGGCTATTGGCAATCCGTGGTTTGCTGGAATTTCAGCCATCGGCGTCATTATGGCGGCGGTTTATATTCTTTACATGTTCCAAAAAGTTTTCCTCGGCCCTGCTGGCGAGATTACCCATCATCACGAACTCAAAGACCTCAATTGGCGTGAGATTATCACAGTCCTTCCATTGCTTGTCTTCATTTTCTGGATCGGCTTGTACCCTGCGCCGTTCTTCAACCTTCTTGCTCCCGCCGTGGAGAAGTTGCTTTCAGCTTTGCCGCTGTAATAGCATGGAGCGTTCATGACGCAACCAAATTATTCTGATTACTACACCATTCTTCCGCTCATCCTGCTCATTGCATGGTCTTGCGTGCTTTTAATTGTGGACCTTTTTATCCCGAAGGACCGCAAGAGCATCACGGCTACACTTGCTGCATTAGGTCTTGCTGCGACTTTGGGTTACACCATTTCGCAAGTTGGAGTAGCAAATGTCGGTTTTTACGGCATGGTGGCTCTCGACGGTTTTTCCGCCTTTGCCAACGTACTCTTACTCATCAGCGGATTGTTCGGTATTGCCCTGGCACATGGATACACCAAACGTATGGGCATTCAGCGTGGCGAATATTTCATACTCATTCTGTTCAGCGTAACAGGCATGATGTTGATGGCGCAAGCCGCTGACCTTATCATCGTCTTTCTCGCGCTTGAATTATTATCCATCCCATTGTACGTTCTCGCTGCCTTCACTCGTAAAGTGGAATCGGAAGAATCAGGCGTCAAGTATTTTCTGCTCGGTGCATTCGCCACTGGATTTGTAGTGTACGGAACAGCCTTGATTTTTGGTTCTGCAGGTACTACCTCTTTGACAGGTATCTTCTATGCCGCTTCAAGCGGACACTCTGGCTTGCTCCTATCCATTGGGGCTGCGTTGCTCCTCGTTGGCTTTGGTTTCAAGGTAGCGGCCGTTCCCTTCCACATGTGGACTCCTGACGTGTATCAGGGTGCACCAACTTCCGTGACTGCCTTCATGTCCTCTGGCGCTAAGATAGCTGGCTTTGTCGCTTTGTTGCGCGTGTTTGCAACCGCCTTCCCATCTTTATCCCCTGATTTGACAACTATCCTCTGGGTCATGTCTGCTTTGACGATGATCGTCGGTAACTTTGTCGCGATTTCGCAGACCAACATCAAACGCATGCTGGCTTATTCATCCATTGCGCACGCTGGTTATATCTTGATGGCTTTCGTGCCTTATGGAAATAAAGCAGTGGTATCGACCTCGATTGCCGCAGGTTTGTTTTATCTCCTGACTTATGTGCTGACCAACTTTGGTACATGGGCAGTGGTGATCACACTTGAAAAAGCCGAAGGCAAGGGACTTGAGATTAGCGATTATGCAGGTCTTGCAAAGAAATATCCTGCGTTGGCGGCTGCCATGGCGATTTTCATGCTTTCGTTCATTGGCTTTCCTCCCACCCTCGGTATGGTCGGGAAGTTTTACCTCTTCCGTGCGGCCATTGCGGGTGGGTTCACAGGCTTGGCAGTTCTGGGTGTAGTGACATCGCTTATTTCCGCTTATTATTACCTGCGCGTTGTCGTTACGATGTACATGCGCGAAGGCGACCCTGAAATTGAACGCGAACCCTGGTTGGCTTTCATCACTGGGTTGACAGCAGTTGCGACCGTCCTTTTGAGCTTTGCCCCGCAAATTCTTTTCTTGCTGGCAAGCACAGCAGTCTTGAAATAAAAAACAAAATGAAAACAACAGCCCTCCAGAGTTGGAGGGCTGTTTATTGACAGCATATTTCTTTGCGGTATAATACCGTCCGCAAAGATGGTCGACTAGCTCAATTGGCAGAGCAAATGACTCTTAATCATTTGGTTCTGGGTTCGAGTCCCAGGTCGATCACACAGGTTAGTAATTATTTAGGTGCTTCACCACTTTTATGATGGTAACCTCATCGCTGCGACTCCCTGTGCTCTCTAACATGGGGAGTTGATGTTTAAAACAAAGAGAGTATCCAAACAATGAGCGGGGCGAAGAGAATGGCGGGTAAAAAGTTCCCCACCCGAATTTTTTTGATTTCCAGCAAATTGCTAACTCCCAATCCGATTAAAAGTACGCCGCCAGTGGCGGTCATTTCATTCATCATCGGGGTCGTGACAATGGCGCTAAGCTGAGCTGCCAGCAAACTAATGCCACCCTGATAAATCAACAGGATTAAAGAAGAAAACATCACCCCAATGCCTAATGTGGATGCAAACGCAACCGATGCAAACCCATCCAGGGTGGATTTGACAGCCAGCATATTGTAATCACCAGTCAGGCCATCTTGAATTGAACCAAGAATCGCCATTGGACCAATGCAAAAAAGCAACGACGAGACCATAAAGCCACGCACAAAACGTGAGCCAGAGCCTGTTTCAGTATCTCGTGAAAATCTTGCTTCCAGTTTTTGCCCAAGGGCTTGCAAGCCATCTTCAATGCCGAGCAACTCTCCGAGCAAAGCGCCAAGAATCAATGCTCCCAACACAATCAATTGGTTTTCACTTTTTAGGAACATTTGCATTCCCATGGCCATGGTAAACAATCCCATCCCAGATACCACGGTTGCTTTAAGTTTTTCTGGAATTTTAGAACCGAACAACAACCCCACCAAGCTGCCGACAATGATGGCAACGACATTAATAATAGTACCTATCATAATTTTTCCTTTTCCTCAGATCTGCGCTGGCATTATACACTTTCTCTCAGCCTCGCTTATAATCCCGCACTATGATTCCTTCCATCCATAAACAAATGACCCAAGATGCACTAGCTGGTTCTATGAGTGATCGCGCCATTGAACTGGTAATTGCCGCCAACCTCAAGCAGGATGCTTTGCGTGGACAAATTGGTCATGATGAATTTCATTTTGATAATAATGCGTTTGACAAAGGCAATGCCTATGTGAAGGAACAACGTGGATACGTGCTTGCCTCGTTGCTTTCTCCAGGGGTACTTTCTGCCTGGATTGCATTTGGACGGTTGACTCATGCCGTGCAGGATTTTTATTCCCATACGAATTACATCTCGATGTGGCTGGACCAATACAAAGGCACGCCTCCTCCTCCGCTCGAAATTGACCCTCTTCAAAAGGATATTCTCGCCAGCCCAAACATGCATTCTGGAAAAGTTTATTTACCTTGGGATGCGTTGTACTTTATTCCTTTTACAAAAAAACTGGCGCTGAAGATGCTCCCAGAAGACTCGCATGGCAAAATGAATTTGGATTCCCCGAGCCAGGGTCCGCGCTTTGAATATGCTCGCGCCGCCGCAGTCAAGCGGACAGCGTATGAGTTTGACCTTCTTAAAAAAATCCTTACGCCAGATTTGTTTGCAAAGTTCGCGGATTTATAAAATTAAGTTCACCCCTTCGGGGTTTGTAGGAAGAACCTGCTGAGGCTAAAATCAATATTCAAGATGAAGAACCATTTCAAGCGTAGAAAGAAGCGGTTCTTCATCCAATAAATGAAAGGTATAATTAAGTCATGGATATAAAAGCAAAACTCAACGAATCAATGAAAGACGCCATGAAGAGTGGCGATGAAGTCCGCAAGCGCACGGTGCGTATGGTATTGGCCGCTGTGAAGCAAGTGGAAGTGGACAAACGTGCCGATATGGATGAGATGGCGATTGTGGCCTTGATCCAAAAGGAGATTAAGAATCGTCGCGAGGCCTTGGAAGAAGGCAAGAAGGCCAATCGTGCTGATCTGGTGGAAGCGAATGAAACCGAGATCAAGGTGTTGGAAGCATTTTTACCCCAGGCCATGCCTGCGGAAGAATTGCGCGCGCTGGTGCAGGCCGCAATTGCAGAGACTGGTGCTGCCGCTCCCAGTGATATGGGCAAGGTGATGAAAGTTGTCATGCCCAAAGTGGCAGGCCGCGCTCCCAATGATATGATTAGCGCTGCTGTTAAAGAATTGCTCACCAAGTAATTGAGACCGCGAAGGAATTCGCGCGCTTGTCGCGCCTATATTCCTTCGCGGTTCATTTTTATGCGTTCAAAAGCCCCCGTTTCTACTCGAATTCGAATCATTCAAGCCACCTCACTGATTGCAGTGGGGTTGATTTCATTTGTCACAATTACTTCTCCAATTGGGCTTCGTTCCACTTCACAGACTCTGGCAGTTGGGTCTGTAGCACAATCTACCATGCAGTCGCCACGTGACTTGGAGTATGTCAGTGATGTGCGTACTGAGGAAGCGCGGCAGGCGGCTGAAAGCGCAGTTACTCCGGTTTATACGATTCCCGATCCCACGATTGCCCGCCAGCAAATTGATCGCTTAAGTACTGCGTTGCAATACATTACTTCTACCCGTGATAATACTGAAATTACCCTTGAACAAAAAAAATCAGACTTGGTGACACTAAGTGATGTGCGCTTAAAGCTGGAGACGATTGATTTTGTTCTCGCCATTTCGGAGCCACGCTGGCAAATTGTACAAAGCGAAGCCTTGCGCGTGTTGGAACAAACCATGCGCCGTTCCATTCAAGAGGAAACCCTTGAAGCCATTCAGGCCAATACTGCTACGCTCGTCAGCCTTACGTTAAACGAACAACAATCTGCTTTGGTGACAGAATTGGTCACAGCCTTTATTGTTCCCAACAGTTTTTATAGCGAAGAATTAACACAAGCAGCCAAACAAGCCGCGCGCGATGCTGTGAAGCCTGTTGTACGTTCTTATAAGATTGGTGAAACCATTGTGCCAGCGGGGGAAATCATCACCCCGGCAGATATGGAAGCCTTTGATAAATTGGGGATGATTAGCACTGGCCAAAGTTGGAAGGACATGGTCGGCGCCGCTTCTTTAATTGTTTTATCCTGTGCATTGGTTCCTTTATATTTCTTTCGCCGAAAACGCTCTGGCGTCATTAACGATGCGCAGAATGTGATTGTGATTGCATCTGTTTTTATTGTCTTTTTAGTCGGTGCTCGTTTATTGACCAACCGCACTCTGGCTCCTTATGGGTATCCATTACAAGCCGCTGGCTTGTTGTTGACTGTGTTGTTTGGCTTTGAAACTGGATTGGTCGTCTCTATTCCTTTGTGTTTAATGGCCGCCTACGGACTCTCCAATACCTTTGATTTGGCACCATATTATTTGATTACATCTATTGTTGGATTGTTGGTGTTGGGTCCAGCTCGTCGCTTTTGGGGATTTTTGCGTGCAGGCATGGCGATTTCCCTTTCTGGGTTGGGAGTCTTGGTGGCATATCGTTTGCCGTTCTTCCCACCAGATTGGCTGGGTGTTGTTCAATTTATCGGTGTTGTCGTATTTTCTGGGTTTGCGGCGGCAAGTGTCACTCTCTTGTTACAATACCTTCTTGCTCAAGCTCTTGGTTTGACCACGGCTCTGCAACTGCTGGATATTTCTCGTCCGGACTTTCCTCTTTTGCAATTCTTTTTGCGCAGTGCCCCTGGAACGTATCAGCATAGTTTGCAAGTTGCCAACCTAGCAGAACAAGCCGCTGAAAAAATTGGCGCAGATCCATTACTGACTCGAGTGGGCGCGCAATTTCATGACATTGGCAAGGCATTAAACCCCACCTTCTTTATTGAAAATCAAGTACCCGGCAGCGAGAATACACATCAGGATATTACGCCGGAAGAATCAGCCGCGACCATCATCCGCCATGTGACCGATGGGATTCAATTGGCCAAAAAGCATCGTTTGCCCGGGCGCTTGCATGATTTTATTTTGGAACATCATGGCACCTTGATTACGCGGTATCAATACAATCAGGCGATGGAGGCGGCCAAAGGGGATGTCTCCATGGTTGATATTAGTAAATTCCGTTATCCCGGACCGCGACCTACTTCACGAGAAACAGCATTGTTGATGATGGCTGATGCCACTGAAGCACGTGCTCGTGCTGAACGACCTGCCACCGATGATGAATTGCGTGCATTGGTTCGTAGCGTGATTGATACAGTTCAAAAATTTGGTCAACTAGATGATACGGTTCTCACGTTACGTGATTTGAATCTCATCACCGAATCTTTTGTTTCCACCTTGCGCGGTACCTATCACTCGCGCATTCAATATCCAAATGCCAAAGTACCAGATCAAGATTCCACTATTCTTTCAACGAGAAAAGAAAAATGATTAACATCGATAACCAACAGGATTTTCAAGAATCAGCCCTGCTTGAACGGGCGGCTCGCTTCACCCTTGACCTTCAGCCTGATTTTGCTGATGCAGACATCACCATCGTCCTGACAGATGACCGCCAGTTGCATGAATTGAATCGTGACTTCCTTGGCGTGGATGCACCGACGGATGTGCTCTCCTTCCCTGCGGATGAAGCAGACCCGGAGACCGGAGCAGAGTATTTAGGTGACATCCTGATTTCGATTCCACGTGCAACCCAACAGGCGCAGGTGGCAGGTCACCCTATGGAAGCAGAAGTGCAGTTGCTGGTGGTTCATGGCGTTTTGCATTTGCTAGGTCATGACCACGCTGAGGCGGAAGAGAAAGCCTTGATGTGGAGTGAGCAGGCCAAAGTGTTGGAAAGACTCGGTTTGGCTTATATCAAAATACAGGACTCAGAGTGAAGTTTTTTATTGAATCCAGAATCGCATCGTTTCGATATGCCTTTCAAGGCTGGTTTCATGTTCTTCGTACTCAACGCAATGCATGGATTCACAGTGTAGTTGCGACAGCTGTTTTCATCGTTGGGTTATGGGTGGGGTTGCCACCACGGGATTGGGCGGTGATTATTTTGACAATCGCTATGGTCTTTGCCGCAGAGTTTATGAATACGGCCATCGAAGCTGTGGTAGATTTGGCCAGCCCGGATAAACATCCGCTTGCGAAGATTGGCAAGGATGTAGGTGCGGCAGCGGTATTGGTCGCGGCCTTGGCGGCTGTGTTGGTTGGTTTATTAATTCTTGGTCCGCCTCTTTGGGCAAAACTGTTTGCGTTGTTCTCAGTTCGCTAATCTTTTATATCTGGAGTCCCCATGTCCCTTTCATTTATTTTTGGAACGGTTGGTTCCCCCTCTGGCACGCCGAAGAAACCCGGTGGCTCGGTAGGGGCGATTGCATTTAGCAAGTCGATTGGGTTGCTGGCGTTGGAGTTGGGGTGGGTGCAATCGGTGCGTGTGACCGAAGCCACGTGTGCGTTGATTAAATCAGCTAGCGAAGAGCATGGGGTTTCGTTGAGTGTACATGCGCCATACTTTATCAACTTGAATGCAACTGCGGAAGAATGGCCGAAATCTCGCAAGCGTTTGATGGATGCGGCGCATTACGGCTATTTGTCTGGAGCGACCGATATTATTTTTCACCCAGGCTCCTATTTTGGTAATGACCCTGCCGATGTATTGAAGATTGCCATTCCGCGTTTGAAAGGCTGCGTGGATGAACTTAAGAAAAATGGCGATAAAGTTAACCTTCGCCCGGAGACAATGGGCAAATCCGCAATGTTGGGTTCGATTGAAGATGCCATTGCAATGAGTGCCGCCATGGACATGGTGCAACCCTGCATTGACTTCGCTCACATGCATGCCCGTCCCGGCGATGGTTCAATGAATACCTATGAAGAATGGTCAAAGTTGCTGGAGAATTATAAAAAGCAATTAGGCGCCAAGGCTTTGAAGAATTTGCATATTCATCTTTCGGGCATTGAATATGGCGAGAAGGGCGAGAAGAATCATTTGCCCCTTGCCGAAGCGGACTTGGATTTAAAGGCTCTTTTTAAAGCCTTACATGATTTCGGTTGTGCGGGTCGCATTTTGTGTGAAAGCCCGATCATGGAAGAAGATGCCGCGAATATGAAAAAGGCATGGATGAAGGTCAGTGGGGAGAAGGAAAAGTAAGAGGAAAATAAAAACTCCAAGTTCCTAAGAACTCGGAGTTTTTTCTTAACTATGGCTTGTACTCAAACCTGTGACCATGGATCTCGACATAAGGTTGCCATGGGCCAAAACTAATGGCACGGATTCGACGCTGTACTTCGTCTGGGCTCATTTCGGGGGTGATTTTAAATAGCTCATTGAATTGCTTGCGTGAAAATGGTGGACGTGTCCATTTCTCTGGGGAAGTGGGGAGTTCTTTTCCTTCGGCCATGAGAGTCGCAATTTCAAAAAACAAGGCAATCTGGTTTTCGTAGGTATGTTTGAGAAGAATCTCTACATTGTCTTCTGGAGCAATGGGGAAGCGTTTCACAGCGATGATATTGCCTGTATCCACTTTGGAAGCCATGTGATGACAGGTCACACCGTATTCTTTGGCGTCTTCATACAAGGCAAAGTTGTTACATCCAATGCCAGGATATTCAGGTGAAGCGGGGTGAAAGTTAATCGCGGCCTTTTTGGCGCGGCCTAGTAATTCTTGTGGAACCACCCAGCGGGATAGATACGAGATGATGTAGTCCCCTTCCCATTTGCGGATGTTCTCAGGCAAAGGGTCACCCCATTTTCCAAGACAATAGGTGACATTGGCAAAATGTTCCTTGCAAAAATCCAATGCACGGGAGCAGTCGGGGTCTTCGGCTTTGCCGAGAAAGAGCATGGAGTCAGGTGATTGAGTCATGGGGTGATTATATAATCAATATTCAATTTATAGAGGCGAGTCTGCTTATAGTTTGGCTGTCAGCCCAAAGTCTGAGGGGAGAAGCGAGAACATGTGCGCGTCACAAATTGTTTTGCCAATCACCATTCGATTTAACAGCAATCCTTCATAATGCGCACCAATTTTTTCTGCCACCCGTTTGCTGGCATGATTCTCTTTCGCAATGACAATTTCTGCACGAATTAATTTCACTTTTTCAAATGCAAATTTCCCTGCCAATTTTGCAGCACGCCCTGCAAAGCCGTGACCATGTTGTGAGGAGCGAATCCAATAGCCTAAATTGCTGAAATGGTACACGGGGTGAATAAAACTTAATCCGCACCCGCCAAGCAATTCACCGGTGTGCGCATCGCAAACGACGAAGTTATAAACTCGTCCATTGGCCCATTCAGCCCGAGAAAGAGTGACAAAGTTTTGCGAAGCATCATAGTTATATTTTTCAGTAGCCCAAGACATCCATGGGCTGAGTTCTGGAATGGATTCTTTCACAGCCTGATGCAAGGCAGGAACATCTCCAAAATCATACGGACGCAGGGTGACAACCCCATCGGTCAAAGTAACAAAAGGATACATGGCAGCTCTTAACAAAAAAGACACACGCTCACGAGTTTTGGTTTCGTGTTTGTGTGTCTTCAATGCATGGTGATTTTTACAGCAAAACTGTAGGATTTACATGGAAATGTATTCTCTCAAATTGTGCTCTACGGCGTAGGCCGCAGCTTCAGCACGATTGTTCACGCTTAGCTTTGAAAGAATACTCGAAACATAATTACGTACAGTCCCTTCGCCGAGGAACAAGCTCTTGGCGATTTCACGGTTGGTCTTGCCTTCTGAAACCAAAAGCAAAACATGTTTTTCTTGTTGGCTTAAGTGGGAGAAAGCCGAAGCTTCTTCCTCTTTTACAGCGCGACGTACTTCCTGGAATACACGTTGGGTTACGGCAGGGTCAAGTAGAGCTTCGCCACGTCCAACTGATTCAAGCGCCTTCACCAAATCTTCGCTTCCAATTTGCTTGAGGATATACCCCGATGCTCCCGCACGAATGGCAGAGAAAAGCATCTCATCTTCAGCATACGAGGTGAGCATAATTACTTTGGTATTCGGAAATTGAGCCACAATTTGCTCGCAGGCTTCAATGCCGGAAGTGCCGGGCAGGCGAATATCCATCACAACAACATCAGGCTTAAGAGACTCGGTTTTTTCCAACGCTTCACGCGCCGAACCTGCTTCTCCTACAACATCAAATTGTGGATGACGTTCTAATAGGGATTTCAAACCGAGGCGTACCACCTCATGATCGTCAACAAGGATGATTCTTTGTTTTTTCATTGGGCTATTTTACCTCAGGATTGTCCAAAATTGCACGCATTGTGCAAAATGTTGACAGCGCTTCATACTTTACCCGTTGCTTGCTCTGCCACAAGAAATAGTCTCTCCCCGAAAAAAAAGCGGACGGCCTTTGTAGACCGTCCGCTCCCCTTATGTTACTTTTGTTTTGGTTCTTCCTCAGAACCAGAAGTTTTCTTCATGTTTTCAAGGATTTGCTTGCGCAAACCTTCTGCCTCAGGAGAGCGTGGTGCCGAGTCTGTCACTGAGCTTCCCAATTTGTCAGAGAGCAACATCGCCATCAAAGCTTCGATCACACTGCCGGTGCCGGTGTCGCCACCTTCGCCGCCATTGCCCTTGATGAGAATGCGGGGAACCACATCCACCTTGGCTTGCTGAATGGCGTTGGCAAATTTCTCCATCACCTGCTGAGTCACCTGGAATTGCGGGCCACCATACGCACGGACTTGTTCTTCCACTGCGAGAGCCTGAGCAATACCGATGCGGGCTGTCTTTTCTGCTTCCGCTTCCGCCAACGCGCGGATTTGCGCGGCTTGTTGTAACGAACGTTGATATTCAGCTTTACCTTGGTTACCTTGCACCGTCACGTTCAATTCAGATTCGGTGATGTTGGTCTGCATGGCAGCGCGGGCCTGAGCTTCTTTCAATTCACGCTCCTGAACAGCGGCCTTTTGCTGGCGAACGTACGTTTCAACTTGTTCTTCAGCCACCTGACGAGAGCGTAACTGCATCAAGATGGTTTCGATCTGGGTGTCATTTTCCGGAGACGAAGGAGTGCCGATTAAGACTTCCTCAAGCTCGAGGTTGTAATGAGCGAACTTTTCCTTCATTTCAGTGCTGGCTGTCTTTTGGATGTCACTACGTTCCTGCAATAACTGAATCAGCGTACGAGTCTGACCCACGTTCTTGAAGTAAGCGGCCACCATCGGGTCAAGGGTTTGTTCGACGAGTTTCTTGATATCACCGAAGCGTTGAATGACGAGTGGAGCCTTTTTATAGTCAATGTGAATCACCACCGAGAGCGGCAAAGAAGGCTCAAAAGCATCTTTGGTAATGAGTGAAACTTCTGCAAGATTTTCATCGTAGCGATGAGAACCTGTTTCACTGCTGATCCATTTCAAGATAATGTTGGTGGTCGGTACAGGAATGACTTTCCCTGCATAGGTGTTGAAGGCGTATTTACCGGGTAACAGAGGTTCGCCCCAGACACCACGTTTGTCCTTTTCGACTAATTCACCGTGACGATATTCCTTGCCTGAAAGGTCAAGCCCCAATTCACCTGTGTAGGAAACCACCACGCCGACAAAACCAACTTCAATGGTTGTTTTGGGAAGGGTTTCCACGGTGGCAAACAAACGGTTGATGTTATAGGTACCTTCCACAAGTACCTGCAATTGACGTCCACGGAAACCACCCGCCGCGAGGAAGCGATCTGGGTCTTGGAATTTGTTGTGATAGGTATCAGGCTCTTTCGGGTCATCTCCTACGATGGGGGCGATAATCTCGCCTTGTTGCAGAGATGGACCATCATGAACAGTCACGACACCGATCTTGTCATCCGTATCTTTGATTACGATGGGGCGGAAGCCCTGACGTTCAGTAATGATATCGGCCATGCCTTGGATGATGGCATTTTCATCACGGTTGAGCGGCAGTGAAAATACTCTGCCCTCCGTAATGACCACGAACTGCATCAAGTTAATGGCATAGGTACCTTCACGCAGGATGCGGCTTTGAGGTCCACGTTGACCACCGTTCTTCAGAAATGCTTCCACATCCTGAAAATCATGCGCGGCCACGTTGGAAGCGAGCACCTGAGTCGGCTCCAATTGTTTACCGTCACGAGCAAAGACGTATCCAATCTTGCCTTGAGGAATGGTCACGAGCGGCATCATGTGAACGACGTATTGAATCGGTACAAAATAATGCAGACCACCACGCAGAACTTTGGGCTGGAAGCCAGCCTCGCCGTTGAGCGCAATTAAACCTGATTTTACGGAACCTTTTCCTGAAAACCTTTTTTCCACCAAACCAATGCGGTTGTTGGGGATAAAGCGAATGCCTGACAGTAATACAAGAACAAATGCCACGCCAAGCCCGCCAAGACAAAGTAATACACTCGACATAGAAACCTCCTTTAGGTTGCTTGAATGTTTACAGAATGATGTACGTGATTTGATTTCTTCGGGTTTCGATTTCCCCCGTTTATATAATAGGTTGGTGGTCTTGCATATAGGTAGGGAGTACCCCATCAAAAAAGGGAACTACTCCCTACCGCTTGCCGTGACCCTGTTATTTTTTACGCCGTAGCAGGCTATCCATAATGCTCTTGCCGCGCCAGTTTTGTAAAATTGCCTCGAAATACAATTGCTCCAAAGCCTTTACCTGACCTTCAATGGAAAACTTCTCACTTAGTTCCATCGACTTTTTCCCAAATTTTTCCAGCTTCTCTTTGTCGGCTAGCAAGTCAGAGATGGTCTGTGAAAACACCTTCACATCGAGGGGAACTTGGTATCCGTTTTGATCATTTTCAATCATGCCTTCGAAGGCTTCATCTTTTACAGCTACCAAGGGTAACCCGGAGGCAATGGCTTCAATCACAGAGATGGGATGTACTTCGGTAGTTGAGGCGGAGAGGAAGACTGTTGCGTCATGCAACACATCGGGAAGTTCGGCGCGGTTTACCATTCCTAAAAAGTGAATGCGATTTCTCAAATGCATTCCAGATACTTTTTCTTCCAATGACTTGCGGGCACTACCGTCACCAGCAAAAACAAGCACGGTCTCAGGATGTGTCTCTGCAAGAAGTGCAAAGGCATCTACCAGAAAATCAAGACGTTTCTCCGGGTCCATTCTGCCAACGGATAAGAGAATCGGCGCATCTGCCTTTAGCCCAAGCCTGTTACGCAGACTCCCAGGATTTTTCGCCGTTTTGAAATTGCTCAAATCAATGCCGTTGGGAATTGTATGAATCGGCTTGCTGACTTTTTGCTCCAACAACAACCGGTGGAATTTAGGCGAAGGCACCACAATCTGGTCACCGAGGTTGGTGCTGGCTGTACTAAACCAACGCGCTCCGTGACGAATCACGCCAGTACCACCGATAAATTTCAGATAATGAGTGTAATCTGTGATGGAGGTGTGATAGGTATAAATTAACGGAAGATTTTTTGTGGAAGCAGTAAGGTATGCCAACAGCCCCACACTCAATGGACTGTGCGCATGTAATACGTCAAAATGTTTGCGCGTGAGTGACCAGGTGGAACGTGGTGTGCCCAATACAGCTACATAAATAGGCGGGTCATTTAAATATTTTAGAGATGGCAAACGGACAACGCTGGCTTGTTCATCATGATAGCCAGGAAAGCGTGGCGCAAAGATGGTCACTTGATGTCCACGCTTGGTTAGTCCGGCAGAAACCAGTTGCAAAGAAATTGATACCCCGTTGACTTGTGGGGCGTAGGTGTCTGTAAATAATCCGATGCGAAGGGACCCTAAGTTGGGGCTGGGAGTGTATTCGGGTGCATGTTCGTCCATATTCTTGTTTCTCCTGACATCAATAAAAGTGACGAATCATTTCTTAAAAATAATTCGTCACCTATGGTTTGGGTTGTTCTGTGGTTTGTGGATGTTCTGTTAAATTAGCTTTCATGCGTTTGGCCAATTCACGGCGGGTGAGCATGACACGATGCTTGCAGCCGTTACATTCCAGCCCTATATCTGCTCCAAGCCGTACAACCGTCCAATCATAGGAACCGCAGGGATGCGGTTTGCGCAGGCGGAGGTGATCGTTTAATTGTAAATCTGGAAGCATACTTAAATTATACCGCTAGGAATGAATTGAATTGTGTTAATAGATTGTAAATGGCTGGGAAATATTTCCCAGCCTGATGGGGAAAACTTTCCTTGAGGAAAACTGCCCGACGGAGATAATAAGGTAGGAAGTCGAAACGGAGGTGCAGTATGAACGCTGAGTTGAAAATCAAATTTTGGGGAGTGCGTGGAAGTTATCCCACGCCAGGCGCAGAGACGATTCAATATGGTGGCAACACAGCTTGTGTGGAAATCTGTGCAGGTGGACGTACCATCATCTTGGATGCAGGTACAGGCATCATTCCGCTGGGACGTGAATTGGCGCGTCGTGCTTCTGTTGAAAAGCGCGGATTGGAATTGATGTTGCTCTTCAGCCATTTGCACCATGACCATACTCAGGGATTTCCATTCTTTGTCCCTGCCTATGTACCGAATACGCGATTGCATATCTTTGGTCCCGATGGTATGAATGAATCTTTGAAACAGGTATTGGAACACAATCAATCTTCTGAAACGTTTCCTGTCAGCTTGCGCGATATGGCTGCTTTCAAGAATATTCAATCGGTAAGGGAGACGCAAGGTATTGTTTGGGATGAAGATGGTGTTCGAGTTGTGGAATCAAATGTCAGATTAAAGAGTGATGCGCTTGTTGTCCGCGTTTATAAATCCTATGCACATCCTGGTGGCGTTTTGATTTATCGTATCTCATGGCGTGGACGGTCTGTTGTGTATGCGACGGATACCGAAGGTTATGTGGGTACGGATCGAAAATTGGTTGCCTTTGCAAAAGATGCAGATATTTTGATTCATGATGCTCAATATAGTGAGGCTCATTATTCAGGACAACTGAGTGGATTTCCATCCACACAAGGATATGGACATTCGACTGCGACGATGGCGTGTGAAGTCGCCGCTTCTGCCGAAACGGGACAGTTGATTCTGTTCCATCATGATCCCGCCTACTCTGACGAAATGGTCACGGCTCAGGAAAATATTGCGAAGGCAAATTTTCCTGATAGTGTGGCCGCGTATGAAGGACTTGAGGTTAATCTACATGTTTCTTCTGAAGCCAGAAGAGAAGCAATGGAAAGAGATGTACAATATGTTAAGAATGGCTGAAATAAAAAAAGATGATACTCGTAACTTGCTTTCGGATATTAAGTTATTCGAAGGAATGACTCCTTCTCAATTGGATTGGGTGGCGAAGCGTGCGCATCGTCGGGTGTTTCCTGCAGGAACCAATGTGATGACCATTGAGCAACCTGGTGAAGCTGTGTATGTTATTTTGCACGGCACTGTAAAAATCCACTTGGAACAAGGGGACCGCGATGTGATTCTTTCGATTTTGGGTGGCGGAGATTTGCTAGGTGAAATGAGTTTGATTGATAGTGTGGGGCGTTCCGCCAGCGCCGTGACTTTGGAAGATTCGCTTTTGTTATGGATGGACCGTACCACCTTTAATTACATCCTCGATAATTTTCAAACCGTGGCCCGCAATTTGGTGCGGATTCTTTCAGCTCGTGTGCGGCTTTCTGACCAGATGATTCAATCCCTGGCCTCTCTAGATGTGAATGGACGAGTAGCCCGTCAATTACTGGCTTTTGCCGAACGGTATGGTCGCGAGGTAAAAGATGGTGTGCAGATTCGTATTTTATTGACTCAAGGTGATATTGCCGATTTGGTGGGAGCATCTCGCAAGCGCGTGAATCAAACCATGGTTTTGTTCAAAGAACAAAATTTGGCAGTTACTTCTGAGGATGGCCGTATTGTGATTTATGACAAGGTTGGGTTGGCGAAATATTGTAATTAGTCCTCGCGCTCGTTGCGGATTTAATGCCTGCAACGAGCGCGAGTGAAATTTATCCGCAGAACGGAATTGTGTCGCTGTTGGTGTGTGAATTCAACGGCAATCCGAAATAGGGGGAAGGGTCGTAGGTGTTGTTGATATCCAGTTCGTTGGTAAAGTTTCCATTCCCATCATCTTTTACAACTGAAACATGTAGGTGAACTCCCACAGGGTTGGCAGGGTCACCGGAATAATTTCCCATCAGGCCAAGGTAGGTTCCTGCTTCAACAAAAACTTCACTAGTGCCCATTGGAAATTGATCTGAGATGAAGGAATTTCCCTGAGGGTCCGCCATGTGAGTGTAGTACACCCAAATCTGGCGTCCAGGTTGAAGCGGATCGTCTGGCAGGCGGATAATGACTGAAGATTTCCAGTCAGACTTTCGCGTGAGATATCCTGGGTGTGCAGCATAAATAGAGGTGACGCCGATATCTGTCCCAGAGAAGATATCGATACCGGAGTGGCGATGACCGGGGCGAAAGGAATCGTCCCAGATGAATCCGATAATTCCATCTGTAGGGAAGACAAACGGAGCATTATTACAGCGTGTGCCATGAGTCATCCGAAATTCGGCGAGAGAGGATTGATTTTGAAACCAGGCATAGATTTTGTCAGTTCTGGGGGAAGAGCGACGGCGATAGGTGTAGTAAAGGTAGACGCCAGCAGTGACAACTGCTACGAGGAGGGCCAGGGCAATGAATTTTTTAGTCATGCAAAGATTATACACAGAGCCAAAAATTCTTACAGAAATTTTATTTGCTGTTATCTAATTTCTTATATGGCGAATTTAACATTGGCTCATTGATATTAATCATAAGGAGATAAAAATCATGTCACTCTATATCCAACCCTACCCATTTCGCCATACGGCTCGCCGCCTGGCTGCTGAATCCCAAATCCGTCCGCTGGGTGTGAACGTCCGCGAAGAAGATGATGCCTATGTTCTTTCTGCTTTGGTGCCTGGTCTAAAGGCCGAGGACTTGAACATTCAAGTCTTGGAAAATGTTGTCAGTATCGAAGGGGAGTACAAAGCTGATGAAGCCGAGTACCTTTTGAGCGAACTTCCAAACGGTTCCTTCCGCCGCACCTTGCGCTTGCCCTCCGAAATCGAAGCTGAACAGGTGCAAGCCAAGATTGCTGATGGCGTGCTCACCTTGAATTTGCCCAAGGCCGAATCTGCCCGCCCGAAGAAAATTCAAATCTCTGTGAATTAACAGTTGAAGATATAAAAGAGGCGCACAACCTGTGCGTCTCTTTTGCTTTAAGATATAGACTCGCCAACCTGTGTATAATTCACCCATTCTGAAATTGGAGTACCCTTGTGCGAGTTAAACTAGTTTTCATCACCCTTCTCATTGTCTTGGCTGTCAGTGCGTGCGGACAATCTGCCACTACCCCATTACCTCCCACGGCTGTGCCAACCGATACGCCTGTCCCCACAGCTACTATCATTCCAACGCCTTCTACGCCTCTTGCGTTGCTCGTCATTCCAGCCGACATGGACAAAGCTTCATCAGATTTGTACCAAAAGACAGTGTACGATCTGGCTCAACAATCTGGGATTCGCTTTCAGGTTCGAAACGTGCTGACCCCACAAGATGTGGCAGATAGCACATTAAAGGTTGTGATTGCTTTCCCGCCCGATCCAGGGATTGTGGCCTTGGCGGCTACAGCGCCAAATGTTCAATTCTTGACAGTGGGTATTCCCAATATCAACCCTGGTGGAAATGTGAGTGTCTTGGCTTTGGATTCGCAGGTTGAAATCCCTGCCTTCCTGGCTGGTTATGTGGCCGCCATGATTACGGATGAATATCATATCGGTATGCTTTTCCCAAGAGGTGACCCTCAAGGTGAATTGGCATTCCGCGCCTTTAGCAATGGAATGATGTATTACTGTGGTGCCTGTCGCACATTTTACGTCAGCACCATTGGGTACCCAACTTATTTAGATATTCCCGCAGATGAAGATCCTGCAAAATATGGCGGTTATGCCAATATCCTTATCAACGACCGTAAGGTGGATACGTTATATATCTATCCAACTTTAGCAAACGATGACTTTCTTTCTTTTGTTGGCACAACTGGCGCCTTGTTGATTGGAACTCGCAGACCAGAACCTCGCCCAGGGGGGTGGGTGATGACCATTCAACCAGACACGGTCAAAGCCATTCAACAGGAATGGCCCAGCCTGATTGCAGGTCAAGGTGGACAAACGGTTCAATCTCCGCTCGGGCTTGCAGATATCGACCCATCATTACTGACACCCGGAAAGCAAAGACTGGCCCAAGAGACTTTGGATGCTTTGCTGGCTGGTCGTATTCGCCCAGTAGGTCCATAACATTCAAACAAAAAGCGCTGGCCTTGGCCAGCGCTTTTTGTTTAATTGGATGCCCACTCTTGTTTTACCAACCACGCCATCGATTTGATTAACAACGCCATCGGGCTAATCGGTGTGGGGATGTGTTCATCCACTCCTGCATGCATATACTCGAAAATATTATGTTGCCCGTTGACGGGTGCCAGCAAAAGCAGGGTGCCATTGGTGGTAGCTCGTAATTTTTTACAAAGATCCAACATGGCAGACTGAGGTAAATCCAAATCGAGCACAATCAGGGAAGGGCAAAGCAGTTGCGCAGATTGTAGGGCCTCTTTGGGGGAAGTCTCATGAAGTACATAACAATCTTTTTGTTGAAAGAGGGTCTCCCAAACAGAAGCCATCTCTTTATCTTTGGTGATAATTAAAACGCTGTAGACATCCTTGATTTGGGCATTGCTTTTCCATGCGACCATGAGGTTGTTCCTTTCTACTCGTACATCATCATTGTCGTGGTTTCTTTGTAATTCGTGTTTCACCCTTTGGTACTATTCGTTTTTCCAAATCCTTGACTCTATTTTCGCTACCATGATAAACTCACCGCGTTCAAGAAAGTAAATTTAATGAAAGGAGGCGCACGCCAATGTTGATGAACAAACTTTACATTCTCCCCGCATTCACCGGCAAAGCCGATGTTGATTCTCGCAGTGCGCCTGCTGCTCGTTAGACTACCCTAGTTGTCTGGCGGCCACGGTGTCACTGCGACCCGTGGCCGTTTTTATTTAATCATGAAGCGTCCATGGGTTTGTGACCCTTGGTCGCTTTTTTTATTTTTTATAAAGTGAGGAAACCATGTTAGATATTCAAACCCAGCTTTTTGAAGCTCAGGATGTTCGCTTCGGTCCCATTGACCATGAAGCTCATCCCGATATCGAATCCAAATGGACACACGACGCGGAATTTATGCGCTTGTTTGACCTCAAGCCTGCCCGTCCGAGTTCGCCTGCCATGGTGAAAAAACAGTACGAAGCAATTGAAAAGGACATGGATGAATCCAAGAACCTTTTTTATTTCACTGTTCGTACCTGTGAAGATGACCGCTTCATTGGGAAAGCGGTGGTCGAGTGGATTGATTGGACCAATGGCAATGGATTTTTACGCCTTGGCATTGGTGCTGCCGAAGACCGTCGCAAAGGCTATGGTTCACAAGCGCTCAGCATGTTACTGCGTTATGCCTTTGGTGAATTAAATTTGTATCGTGTCACTGCGGTGGTACCTGCCTATAACGAAGGGGCACTACGTCTTTTTCAGAAGTTTGGCTTTACAGAGGAAATCCGTAGACGCCAGGCATTAAATCGTGATGGTCAATTTTGGGATCTTATTTCCTTTGGTTTGCTAAATGCCGAATGGCGTGAGCAAATCAGCGGTCGAGGGTGAAGCGATGAAAGACATCTACCGCGGATCCCTCGTCCGCCTATCTGATGATTCCCCGGAGATTTTAGCGAAAGCCTTTTCCAAATGGGATCGAGATACCGAGCAACATCGTTTGGCAGATAGTGACCCCGCTCAATTGTGGTCTGAAAAGAAATTAAAAGAGTTCATTGAAAAACGTGCTGAACGAAATACCAACTCGTTTCGGTTTTCTGTCCATACTTTGGCTGAAGATAAATTAATCGGCGGTGTAGGGTTGTGGATTAATTCTTGGACACATGGTGATACCTGGCTTGGGATTTCGATTGGAGAACGCGATTATTGGGGCAAAGGCTATGGCACCGATGCCATGCGGCTTGTTGTGCAATATGCCTTTGTTGAGCTAAACCTTCGTCGTGTGTCTCTTGGCTTGCATGCATACAATGAACGTGCCTTGAAATCTTATGAGAAAGTGGGATTCAAGCTTGAGGGTCGCATGCGTGGAGAAGGCCTGAAGGATGGAGTTCGCTTTGACAGTTTGTGGATGGGCATATTGCGCGAGGAGTGGTTTGCCTTGCAGGAGGCAAAATGAAAGATATTTTCAAAGGAAATTTGGTTCGTCTTTCAGCCATAGACCATGAAGAACTTGGAAAAGCCTATGCCAAATGGAATCAAGACTCTGAATTCACCCGTTTAATGGATGCGAGAATGGTGTCGCTACGTTCTTCAAAAGCGATCTCTGATTTTTTTGAGAAAGAGTTTAAGTCGCCTCCACCTGAGGAAAATTCTTTTACCATTCGTGCCTTGGATGACAATCGTTTGCTAGGTGATATTGGCCTGTATGTCATCAATAATTGGACACCGCAAGATGCGTTTGTAGGGATTGCCATTGGTAACCGTGAAGACTGGGGCAAAGGTTATGGAACCGATGCCATGCGAGTGGTCTTAAGGTATGGCTTTACCGAACTCAATTTGCGTCGCGTTACGTTGACCGTATTTGAATACAACCCACGCGCCATTCGGTCTTATGAAAAGGCAGGCTTTCAGCATGAAGGCCGTATTCGTCAGGCACTCCTGCGTGATGGAAAACGTTGGGATATGTTCTATATGGGAATCTTGCGTGACGATTGGAAGAAGTTGTATTCATAAAAGAAGTGAGTCTCCATGCAGTTAAGTGCCTATGAAGGTTTGCATGATTTGCAAGCCATGCTCAATGTATTATCCGTTGGCCGAAAAGCAGAAATTGCGACCTATTACGTTCATCCAGGTGATTTGCAATGGTGGCTGTTTTACACCTATGTTCCAGAGGAAGTTTGGCAATCCAATATTCACCTGTGGAAAGAGAATGGTCAGCTACTCGGATGGGTTTTCCTTTCGATGGATATGGATGCGTTTGATGTATATGTGTTGCCAGAGTTGTGTGGCACTCCATGTGAGTATGAACTTCTGACATGGGCAGTTGAGCAAATGTCTGCGCATTCTAAAGTTGAGACGATTTGGATTGCAGAAGATGACCAACAACGCATTCACTGGCTTGAGCAGAATGGATTTGTGGAGCAGACGGAACATACGATTCTGATGAAACGCTTCTTATCTGGACCGTTGGATGGGCCTGCTTTACCTGATGGATTCTCCTTGCGATTTTCTCGTGGCCCGCAAGATGCCCGCTTGCGGTCAGTTGCTTCTCACGCTTCATTCAAAGCCAAAAAACCATTTGAAGAATATTTGCCACGTACTTTAAATTTTATGCAATCACCAGTGTATGTGCCGGAGCATGAGATTTTTGTCACCGCAGCGGATGGACAAGTTGCCTCCTTTTGTGTGATTTGGACAGATACCCTAACCCAAAGCGGATTGTTTGAGCCTGTTGGTACGCACCCAGCCTTTCAAGGAAAAAGCCTCGGGAAGAGTCTGCTCTTCGAAGGGTTGCGCAGGCTCAAGTTAGAAGGCATGAACGAGGCTTCGGTTTGTGTCAATAGTGATAACCCAGCGGCGATTCGATTATATGAATCAGTTGGGTTCCAAAAAGTCAAAAGGCTTTTGACTTTTGTAAAGAAATGAGGATGTTATGACGACAAAAGAAAACTATATCCTTCCTGAAGGATTTATATTACGCCCGGTGCAATGGAAGGATCGAGATGCTGTGGCTCAATTGATTTACGATGTCTGCGAAGCAGATGGAGATGTGACTGTAGCTGTCACTCCGCAGGAATTGGAGAATGAGTGGAAGACAGATGGCTTTCATTTAGAGGCTGATGCGTTTTTGGTTGAGACCTCGGATGGTCGTATTGTTGGATATGAAGAATTTTCCAATGAGAACCAACATGCGTATTTGCGCACAGATGGGTATGTTCATCCAAAATTTAAAGGCCGTGGAATTGGTACCGCTTTGTTGAAACGCATCGAAGAACGGGCTCGTAAAGAGATTCCATTGGCTGAAGAAGATTTGCGTGTGTACTTGCGTAGCACGATCGATACACGTGACGAGTCCAGTAGAACCTTGCATATCGATTCGGGTTATTCGCCGATTCGCTATCACTGGCGCATGGAAATTAAACTTGACTCTGCTCCAAATGTAGTGGCTTTGCCCGAAGGTGTTGAACTTCGTCCTTTCATTCGTGAACAACATGCAAAGGCTGTTTGGCAGGCGCAAAACGAATCCTTCCGCGATCATTGGAGCAGCCGAGATATGACCTTTGAAGAATTTGTTCATCACAGATTCGATAATGAAAATTTTGACCCTACTTTGTGGATGATTGCTTGGGATGGAGATGAAGTAGCTGGGATTTCCATCAACCGCCTTCGCATGGGAATTGGTTGGATTGGCTCATTGGGAGTCCGCCGCCCGTGGCGCAAGAAAGGTCTTGGCTTGGCTTTGTTAACTCATTCCTTTGGCGAATTCTACAAGCGTGGCAAAACAACCATCGGGTTAGGAGTAGATGCGTCTAATCCAACGGGTGCGACTCGCTTGTATCAACGGGCTGGGATGCACAGAGCCAGTGAGTTTCAAACTTTCGAAAAAGAACTTCGTCCTGGACGAAGTTTGGAAGAATAAAGAACGGAGAACAACGTGGCTGAAAAAGTATATTTGGATTCTAGTTTAACCTTGCGCTCTGCACGTTGGTCAGATCTTGAGGCTGTTGCCAAACTTTCCCATGAAGTTGCTCAATTGCAAGGGGATGCTAGCTTTGTGTTGACCGCGGGAGAATTGGAAAATGAATGGAAAAGTGAAGGTTTCCTGGTAGAACGAGATGTTTTTATCGTGGAGACAAAGAGTGGACGTGTAGTTGGCAGTGAAGAATTTTATAGCGAGAATGAGCATAGCCATCTGAAAGCAGATGGATGTATTCACCCTGAATTTCTCGGGTTGGGCATCGGCACTTCTATGCTTCAAAAAGTAACTGAGCGTGCACAAATGGAAATACAACTTGCCGAGCCAGATGTGCGGGTGTTTGTCCAAAGTGCAATTAATAACAAGGATGAGGCTGGGCACGTTTTGCTTCAAACAGAAGGATATTCCCCAGTTCGTTATTTCTGGCGGATGGAAATTAATTTACAAGAAGCGCCATCTACGGTAGTTTTTCCTGATGGCATTGAATTGAAGCCATTTGTCAAAGAGGAACATGCAATTGCTGTTTGGAATGCAGATAACGAGGCCTTTCGTGACCATTGGGGCAGCCATGATAGTAGTTATGAGGATTGGTCTCATGGAAAATTCGGTAATCCCAATTTTGACCCCACTCTATGGATGATTGCCTGGGATGGAGATCAAGTTGCAGGATTTTCCCTAAACCGTTTTCGCAAAGACATTGGCTGGATTGGCTCGTTGGGAGTCCGCCGCCCGTGGCGTAAGAAAGGGCTTGGGCTGGCCTTGTTGACCCATTCTTTTGGCGAATTCTACAAACGCGGCAAAACAACCATCGGCTTAGGGGTGGATGCGTCCAATCCGACGGGTGCGACCCGCCTGTATCAACGAGCTGGGATGCACGTGGCCAGCGAATTCCTAACCTATGAAAAGACCCTCCGCGAAGGCAAAAACCTGGCAGAATAAAAGCCGATTCGCAGGCAAAGCAAATTCAGTGTAGAATCAAGATAGCCTTGTAATCCGTAGAAAGGATACTTCCATGAACCTGCGATGTATCTACGGTCAGACCCCATTTACC
>JAXLVT010000020.1:0-75186 GCA_046328925.1 Anaerolineales bacterium
AGGTGGTGATAATCTTAAACACAGACCCCAGTGGATATTGTCCTTGAGCCGCACGATTGAACAATGGATTGGTCGTATCATTGACCATGGTGGAGAGGCCGCCATTGTTCGGGTTATTGGGGTCAAAGAAATTCGGGTCAAAACCCGGGCCGGAAGCCATGGCAAGGATTCTCCCTGTATCCACTTCCATCACAACGACAGCGCCACGATAATATTGAATTGCTTTTTGAGCGTTCAACTGCATGGTGCGATCTAAAGTGAGATATACAGAATCAGCAGGCTGGGAATTGCTTTGACCCAATGTGGAAACAATTTGGCCATCCGGTGCCACCACATTCAACACACCACCGTGTTTGCCGGCTAGATAATCTTCAGCCCATTGTTCAATACCGGATTTACCCACTTTCTCATCCCCACGATAACCAAGTCGGCGATAGAGATTGACATCCTCTTGAGGAATAGATAGAGTATATCCCACTGCTTGTGGAGCAATTCCTGAATTGAAATAATAACGCGATTCATATTCATTCATCACCAAGCCACCAGGGTTAATGGAAAGCAAACGTTGGGCTTCTTCTCTGGTGCCTTCACACATAGGAATATATGCCCCCGTCCCATTGATATCAATCAAATCCTGAATATATTCCGGGTCATATCCGCACAGCTTCCCTAACTCAGTCTTCAATGAGCCAGATAGCTTCGGGTCAATCTGGTCGGTTTGAATCCCAAAGGCAATTGCCTTTGATTGAGACACAACTGGCAATCCATCACTGGTGTAAATATCACCGCGAGAGGGCACACTATATTCCATGGCAAGCTGATTGCCACCTACCAGTTCGGGCAAAATCTGGCTATCTTCCCAAACAATCTTCCAACCACCATCTTCAAGATGTAAACGAATTAATATACTGCGTTGAATGTCACCTACAAGAGCGGTCTTATAAGTAATGGAGTATCCCACTTCCGCGTCATCTGGATGAATGAGAGAGGAGTTGATTGCATACTCAATTTTAGCCGCTCCCATGGTATTCAAAGCATTGTTCCAACGCTTGGAAAAATCTTCGAGATTGATTGCATCGCGGCTGGCCTGAGTCAGCATGGAATACATGGTCTCGTAATCATCCTGCTTCATGGCATCGAGATATTGAGTCACAACAGCGGCGGCATCTGGAGCGGGTGTAATCCCAACAATCGGCGTGGGAAGAGGCGGGGTGGGTGTATCCTGCGAAAAAATACTGCCCAAGCCCGAAGGTTCACTCGTTCCATTTGCATTGGAACTGCCACATGCAGAAAGAAAAACCACAATCAAAATCAGGTTAACCCAGCGTAGAACTTTCATTCGTGTCCTTTCATTTATCCAACAACTGTTTCGCCGCGTAAAATAGCATTTGAAACAGCGCATTGATAATTCAATAAGGATTGACAAGCAGTCGGCACATCTTCGCTCGGCTGCACATCCAGTTTTTGTAAAGTCCGTAATACGTGACACATTGGCAAGCCCATCACACCGGCATAACAACCATTCATGGATGCAACGGGTTGAAATTCAGGATGCTGAATGGCATAAGCGCCTGCTTTATCCAATGGGTCTCCAGTTTGCACATACGCAGCAATTTCATCATCACTGTAAGTTCGCATGGGCACATTGGTAATGCTTAATTCTGTCAGCATGCGTTGATCGCTCATGCGATACACCGCCACGCCTGTATAAACCTGATGAACTCGTCCACGCAATTGTTTGAGCATTTGAACGGCATGAGTACCATCCACAGGTTTGCCGAGGATTTCATCCCCATCAATTACAGAAGTATCTGAACCGATAATGATGCTTCCAGGGGCTGCTTTATGCGCCACAGCCAACACTTTTTCCTGCGCGAGGCGGAGCACATATTGATCTGGCTTCTCACCGGCCAATTGACTTTCATCAATGTCTGAGACGATTACGGAGAACTTCCAGTTCCCCAAGCCAAGCAATTGTTTTCTACGTGGCGAATTGGATGCGAGTACAAGTTTGAATGGTTCTGTCACGCAAAGAATTCTAACACAGACTTTTTTATGACTTAAATGAGAGATAAGTAAAAAATATTCGCATAAAAAGTCTTTTTATAAAATTCCCTCTGGCATGTTCTCTCATCGCGTTGTACAATCCACGAAAAAATCTGTCTAGTCAATACGGAGAAACAATGAATGAATTACAAGAACGAATATTAAGGGATGGGCAAATCCTTGGGAATGGCATCCTCAAAGTAGATAGTTTTGTCAACCATCAAGTAGACGCCGCCATCATGGACGCTTGTGGACGGGATTTCGCAAAACGTTTTGCTCATGTCGGCGCCACTAAAATCTTAACTGCTGAAATTTCAGGCATCGCCCCTGCACTCACCACTGGCATTCACATGGGGTTACCTGTTGTATACGCTCGCAAATCCAAACCTGTCACCATGCCAGATCAAGTCTATCTCACCCTGGCACCTTCCCATACCAAAGGTCGCATGGTTGAGTTAATCGTCTCACCGGAATATCTCGCCAATCACGAAAAAGTTCTCATCATTGATGACTTCCTCGCCAGCGGTCAAACCATCCTCGGGCTTGTTCGTTTGGCTGAAGCTTCCGGCTCCAAGATCGTGGGCATTGGCGCACTCATCGAAAAGAACTTTGAAGGCGGCCGCGCAGCCTTGGCTTCTCTCAACGTTCCCATCGAATCAATCGCATGCATCAAATCACTGGATAACGGTAAAATCGAGTTCGTTGATTAAGAAACTGCTCTGGATTCTTGCGCCGCTCATCGGTTGGATTTTCACCTACATGAGTTTTCTCATCCCTGTCTCGCGCCTCCGGGAGACCTCAAGCCTGATTGCGTTTCATCATCCTTCTCCCAGCTATAAGTTTCACGTGCTCATCGTGCCGAAGAGACAAGTAGAATCACTGGCAAGTTTAGACCCGCAAGACACAGCATTGTTATCAGATTTATATTCCACAGTTCAAAGCATCGTGGATGAATTTAAACTCAAAGCGTATCGTTTGATCGTCAACGGCGGAGAATATCAAGACTTTCCGCATCTCCATTTTCATCTTATTTCAGAAATGTAGGGGCGGGATACCCGCCCCTACGGGATTAATCCATGAATTCAATTGCCATTCTCGATTTCGGTTCTCAATATGCACAAATCATTGCCCGCCGCGTGCGTGAAGTAAACGTCTATTGTGAATTATTTCCATGGGACGCCCCACAGGAAAAAATTCTATCCATCAACCCCAAGGGCTTCATCCTCTCCGGCGGACCGAAATCTGTATATGAAGAGAATGCACCATTCATTCAAAAATTTATCCTTGAGTCAGGCCTGCCGATTTTTGGAATTTGTTATGGCATGCAAGCCCTCACACACGCCTTGGGTGGCGAAGTCAATCCATCGAATGAAAGAGAATTTGGCTTTGCAGAAATTCAACCTTTAATTCCAAGCACCATGTTGGATGCAATTTCCACAGTTTGGATGTCACATGGAGACAAGATTACGCGCCTACCAAACGGATTTGTAGCATTGGCTAAATCAACCAATAGCCCTTATGCCGCCATTGGCGATATGCAAAGAAAATATCTTGGTGTGCAATTTCACCCCGAAGTGAATCACACTCCAAATGGCGTGGAACTGCTCAAGCACTTTGCCATAGATATTTGCGGTGCCAAGCCAGAATGGACTCCATCCTCCATTATCGATGAAAGCGTAAAAAAGATTCGTGAACAAGTGGGCAATCAACGTGTTTTGGCGGCAGTCTCTGGCGGCGTGGATTCGTCTGTCGCTGCGGCCTTGGTTCATAAGGCCATCGGTGACCAACTTGTCTGTGTATTTGTAGACACAGGTTTATTAAGATACAACGAAGGTACAGAAGTCGCTTCCGCTTTTCGCGGTGGGTTGGGCGCAGAGTTAATCACAGTAGAAGCCAGCGACGATTTTCTTGGCGCATTAAAAGGCGTAACAGACCCAGAGCAAAAGAGAAAAATTGTCGGAGAGAAGTTCATCCGCATTTTTGAAAGGGAAGCAAAAAATGTCGGCACTCCTAAATTTCTAGTGCAGGGAACCATTTATCCTGACGTGGTTGAGTCCTCTGCACCGGACCGCAACAAAGCAGACAAAATCAAAACACACCACAATGTAGGTGGTCTTCCCAAAGACATGCAATTTGAATTGGTGGAACCCTTACGGTATTTGTTCAAAGATGAAGTTCGTTTGGTAGGGGAAGCGCTTGGGCTGAGTGAAGCTTTGGTTTGGCGGCAGCCATTCCCAGGTCCCGGCTTGACCGTTCGCTGTCTCGGGGAATGTACGCCGGAGCGAGTTGCACGCTTGCGGGCGGCGGATCAAATCCTGTTGGAAGAATTATCCAAAGAAGGCTTTTTAGGAAAAGGCGCGAAGACTTCTCAAGCCTTCATGGTGCTGTTGCCGGTAAAATCGGTGGGGGTCATGGGCGATTATCGAACCTATCAAGAAGCCGCCGCCATCCGCGCGGTAGTGACTGACGATTTCATGACCGCCGATTGGGCGCGTCTGCCGTATGACTTGCTCGCAAAAGTATCAAGCCGTGTGGTGAATGAGGTCAACGGCATTAACCGTGTGGTTTATGATGTCACCAGCAAACCCCCAGCCACCATCGAGTGGGAGTAATCTTTCAAGTGGACGGAATAAATTGAGTAGAGTATGATTTAGAGGGAAGCACCTATTTGCCCCACCCGTGAGGAATCGCATGAACTTTGACATTGTGGAAATTTTAACTCGAGCATGGAAAATCACCTGGAAATACAAGGTGCTTTGGATTTTTGGCATACTTGCCAGTTGTGGTAGAAGAAGCGGCGGAAATCTTAACAACAATCAACAGTCCTCAAGTAATCAATTTTCCTCCGACAACCCATTGTCTGAGCAAATGATGCAGCAAATTTCAACAGCATCGGCCAAAGTAACAACATGGCTTACAAATCATCCTGCAGTTTTGGTTGTTTTTTTTATATCCATTATTATTATCCTAATCCTGCAAATCTTTATGTCTACCACTGGCAAAATTGGGTTAATTCAAGGTGCCTACCAAGTTGAAACAGGATCTGAAACAATTAATTTTGGAAGTTTATTCAGCGAAAGCTTGCATCATTTCTGGCGCGTTATCGGACTGGGATTGGTAATTTTCCTTCCAGTGCTGCTCCTATTTACAGGTTTTCTCATCATTGTTATTGCATGGGTATCCTCCAGTCCAGCTACTTCTTCTGGACCAGAAAATGGCGTCGGAGCACTCGCTGTCATCTTTTTCGCTATAGCAATCAATATGTGTTGTTGTTTACTTCCTATTGTTGCCATCTTAAGAATCTACTATAACCAATCAATACGTGCTGCTGTTCTCGGAAATATGGGCATTCGCGCCTCCCTCTCGCGTGGATGGGAAATATTTAGAAAAAACATTGGCGGATTGCTATTCACTGCAGTTATCATTTTTATAATCAATTTTATTGTTGGTCTGGTCGTGTCAATTCCATTTTATATTGCCATGGCTTCCCTTTTGATAAAAGTCATTCAGGGAGACATCGACTCGTGGAGACCTTTTATTGTTGCTGGCACCCTTGTATTATGTTATTCCCCAATTGCATGGTTTTTGATTGGGATTTTCACCACGTATACCGAAACCATCTGGACCTTGATATACATGCGTACAACCCAACCAAAGGAAAACTCTTCCATTCCCTTACCTGCTAATGCATAAATTTATTGCTCTATTATTAATTACAGTGTTTGGGCTGGGTACAGTCACTTCTGTCCATGCTCAGAATCAAAATCTAGCCTCTGCGAATCTTTACAATGCAGATTATTCGACCTTTCCGAATGCATCTGTACTTTTAGATGTGTTCGACACGAATGGAGTTTTCGCTTCGGGGCTCAAACCCGAGGCTGTCACCGTCGTCGAAGATGGACAGCCACTCCCAGTCAATTCACTGACAGAAACCGCCATTCCCATGCAATTGGTAGTGGCCGTCAACCAAGGCGAACAATTGGATGTGCGTGATTCCACCAGTTTCTCTCGCTTTCAACGTGCCTCTCAAGTATTAGCTCAATGGGCACAAAGCCTCCCCCCCGACCTTCCAGATGACTTTAGCCTTGTCAGCCAAGCTGGCCCAGTCATCAACCATGCCAATCAAACAGAATTCATCGCTGGGCTGGGAGCCTTCCAACCGGATTTCCGCGCTGCTACTCCCAATTTACAATCCCTTGCCATTGCCATAGACACCGTCAGCGCTCAAACTCCGCGCCTCGGTATGAAGCGTGCCATTTTGTTCATCACTCCCCACATGGATGACCCCAATCTGGCAGCAACCATGGATCCGCTGTTACAACGGGCCATAAAAAATAATATTCACGTCTTTGTATGGTTTATCGATTTAGAAACCACATTCACAACCACCAGCGCCGCCGTTTTTAATTCTCTGGCTCTTCAAACAGGCGGTACAGTTTTCAATTACTCAGGCATTGAACGTTTCCCTGACCCTGAAAGTTATTTTGCTCCCCTCCGCCGCGTTTACACTGCAACATTTTCTTCTCACATCAACACAGCCGGGGACCATAAAATTGGCTTTCAAGTCAAACTGCCATCTGGAACCATCACCTCGAATGAACAAGCAATCAATGTGGATGTGCAGGCTCCCAATCCCATTCCATTAACTTCGTCTCTGCAAATTACCAGGCAAGCTCCTGCAGATGATCCATTTAATACCGAAGTCCTTCTGCCAGCACAACAAGAAATCGATATCATCATCGAATTTCCAGATAAGCATCCTCGTCCCTTAGCACGTACCACTCTATACATCGATGGACAAATCGCGGATGAAAATACCGCTGAACCTTTCGATAAATTTACATGGGATTTATCCACCTTTACCACTAGCAGTCAGCATCAAATTGTTGTTGAGGCAGTGGATGTATTAGGGTTAAGTAAATCGAGCATGGCCACACCCATTACAATCACAGTAATTGAACCTCCCAGTGGCCCCAGCGCATGGATTGCAAAATATCGCATTCCCATCACGGTTGGTTCGATTCTGTTTGCAGGCATTGCATTGACCTTAATCCTCGCCAGTGGTCGCATCCGCCTTCCATCTCTGCGAGCCGCACAGGCAGCTCGCCGTGCAGAAGCAGACCCACTGACTCAATCTGTGGCAGTGGAAGAAGTCGCTGCACCTCTTGCGACCAGCAATGGTGAGAAAAGCCCAAAGCCAAAGTCAAAACCTCGTAAAGCTGTAGCAGACCCCAAGTTAAAAAATGAAGCGCCCGCCTCGTTGATTCGATTAACAGCTGAAGGTCAACCAGCAGTGGCAACTCCAATTCTGCTTGCAGAAAAAGAAATCACCTTTGGTACAGACCCAGTACAGTGCACACAAATCTTGGATGACGCATCGATTGCCTCCGTCCATGCTCGTTTACGACAAACCGAAGACGGTGGATATCTTTTACAAGATACTGGCTCAATTGCCGGCACATGGGTCAACTACGAACCAGTCACCCGAGAGGGCTATCGGTTGGCGCATGGGGATATGGTAAACTTTGGAAGATTGAGCTATAGATTTACGCTTCGTATTCCTCCTGAAGGGAAAAAGCCAACAATCACTGTTCAGCTCACTGAAGAATGATTCGTTCATCGCTTCCTCATTTGCACGTTGCCACACATAGTCATCCGGGGATGACTGGGAAGAACAATGAAGACCGTTATGCGGTTTCTTCTTTCCAGTTAGCAAAGGATGACCCGCGCCCATCGGTCTTTGCTGTGATTGCCGATGGGATTGGCGGGCATCGTGCAGGCGAAGTAGCAGCCGAACTGGCTGTGAATTACATTACCAAGGGGATTTCAGAAAGTAACGCCAAGAAACCCGTTCGCATCCTTGAAACTGCCATCCATGACGCCAGCCAAGCCATTGCTGCACATTCTGCCGGCAAGGAAGATGAAGAAGGCATGGGCTCCACTTGTGCTTGTGTTTGGGTCATTGAAAATAGACTCTATACCGCCTATGTGGGCGACTCGCGTATTTATTTAATTCGCGGCAATCATATTCAACGCCTAACCATTGACCATACCTGGGTGCAGGAAGCTTTTGAAAAAGGCATCATCACTGCTGAACAAATGCATGACCATCCAAATGTACATGTCATTCGCAGACATTTGGGCGGCATCAAACTCCCCGAAGTTGATTTCCGTTTACGCATTGATAATGATGAATCGCGAGAAGAATCAGAAAACAATCAAGGTTTTCACCTTGAGCACGGCGATACCATTTTGTTATGCAGTGATGGGCTAACTGATTTGGTATGGGATGATGAAATTCTGCAACTTGTCAACTCACGCAAAGATTTCAAGTCGGTTGCTGAAAAACTTGTCAACCTGGCAAATGAGCGTGGCGGACACGACAATATCACCGTGGTGCTCTTGTCCATGCCGAAGTTGGAAGAAGCCGAGAAAAGAAAACAGGGAATTTTAGACTGGTTACTTGGAGAATAAAGAGACTGCCTTGAAAGGCAGTCTCTTTTTTTACAAGGACATTTGAAATTATGTTTATTTTTTTTCTGCCTTCTCACGATCTAACCATAACTCACGATACTTGCGGTTCCAATCAATTAAGAAGCGAATGGCAATCACCAAGCCACCTAGCAATGCAAAAAGAAAAGCAGTATCACGGATGTTCAGAAACCATAAAGCGGGTGAAGCCAATACTCCAGCGGCCACGCTGGCTCGAGCTGAGTGACGAATCGTTAAAACCAATAAAATCAACAAAGCCAGGCAAATCAAAAACGCCAATGGATTCAATGCCAGAATGGCTCCACCAAATGTAGCCAAGCCCATGCCTCCACGAAATTGAGCAAAGATTGGCCAACAATGACCTGCAACCGCAAACATGGCAGTCAATGCGATGATGTAAGAAGCAATATCTCCCTGCACTATTTGCAGTGCAAGAAATGTGGGGATAAACCCCTTAGCAACATCCAAAGCAAAGACCAATGCTCCCCAACCAAAACCAGCCTGACGAATTGTATTGGTTGTGGTGGCATGACCCGAACCTGCATCCCGCACATCCACCCCTTTGACATAGCGAGTCACCCAAATGGAAAATGGCAGAGATCCTGCTATATATCCAAGAAGAGGAAAAAGAAAGTAAGTAAGGATAGTCATGAGTTTTTTATGGACAAGCTGGCAGGTCAGGGAATAACTCCTGACTATATTTTTGAAACAACGCTGATTCTTCCACAGGGAAGACAATCACAACCGACAAAAGACGAGTTTTGCTTAAAGGCTGCACCCACATACGAATTTTGTAATTGATACTGGTTTCCACCGCATCCAATTCATAAAGCATCAAAGTATCTTTTGTGCAAGAATTAGTAACGGTTGACTCATCATAATTTGCAAAGTTATCGTGAACGGTGGTGGTGTTATAAAACAAATCAATGTCACCTGTGCCGTTGTCATTGCAGAACAACAAAAGAGAAACATCCGACAGGGCGGAAATACTTCTGTGATTCCAGGAAACAATCGCATCCAACTCGCGGACAGTGTAACTGCGTTGCCAGACAGAATCGACAAACAGTTTACTGCCAAAATTCAAAGCATAGCTTATGTCACCTGCTGTGGGTTGCAAAGAATCGCAATTAGAACCAATCGAGGTCGCGCCTGCCGGGGCAGAACCCGAGCAACCGATTAAAAACTGAGTCAGCAAAAAAAGAACAGGGAGAATTTTTTTCATTAGACTTCCTTTTATAGTTTAATTCTTTCCACTTTGAAGGGAGTAACATCAGGATTGATGGTTTCATCAAACTCTCGAGCAGCGAGATGACCCGCAAAGATAGCCTGCGCAATGATGTGTGGGGATTGCGCATCACCAATCAGACGCAATGATTTGAGTCTTCCGTCCGCAAGAGCGGGCTTGAGTTCATGATACAACGCATCGTTTGGAATACGATCTGTGACCATGACGACTGCATCACAGGCTAAAGTCGATTCAGCGGAGGTCAGTGTGTTTGTAACCGTAGCAGTTGTCGGCGTGTGTGAAGCGATGACATGGTGTGTGAGCAGAGTCACTTTCAAATCTAGTAGACGCTTGTAGATGCGTTTTTGCTCAAGGGTAAATTCAGTCCAATAAGAAATGGCGGGAGCAGGAGTGACAAGTGTGACTTCACAACCATTGATGGCGAGGAGTTCAGCCAAGACACCGCCTATATAATAATGGTCATCATCATAAACGAGAACTTTACCGCTCGGGAGTTTTCCTGTCATCAAATCATCTGGCGTAAAGATGGAAGCCGTGCCGGGCACAGGACGTGAAATATTGCGCCCGACTCCATCGCGACGCCAAGTAGAACCTGTCGCTAGAATAACATTCCCTTCCCCTGATTCCAAAATATCAGCAGCACTCATGGGGCTCGATGGATAGAAAAAAATATTTTCCATCTTGTTGATTTGAGTCAGTCGCCAATCGATGACGCGACGCCATTCATTGAGATTAGGTAAAGCCGCTTCAAGTGCTACCCGCCCGCCTGCTTCTCGACGCGAATCAGTGAGAACCACCCGATAGCCCCGCTGACCTAAAGCACGGGCTGCTTCTAAACCTGCCGGGCCTGCTCCGACAATCATAATTTCAGCTTCTTTTTTCTTGGGTGAAATGATTTCAGGATGCCAACCACGCCGCCATTCTTCACCCATGGTTGGGTTCTGAGTACAGCGAATGGGCACAAAACGAGTATCGCCTGTGACACAAATATTACAACCAATACATTCGCGGATATCTTCCTGACGATTCTCTTTAATTTTATTTGGCAAAAACGGATCTGCAATGGATGGACGAGCTGCACCAATCATGTCCATGATGCCGCGCTCAATCGCAGAAGCCATGGCATCGGGAGAAGTATATCGACCAACCCCCACAACAGGTTTGGTGGTCAATTGCTTCACAAAGGAAATATATTTTTCTTGATGACCTTCTTTGCCAAAGCGAGAAGTCACTGAATCATTCGACCATCCACTGATATTCACATCCCACAAATCAGGGAGTTCTGCCAGCATGGATACAATCTCACGTGCTTCACCATCATGTTGCATGCCTTCTGACCCAAGAAGTTCATCCACTGCAAATCGAACTGCAACGGCACAAGTATCTCCAACCGCATCTTTTGTATCTTCAATCAACTCGCGGAAGAATCTGATACGGTTTTCCAACGAACCACCATATTCATCGGCGCGGTCATTTTCTTTGGACATTAAGTGAAAAGCCAAGGTCATATTATGAGCCGCATAACAATAGATAATGTCAAAGCCTGCGCGTTTGGCACGAATGGCTGCGTTACGATGCCAGATGCGAATCTGTTTCAAATCCTCTTTGGAAGCGGCGCGAGATTGGCCCGGCTCATACCCACTCCCTCCCACCAAGCCACGTGACATCAGGTCAAAGGGGGCGGAGCGTGAATATAAATTGGCAGCATCGTGACCGTTATATGTGAGTTCAATCCCAGCAAGTGCACCATGTTTATGCACAGCTTCGGTCATCAACTGCCAGGTTGAAATATCTTCATCATCCCAAATGCGTCCTTCAAAAAATGGCGAAAGGTCAGACGTGTGATGAATCTCTGTCTCTTCTGTACACACCACGCCCCAGCCTCCTTCGGCTTTCATTCCGCGCATGGCCGCCATGCTCTGTGGCATTCGATACCCGAATCCATTGCAATGTGGAACTTGATAGAAACGATTCGGCGCAGTGACAGGCCCAAGTTTGATGGGTTGAAACAAAATATCGTAACGGGAAGTCATAAGGTCTCCTATGAAAAAGTTGACAGCTTTGAAGGGCTGTCAACTCAATGGTTAGGAACAATTTGGAAGTTTAGGAAAGAGGCGGCCTGAGTAATCATCCAAAGCCGATTCTGCCCCCACCGGGAATGTAATCATCGTAGTGATGACACGGGTATCTGTATCACTTTGTGACCAATAGCGAATGTTATATTCATACCCCTGACTTGTCGCTTTGAATTGATATAAACGCAGACCGATTTCAGAACGACATTGGCTCACCAACTCATGGCTTTCATAATTCTGAAAAAGCACATTCCAATATTCTTCATTAAAGTATTGATTCAAATCAGGTTCTTCATAACCACAAGGGAAAATTTTTGCCTCTAAAAAAATCACAGCCCCTTGTGGAATATTCTGCCAGGTGACAGAGACGCGGTCATCAAGGACTTCATGGCTTTCAGTCCAATCTCCCGAGGCAAGCACATCGCCTGTATAGGAGAGCACACGATCAATATCACTTTGGGCAGGGACAGGGGAAACACAAGCTGGAGTTAAAGTAAAAGAAGCTGTTTCTGTCACGGCAGGTGTGTACGTTGGAGTGATTGTAGCAGTGGGAGGTGTACTGGGCGTAGCACAGGAGGAAAGAAAAATAGCAAGTAGGATAATGCAAAATCTTTTCATTTTTGCTCTTTGGCGTGAATTTTTATTGAGTATAGCACGCAGCAAATAAAATACCTGCCCATTCAAGGCAGGTATTTTATTTGAAGAAATTTTTTTCTAGGCTTTATAACCCAGATACATTTTGACGGGAATCTCAGAGCGGAAGCTGATGCGTTCTTCCTTCGCTTCAGCCTGCTTCAACGCAAGTTCAATTTTCTTCACCCCAGCCTGATATTCCTCATCGCTGAGCAAAGCCAGTTGAGATGTTGCACTATGCTTAAGGAATGGGTCATCCAAGACCTTCCTGCCTTCGTGGATATTGAGAATACGCTCCACGGTTTGCGAGGAAATATTCTTCATACCCATTTCATTCATCCACTGCATCACTGCCACACCGGAAGGATAACGGATTTTATCGGTTTCATATACTCCATCAAAATAGGAATAGATGTACCAAGCCGCAATCCCTTCCTCGTGCGGATCATGTCCAATCACAGCCAAGGCGCCACCCGGCTTGAGCACACGAAATGCCTCAGTGATAAAGGCTCTGTGATCCACGAAGTGGTGAATGGCGTCCACACAATACAGCAGGTCAAATGATGCTGATCGATAAGGAAGCTGAATCGCTGTGCCACGTGTCAACTTTAGCGGCACAGATTGTTGACGGGCTTGTTGTAACATGCCCAAGGAATAATCCATGCCATACACCCCAGAGGTAAATTGATTTAAAAGCGTGAGCCAGTAGCCGGTGCCACTTCCTACTTCAAGAATGGAACTAGCCTGCATTTGGTTGGCTAGTTTCAACAAAGCTTGCCCACGTTCCCATTGTTGCGTAGATGGATAACGCTGATTGTATTCTTTTGCAATTTGGTCGTAGTTTAGATATGTAGTTGCCATATGACCCTGATGATGCGAATCACCCTATTGTTACATTCCTTACAAATTTATCAAAAGTTGATTTTATTTCAAAAGACTTTCCAGTTCCTTCTCTAGTGCAACTCGAGCACGAATCGCGATGGGAGCTTTGAGTTGACGGCGAATAAATTCCTCACTTTTATCTTTTTCGTAATAGCCACGATAATTATCCAAAATAGAAATCGTCTCCCCCGTATATCTTTCAATGGAAACATCGTAACCTGCCTGTAAGATGCCTTCTTGAATCACACGACAATACAAGCCAGGGCGTTCCGCATGACGAAACTTCTTTACCCATTGCGAATCTTCCATGCGACGGGCAAAAGTTCCACAAGGAATGCGAGGAGCAGTTACTTGAAGTCTGACTCCGCCCATAGAGATAATATCTCCGATATTAAATTCAGCGCTTCTCAACTCACTGATGGTCAGATTCTCTCCAAAGGTACCGGGCGCCAATTCTTGCCCCAATTCAGCTGACCACCACGCATAATCTGCACCACCATATAGATAAACAGCCTGATCTGGTCCGCCATGATGTTTTTTACTTCCAATAAAATCATCTACAAACCCCAGGTTGGTAATTTGTACGGAATCATGGACAGGTATTTTGAAAATACCTGTAACCTCAACACTATCTTTTTTAGGCAGGGTGCGTTTTTTCCCAATATTGATGCTGATTAGTTTCATTTCACAATTTTACTAGAGATGCTTATCCCAACTCTTCATAATTATAGATGATGCGATTCCGCCCTTTCATTTTCGGGACGATACATAGTCGATTTGGTCATGAAGCATGGTTTCCAGCGTGTCATTTTCATGTACGCCAAATTCCGTCACCCCCATGCTAATAGTGGTCTTAAATTTTTTCGCGTTGGCTTTGATCGTCGTCTTTTCAAGAGTACGTCGTAATTTTTCAGCGACTTCAAACGCTGCTTTTTGCTCTGTTTCTGGCAGAAGGAGCACAAACTCTTCCCCACCTAACCGTGCAAAAATATCTGTTTTTCTCGTGCATTGTGAGCTGATATTCTTAAGCGCAACCAGCGCGGAATCTCCACTTTCATGTCCATAAGTATCATTCACTTTCTTAAATCCATCCATATCCATTAAAACAAGAGACAAAGGTCGTTTCAACCGTTTGGTTCGGTGAATTTCCTCACGTGCAAGTTCCATAAAATGGCCACGGCTGGTTGCACCTGTTAGGGAATCTTTTATGGCAATCAGGCGAAGTTCGTGCTGTGCATGTTTTAGCTTGGTAATATCATGCAGAATAATTAGGACGCCTTGATTCTTTCCATTATCATCCATAATAGGAGTGGTTTGCATATCTACGTATTTTTTAGTCTTACCACTCAACTCGATTTCAATTTGGGGTTTTACAAAGCTGAGAATATTTTTTTCGTGAAGATGACTTGAAAACGCTTCCTCAACAGGCCTACCCAACAGCGTAGACGATATCCCCAATAAGCTCTGAACTTTTGGATTCATATCTACAATGCGGCGGCGGGAATCTACCACCAGTACTCCATCTGCCATCTTTTCAATCAGCAAATCACGGGCTATCGGAACAATATCCAATAGCTGATACCTCCATAATGCAAAAGCAAAGGCAATAGCAGCGATTGTAAATGAGAAGGGCGTGTTATCTGCTCCCTTTAATGGACTCAACCCAGCTACAAATACAATGCTATTCAACCAGGTAATGGAAATCCCAATCAAAACCACCCCGATTTGCTTTCGGTAAATTCCCGAAGACCGTGTATAAAAACGGATTAGTAAAATAGTGGCCCACAATATCAAGGCGTAGGAATACACTACGTTAAACCAAAATACAGGTCCGGCGTCCAGAATGACCGCGCTGTTGGCCACTCGCTTGCCAGCAAAAAATAGTCCGTGGAGAGAATCGGTAAAAAGGCAGACCAATACCAGGATGGGTTCAGTGTAAATAAATATAGCAAGTGGACGTTCCAGCCACTTTCCCAAGTTTGTAATTTGCAGGGAAAAAACAAACACGGCCGCAGGAACAGTCACCGCGCCTACATAAGTAATATCAAGCCAGAAATATTTTGTGGGGCCAGGAACATTTGCCCAAAAAACACTATATGTAACATCCCACCAGGCAAGGGCAAAGAGTAAAACCATTAATGCAGTTGCCCCCTTGGCACTTCGTCTTGTCTGTAAAATAACAGCAGCCACAAGTAGACAAGCTGTGCCAGCAATTAACAACCAAATACTATAGGTAATGTTTGGAGGTGACATCTGAAAGATTTCTCCTCACACTCTATTGTACTGCTTTATCCAATAGAATTGATAAAGCATGGATGTCTATCGCACTCCAGCAACGAAAATGGAAATAATCGAAGCAAGAACGGAAATCCCCAAACCAAGCAAGGTTCCAGAAATCACAACAACAATGACAGCAAGGATTTGATTCCAATTGAATTTACCAATGAGGAAGTTAGTAAATCGCCACGTTAGGATTCCAATCAAAATAAGCCCCAATCCCTGACAACCAAGAGAGACTCCCAAAGCTATGGTCCCCTGACTCTCGCTGGCACCGTTAAGTGCAAGGACTTCAAACAAGGTCATCACGACCGCAAACAGAATGAGCAAAATGATGGTCACAACAGTAGAAATAATGGCGGGGATTTTGCTAGGCATAAAGGCTCCAATTATTAAATATCGAAATAACTCTCATTTTACTTCTATGAATCAAAAAAATCGGCAAATCCCATTGCTGGAAATACCGTTTTAACCGAATCTTGTTTCGTTACAAGGAATTAGTAAGCCGATCTAAGAAATTAAAGATGGGTGCAAGAAAATCGTGAAACACAGGAATAGAATACAAAATGATACAAAACCCAATCATCAACAAAAGGACAGGAACTAAATAGATATTACTAAATGAGTTAATCCGTGCTTTCTGTGGATTTTTAGGATCGTACAAGACTTGAACCTGGGTCAGGCCTTTCTTAAGGCCGTGTTGAAGAAACGCTTCGTACAAACCTTCAATGATTGTCTGGTTTTGATACATCCCTGTAAAGGTGACCTTTTGGCCATCAGGTAACTGAAACTCAACAATTGGAGCCGACACATCGCCGTCAGAAGAGCCCGAAGCGTAGTCGATAATCTTACCGACTGTCGTTTTAGAACGTAGACGGGACACAATCAGAAAGGTCATCCAAATAAAAGCAGGACCGATAAAACAAGCTAACGAAAAAACAGTCATAACAATCATGTTCTGCATCAGGCTCTCCATGGTTAAAAATTATTAGTTCAGATTTACAACCCCAACATTTCAATTCAGGTTTCGTAATCATAGACTTTCGTTAACCTCGCCTCTTGTCCAGTTGCGGAATTGGGCTGATAGGGGCACAATGGAAGGGTAAGAGAGCAGAGCAAAGGTTTCTGCTCATCTATTTTTCAGGAGTCTTTTCCCTATGCACGGTGGCTGGTTTCAATATATGCGTTCAGGCGATACAAAGCCTAAAGTGACCAAAGAACTTTTACTGCGCGTTCTCACCTATGCGCGACCGTACTGGAGTCAAATTGCGGGCATGCTAGTAACGATTCTCATCAGCGCAGGGCTGACCTTGGTTTCGCCATTGATTTTCCGCGCAATGATCGATACGGTCTTGCCTTCCAAAAACATCAATCAATTGATTTTGTTAGCAATTGCATTATTACTGGTACCTATATTCAACGGTGGTATCGGCGTGATTCAACGACGGTTGAATTCCACCGTCGGTGAAGGCGTAATTTATGATTTACGCTCATCGTTGTTTGCGCGCCTACAACGCATGTCACTGCGTTTCTTCACAAATACCAAAACAGGTGAATTGATGTCGCGTCTCAACAACGATGTGGTGGGTGCGCAAAATGCAATCAGCAACACCATTGTCAACATCATCACCAATATCATCCAGGCGATTGCAATTCTGGCAGTGATGCTCTCCCTGCAATGGCAATTAACCATCCTGAGCGTACTGATTTTGCCGTTCTTCATTCTCGTTGCTCAAAAATTGGGTGTCACCTTGCGCGATATTGCTCGTCAAGCCATGGACCTCAACGCGCAGATGAATGCTCACATGAACGAAACACTTAACATCGGCGGCGCATTGCTCGTTAAACTATTTGGTCGTACCAAAGAAGAAGAGAATCGTTTTCGTGACCGTGCAGCAGGCGTGCGCGATATCGGCATCCGTCGCTCGGTGATTGGGTCAACATTCTTCGTCATCCTTGGTTTGGTCAGTGCAGTGGGAACCGCCATGGTCTATGGCCTCGGCGGTTATTATGTAATTCAAGGCACATTCACCATCGGTACCATCGTTGCCTTTGGTTCCTATCTCGGTTCGTTATACGGCGCTTTGCAAGGGCTCGCGGGCGCACCCGTTGAATTTTCTACCAGCATGGTTTCCTTCGAACGAGTTTTCGAAGTCATTGATTTGCCACAAGATATTGTTGAAAAAGAAAACGCGATTGTCTTGAATGACGTCAAAGGCGAATTGCAATTTGATAACGTCACTTTCAATTACAGCATTGACGATACAAAACTATTGAGCGAAGTCAAACGCTATGGCAGCATGGATAATGTTGGAGCGGTGCTTTCGGGTGGCAACAATCAATCGACAACAGCCATCAGGCGTCGGGAAAAAGGAGGCGATGTCCTGAGCTTGTCGAAGGGCGCTTCAGACTCCGCCGAACCTGATTCCACATCCCAAGCACGTGAAGTCGCTTTGAACGGAATCTCCTTCCGCTCCTCACCTGGAGATTTGGTTGCCCTGGTGGGTCCTTCTGGCGCTGGCAAAACCACAGTGACATATTTGATTCCGCGCTTGTACGATCCCTCTGACGGAGTCATTCGTATTGATGGACATGATTTGAAAGATGTCACGCTTGATTCGCTTTCATCTTCCATCGGCATGGTGACGCAGGAGACCTATCTCTTCCACGATACGATTCGCACCAACCTAACCTATGCAAAAGTAGACGCCACACAAGAGGAAATTGAATCGGCTGCCCGCGCCGCCAACATCCATAACTTCATCATGGACCTGCCCGATGGTTACGACACCATCGTCGGCGAACGCGGTTATCGGTTAAGTGGAGGTGAAAAACAACGCATTGCCTTGGCACGCGTGATTTTAAAGAACCCAAGAATTTTAGTTTTGGACGAAGCCACCAGTTCGCTCGATAGTGAATCTGAAGCCTTGATTCAAGATGCATTGAAACGGGTCATGGCTGGGCGTACCAGCATTGTCATTGCTCACCGCTTGAGCACCATTCTCGCCGCCAATTTAATTTTAGTCATGGACCGTGGCCAGATTGTTGAACAAGGCACGCACGAAGAATTAATTGCACTCGAAGGGTTATATGCTCAATTGTATGAAACACAATTTCGTGGGGAGAGAGTTTAACTATAGGTAAGCTGAATGAATACAAATAAAAAGTGGCGGACAGTTGTCCGCCACTTTTTATTTTACAACTCACAATTCCACACAAAGGTTGGATGGTCTTCCGCATAAGGGAAGGTGGGAGATGAAAAAGAGACGCCCACATTAGAACTTTCTGGCAAGAAGACAAAACGCAACTCATTCAACTCAGCGGCAACGGGAATATCAAACCGTAGCCAAGCTTCCACTTCCTGATTCGGAAAAATAGTGGCATCTAAAACAGTGTAATCCGTATAATCTTTACGATGTCCGTAGGTGGGTTTTAGTTCCGTAGCAACATACAATGCGCTATAGTGCTCAAGAAGTGGAGTTCGTATTTCATTCTGGCTTACGTTTTTCAAGAGCACATGCACCCATAGAAATTTATCTCCAGGCGATGGATTTCGAATGGATCCAAAATCCGTGACAAATTCATTGACAATCTCAGCTTGCTTCATGGTCACCTGCAAGCCTTGCCAAAGAATGGAATTCCCCGCCGAGGAAAATGTAGGGAGCACTCGAACTGCAGTAGCTGTAGGTTGTGAAGGAATAAGGGGCGGTGCAGATTCTGTCGAAGAACAACCTATCAGAAACAAAAACCCAAAGAAACTATAGATTATTTTTTTCATATGATTACTAAAATAATTATAGCACCCAGCAGAACATAAAATCACGCTTGACAACTTACTAACTAGTAAGTATTATTCGGCGGTGGTTAGAAACTCAAACACCAAACGCGTAATCCTTGATTTGGCCGAATCCCTTTTACAGGATGTCGGTTACAACGGCTTTAGCTATGCTCACATCGCAGCCGAGCTTGAAGTAAAGAATGCTGCCATTCATTATCACTTCCCCAGCAAGGAAGAATTAGGTTGCGCGGTCATCAAACGCTATCGTGACCGTTTTCAATTATGGGTCAATAATGCGCGAGTGAAAGATCTCTCCCCAGAAAAAAAACTGGATTGGTTCCTTAGCATTTACACCAGCATGCGTGCCGACAATGGCAAGGTTTGCCTGGTCGGTTCACTGGAAGCTGAGTTCAATTCAATCCCAACTCTTTTGCAGGAGGAAACCAAAGCTCTCAACAAGGAACTGCTCGTTTGGTTGGAAGCAACCCTAACAGAAGGAAGAGAAGCGGATGTCTTCCATTTCAACGGAGACCCAGCAGGCAAAGCCGCGGTCATCCTTTCAAGCGTTCAAGGTGCTTTGCAAATGGCGCGAGCATTGGGTGCCAAGAAATTCACATCCGTGATTGAACAAACCAAGCAGGATTTGCTCGCTTAATTTTTTTGTCATCAAAACTTACTACTTAGTAAGTAAATTTTAAAGGAGAATTAATGTCAACCGAATCACAAACCATTCTTAAGAAGGTATATCGCGCGTTCTTTGGTCCCGCGAAATATGAAGTGAAATCAACAGACCAAGCCATTCTGGATCGCGGAAAAAATTCACGCATCCCATTCGCAGATGGTGAATTGGCAGTCACCACATGGGGAGAGTCTGGCCCTGCTGTTTTATTAATGCATGGTTGGAGTGGTGGCCGCGCACAAATGACTGGCTTTGTAGAGCCATTATTAAACGCAGGCTATCGCGTCGTCGCATACGATCAACCAGCACATGGCGAATCAGATGGAAAACTTACCAATGTTTTGGAAATTTCTCCAACCATGGATTTGGTAATGAAGCAGACAGGAAAATTTGACGCTATCATTGCACATTCATTTGGAACTTTGATTACCTCTTATGCCTTGGTTAACTTGAACTTTCCGCCGCCTTCCAAGCTGGTGTATTTTGGCTCTTTCAATCGGCTGATGGATGCCCTGCCACGTTTTCAAATTCAAGCCAAACTACCTGATGATATTATCGAAGGCTTGCGTGAAATGATTTACGAGAAATTTGGAAAAGGTGTTTTGGAATCCATTATCAACGAAACCATGGTGACAAAGATTCATATCCCTGCTTTGGTATTCCACGACAGGTCGGATAACGTCACCCCCGTCGAAGATAGCCGTGCTATCGCCAATGCCTGGCCTGAAGCACAATACATTGAAACCAATGGATTAAATCATCGTGGCGCTTTACAATCAAAAGAAATTCACGAACAAGTGGTGCAGTTCTTGAAGAGCTAATAAAAATGGACCCATGAATGGGTCCATTTTTATTTAAGCAGGTACAATCCGTTCAGAGGATATTTTCATGAAAACATTTGGCTTGTTGTTTCTGGCAATATTAAGCGAAGTCATTGCCACTTCTGCTTTGAAATTTTCAGAAGGCTTTACAAAACTTGTCCCCAGTATAGTGGTGGCGGTTGGATATGGAGTATCTTTTTACCTTTTATCTAATGTATTGAAAGTCATGCCCATCGGCGTCACGTATGCGATCTGGTCAGGAGTAGGCATTGTTCTCACAGTACTAGCTGGTATTCTGTTATGGCACGAAAAACTAGATTGGGCCAAAATGACGGGAATCGCCCTTATTATTTTAGGCATTATTTTCGTCAATGTAGTTTCCAAATCCACTTCTCATTAATCATTTTACAGAATCAAAAGAGGACTCGGAGATTTCCGAGTCCTCTTTATCAATCAATTATTTCTGAGCCGCTTCCACAGCTGCGGCAATATCATCAAACGAAGGGACATAACCAGGGGTGACTTCCTGTCCGTTCACAAAAACAGTCGGGGTTCCGCTGACGCCCATGGAATTTCCAAGGTCAAATGTTTTTTGAACTTCATCTGCATATCGATTCTCTTTTACGCAGGCAGCAAAGTCACTTTCATTCAAACCAATGGCCGTGGCAAATTTAATCAAATTCTCTGCTTTGAAAGCACCTTGATTCTCACCATTCCAATTGGCGAACAAGGTATCGTGATATTCCCAAAATTTCCCTTGCTCATTTGCACATAAACTGGCATTGGCGGCATCATGTGATTCTTTGGTGGTGCTATTTCTGTCCAAGAATGGATAGTTATGAAAGACATAATAAGCTTTGCCTGTATTGACCAGTTCAGAAAGAATGCGGGGTTCAAAGTTTTCTGTAAACTTTTTACAAGCTGGGCATTGAAAATCTTCAAACACTTCAATCTTTGCAGGTGCATTGGGATCGCCCACGGTTAATCCTTCGGTCTGCGGACGGCTCACTTGCTCTGGTACAACCACTTCTGTTGCAGGTTTGATGTTTGGATAAATCAGAGCAATTGCGAGCAATAACGCACCAAGTGCAATCACTATAATGGTAATTGTCCGCGAGTTATTCTGATTCTGGTCGCGGCGTTGTTGTCTTTTGCTTCTTTGTGTCATGTTTCCTCTTCCTTGTCATTCAAATTGATATTGAGAATTGTCTCACGCGCAAGATGATTTGTCAAAACGATGAAAATAAAAGGCCTTTGAATTTTTTACAAAAATTCAAAGGCCTGCTTTTTATTGTGCTTTCACAACACTAAACTTTTCTTTCCCGATTTTGTAATTACCACTGTGTTTGATGACCTGATCTACTGCTTCTTCAGGAACATCCACAAAGGTATGTTTTTCTTCGATACGAATCTTACCGATGGTATAGCCAGGAATATTTGCATGGAAGGCAATCTGCCCAACAATATCGCTTGGGCGAACGTTATGCATTTTGCCTTTGTTAACTTTCAAGCGCACCATGCCTTCTTCGTGAGAGTCACGGCGTGGCTTTCCAAAATCACGTTTGTTGCCGAATTCTTTTTTGCCGCCAGAAGATTCACCACGCTTGCCACCGCGACCAAAATCACGCTCGGGTTTGCGAGAGAAATCAGCTTTCACGTCGGAGACTTCTGCAATTGGGCGTTGTTTTTCATCTTCACGAGAAATCTTAATCGCAGCGGCTGCGATGTTCATCACATCATGACCTGCTTCGATTAGCTCTTGCACCATTTCGAGTTCGCGCTTAAAACGTCCACGCCCCAACCAGACTTTGAGTTTTTCCACAGTCTGTGATTCACGGTGCTTCACAATATCTGCAGGGGTGGGCAATTCCATTTTTGCGACAGGTTGTTTGGTGAGTGCTTCCACTTCGCGCATGCGGCGTTTCTCGCGTGGAGAAATTAAACTGATGGCGATGCCAGCCTTACCTGCACGGCCCGTACGACCAATGCGGTGAACATATACTTCAGCATCATCGGGTAAGTGGAAGTTGAAGACATGGGAAATATCATCAATGTCCAAACCACGGGCAGCTACGTCTGTGGCGACCAATACTTTAAGTTGATTGGCACGAAACGTCCAAGCACACGTTCGCGGGCATTTTGATCCAAGTCACCGTGAATGGCTTCAGCGGGAATACCGCGAATGACCAATTCATTGGCAAGTTGACCTGTCTCAGCACGAGTACGTGCGAAGATCAAGGCGCTATGAATAGGTTCGATTTCAAAAAGACGAGTGAGAGCATTAATCTTGTCGCTATCGTGGACAAGGTAATAGCGTTGTTCAATGTGTGGGGTGGTGAGAGTGCTTCTTTTGACAGTCACAGATTGAGGGTCACGCATGAAGCGATTTGCGAGAGTGCGAATCCGCGCGGGCATGGTGGCGCTGAAAAGACAAGTCTGACGTTCGGGAGGAGTCATCGAAAGAATTTTTTCGACTTCTTCAACAAAGCCCATGTTGAGCATTTCATCCGCTTCATCCAACACGACGGTTTTGATCTCGTTCAAGACGAGGACGCCACGTTCAATCAGATCATTCAAACGGCCAGGAGTACCAACGACCACATCCACGCCACGCTTGAGGCTATTAATTTGCGGGCTGTATGGTTGACCACCGTAAACAGCCAACACACGCACGTTAAGATATTTGCCATACTCGGTCATCGAGTCGGCTACTTGAAGCGCGAGTTCGCGTGTGGGGGCAAGCACCAAGGCTTGCGGATTTTTTTGTCTTTGAAAATTATGCAGAATGGGGAGGGAGAAGGCAGCGGTCTTACCTGTGCCTGTTTGAGCTTGACCAATTACATCCACCCGTGTCATCATGAGAGGAATCATGCCTGCTTGAATGGGGGTTGGTTCAGAATAGCCAAGTTCGGTAATGGCCTTCGTGATCTCTTCACGGAGGTTTAAAGAAGAAAAGTCGGTTGTCATCTTAATCCTTTTGTTGATGCCTTTGCGAGTCGCAACGACATAAAATAAACGGGATGTTTCGATGACTCCGACTACCTACGTATTGCCAATCAAGGTTCACTTTTGCAAGGGAACCCGCCCAACAAAATGCCCGACGCTAGACGTCGGGCGGATCATTCGGAATGATCAAAACTTTGTCCCAAAACGTTCACTCTCTAACGAGAGCGAAGAGAGTGTACCACAGAATTTTTGAAATCTCGAGGTCCTAGATTGTCATCAACACAATGGCAGTCAGAGCTGAGACAATTCCAATCCATTGATTACGGGAAAGGCGTTCTTTGAGGAAAATCCACGCCAGCACTACCGTCGCGCCAGGGAATAAAGCGCTCAGTACGGATGCAACATCCAAGCGACCTGCCTGACTCGCAAGGATAAAAAAGAAATTTCCGCCAAGGTCAAGAACGCCATTGAGGGCGATGACCGTCCAGGCAGAGTTTTCTACTTTCCAAGAAGAGCGAATAAAAAGCATGTAGAGAAAAATCAGAAGCATGCCGCATAAACGAGAAGCCACCATCGGCCAGAGAGTGGAGCCTGTCTTTGTGGCTTCGTGCATGAGGACAAAGTAAGAGCCAAATCCAATGCCTGCAAAGAAAGGCAACTTCAAGTCTGAAAGATGCGAAAAAAGATCTGTAATCTCAACTCCTTCGCCTTGAGAAATCATCCACACGGCAAAGAGCGCAAAACCAAATCCAAGAATGGTGAGGAATTGAGGAATGCCCTGTGTAAAACTCCCTACCAACACTGGCAATGCCGCAGCCAATAAAGCTGAAACGGGAGCGGCGATGCTCATCAATCCAAGGGTCATGGCATGATACAACATCATTAATCCCAACGTACCAAAGGCGCCTGCCAGCATGGCAAATAACCAGGCACGTGTTGACGGTAGCGGCTCAGCGGAGAGACCCGCTATAGTAAACATCACGATAACACCGATTACTTCGCTATAAAAAACGGAACGATATGCACCTGTTTTGCGCGCAGCGAGCCCGCCAGTAAAGTCACCTGCTCCCCAAGTGAGTGCAGAAAGAAAACCATAAAAAATGGAAAGCAATTTTTTCTCCTATTTGGTTATGAATTAAAGTATTTTTTCAATTGCAATATCTTTTCCTCAAACAAATGCCAAGTTAACATCGCAAGTATGGTTGTAAGAAAATAAACAAGGAAAATATAAAGGAAGTATGCCTTCCAACCTAGCAGGCCTGTATTCCATAGAATATCCTTAAGCACCAAAGCAATTGTCATATGAAATAGATACATTGAATAACTGTATTTTGCAAAAAACACCAAAATTTGGCTCTGGAAGATTCTATGTAAAACTGTTCTTTCAGGATGCAGTACAAAAATTGAAATCAATGCTGCTGTAAAAAGTGAAGATAAGGTGTAGCCGCTAATGGTCAATGGGATATTCACTCCGAACGGATGGGGATTGTTCGGATATGAAATTAAACATAAAAAGAGAAATGAAACGAGAGAAGCAGTAAACAATGGAAATGCATATTGCGATATTTTTTTCTTCAAGTCTTCATAGGTGAGACTGATTGCAAGCACAGAGCCAATCATAGCCTCTTCAAAGCGTGTAAAAGAACTGTAGTAGAAAAAATCAACTGCCTGACTTGTATTCTTCCACAGAAAAACTCCGACGGCACGGAACAACATGGAAACTAAAATAAAACCCAAAGCCATATAGATAAGCTTTCGTTGTTCGAAATAATGAACAACCCAGGGCCATAATAAATAAAACTGTTCCTCTACCGCAAGGGACCATGTAATTCCTAAATAAGCGCGTACAGGGATACCTGAAAAAACCATCAGCCAGTTTTGTGTGTAAAAGACAAAAAATGGCAGCGCTTTTATCAAGTTATGAACAGCACTGATTACATCAGAATTTGAAGACATCAAAACAATAATTGCAGAAACGCCAACAATATAAAGTGGGAAAATCCTCAAAGTTCTTCGAGCGTAAAAATTCTTAAAGTAGCCAGGTTGTCCTTTAACTTTCAAAAGAATAGAAGTTATTAAAAACCCAGACAGGGTAAAGAAAATATCAACGCCCACCCAACCAACTGCTGTTAACCTTGAAATAAACAAAAGTAAAGGGTGATCTATAAAATAAGCCGCTTTGCTGAAAATGTGATACGCAATGACCAACAGAACTGCCAACCCTCGTAAACCATCAAGCTCTTTTATATAATTTTTCATGAATTCAAAAAGACAACCTTTTCTACTATTAAGAATTAGCCTTTAATTCTAGCCAACACCTTTTGAGCATTCTTCAACAACGGCATGTCAATCATTTTGCCATCTAAGGAATAGGCCCCTTTGCCTTCTCGTTGACTCGCCTCAAAGGTTTCTACGATTCGCTTGGCATACGCCACTGCCTCTGCAGATGGAGTAAACGCTTCTTGCACCACTGAAACTTGATTCGGGTGAATGATTTGTTTCCCGCTGAAGCCAAGCCTAGCCCCAAATTCAGATTCAATCCGCAAAGCCTCAACATCTTTGTAATCAATCGTGACAATATCAATGGCCTGCAAATCATTTGCGGCACAAGCTACAATCACAGCCTGACGTGCATACAACAATTCAACTGCATCCTTCGTGCGGATTGCACCAATTGATGCAGCGAAATCTTCTCCACCGAAAATGATTGCATCCAAGCGCGGATGAGATGCGATTCCCTTGAGATTCAAAATTCCCTTAGCCGTTTCTACACCGATCAAAACACGAATCGAATTGATAGGCCAACCATATTTCAATTCTGCGGCCTCGATCAGCTTACCTGCCCATTCCACTTGTTCAAAGGATTCAACCTTCGGGATCACAATTCCATCAGGGTGATAAGGCAATACTGCTTCAATATCATCCTGTTCCCAACCGGAACCCACAGAGTTAATGCGTGCAAGTTTTTCACTTGCGCCAAAGTTCAATTCGCTTAACGCCTTGGCAATTGTCTCACGGGCCTCGGCTTTTTTATTGACGGCTGCGCCATCTTCCATATCCATACAAATTGAATCCACGCCCAGAGTGATGGATTTGGTAATCATTTTCCAGTTATCGCCTGGCATATAAAGTAAGGCTCGCCTTGAATGCATGTAAATCTCCGTATATTATGGTAAAAAATTTAAACGCTGACCTTTCTTCAAAAACATCGCGGTCCGCTCGAATTCAATCACAATCGTACCATCAGACTTCCTACCCCAATGCCGTAATTTCACAATTCCAACATTCGTCCTTGATTTTGACTCGCGACTCTCCAACACTTCTGTCTCTGCATAAATTGTATCCTGATGAAAGGTTGGGTTGGGATGAACTACTTTGTCGTAACTTAAGTTGGCGATAATCGTGCCTTCGCTAATATCTGGAACCGTCAAACCGACCACAAGACCCAGTGTGAAAATTCCGTTTACAATGCGTTGACCAAACTCTGTATTTGACGCGAAATCTTCATTCACATGTAAAGGCTGTGTATTCATCGTCAGCGAAGAAAACAACACATTATCCATCTCTGTCACCGTGCGCCCCGCTGAATGTTTGAACTTCATCCCCACAACCAGTTCCTCAAAATATTTTCCAGCCATTCAATCCTCCATTTCAATCAGGATCTGCTCACGCTCCACGGTCTGTCCTTGAGTCACATGGACGATCTTTACTTTACCATCATTCAAAGCCTGAATACGAATTTCCATCTTCATCGCTTCCAATGTCAAAAGGGTTTGACCTTTCTTAACCATATCTCCCGCACCTACAGCAACGCTTCGCACTTGACCTGGCATGGGCGCAATCAATCCTCCAGCATGGTCGTGGCGGACGCCTCGTTTTGCACCCGAAGTTTTCGTTAACATCAAGGTGTGACCGTTAATCGTCACCCAACGCTTCGCGCCATCTGAAGAAACATAAGCTGTGACTTTTCTGCCATCAATCAATAATTCCATTCGCCCTTGTTGTACATCGGTACGAATAATTTCAACAGCGGTAGTTTTTCCATCCATATTGGCGACATAGCTTTCGCCCAATGGATTAATTTCAATGGTTTGTGCGCCGAAGGTTGTTTTCATTTTCTAGTTTCTATAATTTCCTGTTTGCTTCCACGGGCTGAAAGGATCTGTCTCATTTGAAATTGCAGGCTGTGACTTTGCACCAGCAAAGACCACATCCGCAAGGGCCGCGGCGATTAAATTCTGGAGTCCAACAGCTTGCTGTTGGATATCTGGAAACAGGTGTCCCGACTCCAAAGTCTTTTCCACCCACCGAGTGGATACATTTCCATTTGCAAAATCAGCATGGCTCAAAACGGCTTGCATAAAATCAATATTCGTCACCACTCCGTGGACAATGAACTCGCGCAAGGCCGCTTGCATCTTTTGAATCGCAGACTCACGATTCTCAGCATGGACAATCAGTTTTGCCAATAAGGGATCATAGAAATGCGTCACATGGTTGCCAGTAGAAAATCCTGAGTCCACGCGAATGCCAGGGCCACGCGGTTCGATAAATTGCAGAAGTTTTCCAGTGCTAGGCAAAAATCCATTAGCTGGGTCTTCGGCATAGATGCGACACTCAATAGCATGCCCGTGTTGATGGAAATCACTTTGAACAAACGGAAACAATTCTCCTGCTGCAATTTTGATTTGCCATTGAACAAGGTCAAGACCTGTGACAAGTTCAGTGATGGGATGTTCCACTTGTAAACGAGTGTTCATTTCTAAAAAGTAAAAAGTGGAAAGTAGCGGGTCGAAGATGAATTCAATGGTGCCTGCGTTGTAATAGTTGACTGCTTTTGCGGCACTGACTGCGGCTTGCCCCATTTGCTCTCGGAGTTCTGGCGTCAACAAGGGAGATGGAGTTTCTTCAATTATTTTTTGATGTCTTCTTTGCACAGAACATTCTCGTTCAAATAAATGAACGAGGTTTCCGTGTTGATCTCCAAAAACTTGAAATTCAATGTGATGCGCATCGGCAAGATATTTTTCGATAAGCAATCTTTCATCGCCGAAAGAATTCAAGGCTTCCCGTCGCGCGGATTCGATGGCTTCGCTCAATTCGCTTTCATTTTGAACCACGCGCATCCCTTTGCCTCCGCCCCCTGCCGCAGCTTTGACCAAAACTGGATAACCAATTTCTCTCGCGGCCCTTTTGAAATCCTCATCTGATTCCAAACCTTCAAACCCAGGGACGGTAGGCACGCCCGCTTTCTTCATCGCAATTTTTGATTCGGTTTTGTCGCCCATTGCACGAATCGAATCTGCAGAAGGGCCGATAAAGGTCAGGCCTGCTGATTCAACTGCGGCGGCGAAAGATGCGTTCTCTGAGAGGAAGCCATAGCCTGGGTGAATGGCGTCTGCTTTTGAGTCGTGGGCGGCGCGGATGAGTTTATCCACATTCAAATAGGATTCCTTAGGTGCTGCATCGCCCAGAAAAATCGCTTCATCTGCAAATTGCACATGCACAGAATCTCGATCCACTTCGGAATAGACAGCGACAGTTCTTATGCCGAGCTCGCGACATGCATGCATGATGCGAATTGCAATTTCACCACGATTGGCGATGAGAATTTTATTGAACATGGTTGAGCTGTTTCAGCAATTCCTTTTCACGTTCTTCCCCCAGTCCTGCTTTCCATTCATGTTCTGCAGGAAATTCAGAAGCCCATGCTAGGGTATCTTTTACGGTTTCTGCCAGCGGACGAAATACCAATCCATCACGGACGGCTTTGGAAACATCAATACGTGAAGCGCCTGCATCTTCGCCAGTGTCGGGAATCCATGCGGGCATATCACTCCACGGGACAACCTTATTTTGAGTCATAAACTCAAGCGACATCCATTTGAAATTCGCATCACTACCACTGACTTGTTTGCAAGTTTCAAAAAGAGTTCCAAGAGTCAACGGTTGGCTGGTGGCGTTATATGTACCAGATTTGTTTTGTTCTACAAGCTTGATAATGAAATCAGAAAGGTCACGGACATCAATGACTTGTGTGGGCGCGTTGGAACTTTCTGGTACGAGCACATCGCCACCGCGCGCAATACGCACAGGCCAATACGTGAAACGATCAGTTGGATCATTGGGACCAACAATCAACCCTGGACGAATGATGAGTGCTTGATTTTCAAAGACATCCTGCACAGTTTTTTCACACAACACCTTCAACGGCCCGTATGATTCGCCAGTGATTTCTTCGATGGTTTCATCTTCAATCATCCCCACTGAATCGTTTTCATTGATTCCAATTTTGCTGAAATCTGCATACACCGAAATGCTAGAGATGAAAACATATTGCGAGGCTTTATCTTTTAGCGCCTCTGCAGACATGCGAACGATGCGTGGAAAATATCCACAAGTATCGATGACCGCATCCCAACTCCCTGTGAGTTGATTCAAATCTTTTTCACGGTCTCCTATGATGGTTTGTACTTGATTAAATAAATCGGGGTTGGATTTTCCACGATTGAAGAGTGTGACTTCATGTCCGCGTGCTTGAGCGGAGTTGACGAGATGTCGGCCTAAAAAGCGTGTACCGCCAATAATAAGAAGTTTCATTTTTTTACTCTCTTCAAAATCATTTCTGTTGCTTTGGCTTCTTCGCCTTCGGGTGCAATGTTATATGCTGTGACAGTCAATTGGTCATCCCTTAATTCCACTTCGGTGCGCCAGCCCCAATCGGGGCCTTCGGCGGGGTCGGGGTAACTGCCTGTGACGGCAAACCCATTGTCGATGGCGTTGCCTGTGCAGAACATGATGCCTGTATTCGTATGGAATGAATCCACCCATGAGGCTTCGAATTGTTCGAGGGTGGTGTTGTATCCAAAAGTAAACATGCCATGTTGGGCTTCGCCTTCAATGGAGGATTGATACAGAAACAGCGAGTAGCGACCTTCCAACAACAGTTGAATGGTTCCAACAATCGGTGTTTCACTGGCGAGCTTGTCAGGCTCCAACCAGAGTTTGCTGATACCTTGCCAGTTGCCTGTCAGCTGGGCGAGGAAGTGATGAGGGGTGTTGATTGAGTTTGAGAAGGTCATGGTGAAATCCTTATAGCTTATAGATTGTCATCCTGAGCGTAGCGAAGGATCTCTGACATCTTAGTAGAGATGCTTCGCCCTATCGGTCTCAGCACGACATGAATTGAGATTACATACGGAACACTCCGAATCCACCCTCTTCCTTCGGTGAATTCAGCACGATCGACAAAGCCAGCCCGAGCACTTGACGAGTTTCATCGGGAGCGATGACGCCATCGTCCCATAGGCGAGCGGAGGAGTGATAGGGACTGCCTTCGGTTTCATATTTTTCAAGCAAGGGACGTTTGAACTCTTCCGCCTCTTCCGCGCTGAGAGTTGGTTTGCCCTCTCGAGCGAGTTGATCTTGTTTGATGGTTAAGAGCACATTCGCGGCTTGCTCGCCGCCCATAACGGAGATGCGGGCGTTGGGCCACATCCACAGGAAGCGGGAGCCGTAGGCGCGGCCTGCCATGGCATAGTTACCTGCGCCGAAGGAACCGCCGATGACGAGGGTCAACTTGGGGACACGAGTCGTAGCAACGGCATGGACCATCTTCGCGCCATCTTTGGCGATACCGCCTGTTTCATATTCCTTGCCGACCATGAAGCCTGTGATGTTTTGCAGGAATAGCAATGGGATTCCACGTTGGTCACAGAGTTCGATGAAGTGCGTCCCTTTGAGCGCGGACTCGCTGAACAGCACGCCGTTATTAGCGATGATGCCGACAGGATAGCCATGAATGCGAGCAAAGCCACAGACAAGAGTTGTACCGTAACGCGCTTTGAACTCGCGGAATTTACTGCCATCGACAATGCGGGCGATAATCTCGCGAACATCATAGGACTCTTTGAAAGTGCGCGGGAGGACGCCGTACAATTCGTCAGGGTTGTATAAAGGTTCTTCGGGCGGAGCAACTTCCAGCGTGGAAAGATGCGTGTTAACGTTTGAACGTTGTAACGTTTCAACGATTCCTCGCAGAATTTCGATTGCATGGTCATCATCTTCTGCAAAGTGATCTGCCACACCTGATTTCCGGGTATGGACATCGGCACCGCCCAATTCTTCAGCAGTGACATCCTCGCCCGTGGCGGCTTTGACGAGAGGCGGGCCGCCAAGAAAAATAGTGCCCGCACCTTTGACGATGATGGCTTCATCACTCATCGCAGGGACATACGCGCCACCTGCTGTGCAATTGCCCATCACCGCCGCGATCTGCGGAATGCGCTTGGCAGACATGCGTGCTTGATTGTAGAAGATGCGACCGAAGTGATGCGCATCGGGAAAGACTTCATCTTGCAAAGGCAAAAAGGCCCCGCCTGAATCGACCAGATACAGACAGGGCAAATGATTTTCTTCAGCGATTTGTTGTGCACGCAAATGTTTCTTGACGGTCATTGAAAAATACGAACCGCCTTTGACAGTGGCATCGTTGGCCACAATCATCACTTCGCGATTCGAAACACGTCCGATGCCTGTCACAATGCCCGCACTGGGTGCTTCCCCTTTATACATGTCACCTGCTGCAAGCGCAGAGAGTTCGAGGAAGGGCGCGCCAGGGTCGAGCAGACGTTCGATGCGTTCGCGCACAAACAGCTTGCCCTGCTCTTCATGGCGTTGACGATACTTCTCGCCACCACCCTGTCGCACCAGCGCGAGTCGTTTTTTCAATTCAGCCGCGAGGGCACGGTTGTGTTCGGCATTGGCTTTGAATTCAGGAGAGTTTGGGTCGAGCGCGGAGGAGAGAGTTTCCATGTGGGGAGTGGTTTCCAGTATATAAAAGTGGAAAGTGATTGAGGAAAGAAGCCAGAAGTGCTAATGCGAGTCTAGCATAAAAAACAGAGTTGGGGGATGAAATAAAAGGACTCAGCGCTGGGCTGAGTCCTGCTTAACCACAAGGGTCATTTTATGAAGCGCGGATAAATTCATACACGATATAAAAAGCTGGGACCAACTGCAACGCGGACAAAATCCATGCCAACCAGTTGACACGATAAAAATAGCCGACCCATGCAACGATCATAGCCCCCATCGAGTAGAAGGGGAAACTATAAAAGAGAGTCAGAAATATTTTGGTGGATAATTCGGGTGGATTCGGGTCATCGTGGAACACAATGGAAATCCCTACAAAGATAAACCAAACCACAAGGGTTGCAAGTGCAAGCAGTTGCATGAAGACCATCCAAATGGTCAGAGGAATACGGCGAGCGGGTTGGGAAGTTGTGGTCATTTATTCACCTGTAAATAATTTAGATTGTAATCGATGGTTTCAACCCCCTCCGCCCTACGGGCACCTCCCCCAAATCCGACAATGGAGTGCATACAATTTTTTATATATTTTCAATGTCGTATTTGGGGGAGGACGGGTGGGGGCCGCTTTTGACTTTAACTTTCAAGCATTCTAACGGCCTCTCCATACTCTACAAAGAAACCTAGATGACATTAAATAACACCAGCACAAACCATACAACTGGCACGATTGAAATGATGGACGCGATCTGTGCCGCCACATTCCAGCCTTTTTTGTAGGCAGAGCGGGTGAAAATCACCAGACCCAAAATGACCAACGGGTAGGCATATATGGTTGCTCTAAATAAATAATATGACAGGTCTTTTTCTTTCGGGGGATAGGACATCAATGCACAAAGCACCAAACTGGCCCACGGCAAAAGGGACCCAAGCGCAAGGATGTTTGAAACGGTGATCCAAGTTGCCATGATGATATGGGAAGCAGATTTTGGGGCAGGGACAGGCGTTGATTCATCAGCTGTTGACATAAGTACCTCTCAAATGTTGTTTTGCTCATTAAACATCATTGCTGACGATTGGTTTCGTTCCATCCTACATCCCCTATCTTACAACCATCTTCTCAGCCGTATGATAACATTCCCCCCATGAATTTCTCCCCCATCACCGCTGACCTATTCATCGGCACAACCCCATCCACTGAAGATTACAACCAACTGCGTGACCTCGGCGTACGGCTAGTGATTAACATGCGCTTCTCCCTCGGCCCGCGGCCTGACCTGCATCCCAATCCCATAGAAACCCTTTGGTTGCGCTCGCTCGATAATCCGCTCTTTCCGATTTCAATCCATAAGTTAAATCAAGGCGCACAAGCCGCATTAAATGTGATTCAAGCAGGGGGCAAAGTCTACACTCATTGCGCTTATGGACGTCACTGCGGCGTGGCGATGGGCAGTTGCGTGCTGATTGCCCAAGGCATGCATCCACAAGCTGCGATGGAATTGATCGCCGAAAAACGGTCACAAGCAGACCCGTTTGCCTATTACATCCGTCCGCGCATTTTGAAATTTGCAAGTCAATGGCATGCAGGCAAATAAAAGTAATACCACACTCAACATACCCACCGATTTTAAGTGATTGAATTTTTCATAAAAGCCCCTATACTAATACTATCGAACAAGGAGAGTATATGGCTGAAGTAACAGAACGTTCCGCCTCTAAAAAGACACCCCGCAAAACCAAATCCGCCGAAAATGAAATCCAATGGATTGAAGTCCCTGTCTTCATTCATGGAATCTCCCCAGAGAAATACCCAAGCAGTGGCGTGGAAGAATACAAGCAACTGCTCGACCGTATCAACACAAACCTGGAAAAATATCTAAACAAAAAATTTACAGCCGACCCCATCTTTGTCACTTGGGGCATCCCAACAAAGCCCAGATCCGTTGGAACAGATCAATATCTAGCCGAGGTTGAACGGGATATTCAAATCAAAGTTAAAGAAGAAATGGGCAAAGCCTATGATGGCTTTTTAGGATTTCCAGGCGCCATCCGCGATATGCTCTTCTTCGGCATTTCCGATTTATTTTATTACGTCTCCGGAGATGGTGAAGCTGACCTTCGTACTCACATCTTCACGCAAATCTCCAAAGCGATTCAAGCCATGGGCAAGGGAAATAAAAGCCACATCTCATTGACTATTTTTGGTCACTCCGCAGGGAGCATCATTGCACACGACATGCTATATCACATGTTCTCCTTCAAAGACCACATCAGCGAAGAAGGCCCGATGGAAAATGAAATGAATGCCTTGCGTAAAATTATCAGAAGTGGAAGATTACGTATTCGGCGTTTATACACCTTCGGTTCTCCCATCAGCTTGTTAACCCTCCGTGCTTCTTCTTTGGTCAATAAGTTTCGAAAAGGTGGCACATTCCTTCCACAAGATATCGGCTTACAAAGCAGTGCTGATTTAAGCATGCCACGTTGGGTCAACTTTTGGAGCAGGTACGATATCGCCTCTTACCCAGTCAGCTTTCTATATTCAAATCAAGAAGGCCAAATTGAAGATCATGAAATCAAAACCTCCATCAATCCCAAAACCGCACACACAGGGTATTGGACTTCAAACGAGATGGCTAAATACATCAGCAAGACCTTTTAGCCTCATAGTAAAAGATAAAAAAGACTCCTGCAAAAGCAGGAGTCTTTTTTATCTTCCTAACATATATATTTTGATTAATGTGGCGTACTCACATCATATACAAAGACCTGCACATCCATCCCATCTGTATTGAGCATATCAATCGCAGGTTGAAAGGTTGCATCTTTAATCTTCTGCATATCACCCGCAGGCGCATATACCGAAAGCCGCGCTTCTTCATCAGACATTTTCGCGGCCTTGATCTCCGCGCTTCCACATGCGGCCTTAATCAGGTCTGTCATTTTTTTGATGGCATCGTCAATGGACATAATCAGCTCCCTGTTTAATTTTCAAAATTATATACCAACTCACAGCCGCCACAGTCTACTGAAATGCAAATTTCATGGAAAAAAGTACTAGCCAGCGTTTAACTTGGCCACGGTCACACCCTCACCGCCTTCTTTATCGCCGCCTTCTTCAAACGACTTCACGTATGCATGTCCGCGCAAGGCTTCACGTACCGCCTGCCTCAGCTTGCCTGTGCCCTTACCGTGAATGATGCGCACAAAAGGCAATCCTGAAAGATAGGCCTGCTCCAAATATCGCTCCATCTTGTCCAAGGCATCTTCAGACATCAATCCGCGCAAATCCACTTCCATGCCAGGGGATTTCGAACTGACAGCCGCCACTTCACGAGTGACCGTTTTCTTCTTCTCTTCGACCACAGGCTCGCCAGACTTCTTCAACAAATCGGATAATCGAGCCCGTACCCGAATCGTCCCAATTTGCACTTCCGCATCCGACTCACCCAAAGCTGTCACCACCCCTTCAGCATTCAACGAGCTGACAGTGACCTTCTCGCCAAGCCTTAACCCCTGATTGCCAACCGCTGAAGACTGACTGACTTTTCTCTCAACAGGCGCCTCCACCTTCTCTTCCATCTTTTCCATCTTCTCTTCAATAGCGCGGATGGCTGTCAATGGTTGGTTGGCTTTCTTAAGTTGAGACTTCAATGAGTCGATGTTACGTTTGAGCACCGCCACTTCCAATTCGCCTTCGGCGCGTGCCTTAGCTAAAGTTTCGCGGCGTTCATCTTCTATTTTTTCAAGTCGCTTCTCTAATTCCAGGGTCTGCGCTTCCAGACGTGAACGTGCCTTTTCCAATTTCTCGCGTTCACGAGAGGTGCGGTTGCGTTCTTTGCGAATATCATCCAGCAATTTATCAGCTCGCAAATCCAGTGGATTGATTTCCGCTCGAGCTGATTCAATGATCGTTTGAGAAAGTCCCAGCTTTTGTGCAATCAACAAAGCGTTGGACCTGCCTGGGAGTCCCAGAGTCAACTTGTAGGTAGGGCGAAGCGTTTTAATATCAAATTCAAGAGAAGCATTCACCACCCCATCAGTAGAATGAGCAAATGTTTTTAATTCAGGATAATGAGTCGCCACCAGAGTCATTGCGCCCGTTTCCAGTAAATGACTGAGAATTGCACGCGCAATGGCAGCGCCTTCCTGCGGGTCAGTTCCTGAGCCAAGCTCATCAAAGATAACCAAGGAACGATGATCTATCTTTTTGAGAATGCGAATGATGTTGGTGATATGTCCGCTAAAGGTGGAAAGCGATTGCTCAATGGATTGCTCATCACCGATATCAGCATAGACCGAATGAAAGCAGGGCAACTCCGACCCACTTTGTGCAGGGATATGCAGTCCACTTTGCGCCATGAGCACCAACAAGCCCACGGTCTTCAACGAAACTGTTTTACCGCCAGTGTTTGGTCCCGTAATCACTATGGCACGTGTGCCGGGCGCAGGGTCTACTTCAATGGGAACCACCTGGCTGGCATCAATCAATGGATGGCGAGCATGAATCAATTGCACAGTAATGGTCGAAGGTCGCGCATCTTTCGGCTGTTGCCCTTTGACGTTTGGCAATTGCCTCAGCACAGGTTCATTGGCACGCAACTCTTCTGCATATTTTGCTTTTGCCAAAGCCAAGTCAAAGACAGCGAGATTTTCCACGCCATACTTTAACTCTGCGGCATGTTCACCTACTTGCGAAGAAACTTCAGCAAGAATGCGGCGCTCTTCATCACGCTCTGCAAGTTGTAATTCACGAATTTCATTGTTGGCTTCCACAATCGGCAGAGGCTCCACAAACAACGTGGCACCACTTGATGATTGATCATGCACAACCGATTTGATTCTTCCTTTGAATTCCGCACGCAACGGAATCACATAACGTCCATCGCGTTGCGTGATAATCGGCTCCTGTAACATGGAAGAGGTTTTTGAATCGGTCACATACTTTTGCAAGCGACTCATTAAACGGTCTTGCGCCACACGCAGGTTGCGGCGAATATCTCCAAGTTTCGGGGAAGCCGAATCCAACACCTCTCCGCGATCAGAAAGAATGCGGGTGATGGCATCCACCAGCCCAAAGGTATCTGGTAAATTTTCTGCAATGCGTGAAAGGCGCGGGTATTCTTCGGCTCGTTTTTCAAATGCCTTCTTCAATTCTCGGCACGAAATCAAAGTAGACTTGACATCAAGCAAAGCATGCGGGTCCAGCACGCCATTTCGGGCAGCGAGGTCAGCACTTGGACGAATGTCGTGCGCAGCACCTACACCAATTCCCTGCATGGCTAAAATCTTGCGCGCTTCACTGGTCTCTGCCAAACGGGCAGTGGCCAAGTCAAAAGAATCCGTCGGCTCCAGGCTACGTGCCAAATCCATCGACGCGGAAAAGTCACAGTACCCTGAAAGCTTTTCCAGGATCTTCGGGTATTCGAGAACACTTAAAGTCTTACTATCCATAATGGGAGATTATACTTTGGAGTCAAGCAGACAAAGGAGAAACCATGAGATTAAAAAATAAAGTCACCATCATCAGCGGTGCAACCAGCGGAATCGGAAAAGCCACCGCGCTTCTTTTTGCAGACCAGGGATCTGATCTTGTCTTAACCGGCAGACGCCTCAGCTTAGGGAAAATTGTCGAAGCAGAGTGCAGGCAAAAGGGAGTCCGATGCGTGTTTGTTGAAGCAGACCACACAAAGGAAGTGAATTGTCAAAGAGTCGTAGATGTCGCTCTTACAGAATTTGGTCGTATTGATATTTTGTTCAACAATGCTGGTATTGTCACTAAAGGCACTGCAGACTCCACCTCTGAAGAGGTATGGCAAAGCACGTTGGATATTAACGTGACTGCGGTTTGGCGCATGTGTAAATTGGTGATTCCCCACATGAAAAAACAAGGCAAAGGAGCCATCGTCAACAACGGTTCAGACTGGTCTGTAGTGGCTGGGGAAAATGCATTTCCCTATATTATGAGCAAAGGTGCAATTGGAATGATGACAAAAGCAATGGCACTGGATTATGCTCGCGATGGAATCCGCGTCAATGCTGTTTGTCCTGGAGATACTTTTGTCGATCGATGGATTGAGAAAGGTTATTTTGAAGGCTCTGACCCTGTGAAAATTGAAGAAGCAATTAAAGAATCTAGCGCCTATATTCCCATGGGCAGGTTCGGCCAACCTGAAGAAATCGCAAATGCAGTTTTATTTTTAGCTTCAGATGAGGCCTCTTTTGTAACAGGTCACCTGCTTTTAGTAGATGGTGGAAATACAGCCCAATAATCAACTTAACTTAATTGTAAATCGGCCTGACCCGACTTTTCGTTATAATTGTCGTGACGTTTACAGTCCCTACACCTAGGAAAGGAGGTAATTTCATATGTTATTTGCCCCAAAAGGCCAAGGTTTGGTTGAGTACGCATTGATTCTTGTCTTAGTTGCTATTGTTGTTATTGCTGCGCTCATGCTTTTAGGACCGCGTATTGGCAATATATTTAGTAAAGTCAATAGCAGTCTTGCTGGCGTGTAATTTGCTTATAGCAAGAATACAAAAGACAGGCGACCCATTAAAGTGGGTCGCCTGTCTTTTTAAAGCTATAATGCCCTAGCCTACCTCATTGGGCACAAGAAGGAGTAATGAATTAATGAAATACAGTCATTTTTTCAGGAGCATTCAAATTATATTAATTGTTAGTTTGATTGCATCTTGTAGTACCGCACAAACCAACAAAAAATCTCTGTCTCCTAATGTGGTAATTATTCTCACAGATGATTTGGATTTCAACTTAATCCCTTATATGGAGAAAACAAAGTCGCTTATCGGTGATCAAGGAAGTACCTTAACCAATTACTTCATTACAACTCCAATTTGTTGTCCTTCTCGTTCTTCCATGTTGCGCGGACAGTATGGTCACAATACCGATATTTTGGATAATTCCCCTGCCTTTATTCGCTTCTTCAAAAAGGGGGAGGAAAAAGAAACTCTCGCAACCTGGTTAACTACAGCAGGATATCAAACTTCATTAATTGGTAAATATTTAAATCTTTACCCAACAAATGCAGGGAAGAATTACGTTCCGCCGGGGTGGACAGACTGGCATGCTTTTCTATATCAAAAGGCTGAGAATGGCGGTGATTTCTATTACAACTACACCATGAACGAAAATGGAGCTCTAGTGCAGTATGGAAATACACCCAATGAGTACAGCACAGATGTAATTAAAAACAAAGCTCTCGATTTTCTTAATAAGAATAAGTCAGGAACTCAACCTTTTTTTCTGTATCTTCCCGTATATGGACCCCACGGTCCCAGCACACCAGCACCACGACATACGGATTTATTTACAACTCTTGAGTACCCTCAAAAGCCATCTTTTGGCGAGACAGATTTGAGTGACAAAACGGATGTGATCCGTACGTTTGCCTCCAGTGGAGATGAGTTTGATGCAGGGGATGCGAACAACCTCTTCCGGGAAAGAGTACAAACGGTTCAAGCGGTAGACGAGCTAGTTAATGATGTCATCAATACCCTGGAAAAAAACGGGCAACTTGATAACACCTATATTATTTTCACATCAGATAATGGCTTCCATATGGGAGAACACAACTTCCCCTCCGGTAAAGGGACACCCTATGAGGAAGATATTCATGTTCCATTCATGATACGAGGTCCTGGAATTACACCGGGTAGTCAGGTAACACAGATGATTGCAAACATAGATGTAGCTCCAACCATTGCTGATATGGCAGGCGCATCCACCGCGGACTTTATAGATGGTCGCTCATTCCTATCTTTGCTCCACCCTGAGGCAGGACCATCCATTAAGTGGCGAAAAAGCCTCTTAATAGAAATGGGATATACCAATTCACCAGCTTCTTCATTGATACAAAATGTATCTTTGAATGAAGATACAGCTAATATTTCACCCTCGATGACAGAATACCCTGATGTAGGTCAACGGGTACCGCTTACATTAATTGATGGCGGTTCAAATCGTGCCGTTCGCACTGAAAATTTTATCTACATCGAATATGAAGATGGTGAAGTTGAATATTATGATCTGATAGCAGACCCATATCAACTAAATAATATTGCACCCACTTTAGATGCTGATACACTTACAACCCTGCATGATTGGCTGGCAAAACTAGAGACTTGTACCGCAGAGAACTGCAGAGTATTGGAAGAAACCATACCAGCTACCCTTCAAGGAAAATAAATGGAGAAAATAATATGATCGTCGTTTCAGATATGATGGGAACATTAACTACTGGTTCACCATTTCTTGGCTTGGTGGACTGGGTAAAGCATAACCAAAGCAAGATGCAGGCAAACTTGACAATGGCATCCATCATGCCTTCGTACTTGCTTGCAAAAAACGGAATCATCGACTGGCAACTATGGGGCCAAAAACTAATGATTGATAGCCTTGCCTATGTAAAAGATGCAGACCAAGAAAAACTAAAACAGGTTTCTGAATGGGTTGTTGAACACGACTTGTGGAAGAAACGTCGCGAAGATGTGATTGAAAAATTAATCAAACACCGCGAAGGCGGGGCAGAAGTATATATTGCCAGTAGTGTGGTGGAGCCTTTCATCGAACCATTTGCAAGACGAATTGGAGCGCAAGTTAGTGGAACGCCCGTTGAGATCAAAGATGGCCGCATAAGAATGGTGGGAAAGCTTGTCGCGAGTGAAAAGAAAATTGAGCAGATTCTGAATCGGCTGGGTGTGAAGCGCGTAGACTTCGCTTATGGCGACACCGTGTTGGACATCCCCATGCTTGAACATGCTAATCATCCCGTGGCTGTTTATCCCGATGCGAAATTAAAACAAGTTGCATTGGAAAAAGGCTGGGAAATTATCGGTGATACCCCAAAATACGGATAGGAGTCCTCATGGAAAGAACAACATTAAGAAGAATCAGAAAACGAAAAGCAGATAACAAGGTGTATTTGTGTGCTCCAGTAAATTCACTGGTAGAAGGGATTTACGAACAAAATATCCCATTTTATGAAATTAAGAAATATGGGGATTTTGGTCTTGGCACATTTAATGATCTTGATGGTGAAATGATGATGTTGGATGGAGAGATTTTCCGCGTCGGATCAGACGGGAAGGTGAATCAGATTACTGATGAAAACACCTGCACTCCATTTGCCTGTGTGACAAATTTTCAACCAGCTAGTGAGGAAACACTTGAGCAGGAAATGTCTTATGTTGATTTCCTGAGATGGATGGTTGACCTGATGCCGTCCCCGAATATTTTTTATGCCTTTCGTATTAGCGGTGATTTCAGTTATGTTAAGACGCGTTCTGTACCAAAACAGGAAAACTATCGTCCACTGGTGGAAGTGGCGAAAGACCAACCCACTTTTGAATTCAATAATACAAGTGGTGTGATGGTTGGGTTTTACACCCCAGCTTATATGGCTTCTTTGAGTGTCCCTGGCGTACATCTACACTTCCTCACTGGGGATAAAACCAGCGGCGGGCATTTACTTGAATGCCGTCCAAGCAAGGTGAAAGTCGAATTGCAATATTTATATACTTTAGAGTTATCTCTCCCTTCGAACTTGGATTATCTCACTTGGGATTTCCAACGTGACATTGGAAAAGATTTGGACAAAGCAGAGAAATAAAAAGATACTCCCGCAATCTTGCGGGAGTATCTTTTTATCCTGTATTTCTCAAGCCAGCGGCAATGCCGTTGATGGTCAATGCCATCACCTCACGTAATGGTTTGGATTCCTTTCCATCTGGGTCGGGCAGAGAGCGAAGCCTGCGAAGAGTTTCCACTTGAATGTAATTTAGTGGGTCAACATACGGATTCCGTAATTGAACAGCTTGTTGAGTCACTGGCTCCAATTCTAGCAAGGACGTGTGGCGGCTGATCTTTAAGACCAAATCTCTGGTGCGCTCATATTCACTGCGAATGGAATTAAAAATCTCGTCCGCAAGTTTTTTATCTGGAACCAAATTTACATACAAGGCAGAGATATCCATATCTGCTTTGAGCAGGGATATCTCAGAATTATTTAGCAAGGTCTGAAAAAACAACCAGCCATCATACATTTCCTGTAATAAAGAAATATCTTTGATTGTAGCAAGCCCGGCACCCAAGCTATACCAACTGGGTAAGTTGAAGCGGCTCTGCATCCATGAAAAGACCCATGGAATAGCACGGATTTGATTAACAGCCCCAGCCTTGGCACGGGATGCAGGACGAGAACCAATTTGCAAACGCTTGATTTCATCCAACGGCGTAGCTGATTCCCAAAACTCAATAAAACCCGGTGTCTCGTATACAAGAGAGCGATAGGAACGTTGTCCCGCTTTTGACATTTCTTCGATTGTGTTCCGCCATATCTCTGAAACAGGTTGCTTTTTATGGGGTGCCGATGCAAGAATCACTGCGCTGGCAATTTGTTCCAAATGGCGATGAGCAAGGTCAGGGTTGGCATAACGGGAAGCGATGATTTCCCCTTGTTCAGTCACACGGAATTTACCGTTAATGCTACCTGCAGGCTGGGCACGAATTGCATTATTTGCTGGGCCACCACCGCGAGCAATGGTTCCACCACGGCCGTGGAAGATGGTCAGCTTCACATTGTGCTTCTGAGCCATACGAGTAATTTCCTCTTGGGCCTGATACAAAGCCCAATTGGCCATTAAATATCCACCATCTTTGTTGCTGTCTGAATAACCAATCATCACCATTTGCTGATTGTCATGTGATTTCAGATGTTCACGATAGATATCTGAAGAGAAAAGCGACTCAAGAATCGTCGATGCATCTCTAAGATCACGAACAGATTCAAACAATGGAGCAATCTGTGGAATTGATTTACATCCGGCCCATTTGGCTAATAAAAGCACGGTCAACACATCGGCCGCAGCATGCGTCATTGAAATCACAATGGGACCAAGAAGTTCGCCTCCGTAAATTTCATTGGTACGCCCAATCAGTTGAAACAAAGACCATGTTTCTGCTGAATTCAAGGTAACGCCAGGATGAGTAGAAAGATTAGGAGCAGGTTCTTTCAATAAACGTACCAACAACTCCATACGCTTGTCATCAGGCATATTTTCAAAATCAGACTCAATATTTAGGGCACGCAGCACTTCACTAAACGCTGCATTCAAACGGCTTGAATCTTCGCGGACATCCAAACGCGCAGCGTGCAAACCAAACACCTGAACTTTGTTCATCACTGCTTGTAATTCATCCTGCACCAGGCTAACAGGCAAAGCAGCAGCAATCAATCGTAAAGGTTCAAGCAGATACTCAGAACTCAAATGTGCCGAGTGAGGATTTTGGCTTAACAGATTTTTAGCCATATCATCACGCGAAGCTTCAGCCAAATCATTGGCAAGCAACGCCAGCATTAAACGATAAGGTTCATTGGCATAGCGCTGTTCAATATAAGCTACATGCGGTGGAAAGGGTCGTCGATTTTCAATCCACTTGATTAAGTCAGGTGGAGGCGGAACCCGACTGGAGCTCATACTTAAATGCCGCCCCAATTCCTGAAAGGCCTTACGATGATTCTCTACTGCCAACCCACGGTGCAGGCGTAAAGTCTCAGCTGTGACAGAAGAGGTGACATATGGATTTCCGTCGCGATCTCCACCGATCCATGATGCAAGTTTGAGCCAATGTGCTGGGGCTTGTAGCCCAGGGTAATATTTTTTAATGGCTTCATCCAAGTCACGATAAAGCACAGGAATGGTATTCCAAAAAAAAGAGTCGACGAAATACAAACCAGTTCGCACTTCATCTGTTACAGATAATTTATCTGCCCGAGTGCGGTCTGTAAGCCACAAAGCAGAAATTGCACTCTGCAAGGCCGAAACCGCATCCTGCCTTTCGCGCTGAGAAAGTGAGTTTTGATTGAGCAAGCGCAGGAGAGACGCGATGCGTTCCGTCTTCGAAAGAATGGTGCGACGGCGCGCTTCCGTTGGATGTGCAGTCAACACCAATTCGATGGATAAGTTTTCAAGCAAAGTGGAAATCTCATTCGCGCTGACGCCACGCTGTTTTAGAATTGCAATCGCATCCCCAATCGACTCGTGAACTGGTTCTGGAAAAGATTCATCTTCTCGCTGACGAAGCAACCGCACCCGTTGATGTTCTTCTGCCAAATTGACCAAATCAAAATAGGCCGCGAAGGATGCGGCGATTACTCGTGCATCTACATTTTGCAAGGAGGAAACCTCTTGTTGCAATCGGTCAGCAGCTACCAGATCGCCACCACGGCGTGCCTTGGCCAGCGCACGAATACGCTCCTCGATGGCAAATAATTCAGGAGATTCAAGTTCTGAAATCACTTTGCCGAGTAAATCACCTAGCAGATGTATGTTTTGTGAGAGTTCCATTTGGGGAAATAGTATAACAAAGCAAGTTGTGATGCACCAATACCCCACTTGGGTAAGATTTTACGAGAAGCCATATTGTTTGTAGGGTGCTATAATGATTTAAACAAATTCACCCAACCTACAAACAAAAAAGGATGTTACTTTGGTCAAAGTCAATTACCAATACGAAAAGCGTCAAAAGGAATTGGAAAAGAAACGAAAAAAAGAGCAAAAATTAAAGCTCAAGCAGATCAAAAAGAACGTCCAGACATCTAAAGAAGAAACCCCAGTTGTTGCAATTGTTCCTCCTTCAGAAAAAGCTGATTAACTTCTAATAACAAACTCCCCGCATCAAACGGGGAGTTTGTTATTTCTTTTTGGTTGTTGTTTTTTTCTTTGCGTTATTTTTCTTTAAGTTTTCGAGTTCTAACCTGCTTTTTTCAAGTTCTGTTTCCAGTTTCTTCCGCTCTACATCAGCAAGAGCTGCATCTCGTTTTTCTTTTCGCCAAGTGATGACCGTGGTGGTCACAAACCCAATCAATGATGTAGCTGAAGTCAGAAAGGTACCAAGCAACATATCCAAGCTAACTTTTGAAGATTGAGTCTCGGTTTCATGGCCTGGAGTTAAAGTCTCAGGCACATCTGTCGCTAGCGGATCTTCTGTGGGTGTGGGGTTGATGGAAGGCGAAGCAGAGCCTCCCAAACTAACAAACATCAATGCAAGGATGACCGAGGAAACGATGAACACAACAAGGAATATGATTCTAAGCAGAGATATCTTGTTTGAAGATTGAACCATGAGAGCATCCTTACAAAGCAATTTTTATACTATGGATTCTTCTTAAATCTCACAAGCACGAGATTCTTGGAACAATCATTGAATGTATCAATGGTGATGCTGTCTGAAAGGGGAAGCCCAGCCTGATCGAGAATTTGAATCGACAATCCACCTTTGGATGAAATTGGAACCGTGCCAAGGAAAAATTCATAGCCTGATTTTCCATAGGCAGGCGCAACACCGCTGACCGTTGGTTCGTTCTTGGTTTTTCCGTTATACATCCCTGAAAGATGAATCACCAACCCAGCCATATCTGCATTATTTGCATCCACCACAGAACCACCGATTCCCTGCCAGTTACAAGCAAGGTCTGGATGAATAATCGTGCTATCAATATAGGTCACAGTTGCAGAGAAAGGTCGCTTGGGTGTAGCCGTAGCTGTTGGAGTCACAGATGGCGTAATCAAAGAAAGCGGCGTTGCAGAAGGCTCAAGAGTTTGAGTTGGAACAAGAGTTGGGGTGGCAGTGCCAAGAGCTGGCGTCGGAGTCCAAGTCGCAGCTAATTGAATCGGAGTCCAAGTCGGCGTGACCGTTGCATTGGGGACATTAGGAACTGCAGGGTACGGATTCAACGGCGAGGTAGGAAATAAAAATATCAGAACAAAATACAACACCATACAGGCTGTGATTACTAAGACTAAAATACTGAGCATATCCCACAAATCAAAACGGGATTTTGGTTTCGGTGTGTCGTCATAGTTATAATCGTAATTGCTCATCTGGTGGCTCCGAGAACAATTCTTATTTTATGGGGTTAACACAATCGTACCGGATGCACGCTTGGTGCTGACCCAATCTTTAAGCGCCAACTCTTGTACGGTCAACAAGGCATCGGGGGAAAGAGGATGATCGCCACGTTCCAATGCTTTAAAGATATGAAAGCCTGCTTCGGTCTGGACGATGTCACTATATGCGCCTGCTTGCAAGGCAAAGACCGCTTCATCCGCCTTGGGATCCAACAAGTATCCTCGCGGTATCCAACCTAACTCACCAAGAGTCACTGGGTCGTACAAGGCCGCTAATTCGTCAAAATCAGTTCCACTTTTTAATTGACCAAGTGCATACTCAGCATCGGCCTGATTATAGGTCAAAATTTGGCGCACATGGATTTGTTCCATGCTGGTTGGCACATCCGCAATGATTTTGTCACGCATCCAGGCTGCTTCGACAGAACGTTTCAATGCGACACGAAAAGACGCATCATCATATCCATGAGCAGACTCCCATTGAGCAACGACATCCGCACCACCCAACGCATCAATCCTCGACTGAAGGTCGGCATCTGTCACAACAAAATTTGCTTCTCTGGCAGCTTGAGCAAGTAAGTACTGCGCAATTAAATCTTCCAACACCGCCTTGTTTGCATCTTCATCGGTAAAGGAAAGACCCAAAGCAGTTTGTGCAGCCTTGTAACGTTCAAGCTCTGCTTGAAATTCCGCAATCGTTATATATTCTCCATTGACATTCGCCACTGAAGGTGGCGGGGTGGCAGTAGGAGGTATAGGGGTGGAGGTCGGCAATTCGGGAGTGGGCGTGCTTGAGTTTAAGAAAGAAGCGCAGGCACTTAATCCCAAAGTTAGAAGCAAAATGAATTGTGTAAAAAAACGAGGTTTGGATTGCATTCGTAGAATTATACCCGCCAGAAGGCAAACCATAAATTAAAAAAGTAGGGACACGGCATGCCGTGTCCCTACAAATTTGTGAATGGATCGGTTTAGTAATCCATGCCACCCATGCCGCCAGGAGGCATGGCAGGAGCCTTGTCCTTCTCGGGCATGTCGGTGATGAGCACGTCGGTGGTGAGGATCATCGCGGCGATGGAGGCGGCGTTTTCGAGAGCGCCACGAACCACTTTCACGGGATCGATCACACCAGCTTTGATCATGTCGGTGTATTCACCAGTGAGGACGTTGAAGCCGATGTTCGGGTTCTTCTTCTCAGCAGCGGTGCGGCGGACAGTGTCAATGATGACGGAGCCGTCTTGTCCAGCGTTGGAGGAGAGCTTGCGAATAGGAGCTTCGAGAGCCTTCTTGATGATGTTGATGCCGACTTTGATTTCTTCGTTCTCGTCTTCAGCATGAGCCTTGGCGAGTTTGTCGAGCTTGACAGCGGCGTTGATGAGGGAGATTTCACCACCAGGGACGATGCCTTCTTCAACTGCGGCGCGAGCGGCAGAGAGAGCATCTTCTACGCGGTGTTTCTTTTCCTTCATTTCAGTTTCGGTCGCGGCGCCTACGCGGATGATGGCAACACCACCGCTGAGCTTGGCAAGACGTTCCTGAAGTTTTTCCTTGTCGTAATCGCTGGTGCTCTTGTCCATCTCGATGCGAATTTCCTTGATGCGGGCTTCGATATCAGCTTTCTTGCCCTTGCCGCCAACGATGGTGGTGTTTTCCTTGTCGGAAACAACCTTCTCAGCGCGGCCAAGGTCTTGCACGGTGGTGGATTCGAGCTTGCGGCCGGTCTCTTCAGAGATGACCTGTCCACCAGTGAGGGAGGCGATATCCTGAAGCATGGCCTTGCGGCGATCACCAAAGCCAGGAGCTTTGATGGCGAGCACATTGAGCATGCCGCGGATTTTGTTCAAAATCAAGGTAGCGAGAGCTTCGCCGTCAACATCTTCAGCGATGATGACGAGTTCGCGCTTGCCGAGCTGAACGAGTTTTTCGAGCAAAGGAACGATGTCCTGAGCAGCGGAGATTTTCTTGTCATAGATCAAGACGTAAGCGTCGCTGATCTGGGCTTCCATCTGGTCGCCGTTGGTGATGAAGTAAGGGGAGAGATAACCGCGGTCGAACTGCATACCTTCGACGAATTCGGTTTCGAACTGCATGGTCTTGGATTCTTCAACGGTGATAACGCCGTCTTTGCCGACCTTGTCCATCACGTCAGCGATGAGTTCACCGACTTCCACGTCAGCCGCAGAGTTGGTGGCGACAGAAGCGATTTCTTCGCGGGTATCAATCTTGACGGAGTTCTTCTTGAGTTCAGCAACAATGGTCTCGGTGGCGAGTTCAATGCCCTTCTTGAGGAGCATTGGGTTGTAGCCAGCTTCGAGAGCCTTGAGGCCTTCGTTCACAATGGCGTGAGCCAAAACGGTGGAGGTGGTGGTACCGTCACCCGCAATATCATTGGTCTTCTGGGCGGCTTCCTTGAGGAGCTGGGCGCCCATGTTCTCGAAAGGATCTTCGAGTTCAATTTCCTTTGCCACGGAAACACCGTCGTGGGTGATGGTGGGGGAACCGAACTTGCGGTCACTGGCCACATTGCGACCCTTGGGGCCGAGGGTTGCGGAAACTGCTTCTGCAACAACGTTCATGCCGTTCTTAAGCTTGCGGCGTGCATCTTCTGAAAATACAATCTGTTTAGCTGCCATAATTCACTTCCTTTTTGAATTTCTTTTTGATTAACCGACAATACCGAGCAGGTCGCTCTCGCGCATGATGAGCAATTTCTTGCCATCGATCTTGACTTCGGTGCCGGAGTACTTGGCAAAGAGCACCACGTCGCCGACCTTTACATCGAGGGCAACGCGTTCACCCTTGTCATTGCGGTCACCAGGACCAGCAGCCAATACTTTACCCTGTTGGGGTTTTTCCTTCGCAGTTTCTGGAAGAACGATGCCACCAGCGGTGACTTCTTCTTGTTCGATGGGCTCGACCAATACGCGGCCGCCCAAGGGCTTAAATGAGAGTTTTGCCATTTCTTTTTTCTCCTGTTAGGATTTTTGAATTTTTTTTGAATAAGCGCACAATTAGCACTCAATACTTGCGAGTGCTAATTGCAATATTACCTACTTAAATTGGCAAAGTCAAGGGGATTGTATAATTTCTTACAAAACTCTGATGATGAATGCCCGCCGCGCTTTCCCCGCTGCGGCCTGCTTGCGTTTCAGGAAACTATTTGTAACTCTGGATTCACTCAGCAAGATGATAGAGAAATCAGGCAGCAAGCTGCCTGACTCCAAAACCTAGCGACCCGTCAATTGCAAGCTGTTGGGACCATATTCCATCAATTCAATCTGGTTCCCATCGGGGTCTGTAATCCACGCCTGACGGGAGTTATCCATCCCGAGGGTGATATCCGTGACGGATACGCCTTTACTCTTGAGCTGTTTGCAAAACTCATCCAGTCCAGTGACTTCCAAGCAGAAATGCTTGTATTGAGTCCCATTAGCTAGCGCCTGTACCTGTCCACCCCATACTTCGGCCGCCATGGCCTGGTCAAAGAATTCAATAAATGTGGAATCACCACATTCGAAATAGTATCCAAAGGGTTGACCCTGTTGATTATCCAGAGTGAACTTCACTTTCATGCCCAGTTTGTTGACATAAAAATCAATAATTTGATTCAGGTCATTGGTCACAAAGTTTAAGTGTGCGAGTTTACGAATCATGAAGTTGTCTCATTTCCCAAAATTTCCTTCACACGTCCCACCTGCCCATCCATCAAGCGGACTTTGATTCCGTGTGGATGTGTAGGTGAATTCGTAAGGAGATCTTTGACAATTCCCTTGGTTAATTTACCTGTGCGCTGGTCTTGTTTCAAAACAATCAACACAGTCATACCAGGTTTAATATTTGCACGAACTTGCCCATTCATTTAATCATGCTCCATCGCTGTCATCCACGGGCGGACCTCGTAAATGAGCAGACCAGATTGTACGGCGGGGTCAGAAGCGGCAAAGGTTTCAATTTCCTCTTGTGACACTTCTTTGGTCGTCACCATCATTCCACCAACATCAGGAAGCAGAAAAGGGCCACCTAGTTCAAGTTTTCCCTGTTCATGGAATTTCAAATAGTGCGCCACATGTTCACTGACTCCATATTGCTGACGATACTCCACGCCGTACTGCCATTTTGGACCAGGTTTATGAATAACAACGAAACGAATAGGACGTGTAGGTTGCTCTGCCATATGCTCTGCCTCTCTAAGGATTAGATTTATCCAATCATACGTCCATCTTATTTCTTATGCGACACACTTCAGAAGTGTTTTATAAAACTAAAAGTTCCCTGTGTCGTTTAGGAAGACCGTAAAATCCAAGTCGCCAGGTGAAGCATTGAATCTTGTCAGCAAGGCGGCGGCTTCACTACGATGTTGTGTGCCATGATTGACTACATGCGCGAGACAATGCCAAAGGACTCGATTTCGCACGACTCCTGTATCAGTTGTATAGGACTTACGGCTGGCCAGCTCTTCATCCGTAAGGTGATTCAAATAAGCACGCAGAGCTGTCTCTTCTTCTTGAAATTTCTTTTCCAGTTCAGAAAGCGTTGGAAAATCATCGATATTTAAATCTTCGCTGAATTTTTTGGTCTCAAAGAATCCGCGCCAGCCATATTCTGCATCCACAATATGCAACATGGTGCCACGCAAACCGCCAAATGGAAATTCTGCCGAGCCGAGGAATTGTTCCTGAGTGACCTTTGCAGCCGCAGCAAGAATTTTTTTATTAGCCCAGTAGTTGTATTCGTAAAGAAATTTAATATCTTGAATTTTCATTGATTACCTGCTTTCATTGATCTACTAAAAAGGATTGTAAACCGGTCTCCAAATTGAGAAGTTGAATTTTAGGCCAAACATAATACATTTCACTAGCTTCAGCTTTAATTTTTTCTTCACCTACAGGCACACTGGCTACAAAAGCAATATACTTTTCGTCAGGCGACCAAGTTAAAGAAATTTCATTCTGTCCATAATTAATGGGATAAGACTTTTTTTCAACAACTACATATGAAAATGGATTTGTTTTAAATTTAAATTCAATAACTTCAATAGTATCACCAGTTTGATATGCAATTTTATCTCCATTGGGTGACCAAAACACATCGTAAAGGCCCCAAATATTTTCTCCTTTGTACCAAACGATTTCCTTTGTAGGAACATGTAGGAAACCTATTTCTACAATATCTGTGTTCTCTGTATCAATCCCTTTGCTAAACAAAAGAATAGAACTATCAGGTGACCAAGTTATTGGATCTGCGGAAATAAAAAAATTGCTTTTAAAAAACTCTCTTTCCTTTTTCAAAACAACCAAGACGTCTTCTTGAGAAGACGCCACATATTTCGTGTCAGGAGAAAAATGCACATCAATGACATCACGCGGATTTAAAGAAGAAAACAATGGCAAAGTAGTTGAACTTTCCATTGTGGATAAGTTTAATGAAAAATCCCCGCATTCAGATATTATGCTCTTATTATCTTGTGTCCAAAAATAGTAACGGCACTGTGAATCATTGGGAATTTTAGCTAGTGTCTTTTGATGTTCAAAATCGAAAAGTATTATTTTTTTATTTCCTAAATCTTTCCATAAGAGCATCCTACCATCTGGCGACCAAAAAGGGCGCCATTTTTCGCGACCATAGGTTAATCGTTTAAGTTGTCGTGTGGCTAAATCTACTACGCAAACTTCATAAGTCTCCGGTCTCCACAATGGATTGTTCCATGAACGATCATCCCAACCATCCGAAACATAGGAAAACCCACACGTAAAAGCTATGTATTTTCCGTCCGGTGACCAGGCTGGAAATCGCTCCTCTGTTTCCACTGAAGGACCAATTACATAAATCGATGAATAGTGATTTAACCAAATCGAAAAGATTAAAACAGCTCCTGTTATAGAGATAAATAGAATAATTGCAATTACCCATTTATGAAATTTTGGGTTTTGTTTCATAAGTTACTCACTACTTGTTAAAATCCACTTCATTAAAAACAAAAAACTAATTTTTTCCGAAATCACCCCAACAATCCTCTTGCAAACATCAAAAACGCTTGTACATCATTGAAGTTGGTGACCATACCGACAGAAATACGCACAGCACCAGAAGATTTGCCATCGATACACAAGCGGAAATCATCCACCGACAAACGGTCTTCATTTTCAGGGCGGGTGAAACAGACATCCAACTCCACCCGAGAGATGCCGAGCGCCACTTCACCAGCACCGGGGTTACAGAAACATCCCGTACGAAGCGAAATGTTCACCTTATTGGCCTCACGTTCGATGAAACGATGATCAAAAGCGCTGTCATCTTTATCATAAAAATTCACAGTCACCGCCCCACCGCGACCTTCGGTAGTAGCGGGACCAAACAACCGCACCAACGGAACACCAGTGCTGTGTTTCATCTGTGTTAAATTATCCAACAACCAACCTGTCAGTGTTTTGACTCTTTCACTGATGACATCGTAGCCAATCGATTCAATATGTTTAAGACCAATCTCAATGGCTGGAATATTCAAATAATCAAGTGTGCCATCTTCAAAGGCCGAGGCGCCATCTGCCAGATAATATTTGTCACCTTGTACCGAAGCGACGGTGATGGTTCCCCCCGCAAACCAAGGACGATGTAATTTCGCCAAGGCAGATTTTCGAGCAATTAATGCGCCCAGGCCAGTGGGGTACCCAAAGATTTTATAAAATGAAATCGGCACAAAATCTGGTTTGACTTTGCTGAGGTCTAACTTATTGGTCGGGACATAGGCAGCTGCATCCAACAACACATCCCAACCGTATTCATGGGCTTGTTCAATCCACTCCAGCGGATGTTTGACCGAGGAGAAATTGGATTGCGCAGGAAATGCAAACAGGTTGTGTCCGCTCTTCGAAGGCTTGGACAATTCAAGGTTAAGCTGCGAAGCGTCAACCCGCATCTCGGGCAACATCACAGGAATATAAGTTACATCTGCGCCACGGGCATGTGCAAATTCTCGAATCCCATTGACGGAGTTGTGATTGTCGAAAGTTAATAAATAACGACCATTTGAAAATGGATATGATTCGCCAATGAGTTTTAATGCACCGCTAGCATTCGATGTAAAAATCGCAAGATATTCATTTGGGTCTGCATTAAAAAATTTGAGGATGTATTCACGGGCACCTTCCACAAGGTGTGTAGCCGCAAGGGATGTTGGGTTGGAGGAATGAGGATTGCCAAACACATTTTCGTTTAAAAGCTGTTGATGTTTTTTGATTTGTGACTCGGCGTAAATACCGCCACCCGTGTAATCAAAATAAATATGTTCCCCTGCATCCAGGCGTGCATAATCAGTAGCACGCAATGTATCAATCGATTCTGTCTTCTTAAAGGTTGGATATTGCTTGAGGAAGGTTTCAAACTCAGGTGTGGTCATGGTGGCTCTCCTGAGTTCAATTTAACCACAAAAGGGTAAATGGGCGTAGGAAACAAAAACTCGTCACAGAGACATAATCTCTGTGACGAGTTTTTCAAGATGGTTATCTTTTTATTATGGCTTCAAAAACACCAATGGAATTTCACGAGCGGTTTGTGTTTCGTACTCACCATAATTGGGAGCCATGGAAACGATCCAATCGTACAGTGGCCTGCGGGGTGCACCTAAAATGATTTCAGGTTTGACCTTCATCTTTTTGTCATTGACCTGAATGCTCACATCCTCTGGATTGCCTTTGATATTGTAATACCAGGAAGGATTGGTTTTCTGGCCACCGTTGGAAGCGACAATGATATAGCCGCCATCACGTTCAAAGTAGCCAAGCGGGCTGGAAATTATCTTTCCAGATTTACGCCCTTTGGTGGTGAGGATGAGGACTTTAAATCCGCGCATGTCACCGCCAAATTTTCCGTTGGTAAGACGGTATAAAAATACATGGAACCCCATAAACAACTTCATCATGAATCTCATTTTTATCTCTCTTGTATCACTGTAAACATAAGGGCACAGCTTTGACTGTGCCCTTATAAAATTTAAGCTGATGCGGCTTCGATTTCTTCCTGCTTTTTGAATTGGCTCATATACAAATCGTAATAGAAGCCTTTCTTTTCAAGAAGTTCACTGTGCTTGCCGCGTTCAATAATTTGACCCGCTTTGAGCACAAGAATCTGGTCTGCGTTTCGAATGGTAGACAAACGATGTGCGATGACAAAGGATGTGCGTCCAGCAAGCAATTGGTCAAATGCGGTTTGGATTAAGCGCTCGGTTCTGGTATCGACCGAAGAAGTTGCTTCGTCCAAAATAAGAATTCTCGGGTCTGCAAGAGCGGCGCGTGCAATGGACAATAACTGACGTTGTCCTTGTGAGAGGCCAGAGCCACGTTCACCCAACACAGTTTGATATTTCTCAGGCAAACGTTCGATGAATGAATCAGCATTGGCAAGTTTGATGGCCGCCATCACTTCTTCATCGGTTGCATCGGGGCGACCGAAACGGACATTTTCCATAACGGTTGTGCTGAACAGGAAGGTATCCTGCAAAACAATACCAATCTGTTTGCGAATGGATTCGGCAGTGACATCGCGTACATCCACTCCGTCAATCTTTACAGAGCCTTCAGTCACATCATAGAAGCGTGGCAACAAATTGATGATGGTGGTCTTGCCTGCACCCGTGGGACCAACGATGGCAAATGTTTGACCAGGTTGGGCTGTAAAGGAAACGCCATGCAACACGGGAACACCATCTTCGTATTCATGCGCGACATTCTCAAACTCAACGAGGCCTTTGATTTCAGTCATCGGTTTGGCATTGGGCTTATCTGTCACGGCAGGCTTTTCATCCAAAATATTGAAGATGCGTTCGCCACCGGCAATTGCGTTTTGGATATTCGTCCACAACACAGCGATTTGTTGAATCGGTTGGTTGAAGCGTTGCACATAAGCAAGGAAGGTAATGACCAACCCAAGCGAAACGGCTGTTCCGAAGAAGTCGCCACCTTTGAGAAGAATCCAACCGCCTGTGCCAACGACAATTCCCAAGGCAGCATAGGATAAAGCTTCCAAAGCGGGAGCTAAAGCGGAAGTGAATGCTACGGCTCTGACATTTGCATCACGGTTCGCTGCATTCGTAACTTTGAATTGCTCAATGTTTTCTTCAGCACGGTTGAACGCCTGCACTTCACGCACAGAGGAAATTGATTCCTGCAATTCCGCATTGACCGAACCGATTTCTTCACGAGCTACACGGAAGGCCTTGCGAGCCTGTGCAGAGAAATAACTAGTAACCCAAAGCATGATTGGAGCAACAGCCAAAGAAAGTAAAGCAAAGGGCACGCTCTTGACAATCATGTTATAGGCAATCCATCCAAGCAGGAGGATGCCACTGAAGACTTGCACCAAGGCGAACGAAAATGCTTGTTCAATGGCGGAAGTATCGTTGGTAATGCGACTCATCAAGTCACCCGCTTCATGCTCGGCGTAGTAACTTAATGAAAGATCGTGCATATGATGGAAAATTGCCAATTTCATTTCTCGCAACACATGCTGACCAGTCCATGACATGGTGAAGAACAAGGAACCTGTGACAACGGCACCCAACACGAACAAACTAATGGTGATGAGAATCAGTCTCCATAAGCCCGCAATGCGTTCAGTAGTAGTTGCTGTAGCAGGGTCAAGGATTTTGAAATCACCAAGACGGTACATAGAAGCAATGATTTTTTCAGTCCCTGTCAACGTGGCGGGGTCTGCGACCAACCAACAGGAAGATTTTGTTGTTTGAGCAGTATCAGTTGTCGGGCCGAAAGAAGCGAAAGCATTGGCTCCACCTGTCGGAACGAGGAAACAATCTGTGGCCTGGCCGATTAATTCTGGCGAAGTCACCTGAGTCCAGGTGGAAACGACAATCAGAATGAAAGCCAAAACCAGCATATACCAAAATCTTCCGAAGTAATCGCCAAATCGGCGAAGCGTATCGGTAACGTTTCGAGCCTTGTTGCTGTCACCTTTAAAGAGGTCAGGGCGATTCATCATCATTGGGCACCGCCTTTTTCATTGACCAATATTTGTGAGTTATAAATTTCTGCGTAGATTGGGCTATCTTCCATAAGTTCCTTGTGCTTGCCTTCTGCAACGATTTTGCCCTTCTCGAGTACGATAATCTTATCTGCATTCATAACAGTACTGATACGCTGCGCAATCACGAAAGAGGTGCGTCCCTTCATAAGTACATCGAGTGCTTTTTGAAGTGCAGCTTCTGTGCCGAGGTCAACGGATGAAGTTGAGTCGTCGAGGATAAGAATGCGTGGATTGAGTAGCAATGCACGGGCAATGGCGACGCGTTGTTTTTGTCCACCGGAGAGGGTGGTTCCGCGTTCACCGACGTGGGTGTTGTATCCTTCAGGGAATCCTGAAATAAAGTCATGAGCTTGTGCAGCTTTTGCTGCAGCAATCACTTCTTCATCACTGGCATCGGGTTTACCGAAAGCAATGTTTTCGCGGATGGTTCCGCTAAACAAAGTGGTTTCCTGTAACACGATCCCAATATTGGAACGAAGTGAATCAAGAGTCACATCGCGCAGTTCGTGACCATCAATGCTGATCTTTCCTTCGGTAGGATCATAGAAGCGTGGAAGTAAATTGATAATGGTAGTCTTGCCTGAACCAGTCGCACCGAGCAAAGCGATGGTTTCACCAGCCTTGGCTTCAAATGTGACATTGGAAAGCACAGGCTCGCCACCACCAAAATAACGGAATGTGACATCTTCAAATTTCACATTGCCTTCTACCGCAGGAATCTTGATTGCATCGGGTTTGTCTGTAATATCAGACTTGGCATCGATGATTTCAAAAATACGGTTGGCAGAAGCAGAGGCTTGTCCCAACTGCGTAATGATGAAACCAAGTTGCGCAATCGGCAGGAAGAGATAAATCAAATACAGCGAAAATTCCTGCCATTCACCGATGCTCAACGCTCCTGCAATAATTTCCTTACCGCCTACATTCAAAATAGCAGCCTGACCCAGGTTGGCAACCATGAAAATCAACGGGAATAGAAATGTAAAGAGGCGAGCCACCACAATTGATTGTGCCATGCTGGCATCTGCGGCATCACGGAATTTTTTCTGCTGTTCCTTTTCGCGAGTGAAAGCTTTGATTACTTTCACGCCCGCCAGATTTTCCTGCAAGATTGTATTTAAGGTGGAAAGTCTCTGCTGCACTTTTGCAAACAAAGGCTGGCTTAAGGCACCAAAGACCATGAACAACAACATAGCCACTGGCAAGATGGGCAATGTGGTAAGAGCCAGCTTCACATTCGTTGTGAATAAAATAATCAACGTACCTGTCAACAAAATGATGGCGCTTACCAATTGCAACAAGCCCTGACCAATAAACAAACGCACTTTTTCCACATCATCTGTGGCGCGAATCATTAATTGACCCGTTTGATTCTTGTCGTGATAAGAAAACGATAAGCGTTGAATCTTTGCGTATAAATCATTGCGCAAGTCATAGGCAACTGCTTGTGAATTTTTCTCAGCCCAATAAGCTTGAAGGAAGGAGAAAATTCCGCGCAATGCTGCGAAGATGATAATAAAGACGATGGCGCTGACCAAAGTCTGTGGTGCGGAGGAAACATTCGCCTCCAACTGCGCCCGAAGCTGGTCAATGGACCAATCGGCAGGATACTTCAACGCTTCAAGAATCTTCGGTAAAGCAACACTAATAAAAGCAGCAGGAATCTTATCCAATGCCTTTAAAACTTGATCACCGATATAGCCGCTGGTCACTGCGTCAATCACATTACGTACCAAACGGGGAACAGCCAATTGAGCCAGTGTGGCAATGGTCAGAAATACATAAGGAAGCGCAGCTTGTTGTTTGTAATTCATCAAATAACGAATGGCGCGTCCGATGGAGCCGCGGGCTTTGGGGTCACCGCGGCGTCCGCGAGTTTGAGGTCGGGACATGGTAGTTTGCAAAGTAATACTCCTTTATAAAACTTTAGTTAAAAATAACAAATCAATATGGAGAAAATATGGTGATATGCAAGAAGTTTTTGGAAGTTACTTTTCTTCTTCCAACTTTCCAGCGGCTCGAATCAAAATTTCCAACGCCTCTACGATCACACCATTTTCCTCTGGGCTGATGTTGGCAGCGAGGGCATCCATCCAACGATGGCGTTCTTCAATGCCTTGTTCCACCAACTGTGCGCCTTTTTTAGAGAGAGTTAACTGTTTTGCACGGCGATCTGTGGGATCTTCTGTGCGCTCAATCAGTCCGCTTTGTACCAATTTATCTACCAATTGGCTGGCCGCCGCGGCAGTGACGTGAGCTCGTTCCACAATTTCAGACATTCCGCACGAACCCTTGTAGTGTAGTTGCATCAGAATACTGAATTGCGGCATGGAGAGCCCTGTTGTTTTAACGAAGCGCCCCCAACCTCTCATGGAACGGTGCATAAATACATCCATCCACGCATGGAGAGATTTGGTAATTTGGACTGGTTTTGACATAGTTAAGCCTTCTTTTTAGTTAAGCTGACTTTACTTTATACGGTGATTAAGTATTTGTCAAGGCGAAAGTTGTTAGAGGATTGTAAGAATTTAAAACACTTAAGAGGACTACACTACCCACATCTTGTATTTCAGGAGAAACAAATGAATATTGAAATTATGCACCGCCCATCGTATTCACTCGCAGTTGCTAAACTTGACCCTAATGAACGCATCCGTGCAGAAGCCGGTGCGATGGTCAGTATGAGCGGCGGAGTTAACATCGAAACCAAGGCTGAAGGTGGAATTCTCAAATCATTGGGCCGTGCTGTCCTTGGTGGAGAATCTTTCTTCCAAAACTTCTTCGTGGCACCTGCACAAGGCGGAGAAGTCACTCTGGCTCCCGAATTGCCTGGTGACATGATGTTGATTGAAATGAAGGGGAACAAGTTAATGATTCAAGCTGGTTCCTATGTCGCATCTGAAAACGGCGTGGAATTGACCGCCAAGGTCAGTGTCAAAGCCTTGATGGCCGCTGAAGGCATCTCCATGTTGGAGGCTTCTGGTGCTGGCAAGTTGTTGGTCTCATCGTATGGCGCCATCTTTGAACGCACCATTGCAGCAGGCGAAAAATATGTGGTTGATTCTTCTCATCTCGTTGCCTTTGATGCGACCATGGGAGTGCAGCCCAAAGCCGTCGGCGGACTCAAATCCACTTTGTTCAGCGGTGAAGGCTTTGTCATCGAACTGACTGGACCTGGCACCATTTACATGCAGACTCGTTCTCCACAAGCTTTGATTAATTGGATCATTCCGCAATTGCCAAAACCTGAAATCAAAAGCTCGTAATTAATTTCAGTGAGTATATTAAAAAGAGCCAGTCACCTTATGGGTGACTGGCTCTTTTTATAAAATTAAACCATGTTGCCGCTGAGAAAACTCAGCGGCAACTTTCGCCAAAGGAGGAGATGGTTTGGAGCAATTTGAGGTGTCTAAGTTCCGTCTCCACCCTTATCTTATTCCACCTATATGATTTTCACCATCGTCAAATGTCATTGATTGAATGTGATTAATTTCACAAATATATTATACGTTACCTAAAAAATTTTTCATAATGATTATCGACTCTTCCAAAGTCGAATAACTTTCCACTTTCAATGCCGCATGTGGATTTCCCGTAATCATCTTTGACACACGCTTTTCCACCTGATGAATACATAAAACTGGCTTCCCTACTTGCAAAGCATAACCAATCTCATAGCCCACACCATGAGACGGAACACTCACTTCAGCAATTAGCACGTCACAATTATCAATCCAATTCACATCGCGCAGGTAGACATCACGTGGCAACAGCACACGTTCTTTATCCATCACTTCAGATTGCGCTAAATGAGATGTGGGAATCTCGTGTCCATCTGACAGCAAAGCCGCCACCATTTTTTGATACACGTCTTCGAGATCACGCCCACCGGTAATAGAACAGGCAAAATAAATATTCATTTGTTCTTCGGTAGTTTCGAGAGAATGGAGCCTGTATCTCGACGTGCTTGCACAGACGAGTTTGCGTTGCCACTGGTTCGCATGCTCTCCAATTCAGAACTGAAGCGCATCCAATCATTGACCAGGATGACAATATGCGGCGTTTTATCTTTAAAAAATAATGGTGATAAAAATAAAAGCAAAGCGTTTCTTGAAATAGGGAAAGCATTTAGCTCAATCACAATCGCAGTCATCTTGGCGATGGGTTCGATAATCTCTTTACGCCAACTTGAAACACTACTCGGTGGAAATAATGAACCCATGTTTGCAGAAGACGTTCGACGAATTCGTTTATAAGAGATATTCAAACGCAAAAATGGAGTCACCAAGCGGAGATGATCTCCAAAGGGTTGTACATAGGCAAAGTTTTTTATAATCAAAATCACAAGGCCTACAAGAACGAAAAACACCCCAATGCCAGCCAGCAATTGCCAGCGCCATTCTTCAAATCCCCAAGACCGAATTCCCCAAGCCAACCCAAGTAAAGCCAGACCCAAAGTGAACACAGCTGTCCACCAACGCCCGAGCATCATGGAATACACTACTAAAGGATAACGTCTGCCTTTCTTCGTTGCCATACTGGACTCACGCCTCTTTTCTACCCTTCGGCTTGATCGCCGTTTAATTGAACAATTAACTTCCCGATGGCTTGTTCGAGATGCTCGCCTCGCAAACTAAAGGTAATATCACCGCGAGTCTTTTCAATGATGCCACGCGCTAAATCTGTTTGGCGGCGCAATCCATTGGTGATGGCATCGGGATAATCCATGGTCACCAATACAGAATAAATTTCATCCATATAACCAAGCAAACGCTCGGCTTCTTTTGAATACCCGTGGCGAAGAATATCCAAGGTACGGCGACGTAGCTCGCCGACAACTTCTGCCAAGCCGTTGAGATACGTAAAAGGTTCAACGAGCAGGTCTTCGGGAGTCTGAAGCGGTTCGTTGCGAATCAAAGCACAGGTCACGTTGGCTTCTACAAATTCCTTAAGCGCATCTTGAGTGTAGCCTGCATAAAATAAATCTGGATATTGGGCGAGAGAAGAACGTAACGTATCAGCCAATTGACGCGCTTCTTCAAGATGGGTTTTCATCGTGTCTACATCATCACGATGGACGGCGCGAATGGCAAGCGAACACGCACGTGTCAGTTGACGTGCCTGCGCTAGAGCTTGATCTCTTGCTGAGGTGCGAGCATCGAACACTTTTCGAATCTGGTCTGTGATTGCTTCGAGTTTATGCATAGAATTTATGATTCTTTTGGAGGTTCAGGTGGTTGAAACGGTTTAAATAAGTTATCGGCCAAGGTACTGTTCACAGGCACATTGATTGGTCCAAAAGCCGCTTCGTATCGTGCGATGTTTTCTGTCAGCGCTCGTACCAACAACTTGGCACTCAGCGGAGACATGACAATACGAGAGCCAATCTTGGCTGTGGTTTCGCCTGGCAAAATGTGAGCGAAATCAATGACGATATCAGAAGGGGAATGGGCGATCCGTGCGAGGTTTGCGTAAACGATTCCCAAATCTTGGGGGAGTTCGAGAATTGGGCCTGCGGGTGGTTTTTGAGGTAAAGGTGGAGTGGTCATAGCATTACGCCTTAACGCTTGTTCGGGGGACAAGCCCCCGAACAAGCAAATTTAATTTTTAGAATGGAATGTCATCTTCTGGGGGGAGTTCGGCCATTTCCATGCCGCCACCGCCAGCCATAGGACCGCCTTCATTTTCTCCACGAGAAGAAAGGAAGCGTACTGTAGAGGCAGTTACTTCAAAAGATGAGCCAGCGGAACCATCTTGCTTGGTCCAGATGCGGGGTCCACCAGTATTTTTATCAGGGGTTAAACGACCTTCAATCAACACCTTGGAACCCTTTTTAACATATTGATTGCAAACTTCAGCTGTCTTCCCCCATGTGGATACGCGGAACCAGATTGTTTCTTTGACTTGCTCCCCGTTGCCGCCAGTATATTGGCGGTTGGTGGCAACAGAAAAAGAAGTGACTGCCTGCCCAGAGGGGGTGTAACGCATTTCAGGGTCCTTGCCTACGTTACCTACGATGATAATAGTGTGATACATGGGGAAATACTCCTTATGGTTGAGGTACCCACCGAACTACGGTGGGGAAAAATTGACATAGACCATTTTACTCGCAGTTTATTGATTTGTTAACTAGTAAGACACTTCTGTAATTAAAATAGGCGCCATCTCGTCGTAGCTTGAAATAGCAACGAGTATTTCTTTAGAACACAGGCACAGATTATCAATATGGAATGGAAAATCACATACTGGGCAGAATTAAAAATTTTATACATAAAATCTCGCGGCATTCTGACGGCTACAAATGCAAACGAGATGATCAAAGAGATTGCCAATGCCATGGAGCAAAATCAGTGCAAAAAGCAAATTGTTGATCATAGTGAGACTGATATTCAATTAAGTGTCATTGAATACTATCAACGCCCCAGCATTAACGAAAAAATTGGGGTTTCCCGCTCATGGAAAATTGCAATGGTTTTCAAAATCCTAGATCAAAACTCTGAGTTTATGGAAACTGTATTTAGGAATCGTGGTTACAATTTTCGTCGCTTTGGCACTCTTGAGGAAGCGAAAGCATGGTTATGTGTAGGATAAAAAAACCGAGGTGAATCACCTCGGTTTTTTTATTTATGCTTCAGAGTGTGATAATCCACGCATGGCCACAATTTGCCGAAGATGATCCACCTCATGAGCAAGCAATAGAACCATCCATGTTGTATAAGTGCATTGGCCAAACACCGAGTTGAATTCCACTTTTTCAGGATTATGGTCTTTGCGCGTCCCTTCAATCACCACCCGAATACGAGTGGTGGCAGTGTTCAAACTGGCAATTAATTCTGTGGAAGGAATATTCACCTTGGCACCTTCTCCAAATCCGCGAGGCGCTTCGATTGCATGAGCCAGCTGACTGGTGGAAATATCCAACAACTTATTGTGATAAAAGCCCTGGCTAAAGACAAGATGCGTAATCGATTCACTAATCGACCAGAATGGATGAACTGTAGAAGAAAAAGCGACTTGCTCATCGGTAAGGCCATCGATGTTGACACGAGTTCTTTCACGAGTACGATAAAAGGTATCAATGAACTCATCCAATGGAAAGCGGGTGGATGCTTCCAACCAGGTGATTTCTTTTGTAAAAGCCGATAACAATAAAGGGTTTAAGACATCAGAATTAATCATACCTCTAAGACATCTCCTTTGATTTGAATATTACCTAATTTCACAGGAATACAAAATGGTTTCCATCTCTTGCGGAGTCAACCCTCCGTGATGGCCATAATAACGTTGAACGTACTTTTCCTTGTCATACCACCAGACGGATTCATACCGATAGGATAATATCACCAAGTTTGCAACTCTTTCTCGAAAACGGGTGGAAATCTCCGGACCAAAATATCCCTCTTGAATTAGGTCTGCTGTTTTTACAACATCTGCTTTCCCAGCCAGGCGTGTGGAAAGAAATGCTTGCGCCTCATCCAACAGATTGTCCTTAATATAGAGGAACATGTCGCGGGGAGACCCTGCCGGTACAAGGAGTTCCCCTTTTCGGTTTGACTTTAAGAAGCGTTCAAATCCAGAAAAGTTTGGATGTGTGTTTAAGTAAGTTGTCGTTTTAGGATCCACTTCGCACATGCCGTGATCCGCAGTCATTAGAAAAAGAATTTTCTTCTTTCCGTTGAACATGCGCTCGAAATGAGTTTCCATCATCATTAAGAAGGTTTCAATCTCCGCCTCGGTTTGCGGAGCAGTGGGACCATATTCAAGGGCAATGGCGTCAATCTTATCGAAATACAAATGAATAAATGTTGGTTTGGTTTGTTTCTCAAGCACATTGCCTAAGTTTACAAAAGCTTCTGAAAGCGTTTTGAAGGAACGCATTTCAGCGCCCTTCATCACCACTTTTGAATAGGTGGATGGAGTGTAATCTCGCAAACCAAAATAAATTGAATCGACACCCATCTTTTTCAACTCAGGATATAACACCCCTTTGGGATATAAAGATTCAGGATTCACTTTGGTTATGTTTAATGTGTCGCGTTCTTTTGTGCCTGCGAAAGAAAACAACAAAGGCGCGATGATTCGATCTACTTCTGGTTCGTGGTAATACCATTCATGCACGCCACTTTGACCTACAGGTAGCCCTGTATGCATCGTGGTCACATGCGCGGCGGTCGTGGAAGGAAACTGTGAAGTTAATTTTTCAATTCTGCCAGTTTGCTCCATGCGTTTGATGAAGGGTGCTTCTTGAAAGCGTTCATAGAATCGCCAGCCAAACGCATCGATAAAAAATAAAACAACGGCATCATATTTTTTAGAAGCAAATGCTTCTTTGATTCGGTTGGGAGTACCGGCAAACCCGCCAGAGTCATATCGAGGTTTTACAAAAGTTTCGTTCAATCCTTCACCTTATAAAAAATCACAAGTAATAATCATCGAAAGAAAAAATTACTTCATCATCCTGGCAGCTTTTCTTCCGATTTCCACTGCAAAGTTTGTACCCCGATCCCAAGGGTAAACCTGACTCATGGAAGCAAAATACAAACCATCAATTGGGGTTTGAATCGCAGGGATATTCTTTGAATGATTTACCAAAGGCACAGGCTGGGCATAATTGGTTTTATGAACCCAAATTTTCTTTACCCAATCACGTGAAAACTCAGGGTTGAATTTTTGAAAAGCGGGGATAAATCTCTCCAGCAATTGCTCATCACTCATTGAAAAATAGTCGTGACCTAATTCCAAATAATCACCAGCATACACAATATGGTCACCGCCAAAATTTTCCTTTGGCACAAAATTGGTATGCTCCACCAAAGCCAAAAACGGATAGCCTTCATCCTTCGGCACATTGAACCAGTAATAGCCATCTTTTGAAAGTGAATGTTTGAGCGAAAGAGTCATCACCACCGCTCCCATTGATTTCAACTCAAGCAAACCTTTTAAGTAACTCTCAGGAAGATCGGGACATAACTTTGCCATCAGATTCGGTGACGTAGTGACCAATACCTTGTCAAAGGATTCACCATCCACGCTCAAACCAGCAGATGCTTGATTCTGCTTAATCGAGTTGATACTCACTCCAAGCCGAATCTCAACTCCGCGCTCACGCAATTTCTCAGCGAACAAATCAGAAAACTTTTGAAAGCCACCTTCAAAGGTCCCCAGACGGGTTGTACGTGCATGCATACGCGCCCACAACCATGCCATGTTGACATCTTTATAGTAAGAAGCAAACTTGCCAATTAATAATGGTTTCCACATTTGCTCATAGACTTGTTTCCCCGCATATTTCAACATCCACTCATCGGCTGTGACTTTTTCCAATGCTTGCCAATTGTTGGTAAGGCGCAAAAATAATCCAACGAAGCCGAATCTGATTTTGTTGAGGCCAAACCCAAGCCCAGGAAAACGAAGCGCATTGAGAATCGAGTCAAAGGGATACCATTTATTTTTGTACAGCATCACTGTCAATGGGCGTGGAAAACGGACTTTGTCTTCCAATCCCAATTCACGAATCAAACCGAGCATTTCGCTATCTGATTGAAACCAGTGGTGATAGAACTTCTCCACTGACCAGTCCCAATGTGGTTCTTTGAAGCCACTCGCCAAGCCACCTACATAATTCGCTGATTCGAAAATCGTTACATCATGTCCCGCTTTTTTCAAATCCCATGCGGCCACCATGCCGCCATATCCTGCTCCAACAATTGCAATTTTCATTTCTTATCCTTGTTGAGATATGGTTATGCCATACCTGTACGATTTATTTTTCGACTTCTTCTCGCAACGAGTCATTCCATTTTATTCCTTCACGTGCAAGAAAGTATGCACCGAGAATGGTAATGGGTAACCACAGTGCCACATGCAAGGTGAGCGTATATCCTGCTGCGGTAGCTTGATCGACCCCGTAAGCAGTTAAGACTGCAATGCCGGGAGCGTCAAAGGTACCGATGTAGCCCGGCGCAGATGGAATGGTCGTTGCCAAATTGACAATACCGTTCATCAACATCAACGCGAAGAATGAGACATTGAAATTGAAAGCGTGCATCACAAACCAGTATTTGCCCGTCTCTAACAGCCAGATGATGACTGAAGTAAAGAAGACCATCAATACGTTAAGAGGGGAGCGTAGCGAAGCCAATCCATCTAAAAATTTATTCATCACGCCGATAATTTTTTCGTGCAACCGTTGCGGAGTCAATTTCTCTACAAACCATGTACCCATCTTTGAAGTGACTTGTGGGAACATAGCCGCCAGCAAAAAGATAAGCAACGCACCAAGAAATACACCTGTGCCAATCACAGCTACTTGTTGAATATTGCCCACAAAACCAGATGCGCCTGTGAGCTTTGCCAATTCGGATAAATTAACAAAGACAAAAGCCAACATCACCACGCCATCAAAGATGCGCTCCACGATAATGGTCGCCAGGGATGCAGAGACAGGCACGCCTTCTTTTCTTTTCAAGATTACAGCACGCAATACTTCGCCAGCGCGTGCAGGATAAATATTATTGCCCATATATCCAATGGTAGTGATGGGAAACATGGTTTTGGTTGGGATTTCTTTAATCGGCTTCAATAAATAGTGCCAACGCCATGCCCGCACCCATACTCCGATGAAATACACCCCAATGCCAGGAATTAACCAGAAATAATTTGCCTTCTGAACTGTTCCCCAAAATTCGCTGAGTTTAAGTCCGCGCAGGGAGAGCCAGATAAATACGACGCTAATTAAAACGCCGAGCCAGAATTGCCAGTTTTTCATTTTCATAGGCGTCATTGTACCAGTGGAAAGTATGGAGTGGAAAGTGGCCGTAAGGAAGGTGAAAGTTATTTTTCCAAAACTCTCTCGGCTATAATGTTTTTCTATGTTGAATTCAAAAAGGAAGTGTGTATGAAAAAATATTGGCCCACAATACGTGATTATTTATTAATTATTCTTGCCAGCTTGATTCAGGCAATTAGTTTACGTTTGTTCTTTATTCCCGCCAACCTTGCCTCCGGCGGAGTGAGCGGAATTGCCCAGCTGATTAATCACTTCACAGGCTGGCCTATCGGGTTGATGGTCTTGATTGGAAACATTCCATTGTTTATTCTGGGATGGCGATTCCTTGGCGGAGCAAAATTTGCATTTCGTACTGCGCTTGCAATCATCACCTACTCCTTGTTGACAGATTTGCTTTTAAAAATTCCATATTTTGTGCAGACCTCACAAATTCTTATCAACGATTTGCAAGGGGATATCTTCCTTAGCTCACTATATGGAGCCATCGTGGGTGGGATTGGGTATGGGTTGGTTTATCGCGCGCGTGGCACCAGCGGAGGGTCTGATATTCTGGCGCGCATCCTCAACAACTGGCGCGGAATCTCCATGACGCAAAGTTATCTGATTGTCGATACGGCTGTGATTCTTTCGGCTGGATTTATCTTCGGTTGGAAACAAGCTTTATATGCGATGATTACTTTATATGTCAGCGGATTGGTGTCAGAAACTGTGCTCGAAGGTGGAGCAACGGTTCGCGCCGCCATGATCATTACAGCCAAACCCGATGAAGTATCAACCCGTGTGATTGATGAAATTGGACGTGGCGTGACTTATCTCGAAGGCAAGGGAGGATATACCGGCAACTCCCGTCCTGTGTTGTACTGCGTGGTTTCCCTTGCAGAAGTTTCTTCCCTGAAAGCCATTGTGAATGAAAGCGACCCAGAAGCTTTTATGGTCATTGGGGTGGCACACGAGGCATTAGGCGAAGGCTTCAAACCCCTCAAAGGGCGGTAACTTATGAAACTTCTTCTCATTACTGGCGGTTCCAAAGGTCTTGGTCTTGCCCTTTGTGAACAGTTTAAACGAAACGGCTATCAGGTGACTGAATTTTCCAGATCGGCGCCGCATGAGTTTTCTGTTTCTGTGGATCTCACAAATCCAGAAATGAGCAGGCTTGCTGTAGCAAAAGCCATTGCGCCGATTGACATCAATCAATTAGAAGAGTTGGTGGTGATCAATAACGCAGGCACCTTAGTTCCAATTGGACAAACTTCCGAAAAAGATGCAACTGATTTATTAAACAGCATGAATACAAACTTTGTTTCAGCGATTTTAGTTTTAACAGAAATCATCACTAAGTTTCAACCTGCAACTTGTAAAAAAATAATTGCAAACATTTCTTCTGGAGCCGCACTAAAAGGATATTACGGATGGTCTCTTTATTGTGCAGCCAAAGCGGGAACTGAAAACTTTATCTGTTCTCTGGCGGTTGAACAGCAGACTCTGTCACATCCATTTCTGCCCATCAATATTGACCCCGGTGTCATTGATACCGATATGCAAGCACTCATCCGCGCAACACCACAATCAGATTTTGTAGAAGTGGAACGGTTTATTCAACGCAAAAATCAAGGACTTTTGGTTCCCCCAGATAAAGTTGCAGAGTCTATTTTCAATATCATTACATTGCCTTCATTATCGTTTGGCAATCGTTATGAGACTTCAAAATACACTAACTAAAAATACTCTCAAAAAAGAGCCAGTCACTTTACAGGACTGGCTCTTTTTTATTTCTTTTTCACATACCCTAATTGTTTCAACGCGTTCGGGTCATCACGCCAGTCTTTATGAACTTTGACTCGCAACTCCAAAAAGACTTTTCTTCCACCCATTTCTTCAATTTGTTTACGAGCCGCACTGCCAATCGATTTCATCATCTTGCCGCCTTCGCCGATGACGATTCCCTTTTGTGATTCGCGTTCCACAAAAATCGTTGCACCGATGTAAGCCATACCATTATCACGTTCGGTAAATTCATCAATGCGCACAGCCAAGCTGTGTGGAACTTCATCACGCAATTGAAGCAAACAAGCTTCACGAATCAAATCACCTGCAATTTCACGTTCGTATAAATCGGTGATTTGTTCTTCGGGATATTCAGGCGGTCTCTCCGGAAGTAATTGAATCAGAGTCTCCATCATGTCGCCAAGCCCGATGCGTTTCGCTGCGGATACTTTTTTAACCGTAGCCTGCTCCAGCAATTTGACATACTCTTCGCTGCGAGCGGATTCATCGTCGGGTTGGAGCATGTCGGTTTTGTTTAGCACCAGCATGCGGGGAGTCCGACGCGCTACTTTGTTGAGCATGCCTGCAATGCTGATGTCATCTGCGGTGGGGGCAGTGGAAGAATCCACCAGCCAGAGAATCAAATCCACACCGTCCAAGGCTTCTTGGGCTTCCTGATTTAGGAATTCACCAAGTTTATGTTTGGCGGTATGCAAGCCGGGCGTATCCACAAAAACGACCTGCGCATTTTCAACCGTGAGAATTCCAAGCTGACGTTTGCGCGTGGTCTGTGGGCGCGGCGAAACAGCAGCAATTTTTTGCCCAAGCAATGCATTGAGCAAAGTGGACTTGCCCACATTGGGGCGTCCGATGATGGCGACAAAACCTGAACGATGATTGGTCATGATGGTTTGGGCTTCCAATTTACAACGACAAGGCTGGCAATAATCAATGCCGCACCTGCGAATAACTGCCATGAAAGTTGTTCATGGAGAAAGATAACACCAAGGATAACACCGCCAGGAGGAAATACATAGGTGACCAGTGTGGTGCGCGTGGGGCCAACTTCATGCAACAGATAATAATTTAAAATCATCGCAACGCCAGAACCAAGTACACCCAACCATAACGCAGCCACCCAAGTGATCGGCAATGCTGGAATCTTAAATGGGACTTCGATGAACGGACCAAGCGCCCACATAAAAATTGTTGCGGTGAACAAAGGAAATGCGGCTCGCACTCCGCCTGGAACATGCTGTGTGACTCTACGGGCATACACTGCGCTACCAGCGTAGAACAAAGCCGCGAGAATCACAGCGCCCTGACCAATCACGGAATTATGCGCGCTGGCAAGCAAATCTTTGCTGAGCAAAATAACGATTCCTGCAAACCCCACCAGCAAGCCAGTTACTTTTTGCGGAGTCATTTTGTCATCATGCAAAAAGAAATGAGCAATGATTAAAGTAAAAAGTGGAACCGTTGCATTCAAAATGGAAGCGACAGCAGAATCAATGGTCTGCTCGCCCCATGAAATCAAAAAGATGGGAATTGCCAAACTGGTAGGGCCAAGAATTGCATAGATGCCCCAGGTTTTCCAATCACGCGGCCAGGCTTCTTTTTGATACAGAACATACGCCCCTGCGCTCAAGAACCCGAACAGCATGCGGAACGCAACGAGGGACATGGGGCCCACTTCCTGTACACCAATCTTGATCCACAGGAAGGAAGCACTCCAGACAATGCCGAGGGCGATAAAGGCAATCCAATGTTTTGTTTTCAATCAAACTCCTTAAGCAGGTTGTGCTGATTTCGGTTGCCAATTGGCAACCACCAAACTAAGAATGATGAGAATGGCTCCGGTGGCAACTTGCCAGGTCAATTCTTCATGTAAAAAGAGTACGCCAAGAGTTACACCACCCAAGGGGAAAAGATACGTCACCATGGTGGAACGAGTAGGGCCAATTTCATGGATGAGGTAATAGAGCAAGATAAAAGCAAAGCCAGAGCCCAGAATCCCCAACCAAAGCAGGGCAATCCAAATAATGGGCATGTCTGGAACTTTGACAGGTGACTCAAACAAGAAGGAAGCCAGCCACATGGTGCCTGTAGCAGAAATCAAGGGACCAACACTTCGAAAAATGGCAGGGGTATCTTCTGTATATTTTCTGGCAATGATTGAACTGGCAGCATAAAAGACACTGGCAATGATGACCGCCGCCTGCCCCAACAGAGAACCCGTCGATGCACCGATGTCTTTGCTCATTAAAACCACCACCCCAGCAAAGCCCATTAATAAGCCAAGCACTTTGGGAAGTGTCATTTTGTCATCATGTAAGAGGAAATGAGCCACTAAAATTGTAAAGAGTGGCACGGTCGCATCGAGGATGGAAGCAACTCCTGAATCGATTACCTTTTCTCCCCATGAAATCAGAAAGAACGGAATGGCGATGTTCGTCATCCCAAGGACAAATAATGGCCACCATTCTTTGAAGGTCGAAGGCCAGGCAGCGCGTTGGAAATAAACCACCACAACCCCAAACAAGAGGCCAAAAAGAACTCGATAGGCGACCAATGTAATGGGTCCCATCTCTTGTACGGCAATCTTGATCCACAAGAAAGAAGAACCCCAAATCAACCCAAGGCCAATAAATGCAATCCATTGTTTAACTTTCAATTTATCAACTCCTTTATACTAACATTTATATTTAATCTTTCATTACTCGTATGCTATTTCATTGTATTTTTCAAGAAGAAATATTTCCACCCGATTCTTGCTTTCTTTTCGTTCCTACATAAAACAATAAAAAGCCGATAAGCCTCATATATTACCACGCAGCGGTTGAGACCAGTTTCAATTTCATGTACCCCTCCAAAGAGAGTTGAAACCTCCACGAGACTGAATTAATATCTAGCCACCTTTAGGAGCAAGGACATCTATGGAAACTTCAAACAAAAATTGGGCCGTCCGTTTTTATACCCTGTGGACAGGACAAGCACTCTCCCTGCTCGGTAGTCAACTGGTGCAGTTTGCCATTATCTGGTATCTCACACAAACTACAAAATCTGCCACAACTTTATCCATTGCTTCAATGATGGGATTGCTACCGCAAGTATTGCTTTCCCCATTCATTGGCACCTGGGTAGACCGTGGGAATCGTCGCTTGATTCTCATGGTTGCAGATGGAGTCGTTGCCTTCGCAACTTTAATTCTCGCAATCCTGTTTGCAATGGGTCAGGTACAAGTTTGGCATATTTATCTTGTGCTATTGGTCCGTGCCGTCGCTGGCGGATTTCATCAGTCCGCGTTTGGCGCTTCAGTTGTATTGCTTGTACCTCAAGAACAACTCGGCCGAGTCCAGGGTTTCAATCAGGCTTTATACGGAGGCATGAGCATTATCTCGGCTCCGCTGGGAGCGTATTTATTGGCAATTCTTCCCATGCAGGGCATTCTTGGAATTGACATCAGCACTGCTATCATCGCCATCTCAATTGTCTTCTTCACACACATTCCCCAACCAGAACGTAGTGAAGCCGTTGCATCTACATTTTGGCAGGATTTTGCAGCAGGCTATCGTTACATCATCACCTGGCGCGGACTTTTGATCATCCTAATTCTTGCCATGGTCATCAACTTTTTCTTTAGTGCTACTGAACCTTTGACTCCATTACTGATCACGAAGCACTTCAATGGAGACGCATCACAACTTGGCCTATGGTTGTCACTGTTTTCTGTAGGCACTTTACTCGGCGGATTAATCCTCGGGGTGTGGGGTGGTTTCAAAAGAAAAATTATTACAGCATTGATTGGGTTAATCATTATGGGTGGCCTGACATTTAGTATCGGTATCATCCCATCTCATTTATTTATCGTTGCTTTAATTATCAACACGGCTTTTGGTTTGACCGTTCCCATCGTCAACGGTTCCATTGGAGCAACTTTGCAATCGAGCATCAAACCAGATATGCAAGGACGCGTCTTTGCTTTCATTCAAAGTATTGCCATGTTGGTTTCACCCATTGCCTTAATTGTGGCCGGTCCATTTGCAGACCGCTTTGGAATTCAGCCTTGGTTTTTGATGGCAGGGTGTATCTGCGCATTTATGGGGTTTTTAGGTTTCTTCTTCCCCGACGTGATGGGAATCGAAACCAGTTCAAAGGAGAAAAGTGTAAATGTCGACACTGAAAATTCCTGATTTTGATGCACTTTGGGATTATTCAAACCCCGCTCAAACCGAAACAAAATTTCGGGAGGTGCTGACACAAATTCCAACCAATGATCCTGCACATCTCGAGTTATTGACTCAAATTGCGCGCACACAAGGGCTGCAAAGAAAATTTGATGAAGCTCATCAAACGTTAAACGAGGTAGAAAAAGAATTAAAAGGAAATTCGCGCGCACAAATCCGCTATCTGCTGGAACGAGGCCGCGTTTTCAATTCTTCTAATCAAGCAGAAAAATCCAAGCCGTATTTTGAGCAGGCGTTGGATATGTCAACGAAACTTAATGAAGATTTTTATGCAGTGGATGCTTTGCATATGCTGGCCATCATCGCTGACCCCGCTTCAGCCCTGACCTTGAACCTGCGTGCCATTCAAATTGCAGAATCTTCCGAACAGCAAAGAACTCACAATTGGCTTGGGTCGCTGTATAACAATACTGGTTGGGCATATCACGACATGGGCAAATATGAATCAGCGTTGGAAATCTTTGAGAAAGCCCAAGCATATTTCCAGTCGAAGGGAAGCGTGGACAAGACTCGCATTGCCATCTGGACGGTGGCGCGTTGCCTACGTTCATTGAATCGCATGGAAGAAGCCTTATCCAAACAAATGGCGTTGAAAGCAGAATTCGAATCTGCAGGTGAAACGGACGGATATGTTTTTGAAGAAATTGGAGAATGCTTGCTGGCTTTAAATCGAGCAGAGGAAGCTCGCCCGTATTTTGCAAAAGCATATGAAGTGTTAAGTCAGGATGCGTGGCTGGTGGAACAAGAAGCCGAACGACTGAAGCGGTTGAAGGAACTGGGAAACTAAATTTTCTTCACCAGATAATACTCACCGCGTTCAAAACCACGACCAATGTAGTATTCGCGTGTGCCTACAGCGGAAATCACTGCTAGTGTTTCGAAACCATTTTTTCGTGCGATGGATTCGGCTTCTTCCAATAACCGTGTTCCCAAGCCTACATGTTGCGCGGCTCCCGTTTTTTCTGCACCTACTGCCAGAGACTGTCCATAGACATGGACTTCACGAATCAATGCCGCGCCTTTCAAGTCTGTCATATGAGTTTCAGGGGATTCTTTCGAGGGAAGCGATAAACGAATAAAGCCAGCCAGCCCATCATCGGGAGTATTGAACGAAATAAAATGTTCTTCGGCTTTCCCAGCAGAATACGTAAAATCATTGATCTGCAATGAGGATAACTCAACTGTTTTCCCTTTGACTTCGCGGCAACGAATACACTGACAGCGTGTGCCTCGTTTCTTCATTTCATCCTGCACATCTTGTCGCAAGCTGGTGCGTGTATTTCCTTCCACAACATTGTTGCCTGGAATATCGCGAATCACACGATTGACACGACAATAACGAGGGATGGTTGGTTTTACATCTGCAATTAAGGCCACGAGATCTTCGGTGGTATAAGGATGAAACTCACCGCGCTGCCAATATTCATAAAGTTCTGCATTGGCCAGCAATTGATTGGGATAAATTTTAATTTCGTCGGGACAAAAATCATTCCACATCCGCGCAAAATCTTCACGGTCGCTTTGCGGAGTAGCTCCTAAAAGATTCGGCATCCAATGCAAAACAATCTTAAAGCCCGCAGCACGCAATAAGGTGACTGCCTTGCGCGTGCATTCGACATCATGTCCGCGTTTGTTGACATCGAGAATATGATCGTCGAAACTTTGCGCCCCCATCTGCACTTTGGTCACGCCGAGATGGCGCAACCATTTAATTTCATCTTCGTTGATTTCATCAGGAC
>JAXLVT010000021.1:0-62521 GCA_046328925.1 Anaerolineales bacterium
CGCGCTGTTGATCAATGGGTATTTGAGAAGTAAATCAAAGGTAGTAAATAAAAAATCCGCTGAGTTTTTCAGCGGATTTTTTATTTACTGAAGACGTAACAATACTTTGCCGTCTTCCCAAAGTTCTTCCAAGTTATAGAACTCTCGCTGGTCTGGTGAGAACAGATGCAACACTACATCGCCAAAATCTGCAATTACCCAGCCGTCACGAGCCAACCCTTGTTTCTTTCCTTTTTTGCTGTGCTTGACGCGAACATCATCCATGACTGCATCGGCAAGGGCATTAAGCATACGGTCACTGGTACCCGTACAAATGACGAAATAATCGGTAAAAGATACAATATCTTTAATGTCGATCAATACAATGTCTTCCCCTTTTTTATCTTCAAGGGAATTAACAATTTCACGTGCAAGTTCAAGTGCGTTCAGAGATCACCTCATTGTTGAAAATTTGCGGAAAATAATTTTGTGTAAATGGAGCCAGTTGGATTCAGGTCACTTTTATACAAGTGCACTGAGTTTACTCTGGCTGTGCCAATATTGCCAAGTTGGATTGTTTCGAGCGCCCTGCGGATATTCTGTATTTCCTGGGGCACAATATTTTGTTTGACTCTTCCAATGGTCAAATGCGAGGAAAATGCGCGCATCTCTTTCTTAAACCCAAGCCTGCTTGCTGTTTCTTCGATATTTTTTTGAAGCGTTGTCAGCGCTGAAGGGGTGTGGAGCCCAATCCAAAGAACACGTGGCATTTTTGTATTTGGGAAAGCTCCGAGACCGCCGATTTGCATATCAAAACTTGAAGTGGATTCAGCGATTTGTTTGATTCCTTGTTTGACGAATTCTACATGAGTAGGGGCGAGGTCACCGAGAAATTTCAGAGTCAAGTGTAAATTTTGAGCAGGAATCCATCGAACTACATCTTCACCCAGAGTTTGCTTTAAACGCAAAGTTTGTTTAATAATAGTGTTCTGTGTCTCGGTAGGAATTTCAATTGCAATAAAGGCGCGAATAAAATTCATGCACTATGGTTTTGGGTGACCTGCTCAACTGCATTTTTGAGTTCAAGGAAACCGACAGTTTTGTCAGATATAGGAAGCCCCCAGCTTCAACCAACTTTCTTGACCGTCACCAGGCATGCTTTTGGCTGAAACAATAATTACCGTAATGGCTGCCAAATCAGGCTCACGGCGCATATATCGCAGAATTTCAAGCCCCGAAATATCAGGCATCATCACATCCAGAATGATGACATCTGGTTTTTGTTGGGAAATCATTGGAATGGCCGGGGCGCTGGAGAACATTTTTACCACTTTATAGCCATTGACACGCATCATTTCTGCAAACATTTCTGCGGCGTCGGGTTCGTCTTCGATGATCATAACCGTTTTTTGTGATGGCGTCATAAGTATCCTCTTGGCTAAAAATAGCATAATACAACTGAATTGACAAGGGCTGTGATTTATTTGTGATATTCTCGTAAGAAAGGCTGTTCGTCAACAGTCTATTTAAAAACATTATTTTTAGGAGTATTCATGCCATGACAGAACTTGAAGCTTTTCGTGCAGAAAAAGATGAGTTTTTTGGACACCATCCACAGAGCCCTTTAACCCGGGAACAAAAGAAGGATTTTAAAGGGTTGAATTATTTTGAAGAAAATGATGCTTTACGCCTTGAAGTGAAAATAGAAGAATTCGAGGAGAAGCAAGAGTTTATGATGCAGACCTCCACCGGTGGAGTACAAGCTTACAAAAAATTTGGTAAGTTTAATTTTCAAGTTAATGGGCAAACTGCTGAATTGACAATCTATCAAGCTGATTATGGCTTTTTCCTGCCGTTTGTAGATTCATTAGCAGGTACCGAGACCTATCCTGCAGGCCGCTATTTGGAACCTGAGCCCTTGCCAGGTGGCCGCTTTTTTGTGGATTTTAATCTCGCATACAACCCCTACTGTGCATATAATGAAATGTGGTCTTGTCCTATCACACCAGCTGAGAATCGTTTGAAAGTTGAGGTTCGAGCGGGTGAGAAGTTGTTCCACGAATAAAAAAACGGCTTATTGCCGTTTTTTTATTCGTTTTATTTATTTTGTATTTTCAACTAGTGTCAGAAGGGCCTCATACTCATCACAACACTCAGGACACATATCAATATGTTCTTGAATGAGTGGCATGATTTTCGCCGCATCATGCGATTTTAATTCCCGCTCAACAAACTGGTCCAATTGTGTATACATTTCTGCACACGACATTTCTTCATGTCGTACATTTTCCAGTACCTGTAAAAAACGAAGCACTACTTCGTCTTCCAGGTTGGGTTGAGGGTTGAGTTTATTTTTTACCGTTTGAATAAGAGTTTTTATGTTCATGCTATAAAATGGACGATTAATATTTCATTAATCTTACTTTTGTTCAAAGGCAGTGAGAAGGTCTTGTGGGGAAAGTTCTTCCATAGCAAGTCTGCGCTTTAATCGAAGGCGGGCATCATGTAGGAGTTTGTATAATGCGTTTCGATTGGTCTTCATCTGTTTGGCGGCATCTTCCATGGGCATATCCTGCAGGCCGAGGAGCACCAGAGCTTCTCTTTGCTTGGGAGTAAGTTCTTCTTCCAAAATTCTTCTGACGCGCGCCAACATGTCTGACCGCTCTACCGATTTCTCTGGAGATGCCTGGGGGTCAGCGAGCAGGCCGGAGGGCGGTGGAGCGTCTTCATTTTCCGTCAACTCATCCAGCGAAGCGTCCCGCCAGCGTTTTCTGCGCAGTTCGGTAAGGGCGATGCGGATTGCAATTTTGTGCACCCAAGTGGTGAAAAGACTACGGCCTTCAAAGGTATCTAATTGATCGAGAACCCGCAACAGGGTCTCTTGAGTGACTTCTTCTACAAGGGGCTGAAAGAGAGGGTCTTCAGAGGATAGCCAACGAGTAAGCGCATAGGGAAGACCCTTTTGAATGATGTCGCGCAAATCGCTGAGCGCGGCTTCATGTTCGGGGCCAGTCAGGCGTAAATCAGTTAACCAAGTTTCGTTTGTACGTGTGGTCATTGTGTCTGAATTATAAGATGAAAATGTGCCTAAAATCAGATTCTTATAAAATTATGAGACTTTTTGATAGGGTGTGATTAAACAAAAAAACCACCTCTTGTGAAGTGGTTTTGGTGGTCTCAACTGGACTCGAACCAGTGACCTTTCGGATGTGAACCGAATGTTCTAACCAGCTGAACTATGAGACCAAACGAGCGACGGGCATTATAGTATAGGCTGGTCGCTTTGGCAAGTACTATGGTGCAGGCAGCACATTCCATGGATTAATGACCGTGGAGGAAGTGCGAACTTCAAAGTGCAAGTGAGGTCCGCTGGAATGGCCAGTACTGCCAACCGCGCCAATGTATTGGCCCTGCGCTACATTATCTCCACAGTTGACTGAAATTAAACTTAAGTGTGCGTATAAACTTTGAAACCCTGTCCCATGATCAATCATAACCATATTGCCGTAGCCATAACTATTGGCCCCAGCATATACAATCACACCACCATCTGATGCATAAATGGGATCGCCCATTTCGCCAGCAAGGTCTATGCCTAAGTGATTCGTCTTTGGGGTGTAATCAAAACCTGAAAGATAATGCCTTCCAGTAGGGAACACAAATGCACCAGTGCCAATGGCACCACCTGTCACGGGAGCACAGGCTCCTGAGCCGCCAACTTGAGCAGATGCAGGGTCGGTGCGCGTAATTCCCAAGGGGATGGATCCAGGTTGGTGATAACTATACTTTGCGCCGGGGATAATTAGCCATGTACCTGGTTTTATATCCGCGTTTTTTGGATCTAATATGGAAGCAGCGTCAATATGATTGCCCGGATAGTTGATAATATCTTCGGGCTTTACTTGGTAATAATCTGCCCATGCTCCAAATGAAATTCCGCCCAACCATTGCCAATACACACCATCCACAGGCAAGATTTGAATCTGTTGACCTGCAATTAAATTATGGGGATCATCTTGAAGAACTGCATAATTAGCGGCAAAGATAGTTTCGGGTTGCAATCCATAGTTATCAGCAATTCCGTTGACTGTATCTCCACTTTGTACTGTATAGGTGATAATTTCTTCGCGGGGTCGTGTGGGGCTGTTGGTGTGCAATTGAGCGCTTCGTGAAATCCCTGTGATGACAGGAACGTTTGCAGCTGCAACAGCATTGAGGTTAACTACATCGGTCGCTACTGGACCTGGAGCCTGTCCCTTGTTTAAAGCAAGCAGGTTCGGCGTCTGACTGAAATATTTTTGCGCGAGGAAGACAACGATGATAATTGCCAATACAGAAAATACATTTGTCCCAGCACGAAGCATGGATTCGCCCAAGCCCATTTGTGCCAGAGTGTTGACTACATTACCAAAAAAACCATTTTTCCTGTTGGAAGGTATTTTTTGTTCTTTTATCTCCCGTTCATTTTTTTCAGGAGAGGGGGCATCTTCTTTAAAGTTATTTTGCATATGGTTCATCATAACATGGGAAAAAAATCAAAGTCAAGTTGCTGTTTTCGACGCTAATCCTACGTTAACCATCTGATTTGCGAATATTAGGCTGAAATAGCTGAATCGAACCAATAATAACCAGACTGGTTATCCCGCAAATTAATGCAGTGACAGAAAGTGAAAACTCTTGTGTCATCCAACCAATCAGTAGACTTCCAAATGGTGTAACGCCTTGAAGCGCCCATAAATAAATGCTGAATACTCGTCCACGCAAAGAATTGGGAACTTGTAATTGAATCAACGTATTCATTGTAGCAAGTTGTATCACGGCGCCCCAGCCCATTAGTGAAATGACCACCAAGGCTGGTCCGAGAGAGTGCGAGAAGGGGATTGCAATCATTCCTAAAATGAAGGTGGCTTCTCCAAGAAGCAAACGTAACCCACGATGGCGGGCGGCGTTGTTGAAGGTGATCATGAATGCTGCTGTTAAGGCTCCAATTCCTTGTGCGGTATAAATCAGGCTGTTGCGCATATCCACAATAGATTTTGTGTCGGTGGCTTGTCTTAAGATATCTTTTGATACAACAGGAAGTTGTTGAGTAATAGGAAAAGCCAGAATGCCTAATACTGCTGCAATGATAATTAGAAAGCCAACAGAAGGATTGGTAAATAAATATTGGGTCCCTTCTTTCAATTCTTCCAGCATTGGGCGAGTGCGTGGTTCTACTGGAGCTTTGAATTTTGCCTGCACAAAAAACAACCCGATAATGATGGTGATAAAGCTGATACCGTTTAGTAAAAATATCCAGCCTTCTCCATTTTTTGTGAATGAGATCAAGGCCAGAGCTGCTAATGTAGGCCCGAGTACGCGCGATAAGTTGAAGGCGGTCGATTGAAGCGCAATCGCGTTGGGAAGGGCTTCTCGTCCTACCAATTCAATTAGCATGGATTGGCGAGCGGTAGTTTCAAATGCTGTAGCAATACCGAGAACAAGAGATAGGATGACGATATGCCATATCTGAACTAGATTTGTTAGGGTGAGGAATGCTAACACGAACGTATCTACCATCATGATTGTTTGCATAAAAATAATGGCTTTTCTTTTATCTACATGTTCAATTAGAACTCCACCAGGAATGGCCAGGAAAAATGTTGGCAAGGTGGCTGCGAAGGCAATCAACCCAAGGTCAAAGGGACGGCCGCTGATACGATACGCTAGTAAAGGCTGGGCTGTATTTTGTATTGACGTGCCAATGAGCGATAGAAAATGTCCCACCCAGAAAATGGCGAAGTCACGAGACGCGAGCGCAGGCAGTCGTTGAACGATTCTGTTGTTGAATTTCATGAATTGTTGATACTTTTTTGTTCCCTATAAATTAATAGGGTAACTTTGATTATACAGGTATAACCAATTCGGCACGATCGCTGTGAGGGCTGTTGACCATGGTTGATACTGGGTAAGCGGACATTCTGTCAGCGGGGAATGGCTTGATGAGATGGAGCAAGGCATCGGGCGTTTGAGGCGAAGGATTTAACCAAGCAGCATATTCTGTTGGGTCTAAAATAACGGGCATACGGTTGTGAAGAGTCTTCATCAATTCATTTGGCTCTGTGGTGATAATCGTACAGGTGCGTACTGAAGCACCATCAGGCGAATGCCATTCATCCCATAAGCCAGCCATTGCAAATGGTTTTCTATCTTTCATATGAATGTAGTGAGGTGTTTTTGACTTTACTTCTGCCCGAGATTTCCATTCATAAAAACCATCCGCGAGAATTAAACAACGTTTGTATTTAAAACTGCCACGGAAAGAAGGTTTCTCTGCAATCGTCTCGCCTCGAGCATTAATGAGCTTGTTGGCTATGGATGGATCTTTTGCCCATGCTGGAATTAATCCCCATAAGAAAAAATCTGCTTTGTTTTTTCCGTCATTGGCTATGGCGAGGACGGGTTGGGTGGGGGCAATATTAAACCTTGGAGAGAATTGTTCTGGAAATGAATATTCACCGAAGATATCTTGTACTTCGTCTGGGTTGATGGTTAAGGTAAATCTTCCGCACATGAGTAGCTCCTTAAGGGGTGGTTGATTGGCTTTGAGGCTTTGCAAGGGTAAAGTAGAAAGTTGTACCTTTGCCTTTTTCTGAATCAAGCCATATTTGGCCGCCGTGCACTTCTATGATTCGTTTGACCAGAGTTAAGCCAATTCCTGTGCCATTGGTGTGTGTATCGAGTTTATTAAATAAGCCAAAAATCTTTTCATGGTAATCTTTTTCAATGCCAATCCCATTGTCTTTTACCACAAAAACAGTTTCATTTACATTGTTGACAAAAGAGTTGATTTCAATATGTGGGACGGATTGATTTCCCATGAATTTTACAGCGTTGTCAATGAGGTTTTGTAATACTTCAACCAGACGTACTTGATCTCCAAAAACCATAACATTGTGATCATGAAATTCTACAAACACATTCCCTGTTTTGATTTGCCCTTGGACAATTTCAAGTGCCTCTTTAACAATATCGGAAAATGGGATTTCGGTTGGAGTATTAATAATTCGACCGATTCGCGAGAGTTCAAGCAGGTCTCTTAATAAATTTTGCATTTTTTCTGCAGCGGAGCGGATGCGATTTATATCTTTTTGTAGTTTTTCAAACTCTCCTGCACGCGCATCGATTTCCAAATAACCCAGAAAACCTATAATAGTAACCAAAGGCGATTTCAAATCGTGGGACACCGTATAGGTGAAGCGTTCAAGTTCTGCGTTTTTCGCTTCCAGTTCTTCAATAAAATCTTTTCTGAGTGTTAATTCATTTTGGAGTGCATTACTTAATCTGGTATTTTCAATTGCAAGGCCAGCGTATCCAGCAAAAAGTCTTAGCGCTTCCAGTTGTTCATATGTGATTTTACGACCACTGATGCTTTGGTCAACACAAATCACCGCGACTAACTTGTCACCGGCCCAGGCGGGAACCGAAGCAAAATCTTTGACGCCAGACATGATATTGCCTGGGGGAATGTTATATTCCGTTTCAAAATCATGAGTTTGATAAATTGATTCGGGTTTGTCGAGGATGTAAATAAAAGGATTGACACCAGGGTCATTATTTTCTTTTAATGAGTAATGAGTATCCCATTCTTGAGTCATCTCTCCCTGTTTATCTGTACCTAGTGATCCATTAATTATTTGGTTGGCAGAGTCGTATAAGAAAATTGCAGTTCTGTCAAAATCAAGGTCGAAGCGAGTGCTTTTCCAAATGGTATCCAAAGTTTTTAGAAAATTGTCAGAGGCTGTAACATATTGTCCAAGTTTTATGACTTTTTCCAGTATTGCACGACGCTTTCGTTCGCCTTCTTCAAGGAGCTTTTGTTGTGTTAATTCATTTTGTAAAGTTTCATGCAGATGGGCATTTTCAAATGCAAGTCCAGCGTATCCCGCAAATAGTCGCAAGGCTTCCAACTGTTCGTCTGTAATCGGTCTCTTTGTTAGGAAGTTATCGGCACAAATTACCGCTACAGGTTTGTCACCAGCCCAAGCTGCTACCGAGACAAAATCCTTTACCCCATACATCTCGTGGCTTTCCTGGATGTTGTTTTCTTCATCGTAATTGTGAGTGAAATATAAGCCGTCAGGCTTTTCCAAGAGATGAGAAAAGGTGGTGTTTTCTCCAATTGGATACCAAATCTCCCAATTCTCTTGCATTTGGCCATAACTATTTGTGCCAATGGTGTCATCCATGGAGTTTCGTTCTGAGTTATACAGAAATATAGCGAGTCTGTCGTATCCAAGTTCGTCATGGACTCCATGCCATATTTTTTTTATCGTTGCTTTTAAGTCACCTGCTTCTGTCACGTACTTTCCAAGAATGACAACTTTTTCTAGAGCTGTGCGTCGGCGTTGCTCGAGAAGCTCAGCCTGTTTACGCTCGCTAATGTCACGGGCGATGCCTGTTGTTCCAATGACATCTCCGTTTTCATTGAGAATGGGTGTTTTTACAGTTTCTACCCAGTATTCTTTTCCTGTAGAATCTTGTTGTTTTTCTTCGACATGCCTACGCTTTTTGGTTTGAGTTACATAAATATCATCCGCGCGATATTCTTTTGCAAATTCAGCTCCCCAAATTTCAAAATCTGTTTTCCCAATAATTTGTTCAATGGGCAACCCAGCCACTTTTGAGAAGGGCTCGTTGACAGCAATGTAATACCCATTTGCGTCTTTTAGCCATGCCATGTCGGGAATGTTGTTTAGAATGGCAGACTGTCTGATAAGTGTTTCTTTCAGGATGCTTTCTGCCTGTTTGGTTTCGGTTACGTCTTGAACTGCGCCAACAATCCCCGCTAATTTATTTTTTTCATAATCCCAAATTGGATGGGCTGATATTCTTTCCCAACGGATATCCCCATTTTTTGTAATTGTGCGAATGTCAGATTTAATATCTTGATTCGAAGATAGAGCAGCCATATCTTTTTCATCTTGCTCACGATCTTCGGGGTGTACATGAGCTACCCAGCTACCAGCTGCTTGATATTCTTCATAGGTGTAGCCAGTCATTTTTTCAAAAGCCCCACCTACCCAGGAAAGATTGTTATTTGTGTTTTCGTCAATGATGGTTTCAAAAACATAATCTGAGCTAACACGTGAAATGAGTTTATATCTTTCTTCGCTAGCTTGTGCGCGTGCCAATGCTTTTTGGACCGTGCGAGCGGAAAGGTATTGCAAAATTGCACCCAATGGAAATAATGCCAGACTAATAGCCCAAGTAGTGAGAGGTGCATCTGAAAATTTCGTGATTAATACGCCGCGACTTTCAGCCCATGTCATAATTCCACCGGAAAATAATGATAAGACAGCTACTGCAAGAGCAGTCTTTTCCCCAAGCAATGTTCCAGTGATTACAATGACAAGAGGATATCCTAATAAATAAGCTTCGCCTCTAACACCGCCTCCAGAACCAGTAATTGCAGAAATTGTAAAAAATAGCCAAAGAGAACCGATTTGTAAGTAGGATGCTGTTTTTATATATCTTTTTCTTAAGAGAAAAAGAAGAAAGAAGTTTATTAATTCACCAAAGAATGCCTGAGTGAAAGCACGTGTTAAGTTATCTGGTTGTGTTATGAAAGTAAATAGAAGGTAAGGAATTGGGACAATGGTGAGAGCCCACAAAATGGTGTGTAAAAGATTTGCCTGATGATTTTCATTTTCATCAGAAAAATTAGGCAAGGTAAATAGCTTTCCCCAAAATGATGGCTTCATCTTTTCACCTTGCGAGTATCCCCATCTCGATATGTGATATTAATGGCATCAAGGTGCTCTAATAGGGCTTGTGCGTATTTGCGGGTAGAGTTCAAAAGATCTCGTACCTCAGGCAGAGAGATTTCTCCTTTGCTTTTGAGTTCTTCCATAATTTTTTTTACTATAGCTTCATAATCTTTTTTAAAGAAAACAACATCTTGAGAGATTTGAACGAAATCTCCCATTTCTATTAGAGCAAGATAGATTTCTTCCCCAACCTCGGCATGACATTCTTTGACGTTCGGAGGAGCGTAGGGACTCTTTTCAAATTTCCGCATCAGCTCTTTAACTTTTGCTTGGTCGCCAACCCCAAACTTTATCTCATGCCCTGGGCGTGACACAATTCCATTCGTGTCATTGAGGACTTTTTCCTCCGATAATTTTTTGATGATGGCATTAAACAATCGAGTTGGGGTTTTAAGCCTGCTCTTGAGTTCTTCTCTTTGTATTCCTCGTCTTAAAGGGAATTGTTTGTGGAATGCATCAATTGTATTTTCCACACGAGTGCGTGCATCTTGCCAATGAGGAAGTGCAATGATTAATAAATCACTTGTAAGTTTTATTTCACCTTTTTCCAAAAGGATTAACTGCTCCTTTTGGAAAAGTTCGTTTAAGGCTGCTTCTGCTGTGGTGACATCTAATCTAGATTTGGCAACGATGTCCTTAATGCTGCTTGCTTGAGATGCTAGCGCTGCTTCAAAGAGCACATCAGAAGGTGAGCCTTTGGCGAGAGCTTCAAGTGATTTCAAAATAGTTTCGTCAAATCGTTTATGCCTGCCTTTGGGTTGATGATCAATGACCGTACCGCCACCTAAAGTTTCACTTGGAGATGGGCGGCGCAGAATATATCGGTCACCACGGACAGCGACAATGGGTTCGCGAAGCTCAAGTTGTATCCAGCCTTCTTCTCCTGCGGTAATTTCTTCTGTTCCCAATAATCGAACTGTAGCAATGGTTTCGCTTGCACCCACGAATACTTTTACTTCAGTTGAATGTTTGAGAGGCATGGATGCATCTTTCAATAAACGAAAGCGTGCATCAATTCTTCTCGTTGCTTGATATTGCCCAGGGTGTATTACTACATCGCCACGGCGAAGGAGTTCAGTTTGTACGCCTGAAATATTAACTGCAGTTCGTGAGCCTGGAACTGAAATTTCTTCTTTCTTTTTGTGAGTTTGCAGACCTCGGATGCGACCTGTTTGCCCTGAAGGTAGTATTTCTACTTCATCCCCAACAGATAAATGCCCATCACTTAACGTACCAGTGACAACGGTTCCAAATCCGCTCATGGTAAAAACTCGATCAATGGGCAGGCGTGGGCGGTTGAGATCTAAACGAGAGGGCTTTGTTTCAAGCAAGTTTCCGAGTTGATATAACAATTCATCAAGCCCAGTTTTATTTTTTGCTGAAACCCGTACAATGGATGCGTCTTTTAGAACGGTGTCGCTTACAGCGGAGCGAATATCAGTTTCCAGCAGATCCAGCCAGGCTGAGTCTGAAGCGAGGTCTGTTTTTGTCAACACAATCAATCCAATGGGGATTTGGAGTATATCCAAGATGGCAAGATGTTCCTTGGTTTGAGGCATTACACCTTCATCTGCGGCGATGACAAGAAGTGCGGCATCAATCCCTCCAATTCCAGCCAGCATGTTTTCGATGAAGTCCCTATGGCCAGGTACATCTACGATACCAAGTTCTTCACCGTTCGGTAAAGTTAGCCATCCAAACCCAAGCTCGATAGTCATTTCACGAGCTTGTTCCTCTTTCAGGCGGTCTGGATGGGTTCCTGTAAGCGCTGCGATTAATGTAGATTTTCCGTGATCGACGTGGCCTGCGGTACCAATAACTCTCATAAGTCTATTTAACCACAAAGTTTATTGAAATGACAAAGCCCCGCGAGGCTTTCTCGCGGGGCTGGAGATTACTTACTTCTTTGTCTTTTTCCCGTGCCCCATTACTCTTTGATAGGAAGTCATCCATTCGTGAACGACGTTCATTAATTCCTGAAGTTGTTTTTCCGTAATGTCAGTGGTTTGGTGTAGTTGATCTTGCAGAGATTGAGACACATCGTCGATGGTAGTAATGGTTTCTGAAACTTTCTGAACATCCTTGCGAATGTCTCTGAAAGATTCTTCAGAAGAAAGGCTGTAGCCTGTCCATCGTTTTTGGTCATCAGCCTTGAAGCTGACCCATTCCTGACGTAACCTGTCTTCAGCGAGGCGTTGCATTTCAGTAACTTCACTGATGCGACGTTCAAGTTTGGTATTTAACTCTACGTATGTATCTTGCGCCTTTTTGGCCCCACGTAGTGCTTCATCAAGTGCTTGAATATGAGAGTCGATTCCTGATGCTTCTTTTTGGAAAGCGTCAAACTTTTCCTTCCATTCTTTCCAAGCTCGGTCACGGTCAATTTGCGCTATAGCTTGTTGTTCAAGGAAGGCAGTTTGAGCTTGTTTGCGTTCATTTTCAGATACGATTAAATCTGAGAAACGGTTCTCAATATTGCGGACGCTATCCGCAGTGATGATATTTTTTTCCTTGTTTTCTTCTAACCGCTTGCGAATGGCGGTCACTTCCCCTTGAAGGTCGGTAATGCGTTTGAGGTCATTCTTGCGCGGCTCATCCAACGCTCGAATCGCATGGCTAACATTTTCTGTGGCGCGCATTGAATCATCCACCTGTGATTTCAGGTCGCTGATATTGTTTAGCAGGCGTTGAATTTCATTTCCACGATCTTTCAGCTCTTTTTTTATGTCTTGCAAATTGGTAGCTGTTTTAACTTGTGCAATCGCTTTTTCGATTTCGGCAAATTCAGCTTGTGTGCGTTTGAGAGATTCTTTTTCTGCTTTTAAGCGAATTTTTTCGTTTTCTTCGATGAGCTTGATAATATCTGTTCGTTGCTTGGAAAGCAGAGACTCAAATTGCTCCACCCGTTTGGTGGCAGGCGACATATCTGTGATTTGTTTGGTGGCGGCCTTAATTTGTTTGGTGGCGGCATTCACCGTTGTTTCAAAAGAGTTGAGGCGCTCGTTTAATTTCGTCAGAGCTTCTTTGTTTTGGCTCTGTTGTTTATCCAGCCATTCAAGGCGTTTGGCAATTTGTTCAAATTCCATGGTTTCTCCAAGTTTTTTTGGGGAATTAGTTTTATAAAATTATAGCACGTTGGGCTATTGGCCCAGATGTTGAAAGAGTGCGGGAAGTTTTGAAATGAACGGTTGCATTGCCTGTGGAATCAACCCTAAGATGAAAAGACCAATCATGCCTAGCCCGAGCATGCCTGCCTGAGTCCAAGATTCGGTCAACTCCCAAACTGCATTCTCTTTCGCCATAACAAATACAGCCAGGGTGCGCAGTGCGCTGAGTAATAATCCCAACAAACCGATATATACCCAAAACGAACTAATCAAGGATTGACTTGCAATTTCTTGTAATGCGGCTAGTCTGGGTGGAAACCCAGCTAGCAAGGGAAACCCAGCCATCGAAAGTTGCGAAAGTACAATGGCGGCAACCGCTAAGGGATATTTGCGGGCAAGTCCTTGTACTTCAGTAAACTGCAAGGAAAAAGCCTCACGCTTGATAATTGAAAGCCCTAAGGCCCAAACAGCCAACTCTAATCCGCGAGGAATCAATAGTAGAAAAGTGATGTTGATAATTTGTGACGACCTGGAGGCCAAAGCTAAAATGACAAGCCCTGTTTCTGCAATGGCTGTATAGCCCATAATTCGCCCAAGATGTTTTTGTGTTACAGAAAATATGCCACCACTGGCCACCATGATAATTCCTGAAACTTGTACAGCGCTTGAAAGTAGGGGCGAAGTGCGTAACCAGGTGTAGCGATCAAGAAACCCTAGGGCGAAGATTGCTGTAAATGTAGGCAAGGCCCAAAGCATAAAGCCTGCTACATAAGGTGAGGTCTCTTCAGTAATCATGGGAATCCAGTTGTAGAGCGGAAAAACTGCCAATAAAAAGGCAAAGCCCAAGCCAAGCATGGTGCCTGCTTGAGTGGTGAGGCCAATATCTCCAGGGCTAGCTTCTACACCAGCCAACATCCATCCTGAGAATAAAATAAAGGGCATCGCTAATGTTTGGTAAATAATGAAGCGAATGACACCGCGCCCGGGTTTTTGATAAATTGGAACAAGCAAAGGAATGGCAAGCATTGCTGCCATTTCAATCAACAGTGCTGCAAACAAGAAAGGCTCTACAGCGATTGATGCAGTTAATAAAGCCACGATCATCAAGCCAAGCGACACGAATCGGTTGGCAGTTCCAGAGGCTTCTGTACCAAAGAACCATAAGGCAGCGATTCCGTAGATTAGCGCTAGTAAGGGACCATCAGCCGTGCTAAAAACAAAGCTTCTTCCCAAGATCTGAATCGAAGCCGAGATTTTTAATGAGAATGGTCCAAGCAATAAGGCTGTGTCAATCGGAAATATCAAAGCAGTTAACGATAAAAACATAGCGATGCCCCCAGCCGCCACGGCAGAAAAACGTTCTTGCAAAAAGAATAGAATTAAGATGCCAGAGAGGAGAGGAATCAAAATCCAGATGATGGGGGCACTCATAACAATTGCTCCTCATCAAAATTTGCATGTGTGGAAGCAGAGCCTGCCACAAGTAAATAGGAACCAACCAGCCCCAAGCCAAGATTGGTTAAAGCGAGAAGGCCAGCAACTAAAATTGAGCTTTCGACTGCTGCATACAAAATATCGAATCCAGCCAGTATTGTCAGTAGGCTTAGAATCACGCGTAAGATATCTGAGGTGATTCCAAGATGAATCATTCCAGTCGTAATTAATAACAGCCCGCCAGCGATAACGGGTAAGCCTAACCCTGGAATAATTTCTTCAATGCGTGGAGTTGCTCCTGCGGTGACAAGAACCATGATTGCCAAAAGGGCTATCGAAAACCAACGATTATCAGGAATAAAGTTGGGTGCAGGCTCATTCTCATGTTCACTTTGTGTGAGGCTTAAGCGTGTCATTCCAATGGCGGCAACCACCATCCAGCCTGTTACTAGTTTCGCAGAACCCATAATAAAAGGTTGATGTCTAGTCACAAGCCAAAATGTGGCGAAGTATTGCAAAGCCAACGCTCCAAGTTGAATGCGCCAATCTCGGTTGATGAGCATGGCTCCCGCCCCAAGTAGAATCATAGCCACTACAAACCATGAAAATACAGTCGCGATCATCTTATGGAGTTCCCCCAACCATAATTGAAACAAAAAGGATTAAGAATAATAAAGTCCACATCAATCCGCCATCCCCTTCAAGGGTGTTTGATATTGCAGACGCCAATTGTCTGAGTGCATAATAGCCATTCCAAAATATTCCATAGATACTTGTAGATAATCCCGAAGCAGGAGCGACCCAATGAGCGCGGACTGGGTTGAAGATGCGGAAGCGTGGTTGTGCCCAAATCAAGCCAAAGGTTAAGAGAGAGGCGAATATCGCAAATAGCCATGCGCCGATTTGGCGGGCGCCGTCCCAACCAATCAGTCCAAGTAGAAATTGAACTGCGATTAAGAGAATAATGCCAGCAGGGTAAACGGTACGAGTCCAGTTGGGTTGATCATCTAAAGAATCTTTTCCGCTGGGACGTAACGCGTGGCGAATATAGCCTGCCATAATCAATGCTTGCGCAGCCGCAACGAACGGATAAAAAATGCCAAGGCTACTAAGCCATGCGCTTGCAGTTAATGAAAAGGGAAGTGTGGATATGCTGAATGTGCTAACTAACAAAGCGCGGTTTATCCATTTGTTTTGGACGGAACTCAAAAAGAGGGAACCACCGAGCAAAATCAAGGCACATCCCCATGCTATGGCTCCCAAAGAATTTCTACTCAGTGCAGAAATCACCGCAAGGGAGGCAATTCCGATTACCCAAAATGGGCGACCTGTTAATTCATCTGGAGCACGAAGCCACATCCAGCCGCCGTAAATTCCTGCAATCGAAGCCAGTGTAAAAAGAATTGGCGTGATGGATGAACTTAAACTTTCAGATGGAACATGAGCTAAGAGAGCTAAACTTGAAGCTGCTGAAATTAATCGTAATGAGGTGCCAAAGCCACGTCGTAAGGTTGATTCAGAAGAATAAGGTAAATGCAAGGGAAGTACACCCATCCTCAATCCTGCTGCTGCAATCAGAAATAAGCCAGCTTGCGGTGGCATGGAGGTGAAGTTAAATGCACTTCCAGACGCAATGCTGACCGTGTTTGCCCACAATAACAACCCAATTCCAAGTGCGCGGGTGGAAAAAGCAATAACCACTTTTTCACTATTTGAAGGTGTATCGACAGAGCGCAATTGTGTGATCAGTTCTGTCAAATCCAATGCACTCCAAACGAGTAAAAGAGTAACGGGGTTATCGGCAGTGACCGCCAATATTCCAATTCCACCTAAGGCGAGTGTACCTGCCCAGGTAAAAGAATTTGTGAAATTTGGACGACCTACAGCCGTCAATAGAATGGCAAGGGTTAATGCAGAAAGGCTTAAAGCATATGGCCATGATAGTTTGTCTGCGTGAAATATAATGGGGGTAATGAATAGTTCAACAGGCTGCCAAGCTGGCAAGCTGATTTCTACGGCATTTGTGCTAACCAAATGAATACACTTACGAGTGCAATGCCCCGCCAATTGCAACCAGCCAGGGATAACGAGCAGATGGCTGGTAAATTTTCAAAATAACAAGCGCAAGTGCTGTTACAAAAAAGATGAGACACGATATACCAATCAACATAACGGGCATAATTGTATCAGTTTTATTGCTATGAGGCTTCGACCGTTTGCTTTTGGTAAAATCTCTTTTATGACTTTTCGCCCTCAAAAAAATACAAAGCGAGTAACAGGATACTTTTTCTTGTTGATTTTCGTGTTGATTGCATGCGCTTCCCCTGCCGACCTGACGCCTGCTCCTGCTCTCCCGACAGTGTTTCCTACCCTAACACCTTTTCTTCCTCAACCCACTTCTGAGAATTTACCCTTAATTCCGCAACCTTCTCCACTCTCTGAACCAACTTTTACTCCATATCCAACTCAATTTGTTCCTGCGGATAATTTTCCAACTCCTGCGGCAATTATTCCAGGCACGTTAGGTGCTGCGACAGAGTATAGCAACCTTGTTACATACAATCCGCTGACAGGCATGCCAGTGGATAATCCTGCTCTCCTAGAGCGGCGACCTATGGTCATCAAAGTGGGAAACAGCCCAGATTACGTCCGCCCACAATCTGGATTGAGCTTGGCTGATGTTGTTTATGAATATTATATTGAATGGGGAGATACTCGCTTCATTGCGGTAATGTATGGCAATGATTCTCCACATGTCGGACCCGTTCGTTCGGGGCGATATTTTGATGAACATATTGCCCACATGTACAATGCATTTTTAGTATTTAAGTATGCTGATCCCCGTGAATACACATACTTGAAAGCCAGTGATATTCAGGATTTTTTGGTAGTTCCCGGGTTTGGAGCCTGCCCACCTTTTGTTTCAGGTGGCTATAACCGTGACTCTTACAATAACTATTTCTTTGACACTACTCAATGGGCGAAGTGCGCTCTCAAAAAGGGAGTGGACAATTCCCGTCACACATTACGAGGCGGCTTCTTTTCAACAGATGTCGCCCCAAGCGATTTATTGGTGAATCGTATTTATTCATATTTCTCTGGCTATAGTTACAATTATTGGCAGTATGACCCATTCTTCAAAAAGTATTTCCGTTATCAAGAAGCGAATGATATTGGCCAAGGAAAAGGTGAGGCTTATACCGCACTTAGTGATGCAGAAACTGGTCAACCTGTGACTGCAGATAATGTGGTGATGTTATTTGTCCCGTATACATTTGCTAATGAGAATGAGGCGGAAGACGAGGTTTACCATATTGATTTGATTGATTTTGGAAATGCATATGTATTTCGAGATGGAGTTGTATATCCAGCTCTCTGGCATCGCACAGATGTAAATCAGCCAATTTTATTGACTACTCTTCTGGGAACCCCAATTTACTTGCATCCCGGGCGAACCTTTTATGAAGTCATGGGTGTGACCTCAAGTTATACCCAAAGTGGAACAGATTGGAAATTTACCTTTGCAACACCGTAGATGAAAAAGATAATAGATTACAATACAGGCATTCCCCTTGGTAGGGAGCATTTATGACCTTAGATCCCACATTTCTTAGTAATTCAATGTTAGTGCTGACCGCTTTTGGTGGTGCATTTTTAGCCGCCTTGTGGATCAGCCTTGTCGTTTGGACGTATCGTGATATTCGTGGTCGTGCTCGCGACCCTTTGGTACATACTTTGGCTGCCTTATTGGTGGCTGTCCTTAATTTACCTGGTGTGTTGGTTTATTTAATTTTACGTCCCCAGCGAACCCTTGAAGAAGAATATCAACGAACTTTGGAAGAAGAAGCCTTACTTCAAGCATTGGAAGATTTACCTCTTTGCCCTGGCTGTGAGCGACGTGTAAAAGATGAATGGCAGGTATGCCCGAACTGTCATACGAAATTAAAGAAGTCCTGCCACAATTGTGGCAAGTTGATGGAATTATCCTGGAATATTTGTCCGTACTGCGGAACTCCTGCCCCTGGAATGCGCGTAGAATCTTCCAGCGTAGATGATGCACTACGTGGATTAAAAATTGCAGATGATACTAAAGAAGTAAAGATCGAATAATATTGAGGCCATCTTGAAAATCGAATCCGTTTCCCTTTATCATGTTTCCATGCCGTTGGTTTCTCCATTCGAAACATCTTTTGGACGTGAAACAGACCGCGAATGTATTTTGATTGAAATTAAGTCTGAGGGGTTGATAGGGTATGGGGAATGTGTCGCTTCTCGTGACCCTGGTTATAACTACGAAACTACAGGAACTGCAACTCACATTCTTTCAGAATTCATTGTTCCTTTAATTCTTGGAAAAGATGTGAAAGATGCTGCTGATTTTCAACAGCGCGTTTTGGGAATCCGTGGGCATCACCTTGCGAAGGCAGGGGTTGAAATGGCGATTTGGGATTTGCTTGGAAAACGTTCTGGCAAATCTTTGCGAGAATTATTCGGCGGGACGCGTGAAAAAGTTGAAGTGGGGGTGTCGATTGGGATACAGTCAACCACTGAAGGCTTGGTGCGAAGCGTAACGGATTATGTCAACCAAGGGTATGCACGAGTCAAAATCAAAATCAAGCCTGGTAGGGATGTTCAAGATGCAGTTGCAGTTCGCAAGGAATTCCCCAATCTTCGCTTGCAGGTGGATGCAAACTCGGCGTATTCCCTCAATGACGCAGCGCGATTAAAGCCGATGGATCAACTTGGCTTGTTGTTGATTGAACAACCTTTGTTTGAAGATGATATTTGGGATCATCATAAATTGCAGGAGCAATTTGAAACTCCCATCTGTTTGGATGAAAGCGTTGTGTCGCATCGACATGCTCGCTATGCAATTGAGATGAAAGCCTGTCGGGTGATTAATATCAAGGCAGGTCGATTAAGTGGGTTGCGTGAAGCGATTTTGGTTCACAATTTGTGCCGTGAAAATCAATTGCCTGTTTGGTGCGGGGGGATGTTGGAAACGGGGATTGGACGTTCTTCAAATCTAGCTCTCGCTTCGTTGCCTAACTTTGTGTTACCCGGAGATATTTCCGCTTCAGATCGTTATTATACGCTTGATATTACCAATGAGAATTTCACTTTAAACTCTGACTCTACGATTAATGTTCCGACAGGCCCTGGGCTTGGTGTCACTATCAATCGAGATGCGTTGAAGAAATTCACGCTTCATCAAATGTCTTTTGTTGCAAATTCATAATATTAATTCTGTATTGAAGTTATTGTGATTCGAGTCAATTCTCAAACCTATAATACGTGGCGTATGAAAGTGTCACGTATTGGAATTTTTGTTAGCTTTCTTTCTTTGGTTGCATGCCAACCCACATTGTGGGGAGCTCCGCCACCAAGGCCTACTCTTGCGCCACCTACAGCTACTTTAACGTTGGCTCTCACTGCTACAGTCCCTGTGACCAATACCAGTGAACCGACCATCACTGCGGCTCCAACGCCAATTGTTTTGAATGCGGCTCAAGTTTGGGCAAGTCCAGCTGTTCCTTCTTTATTAATGGATAAGTTCCGCCAATGGGGATTTCAAGTGATGACAGGGGATCAAAAAGCGGAGAGCTTGTATGTGGATGTAGCACAGCCTGCCCCAGGCGCAATGCATGTTTCTACTTGGACGTATGCTTTAGTTGCGCCATTCCCAACCTTAGTGGATACGGTCTCCAGCCAGGATTTGCTGGATTTTTGGAAAGGTTCACAAGCTGGACCTTTTGCAGGAATCCCTTTGCTGATGGAGAATTCAACAAAGGCAGCGTTGACTCAGCTATGGGGAGCCCCAGCGGATGGTGTTGTGCAAGTGGTCGATGCGAGCGCTTTGTTAGATACCGCTTGGAGCCAAATGCCCTCCTGGGCGATTATTCCTTTTGAACAAATTGAACCCAAATGGAAAGTTCTCATGGTGGATGGGCAGTCTCCGATTCAAAAGAGTTTTGACCCATCCAAGTATCCATTGATTGCAACCTATCGCTTAATGTGTGCGGATCCATGTCAGGTGCCGGGAGAATTAAGTTTTTCATTTGAAAATCGAGATCCGTCAAAAATGACTACCCTGATTATGACGGGTGTAACTGCATTGACGAGAGCCACTGCCAAAAAGATGGATCAAAATGGCGTGCTATATCCTGGTGAAGTGTTGCGAGATATGTTCCTCGAAGCAGATGTGCTTCACATTAACAACGAAGTTCCATTTTATGCAGGTTGTCCACCTCCAGATCCGCATGAAGCCAAGCAAGTCTTTTGTAGCGCTCCCAGATATATTGATTTGTTGACAGATATTGGGACTGACGTCATGGAACTCTCTGGCGATCACTTTGCCGATTATGGCGAAGAAGCCATGTATGAGACCATTAAAATTTACAATCAGGTTCACATCCCATATTATGGCGGTGGACTTAATGAAGCTGATGGTAAAAAGCCGTTTTTCATGGAAGTGAATGGCAATAAACTTATGTTCATTGGTTGTAACTACAAGACCATTTATGCGAGTGCACGTGAAAATATTCCAGGTGCCGTTCGTTGTGACTTTAATTACATCACCGACCAGATTCGTAAATATCGAGCAGAAGGATATTTGCCGATTTCCACTTTCCAATATCATGAATTTCCTTCGCCTGAAGCTCGCCCTCAGCAGGTGATTGATTTCCATGCCATGTCTGATGCTGGTGCTTTGATTGTAAGTGGTAGTCAAGCTCACGTTCCGCAGGTGATGGAGTTTAATAATGGCGGCTTTATTCATTATGGTTTGGGGAATTTATTCTTTGACCAAATGGATCCTGAGGGTTCAAGAATCACTCAACATGAATTCATTGATCGTCATGTGTTTTATGATGGGAAATATCTTGGCGTGGAATTGATTACCGCCTATCTTGAAGATTATTCCCGTCCACGGTTTATGACAGAGTTGGAGCGGAACCGCTTTTTAGCCTTATATTTCAAGTTGAGCGGTTGGAATTTTCCCCAAGCAGGCCAGTAAACAAAATGGGCGCCAGCAGGCGCTCATTTTATATTTAACATGAAACGATAAAAATTGAGTAGAATTCACAGGTTATTTATCCTGTCTTAAAAGAGAACCATGAAAAAAATATTACCTCTAATTCTTTGTTTGCTTATTTTGTCAGCTTGCGCACCAGCAACTGCTATACCAATCTCAATTCCAACTGAAACGATTCTTCCTACGGTAGTGATTACAAATACGGCTCAGCCTGCGGGTTTATATATTTCACCTGCGGTTCCTGATGTGTTGCGTAATGCAGCCATTGCTTCCAATATTCCATTGGTAGATGACCCAAAACTTGCTACACAAGCAGTCAGCATTTCTGCCTCGGGCTCAATGTGGATTTACGCCTTAGTAGCACCTTTCCCAACAGTTACAGATGACGTGACGTTTGCAGACTTGCTCTCCACTTGGAAAGGCGCTTCCAGCGGACCTTTGAGTGGGCATGTGCTTCTCATGGCAGATTCAACTCTGGCGGCTTTTACTGCCTTATGGGGTGAGCCAGCTTCAGGCGTAGTGCGAAGCGTCCCTGCCGATCAGTTGCTGGCAGAGTCATGGAAGGATATGTCTCAATGGGCAATTATTCCTTTTGAAGAGATTCAACCCAAATGGAAAGTGTTGAGTGTGGATGGTCAATCTCCACTCCATAAAAAATTTGATGCAGACACCTATCAATTACGCGCGAATTTTTCGATTGTTGGTAATACATCCTTTAGCTTGCCAGAGACCAATCGTGACCCTGCCAAGTTGGCGACAGTCATATTAACAGGTGTGACTGCACTTGTCCGTGCAACTGCGTTGACGATGGAATTAAAAGGCGTGACCTATCCAGGCTCTCTACTACGTGATACTTTGCGTGAAGCGGATATCACCCATATTAGCAATGAAGTAACTTTTGATAAAGATTGTCCCAAACCTAATTCAGGCTATCGAAATTTTATTTTATGCAGCGACCCGAAATATATCGAGCTGTTACAAGATGTGGGCACAGACATTGTTGAAATGACAGGTGATCATCTTTTAGACCGTGGTCAACAAGCTCTACAAGATACGATTGCAATGTATAAAGATAATCACTTGCCATATTATGGCGGTGGGTTGAATGAAGCTGATGCACGTCAGCCTGTTTTGATGACAGTCAATGGAAACAAGTTGGCTTTTATGGGATGTAATGGGAAGCGCCCTGAAAAATATACAAAGGCAGGACCTAATACGCCCGGACCAGCAGATTGTAATTATGATTTCTTTACGAAACAGATCAGTGATTTAAAAGCTCAGGGCTATATGGTTATCTTCACTTTTCAACATGAAGAGTGTTATTCCTATGGGCCTTGTTGGAAGCATGCAGAAGGTTTTCATGCAGTGGCCGATGCAGGCGCGACTGTGGTGAGTGGAAGTCAGGCGCATTTTCCGCATATTATGGAATTCCGTGGCGATTCGTTTATTCATTTTGGCTTGGGGAATATGTTCTTTGATCAGATGACATATACCCTCCCCGATGGCAAGGTGATTGATGGAACGCGCCGCGAGTTTATGGATCGTCATGTGTTTTATGATGGCAAATATCTCGGCGTTGAATTGCTAACTTCAATGCTTGAGGATTATTCCAAACCACGTCCTATGACGCAGGCAGAACGAACTGCTTTCCTTTTGGATTATTTCGCTGCCAGCGGATTTATTCCAGCTACATTTACTCCAACTCCTCAGCCTACTGTCACATTGACGCCGATTGTGTTGCCCCAAATCTTGAGTACAGCGACTCCTTAATTTTATTTAGCAACAAAAAAGCCACTCCGATTAGGAGTGGCTTTTTTGTTGTTACTTAATCATTTTTCGTAAGTTGACCAAAAGGGTGCTTCCATCGTTGAAACCCAGCGGTAGGAAAATTTGCAAGGTGTAAACAATGATATTTTCAAGCAGTGCAAAAAGACCAAGCCAATGCCAATCTCCTTGCCAAAGCGGAAGAGTGAAGTAAAGAAGAATGGATAGTATTCCATTGATGATGGGTCCACCTAAAGCACGGCGAATATGAGTGGCAGCGGGGAGCTCGGGTTCATTGGATGGGTAATGGGTCAAGGCAAAGAATGCTAGTGTGCCGAAGATAATCCCATCCATTGGATAGCCAGTCTGTTTGGCAGCGTAGGCGTGGCCAAGGGTGTGAATCAGTTCCGAGGTCCAGTGTAGAAGCGCGGCGATGAATCCAAATAGAATCGATTCACCCAGCGGAAGTTTGATCCCATAAAAAGAGATGGCAGCAATCCCAATCCAAATGGTGACTACACCTACCAGCGCAAGTGGGTAAACACTAATTTGTAATCCAAACAATTTTCCAAGTTGAATGGATTTCATTTTACATTCCTAGTAATTTCATTTCATGTTTCAAGGTTTCAGCAAGACCTTCTTTGAGTGGACGTGGATTGTAGCCAAGCTCGCGTTTGGCTTTGCTGTTGGTTCCAATATAGGTTGTACCTGCAATGACGCGTAGTCCTTCGCCTGTGTAACTTTCTGGAAGGGAAATCAAAGGATCAATTAAAGACATCATTATAGACATTGCTTTAAGCATGCCAGGTGAGACAGCCATCGGTAAGCGAACACCGGTAATCTCTTTCGCAATTTCCAACGCATTGACAAACGTATATGTTGGTCCGCAGATGTTGTAATTTTCTCCAACTTTTCCTTTTTCCATGGCAAGCCAGTGAGCATGGGCAATGTCATCTACATGCGCCCAGGAGAATGCAGTTTGCTTGGGCATGACAGGTAGTTTTTTTGTCAAATATTGAATCAATGATGTGCGGACGCTGCTAGTATCACCGGGACCATACACAAGGCCAGGTTGAACAATAACAAGCGGTAGCCCTTCTTGAATCATTTTTACGGCAACATCATGAGCTTCCGCTTTGGTGGCATCATAAACACTGATATGTTTGCCAGTAAAGTGATAATTCTCGTCAGCCTCTATACCGTGGGTATCAGAATTGACTGCGAGCGTGCTTGTGTACACGCCTTTTTTTATTTTTAATTCTTTCATCAACTCAAGCACGTTGCGTGTGCCTTCTACATTGATGGCATAGCCTTGACTTTTGTCACGTACACCAACTTTGTACCAACCAGCCACATGGAAGACTCCATCTACGCCCGTCATGGGAGTACGCATGGACTCTTTCTCGGTCACATCGCCCTGATGCAGGGTCACACCCAATTGAGCAAGGTCTTGCGCCTTGGCAGGGCTGCGAACTACTGCCACAACCTCATGTCCTGCCTCGCGGAGTTGACGGGCAAGCCTGCCGCCGATAAAACCTGTTGCGCCTGTGATGAAGTATTTCATTGTATTTTCCTTTAACTTCTTTTCAAGAATTCTCTAATCGAAATGGCGGCAGCGGCACCTTCTCCAACTGCAGATGCGACCTGTTTGGTGCTGTCGTGTCGCACATCGCCTGCCGCAAAAACACCAGACATACTGGTTTCAAAAGCGAGGCGTTCACCATGTTTTTTATCAGATTGAGCATGAGAAAAATCGTGGCCTGTCAGAATAAATCCATATTTATCTAATTCCAGTGCACCTTTTGCAAACTCTGTGTTGGGTTTCTGCCCGATAAACACGAATGCTGCTTCTGGACTGATTTCGCTTTTCTCACCAGTGACTGAGTCGTGAAAATGGATTTTCTTTAGTTTGGAATTTTCGCCTTCAAACGAATCAACGGCTACGTTGAATTTTACTTCCACTCGCGAGGTCGGCTCATTTATTTTGTCGATAGCCACCTGACTGGCTGTGAGCTTATCACCGCGCACCAAAAGAGTGACTTTTTCTGCAAACGTAGTGAGATGCAATCCCTCTTCGCAGGCAGAATTTCCGCCGCCAACGACGACGATATTTTTCGCGCCTTTATAAAATGGACCGTCACAAGTGGCACAAAAGTGAATCCCTGCGCCGATGAAATCATCTTCGCCGGGAATGTCCAGCCTGCGATAGGATGCACCAGATGCAATCAGTACAGCACGTGCGTGATAATGTTTTCCATCGGAGGTATACACTTCGTTGTAGCCATCATCCGCTGCGATTTTTTCAACATCCTGCGCTTGTAAAATTTCCACGCCAAAGCGTTTGGCTTGCTGGGTGACACGCTCTGCGAATTCCTGTCCACTGATGCCTTCAGGGAAGCCAGGAAAATTGTCCAAGCCAACGGTGATGCCTGCTTGTCCGCCCAAGCCTGAGCGTTCGATTAGTAATGTGTCAGCGCCTTCTCTTGAGGCGTAGATGGAAGCGGTCAATCCTGCAGGTCCGCCCCCGATGATAATCAAATCGTAATACGTCTTTTTTGCTTCTGTTTTTAAGTTAAGTTTCTTAGCCAGTTCTGCGTTGGATGGTTCTACCAGGGAGGAGCCGTCTTCAAATACAATGGTCGGGATGATGCGCTTCCCGCCATTCTTGGCAATTACAAACGCTTCCCCTTCCTTGTCCGCTTCAATATCTACCCAGGTGAACGGAATAAAGTTCTCACCCAAAAACTTTTTTGATCGGCGACAATCGGGACACCAATAAGCTCCATAGACAGTAATCTTTGATTCCATGATTTCTCCTCTGGCTGTTGATTTTTGTTTTTAGTATAACGCAGCCATATCGTGAACTCATGAGTTGACGGGGTGGAAGTTTCTTTTATTACAAATTTTTTCCTTTACTTGCCGAATGTTCGGATCAAGAACTCGGCTGAGTTTTGAATCCCGTCCCATTTTTGAGAAAGCGCTTGTATTTCTTTTGCGCGTTGGCGGGCATTTTCATCTTTCAATAAAAACTCAATCGATTCGATTATTTTTTCGCGATTGAAATAGCGTTTGCTCAAGCGGATGGCGTTGCCCTGGCGAACGATCATGTCGATGTTGGCTTCTTGCTCGGGTTGCAAACCGATGCCCACAAAGGGTGTGCCTGAAGCGCAGGCAGTTTGCACCGTCCCTTGCCCGCCGTGGATGACCGCGACATCTGCCAGCGGGTTGACCTTGTCTGCGGGCAGCCAATCGTAGAGCAAAACATTCGAGGGCACATGCAGTTTTTCTTTTTCAAAATGCGCTTTCATCGGGGCAATGACTGTATAAGGCGCGCTGTCGAAACTTTCCAGCACAGTGCGCAGAATGGCGCGGTTGGCAGAACTTCCCATTGCACAATAGACGAGCGGCTTGTCTTTAGGCAGGTTCAAAATTTCCTGCGGCACATCGCCGCTGAGATGCGCGAAGATGGGACCGACATATTGCCAATTTTGCGGCAGGTCTTTCACACCCGTCAGATCGGGGATATCGGTGACGAGGTTATAGTCGCCTTCGTAAATGTCCACCAGTTTTTGGATGGGCTTGATGCCGTATTCCTTCGATAACTTTTCAAAGGGACGGATCCACAGCTTGGTGCTTTTGAACCAGTCATTGATCCATCGGTTGCGCGTGGACTTGGGAATGATGCGCAAAAAAGCATAGTCGAACATGTCGGGCCATTCTGCCAGACCTGCTTCGAGAAACGGTCGAGTCAACGGGAAAGGCATGACGTACACCAGCGGCACACCTGCCTTGCGAGCAGACAAGGTCACAGACAGGGTAAAGCCCATGACAACAGCAGCAGGCTTGAGGTCCAGAAAGAGGCGGGATTCTCCATCCACGCGTCGCTTCAATTCTTCGACTGTGAATGGGTCGGCGAACGATTCGCCTCTATCCACTTTCCAGAGATGTTCGATCTTGGCGTCGGTCAGCCAGGGTTCCATGCGTTTGAATTCAAAGCCCGCTTCGGTGATGAGGTGCGAGAACTTGTCGGAGTAGCCGAAGAAGATGCAGTGGAAGCGTTCACGCACGGCTTTGGCGATCTCTACCATGCGAGTGGTCTCGGCGATGTTGATGGTTTCGGGAGCGAAGACAAGGGTTTTCATGCTAACCTGCGCTGGGTTTGCAAAACCAATTGCATGGGTTGAGATATTGTTTGTAACGCGTGACGATTTCTTTGCCGAGCAGCGCGCCGCCGACCCAGAAGGTGGCTTCGCCGAAAAAGATCAGCGCACGGGCGGCGGCAAGTTTGGTTGTGGTGGGAATTGAAAAGAAAGGCAGCGCAATCAAGCCGCCATATAACAGCGTGGAAAGAATCACCAGTCCGATGCCCAGCGGGAACATCCATGCGGCGGGTGGCGGGGGAGTGGGATTTTTATCGATGAGATGTTTTTTCAAGATGGCGCTGTAACGGTTGAGCAGAATGAAATCCGCAAGGCGCGGCGAGATGGCATTGATGCCCGCGAAGAGGCGTGTGCTGAACCCGCCCATGATGTGAACTGTGCGGCGGTTGGCGATCATGTTGAGCAGTTCGGCGGCGATTTTTTCAACCGGGCAGAATCTTCACGCCCATTTCCTGCCAGATGGCGTGATACGGACGCTCCGCTTCGGTGTCATGGCCAGGGAGAGAAGTAAACTGATGCGCACGTTGCTTTTTTTGAGCGCGAGTTCGCGGTTCACAGACTCGATGAAGGTGAACATGCCTGCCCGTGTGGCGGCATCCACGCTGTAGAAGGGAAAGGCGAGGCGCCCATCGGCAAACCCACCAATGTGGACGATCATGCCGTCATTTTGGCTTTTCATCAGTGGCAGGAAGGTTTGGGTCAGTAAGATCGCTCCGTGTAAGTTGGCACTGAGAAGTTTTTGTGTATCTCATCTTGTTGATGTTCTTCCAACGGTTTGCGCGTGTCTGCGCGATAGCGTTGACAATGACATCCACTTTGCCGAATATATCAGAGATGAATTGACGCAGCCAAATGACTTTCGGGGTTGTCGAACTCAAGTGTGCGGATAGTGGGTGAGGCGGGGCATCGAGTCTGCGAGCGCTTGCAAGGCAGGAAGATTCCTGCCTGCCAGAATAACCTGCGCTCCTTGTTCTGCAAAGGCTTGTGCAAAAGCAGAACCAAGTCCGCCGTTTGCGCCTGTGATGAGCATGACTTTGTTTTTGAAATCAGGCTCATTTGTTTTCCAATCCGTTCATGAGAAGTTTGATCGAACTGAGCAGAGTCTTTTTTGCATCCACTCGTTCGGGGTCAAGCATGTTCAATTCCAATGTGCCTTCGTAGAGTGCGGCGAGAGTCAATGCAGTTTCACGGGCGTTCGCAGACTTGAACTCTTTGCGGTCCATGCCTTGTTGGATGAATTGCTCCAGTACGCTGTGATAGGTCTGCAAAAAGGCGCGGATATGATTCTTCACTTTGGCGTTGCGGTGTGCCAGTGAATACAACTCGTAGGTGATGGGGATGTACTCTTGCGCCGCTTCGATGCTCAGACTGATGTATGTTTCCAGCCGCGCGCGGACTGTCCCTTCGGCTTCGAGCAATGCACGCAGGTCTTTCACATCCTTGTCGATCAACTGCTCCATGATGGCGATAATGATCTCTTCCTTGCTTTTGTAATACCAATATACGCCGCCAACGCTGAGTTTGGCGGTCTTGGCAATATCTTCCATGCGTGCGGCTTCAAAGCCTTTTTTGGAAAAGACCTTGATCGCAGAGTTGAGTATGAGCGGAATACGCTCGGCGCTGACATCGGGCTTGGGCATGCTTCCTCGTAATAACTGAATTTATATTCGGTTATATGGGTAAAAAAATAACCGAACGAATACTCGGTTATTTTATCGGATTTGGGATTTTCGTCAAGGGGATTAATGGTGCTGATTGATAAGCCATTCTTTCAAGGTCACTCGTGGTGCGCCAAGTAAGCGGTTGGCTTTTCAGGCGAACCGTCCTCGCCCCAGTTTTCGTAGTGCTTCATCAGCACCGACATGCCTTTCCATTCCGTGTTGAATGTGAGAGTGCCTAACATCGCAAGCATTTGCGTGGATATCGGCGGAAACCTTTATGCCTAGGTGGTCTGCATAGATTTTCATTGCCTCGCCCATGGTGTATGCTCTTAGACCAAAAATATAAAGTTCCTTGTTCAAGGTCTGATCTGTTTGATAACTCTTCGAGACCATGCACGCGTAATCTTCGACGGCAATCCAGTGCAGCGGGTGGTGTAGATTCCGATCAGCGAAATACTTTTGCCTTGAACGAATAACGGCAATGTCTCCATGAACCAGCGAGGCGCGGAAGATGGTGGGCGGCACGCCGCTGGATTTGAGCCGCTTCGCCCTTTAACTTTGACCTGCTTCGGCGTATCAGCCTTTTCCTCGCTGACGGCATATGCCGAAATGAGTGTGACCAGCAACGTTTTTCTCTTTTGGCAATATTGGCAATATCGCGCACAGCCAAATGGTCCATGCGATCGAAGTCTGCCTCTGGCCCGTCTTTCAGGCTGATGTGGACTCCGTCCACGCCATCCATTGCTTCTTTCAAAGCGGCAGCGCCATCCACATCGCCTTTGACGATTTCATATCCAGCACCGTTTTGTTATCCATTGTTTTTTCTGCTCATCAAAATCATCGAAGCGATGATGACCACATCCTGCGCGAAGTGGATTGCCCATGCGATTAAGATGCCTTGGGTTTCTATCAGGCTCATCGCCAGCAGCCAGCCGAGGAAACCTGCCATCAAAGCACCGACCACGCTGCCGGCATTCCGAAATAATGGGGAGCGCCAAACACAATGCCTGAAATCAGGATGATGTGATGGATACCGAGAAAAATTCCATACAGCGGGGAGACGATCCATTCTAAAAATGGCTTCTTCTGAAAAGGCATTTGCTATTGAAAATGGAATAGACCAGAGCAAGCTGAACAAAAAGTAGCGATAATCCACACCTGCTTTTTTGAGTTGAAAGAACATGAAGATGGCAGTGCCGAGTGTGATAAATAGTCCGAGCGTTAGGGCAATCTCCAGCCAGGTCTCGTTGCCTGTGACGCCGAGCCATGCGATTTTGCTGATGTGGGCGTTGATATCGCCTATGCGGAAGAAATGTGTAAAGTTCGTGTGGGTTGGAGCAAATAGACCAGTATCAGAGTAATCGTTGCCAGTACCAATTGCAGGGATTGAAATTTGATTTGATAGTCGACCACCGAGTTTTGGTTGAATGTGGCTTTGATTTTAGAGACCACAGGTCGAAGGGCGAACAGGCTTGTGCCTGCCAAAATGACTAAAAGAAAAGTTAGTATAGTAATCATATTTTTTTATGCCTTCTGTAACAATTCTAGAGCATGACGTTCTGGCTCACTGCCTTGATAGGTGCCGACTACGCTACCGTGTTCATCCAATACGGCGAGACCGACAACCTTGCTCGTGTCCCCGAGGCCGAAGCCTTTGGTGACTCTGCCATCCCAATCTGGAAAGGATGATGACATAATCTTGTGGGTCTTGACCTTGTGGAATAGATCAGCTTTGGCCCTATCAAAAGATTCATTGATGGATTTTTTCCGCAAAACTGCGGAATAACTTTGGCACAGAATGTAAATCTACGATGTTGGCGATGGTGATAGATGTGCAAGCTTGATATTCGTCGACAGCACGGACTGCTTGATTGACGCGCTGAAAGAGCCTGAAGCATTCGCTGTGTGGAAGAGCAACACACTGCGCTTGCCAATGGCGCTGAGCATCACTTCACGGCCTGAGCCTGCGGCTTTGAGAGTCGCAACTGGGGTGGAGGTGGAAGATGTTGAAGTGTTGGTTACTGTCTGCTTTGGCAGAAGCAGTTGTCGGTGTGGAGGGAAGCGGAGTTTCGCTTTCGTCCATATTGGGCGTAGTCATCAATGTCACACTTGTGCCATTCATATATCCAAGCACCATGCGAGAGGTGTCGCGGCTCGACAGCAGCGGCGCTCATGCCGCCGCCAAATGTCCATGCGCCAGTCAGGAAGAGAGATCTCTTGATTGGCGCTTGCACTCAAGCGCGGAGTAGGCATTGTCCACGGTTTGTTCAGTGCCATAAATTGCGCCGCCGACGTTGCGACTGTAGCGCCAATTTGTATCGGGGTGCCAACTTCCATATACTTAATAGATTTGCGTGTTGGGAATGATTTTTTCCACACGGGTGAGCAGCACTTGCGGCGGCACTTAACTCGTTATATTGCGGATTATCACTATACTTTTCAAGGTTGCCGCCCGTGCCCCATTGATTGTCTGCATTCCAATCTGCAAGTGAAAGATATTTAATATCGAGCCACCTTCGGGTGCACAATCGATCGGCAATGTCGAAGTTGGTGATGGAGAGTGCGGTGTGCTCTCGAAGTTTCCATCCATGGCGGCTTGATAATCTTTGTTGAGTCGTAGCCTTCTGCTACAAATATTTCATGATTTGTCCAACCTTCGGAACGAAGGTTACGGTCCAGACCAAGATACAAAACAAAATTTGAAACAGATGGTTTGATTCTAAATGCTACGGACGTAATCAGTAGGAAGATGTTCACGCCCAACAAACTTGAGCAGTGTATCGAGAGTTGGCGTTGCTGATGATGACATCTGCCTCGACGCGTAATCTCTTCTCGGTTTCAACTGCTACTGCGCGTCCATCCTTAATCTCGATCTTGTTGACTGTTTGCTTATAGCGAATCTCACCGCCAAATTTTAAACGTGGCTTCGAGTGCGGCTCATCGCCATGCTTCCACCTTCGGGATACAATATGCGCCAACAAGATGATAGCTAACCCATGGAAAGATGAAGACTGCTGCGATTAAGTTTTTTCTTGGTGGAAGTCCGTAGTATCCCCACAAGGTGGAGAATACAGATTTTGAGTTCTGCATCTTGAATGAATTGATTCATGTATTCATCCCAAGAAATAGAGCTGCTGCCGCCAGCATTTTTGGATACAAGGCTGGCATTTTTTCGATTGATGGGCGAATGCCTGCGTCACCTTCGGCACCAAAACGGCGGACCTGCCAGTACGTCTCCACCATATCCGCAATCATATTGTGGATGCCTTCACGTTCATGTGGAAAGAGGCGCACCAGTTCTGTTTCGTGTTCAACAATATCTGCATGGGCAACAACTTCATGTTTAGGAAACGTGCTGTATAGAATGGATCTATACGATGAAAATGGACCTGATCAAACACTTCCAGATCTTTCAATGCCGAATATGCCCATCCACCTGGAGCCGCGCCATCGAGTGCATGCAAGGCGACTTCAAAGCGATATTTTCCGCGTCGAAATTCATGAGCGTATCCGCCTGGGACAGTATGATGTTCGAGTATGAGAACTTTCTTTCCCCGCCTTTGCGAGGTATCCTGCGGCGCTCAGCCCTCCCAGACCTGCGCCGATGACAACCACATCAAATTTTTCCATTATGTTTTTTCCTTTTTATTCTTTCACCAATTGACTGTGCCAATATACAAATATTGGCGCCCTGATGATTTCCAACGCTGTAAACCCAATAAACGGGATAGGTGGTAATCCAATAATGAACATGGAAATCAACCGTCCCACGCCGCCAAGAAAAATCATGCCCCACAAAACACGATAAAGCGCAAAATGCTTTTCAAGCGAACTTACGGTTGCAAGAACGGTAATGCCTAGTCCTGTAGCCAAACACCGCCGAGGAAGCGCAGCTCACTATCAAGCAGTGGTGAATGCGGTAAATTCAAATTCACAATCAGAGGATCATAGATTCCATCATGGTCAGCACACCAGTGATGGTCGGGACAAGTCCCAGGATCATAAGAAACGCTTGTAATAATTTCGCGACATTATCCCTCCTTGGGTAATTCCAACTTTGCAACTTGCGGATCCGTGGCAAGGTCTTTTTTCAACCATGCGACTTCATTCTCGTAATAGTCTGTGCCGTAATCCAAAGTCAGTTGCCACAGGTCACGCAGGCGCTTGATACCAATCTGCTTATAGTTTTCATCAATATTTGCCTGCGCCACCTCCTCGCATTGAGCCTTTTAAGTATTCCTGAATGGCTTCGATCTGTTTTTCAAACAAAGCGACGATGTCTTCATTGGTAATTCCGTGAGCAAAGAAAACCTGAATGAGCCATGCCTCACGTGTGACTTCAAGAGGAAGCGGAGTAGAAACCCAGCGACGCAATTCGCCTCTTCCTTCATTTGTAATTTGATACTGTTTTCTGTTGGGTTTACCTTTCTTGTTGAATGACTTCTGATTTGACGAAGCCTTCTTTTTCAAGACTCTTCCAACGCCTTGTAAATGTGACTTCTGCGTGGCAGACCAGAAATGGGTGATGGACTGATCGAAGAATTTTTTCAAGTCATACCCAGACATGGGCTGGTATTCAAGAAAACCGAGGATGGCATGTGCGAGAGGCATGGAAATCTCCTTTAACTCCACAAAATGGGTTTGGTAACCATGAAGAATGTGATGACGATGGTCAGAAGAATGATAACAGTACCGAGGATGATTCCGTTACGAGCTACACGCTGGTATTTGGGGTCGTCAGCACCTTTGGTTTCAGCAAGCTGCTGTTGCTTCTTGGAGCATGGGGGCGTAAACGAACAAGCCAAGAATTGAAATGACAACATATAGGTTTAATGCAACAGTCATCCACGGTGTGGAATAATGAATGACGCCGCCAAGTCGCATCATGATTTCACCTGTGATGTATGCCAGCACATAAGATGGATTGGTAATCCAGTTATCGAGCACGCGGATGGTGCTGAGAGTGAACACCAAAGTCCGCGGTTTTTGGGAACTCGCATGAACCAGGGAAAGTAGGTGAGGTTAGCTCCTAGCGAAACGATCGCGCAGAGAATGTGATCCATTTAATGATTGCGTATAGTTGCATGGTGTTTGCTTGACCGATTTATATATCTATGTAGATATATTACTTTTTAGTTTTATATCTGTCAAGAGGTAAAAGGAAAAATCCCTGATTTCCAGAGGATTTTTTCGAATGACTTGTGTTTGGTTTACATGCGCCTTGTACCACTTGGTAGCTTTGAAAGGCGAGAATGGCAAACAAAAGTCCCATGTATGTGCTACGTAATAGGAAGAAACCTGCCAGCGCCATGATCGCTCCCGCAATCACAGACAGCCAAAGGGATTGATTCCATCGTATGGATCGTTCATCAGCAAAAGATAACGGGCAACGTTACCTCCATCCAGAGGATAGACAGGAACGAGGTTAATAATTCCCAAAAAATATTGACCCAAAGCAGAGTAATCACAAGCGTGTTTATGATATCGTTTCCATTTGGAAATTGATAATGTCGGAATAACGCCAAATAAGGAAGTAAGAAATATAGTGCCTCCTGTAATTGCCGTAGTAATAAGTACCAAAATAGCAAAGAAGAATCCTACCCCAGGGCCAGCAAGGGAAATTAAAATTTCTTGAAACGGGCTCAGTGCAATGTTGGCGTAACTGCCACCCCAAGGGATTTGCTCAGGAATGGTCAATCCACCAGTGCCATGCAGAACAATCTGCGAACGTTGGCCATAGAAACGCATCGCGAATGCATGTCCCAGCTCGTGGATAAGGATAGAAATGAACATCGCGAATATCCATATCAATATATGAATTATGCTGCCTGAAGAGGAACCGAAGAGAATGGCGATCAACCAAAACAGTGGGTGAACGCGAACAGGAATGCCTGCAACTGAAAAACGTAAATCGTATTGAGTTTGTGGTGAGATTGAAAAAGAAACATGAGAGTGTTATTCCTTATAAAACACCGTGTACATCAAAAGAGACTGCGTTGGCAGTCTCTTTTTTGATGTTGAATTTTATAAAGTCTTACGATGACTCTTAATTGTGAATAATCTTGAATGTCATTCTCGTATATGGATTCAGTTTCCTTGGGAAAGTTGACTTACGATTCCCCATAGTGTTTCCACGATCTGCTTCATCCATCACCGCAGGTGACCAAGCCGCTTCTTTGCAATTCGTATCGAAGTATTTCCTTCGTCACACCTTCCACTTCAGGCGAAGAGGCGAGATGGACGGACGAGCGCGCCGCTTTTGCTGCGGATTTTCCGCCATCGTCGCGCACCATCAACTTGAAAACAGGGAACATCCAACGCATGGCACGCGGCAGCATCTCGGGCGTCACACTGCGGGTCATGTTCGTGCTGGCTTGCCCAGGGTAGCAGACGTTGATCGTCACGCCTTTTTCGCGCTGGGCAAACTCGTACATCAACGCCATCATCGCAAGTTTCGTTTGCGAGTAAGTGTTCAATCCATCAAACGATTTTTCCGATTGCAGGTTGTCCATGTCCAACTTGGCGGGTACATCGCCGCCCATGAGCGTGACCACGCGTGGCGATGAACTTTTCTTCAACGAGTCCCATCAGCAGATTGGTCAACAAAAATAGCGAGACCACATTCATTGCAAAATCGGATTCAAGTCCGTCTTCGGTCACCTTTTGGATGCCGCCAACCCTGCATTATTGATGAGGACATCCAGCCGCTCATACTGCGCCTTGAACTGCTCGGCTAAAGCGCGGACATTTTTCTGCGCCGACAAAATCCGCGAGCAGATAATCCACACGGGAATTTCCGCTTGTACTTTTTATATTTGCACAGCTTCTTCCGCGGTCTTCTGGCTTCGCCCTGTGATGACCTGCGCGCCCATTTTGGCAAGCGCCAGTGCGGTCTGGAAGCCGATTCCGCTGGTAGCGCCTGTGATCAGAATAATCTTATCTTTCATTCTTCTTCCTTCATGCCCGCTGTCAATTCTGGGATAACGAACATAAACGGCATAATCAAGATCTGTGCCAGTGTGATAGGGACCCACACAAATGCCAGCGCCGCAGAAGCCAGGTTGATGAACAACATTGCCATACGATCCTGGTTGATGCGTTTTTTCTTTTTCTTCATCGGTCAATTTATTGGGTGCAAGGTCGGTTTCGACAAATGCGTACTTCCAGAATTTACCAAGAATTAAAGATGATAACGCCATGTTCAACGGATATATCGCCACCACAAACGGATTGGAGGGATAGTCACCGATGAAGGCGGTAATGAATGGAAAAAGACAGGCAGAGAATAGCATCGCAATATTCAGCCACAAAAATATCGAATCTACCTTGTGAACTTTATGCAGAATATGATGGTGGTTTATCCAAAAGATGGCAATGATAAAAGCTGAATAGAAAACTAATAAACTTCGGTGCAAGAATTTTCATGGCTTCGAGGAAAACTGCAAAAGAACTGTTTTCAAGTTCGGGCACTTTCAACTCAAGCACGAGAATGGTGAGGATGATGGCGAAGGTGCCATCGCTAAATGCTTCGAGGCGAGTTTTAGTCATTGATTTATCTCCTGATAATGTGATCGCGTGTTCAGGGCAGCTTGGACGCACAGTCCACAGGCGCGGCATTGTTCAGGTGGACGAGCAGTGCCTGTTGCCAGCCATGTGCTGTCCCTTTGAGTTTGCCGATGAAAGTTAGACCTGTTCTCAGGTCAGTGGGAAGTTTCATCCACTTCGAAAATGGAATACGGGCAGGCGGGGACGCAGTCCGCTTTGCCTTCGCATTTGTTGCGGTCAATCACAGGGATGAAGACGCCGGTGGGTTCTGGCGGCAGGTGGATGTGTCGGTCATATTAATTCCTTTTTTGTGAAGCAACAATGGAAGGCTTTGCGATCCCATTCTTTGGTTTTCAGGAGCGACAAAATAAAATCAGTGATGTCTTCCACGTCAATTTTGGCTCCTGTCATGTCGGAGTTGCTGGCAGCGACATTTCCTGTTGGGGCCCCTGAACTAATCATGGTGGACGAAGAACCGTCCAGTTCGCTTCCGATCTGAAGCGATGGTCTTCAATTCCATATCCTTGACCTTGATCACATCGGGGCGGACGAATGTCCCCAGCACGAAACGCAGGAGCGACTGCTTGAAGCTGAGTTTCGTCGTCAGGACTCTGCCCCCGCGCCCGTGATGGTGATGAGGCGATTGACTTTGGCGCTTTTCATGGCATACACAAGGTCTTGGGTTGCGCGGGCGTGCTTCTCCATATCGAACTTTCCATTCATCGGCGGACCTGCCACCGAGATGACCGCGTCCACTCCTTGCACGAGCGACCCCGAGTGCGGCGGGGTTGAACATATCCCCTTGGATACTTTCCACTTTATCTTTTGCGTCACCAATTTTTCAGGCGAGCGTGCAAGGACTTTTGAGTTGATGTCCCTGCGCGAGTGCTTTTTTGAGCAAAACCGTGCCAACGAATCCTGTTGAGCCGAGAAGGGCGATTTTCATAGGCTATGCCTTTCGCTCGTTTTTACTTTGTGTCCACTTAACACAGCGGAGGTAATGGCAAACGGTAGCCCGATGAGGATAATCATGCGCACGGTGGGAAGTGGCGAGTGCGATTAGGAATTCGGTGATGTTCGTCGGGGCTGGACCAACTTCGGGCGGAGTCGAGGCGGCGCTTGCGCGAATCCCATCTGCCCATGAAGCCTGCGCGAGGAAGCGATATCCAAACATGAGGATGGCGGCAACGAGCAAGATCGCCAGCGCGGGGAGAATGTATTCTTTGATGAAGTTCATGATTAACTCGCCTGTAAAACATAACGGCGGAAGTTGGAGACGATCCACTTCCAATGCATGGTGAGGTGAACGCCGAACATGAGCATGAGCAGGTTTGCCATGCCTGTGTGCAGGGAACGCCAGAACGTGTCGATGGTGAGGTTTATCCCCAGTGCGGGCAAAACAGATTCAGAGAGAACTGCGCCAGAGAACGAGACGAAAACCATCATCAAAAAAAGGAGCGAATCCCATATCTGATTGAAGCGCGTTTCGCCTGGCAGTTTTTGGAACAGTCGCGAGAAAACGCTGACGATCCACTTCCAGTTGAGGGTGAGGTGAATCAGAAATGGCAGGGCAAAAGATGAAACTGATCCACTCGTGACCTGTGATGCCTGTGGTACCTGGAATATTGATCACGATGAAAAAGGCAAGTACAACAAGGTCAAGGAAGAGTTTGAATTGTGTGAGGCTGAACTTTTATTGGTCTGCATAAAAATCCTTTTTATATTCCCACAGGCTGGGGTTGAATATAAGATAAACCTTATGCCTGTTTTTACAGACATAAGGTCTTCTTGAGTTGACGAACGAACTTGCCCAGCAGGGAGGGATTACCCCGCTTTTTCAGCGGCATGCTTTTCCCCAATGATCTTGAACAAGCGGGTGATGACATAGCCTTCGATCAGGAGCAAAACCACAACAAAGATTTTTTCGTTCAAAAGTCCGCCTGTGACGAAGTTGGTGATCAGGTCTTGCAGTTCGATCAGGAAACGGATGATGAAGATCAACGCAAACGACTCAGGGACGCCGCCAATGGCGACGAGGATCAATGCCACACCGAGAGCAGCGTTTCTTACCTGTAAACATCATGCCTCCATGGTTTGATTGGGGACAGAGTCAAATGCGAATCCATGGACAACCATGTCGGGTTTGAAATACCCGCCAATGCCAACGGTCAGCGCAAATAATAAGCCGGAGAAAAGCCTGCCAGAATTCGTATCCATTGTGGAATTATTTTGCTGAGTTACTCATAGTATGTGCTCTTCCTTTGATCAATAGTCGATTATTGAATAAAAAATTAATTCGCCGAAAGTTGCTTGATGGCGGTTGACCAGTCTTCGAGGTGGTGAACTTCACCACCTGTCCATTCTGACGGTGTGAATATCGATCGTCATCGTCTTGAAGGATTTGGTTCCATCGGTCTGCACGCCCATGAAATTTCCATTCGGCGTACCAGAGGCAAGGCTGGTGAACAACGACTTGATTGCCTTCCCAATCATTTCCTGGATTTCCCCATTTCAGGTCGGGATTTTCAATTTCCAGAAGAACTGGATCTGCTCCGATGAGTTGCTCCTTGCCTTTGACATCCGCCGCACCCTTCGACTGAAGTTGTCAGCCAAAATTGCCCCATCTTCTCTGCAACATTCGTCTCGGTAGCTAAAGGTCAGGCATTTGGTAAAAGGGGGTGACGATTTCTTTCAGGTTTTCCATTTTGGTTCCCTCAGGTTTGTGATAAAATTTGTGTGACTAATCACGTAACTTTATTATATGTGCGTGAGCACGCAATTGTCAAGAGCAACTGGAGGTTTCCATGGGAGACGGATTTACAGAGATCGAGCAAAATGCCTGGGGCGGGTTCCTGGGTGTTTATGGGCGCATGAACCGCATGATCGAAGAGGATTTACAGTCTCATTCACATATCACGCATGTGGAGTTTGAGATTTTGCTGCGGCTTTCATGGAATGAGAATCATCGTATGCGGATTCAAGATCTGGCTGCCGAGAGTATCATCACCCGTAGCGGGGTGAGCAGAGTGGTGGAGCGGCTGGAAAAGGCAGGTTTGGTGACTCGCGAAGAAGCCTCCGAAGACCGCCGTGGCGCATATGCTGTGTTGACCGCAGAAGGCGCTGCCAGATTTCAGAAGGCAATTAAGGCACATGTCGCTTTTGTGAGGGAAAACTTTCTCAGCAAGTTCAGTGATAAAGAGCTGAATCAAATGTCGGCGTATTGGAAGCGGTTTGAGAGTCAAGAATAGAAGATGAAAGTCCATTTAACTTGATAAATAATATATACATATATAATATATGTGTATATATTATTGTCAAGGAGATAATATGTGGACAACTGAACATACAATTGTGACGGATACTTCCAAGGAATCGGTTTGGAAGGTTTGGGCAGACGTGGAGAATTGGTCAAAATGTGGGATAAGGGGTGTGGAGGTGCCGCATTGAAGGCGATTTCAAAGTGGGTACGAAATACACGCTCAAGCCAGTGGGTGGGCTCCGAAGCGAAGGCTGTGATCGTTGATTGCCAACCGTTGAGCCGCTTTGTGGATGTGACCGGCTTGCCGTTGGCAAAAATGGAATTTGCGCATGAACTAAAAGAAGAGAAAGATGGCTTGTATGTGACCCATCGCGCGGGACGATCTCGGGTCCGCTGAGTTTTCTGTTCGCACAGGTGATTGGCAAAGATACCGCCAGAGATTTGCCCGAGACGATTGGCAGGTTGGTCAGCCTTGCAAAGGAGTCCAAATGAGCGAGGCGCGCTATTATTGATCGTTGTCTCAAAGAATCATATGATGAACGGTGTGCGCTGGGGAATTGCGCAAGCCAATCACGGCAAGGCGGCTCCGTTTAAGAGAATGCGGGGGATGGGATTGTCTATTATTCGCCGAAGAGTTTGAAGGGGACGAGAAATACAGGCATTTACTGCCATTGGCGAAGTGACAGGTATCCGTCTATCAATTTGATATGGGTGGCGGATTTGTTCCCTATCGTCGTGATGCGCATAAAGAATGTGTTGAAGTCCCCATCCAATCGTTGATCTCCGCTCTTACTTTTATTAAAGATAAAACGAGTTGGGGCTATATGTTTCGGTTCGGGTTCTTCGAAATCCCCAAGGTTGACTTTGACTTGATCGCCAGTCAGATGTTGACGGAGAAAATCAATGCCTGATGACGTTTTTCACCCCATAAATGCCGATGACAGCCCAGAGTTTTCGCTTTGGCAGGTTCCGCATGGCAGAGACAGATCAATGCAGGGCTGAAACCTTTGACCTGACTCATGCTCAATTTGTTTTGCTGGCATCTTTGATGTGGTTGGCAGGTGAAGATAAACCATTTAACACAAGCCGACCTTGCTGCACACGCCAAAATGGATATCATGATGACTTCCAATGTGTTGCGTACTTTGGAAGGTAAAGGGTTGGTGATCTGCAGTCCGTATCCCACAGACACACGTGCAAAGTCCCTGTCCATTACGGCACAGGACGCAAACTTGCTGTTCAGGCAATTCAAACTGTTGAAAAGATTGACCACGATTTTTTCAACGGGCTTGGCGCAAGTGATGCTAAAAATTCAATCAACATTTACTGGCGCGATTGCCGCGAATCAATCCGAATAATTATTTTGGAATCGGCAATGTATATCCGCCATCCACTACAATGGTTTGCCCGACAATCATCGCTGCTGCTGGGGTGCATAAAAATGCGACGACTTCTGCAACTTCTTCAGGTGATGAGCGTCGACCTGCAGGCACCTGTGCTACAAATTTTTGCAGGATGTTATCCTGATCGCCCATCGATGCAAAATGATTCAACGCTTCTGTCTCCACCACACCTGGTGACACGGCGTTGCATATTGATGCCCTTTGAGATTAACTCTCGACGCCTAGATAGCGAGTTCAGCGCTTCTAAAGCTGCTTTACTTGTACAACAACGACATAATCGGGCAGAACGCGCACTGACCCTGCACTCGAAATGCTGACAATCTTTCCGCCGCCACGTTTTTCCATCAACGTTGCCGTACAAAAGGTTGAGCAGAGAAAAGTAAGCGCGCGTTGATGTTCATGGTCCAGTCCCAGCCTTTGGGTTTTTGTTCCATCGCCGGACGGTTATATCCTCTGAAGCCGCATTATGGATGAGAACGTCCAATCCGGCCGAACTCTTTTTCAATTTCATCAAATAAACGAGTGATGTCGTCCAAATCGCCAACGTCCGCTTTTACCAACAATGCCCGTCGGCCAAGGGCTTCCACTTCCTTCGCAGTTTCTTCGGCTGGGCCATGACGTGGAAGAAGTTAATCACCACATCTGCGCCTAGTTGGGCGAGATGCAGGGCAATGGCTTTTCCAATGCCGCGTCCAGAACCTGTGATGAGGGCTATCTTATTTTCAAAAAGTGACCTCATATTCTTCTTTCTGCATTAATCAAAATAGATATTCAAATCAGAACAATCAAACCTGTTTCCGCAGTTTGGGCAGCTGACTTTGCAACTCTTTCATTTCACTTCCACACTTTATCACAGATCCAAGTTCGCTTTTCGTTCCATTGGATAGGCTTGAATAATGTGGAATTAAACTTGCTGATGTTCTCTGCGCCTAATGCTTCTACCGTGTTTATTACTATGTACGCATCTTTTTTTAGTTGACCAATGTTCACGCCACGGCAAACATCAGGATATTCGTTCAGCCATTTCAATGCTCGTCCATACACTTTGATTGCGCCATCGTAATTTCCGCGTGTGATGTAGATAGGCCACTGCAATTTGTAAAATTCCCCTGATATAGCGAACGATATTGCCTGCTTCATCCCGCCAGGCTGTTTCAGCTCCTCATGGATTCAGCATTTTTCCCCGTTAAATAATTTCATCCCTTCAATTGCTTTTGGGTGAAGTTTGCCGTCACAATCACTTGTCATTTTATGTACCTATAGGGTTAATCAATGTGTCTGGAGTGTTTCGGTAGTATATCATGTGGGTTTCCATCAAATGGTAAAATTCTCTACCATGCAAAATCTTTTTCAAAACAAACGCAGTTCTGTTTTTTGGTGTTTTGACTTTGCTTGCATTAATGTTGCCAGCTGCTTTACGAAATATTATTTTTTTGCCATCCCAATCATTTGGCGGTGGGGATGGCAGGCCTGAAGTTCAAGTTGAGATTGGGGTCAGTCGTTTGCTTCAAACAACGGTAGAGGCACCTTTGTGGAAACAGGTGACTTTTTGGGCGGTTTTATTCTTATTTGTCATTTTGGTTACTTTATTAAGTCCTGAATTACGAAAAAAGTTACTTCTAATGTTTCTTCGGTTTGCCCTTTTGCCTTTAGTCATTTCGTATATTATTCAAAAAAGACCAGATTTATTAGCCAATTTATTTGGAAAATTTGGTTCCATGGGACAACTTCCTGCTACTTTAAACCCCGTGATGCTCCTGTGCCTGAATTTCAACCACCTCAAGATGTGAACTGATTTCCCTTTGTTGTTGGATTTGTAGCAATTATTCTTTTTGTAATAGTGGCTTGGTGGATAAGTCAATAGTTTCCGTAACACTTGCAAACAGTTTTAAAGACAGATACTGATTTGGAGAGAAATCGAAGCCATTGAACATATTGCCAGGAATCTTTGCACAGTTTGAAGACGGTCAGAATTATAAAAATGCGATCATTGAATGCTATGAACGCATGTCAGTTGTTATTTCAGATAAACGTATTCCAGCGTGTCCGTTCGATGACTTCGTCAGAATTCGCTTCTCGACTAGTTTCAGTTGGTTTGCCACGAGAACCTGTTGAGCGTTTGACACATTTATTTGAAGTTGCGAGATATGGGAATTTGCCTGCTGGGCAAAATCCGAGATTAATGAGGCAGTTGCGTGTTTGTCTGCAATTACTGAATCTTTAATGAGGCTGTTTGATGAAGCGCGCCGAACCTCTGTTGATTTTTATTGCGGTTGTCATTGCTTTTGTTTTGCGCCATGTGATTTACGAAGTTGTCATCCTCCCATTTGTCACATATCTGTGGTGGCTGTTGGGATTGTATTATCATTTGCTCCCACAGCTAGTAATTTGATCATCTGATTTTTACAATTCTTTTTACTGCAATACGAGGTTTGTTAATCGAAATACCTACACAATACTTAAACTTCCAAAAAGAAAAACGCAAGGGCCGATTGAAGCTTTGTCAACCTTGGTGGCGAAAAATAAATTAGGAAATTACTATAAATGGATGCTTGCGAATCGAATGGGGAGAATTGCTCATGAACTCTTGAACAACGAGAAGGGCATAGCACCAAATATAAATTTTCGAGTCTGCTAACAAGGAATTGGATCCGCCAAAGAATGTAGGTGCCTATTTGATCTGGCTGAATGGCTCTTTTGCCGATTTCCCCAAAACAGGTTGGGGACAACGTAAAGAAACTCCCTTGATGTACAACCACAAATCGTACTGGAAAGTATCTTGAATCAGAAATGGAGAATAACCGGAAATGGACATCACTAAAGTTTCGGAGATAAGTAAGAATGCAGATTAAAGAAGTAGAGCGTGCTGTAGTGGGAAAACGAGATTTGCTAGAAAACATCATGGCTGCAACATTGGCGGGCGGTCATGTTTTACTTGAGGATTTTCCTGGCTTGGGGAAGACCTTGATTGCCTGTATTTTGCTATGCTCTGCTTTGGGATTGAATTCAAGCGTATCCAATTTACACCCGATTTATTGCCTGGTGATATTACTGGTGGTTATATCTTTAATCGTACGAAAATAAGTTTGAGCTACGGCAAGGACCTGTTTTCACCAACATCCTGCTAGCAGATGAAATCAATCGCGCTTCTCCTAAAACACAATCTGCTTTATTGGAAGCGATGCAAGAAGGGCAAGTGACAATTGAAGGAGAAAGTTTACAATTGCCCGAACCTTTTGTCGTTCTCGCTACTCAAAACCCAATTGAATATGAAGGTACGTTCCCATTACCTGAGGCGCAACTCGATCGTTTTATGATTAAGTTAACAGTTGGGTATCCCAGCGCTGCCGAAGAGAAGGAAATTCTTCAGAGGCGGCGTCAAAGAAAACAAGATGATCTTTCATTACGCGTTGTGGCGAAATCAACACAAGTTGCTGATATGCGTTCTGCCCTTGAAGAAGTACATGTCGATTCAGATTTGGAAGGTTATATTTCTGCGCTTGTACATGCCACACGTGTTGACCGGCGTGTGTCTGTGGGGGCTAGTCCGCGTGCTTCTCTCGCATTTCTAAAAATGGCGCGAGCCAATGCCGCAATTTCAGGGCGTAATTATGTTTTGCCTGATGATATTAAACGATTTGCTGTGCCTGTATTAAGCCATCGTCTCTTGCTTCTCCCTGAATATTGGATGTCTCAACAAGTAAATGGGGAAGTCATTCGCGATATTCTTTCACAGACTCCCGTGCCAGTGATTCAATAAGTTGCTCATCGTAATTAATTTATGAAACGGTTTCTAGTTCTTTCTGCCATTGTTTACTTCCTATTGCTGGCAGGGTTAATCTCACTGCGCAGCGAATACATGGCATTTGCAATTCCTTTTGTTTTATATTTGTTTTTTGGTTTTTATACCGCACCTGAAACACCTAAATTGCAAATCGAAAGAGTGTTTTCCAGTGAACGGGTCATTCCCAATTCTGATATTGTTGTGACTTTAAATATCAAGAATTTGGGAGGACAGATTGAAGAACTATATCTTGAGGATAAGATTTCATCGAATCTCGAAATTCGCTTCGGTTCTCCCCGAAGCTTGATGCATCTTCCTGCAGGCGCTTCCCACTCACTGACATATACGATTGCAGGCCCGCGTGGGGCATATTCGTTTGAATCCATTAAAGTTGAAGCATGTGACGCACTGAGTTTAATACGTCGAGAGCAAACCCTTTTAACCACAGGGCAATTAGTTGTTTTCCCTGAGGTGCGTCGATTGAAATCCATTTCCATTCGTCCGCGCCGAACACGGGTGTATGCAGGCATGATTCCTGCTCGTGCTGGCGGTTCTGGGACTGAGTTTTTTGGCGTACGGGAATATCAACCTGGCGATACGCCACGTTCCATCAATTGGCATGCTAGTGCGCGCCATGCAGAAGCTTTGTTTGCAAATGAATATCAACAGGAAAGAGTGGCAGACGTCGGGATTGTTGTGGATGCGCGCGAACGTGCAAATGTATTCCATGGAGAACAGTCTATTTTTGAATATTCAGTACAGGCTGCTGCTACTTTATCAGATGCATTTATTTCTCAAGGCAATCGTGTTGGGCTATTGGTGTATGGCGCGTATTTAGGGTGGACTTTGCCCGGGTATGGAAAGCTTCAACGCGAACGAGTTTTGTATGCCCTTGCCCGCGCCGAAGTTGGAGTGAGCTCCGTTTTTGAAGGGTTAGAACATTTATCTTCCCGTATGTTCCCACCTGAATCTCAAATTGTATTGGTCAGTTCTTTAGTTAACGATGATTTAAGCGTTATGGTGCAATTGCGTGCACGCGGATATCAAGTACTGGTGGTTAGCCCAGATCCAGTTGAGTTTGAACGAAGACTATTGCCTGCCAATGAAAATGTAAAAGTTGCGACTCGAATGATTCGATTGGAACGCGATTTATTAATTCGTAAACTAGAGCGGGCTGGAGTCCAAGTAATCGAGTGGGATGTGTCGAGGCCGTTTGATCAAACTGTTGGTCCGACTTTGATGCGCTCTCATCCACATGGCTCTGTTTTGAGGAGGATATCTTGACATTGATCGCACTTATTTCTAGTATCATCATCAGTATGGGAACTTTGTTTTGGGGATTTGAAGAAGCAGGTTTAATTTCGGTTTCTCGCTGGCTGATCGTCTTTGCTGTATTTTGGCTTGTTTCGTTATGGCAGAATTGGAGATGGGTCTCTTCAGTGGGGTTGTTTATTTCAGTGTTTGCAGCAGCTTTTGGTTTATGGGTTGGGTTTAACCCAGGCTGGATGATTGCCAGCGGAATCTTTGCATTGTTTGCATGGGACCTAACTGAATTCCATCATCGTTTACATTTCCTCCCTAAAGATTCGCAAACGTATGGAATGGAACGCAGACATATTGCCCGATTAAGTTTGTTGACTTTTGCTGGCTTGGCTTTGGCTTCTTTTGCCTTGCGCCTGCAATTTAAATTTACGTTTGAATGGGGTGTGTTTTTAGTGTTGGTGATTTTATTAGGGCTGGCACAATTGGTGGCTTGGTTTCGACGAGAGACTAAATAGATTAAATTTGTTTTAGCCAATTTGTCTCTCGAGTTGTCCTTATAACTACTATTCGTGTGAACAAAGAAATTTGTGACATGGAACGGGGATTATAATTCCCATATCAACTTTCACTAAGGATTAAAACCCATGTTTGATCTCTCCGACGAAGAAATTCTTTCACTTTCCAAAGAGCATGTCTTTTGGACTTGGTCTGCGCAAGCCAAGGTCAACCCAATTGCCATCAAACACGCCAAGGGTGTGTACTTTTGGGATGTGGATGATAAAAAATATCTTGACTTCAATTCGATGACGATGTGCGTGAATATTGGACATGGAGATGAGCGCGTCATCAAAGCCATGCAGGAGCAAGCTGCCGAATTGCCTTATGCTGCGCCAGGTATGGCGACGAAGATTCGTGCGATTGCAAGCAAGACCGTGGCAGATGTCACGCCGAAGGGTGCGTTGAGCAAAGTCCTCTTTACTCTTGGTGGCGCGGACGCAAATGAGAATGCCATCAAGTTGGCGCGTGGATATACCAAGCGCCATAAGATACTTTCACGTTATCGCTCATATCATGGCGCATCCGCTGGAGCCATGGCAGTGACGGGGGATCCACGCCGTGTGGGGTGGGAGCCAAACTTGATGACAGGCGTTGTCCATTTTCTGGACCCATATCGTTATCGCTCTACTTTTCATCGAACCAATCCAGATATTTCAGAAGAAGAATTCGCGCGCGATTATCTAAATCATCTGGAAGAGATTATTTTGTATGAAGGTCCCGAATCCATTGCGGGCGTTTTGATGGAATCAGTGACTGGCACAAATGGCATCATCATTCCGCCGCAGGGCTATATGCAAGGTGTGCGTGCCTTATGCGATAAATACGGAATTGTGATGATCTGCGACGAAGTAATGAGCGGATTTGGCCGCACGGGCAAAATGTTTGCTATTGAACATTGGGATGTAGTGCCAGATATCATCACCATGGCCAAGGGACTCACTTCTGCGTATGCACCGCTGGGAGCTGTGGCGATGAAACCTGAAATCGCTGCTGCGTTTGATGACCATGCTTTTGAAAGCGGATTGACTTACACGTCGCATCCCATTTCATTGGCGGCCGCTGTGGCGAATATCAATGCCATGAAGCAGGATAAGATTGTTGAACATTCTGCTGAAATAGGAATTGCTCTGCGCCGTATGTTGACTGATTTGGGCGAAGCGCATCCTTCCATTGGGGAAGTTCGCAATATTGGTTTGTTTGGAATTATTGAATTGGTGAAAGATCGTAAGACCAAAGAACCGCTGGCTCCTTGGAATGGCTCATCGCCTGAGATGGTAGCGCTGAAAAAATATTGCACAGATCACGGATTGTTTTTGTATACTCATTGGCACACGGTGCTGATCATCCCACCGTTGATTATTACGGAAGAAGAATTGAAAGAGGGAATTGATATTCTTGATAAGGCTTTGGAAATTACAGATAAAGCTGTGAAATAAAAAGAAGGCCACGTTGATACCGTGGCCTTCTTTTTATTTATTTAATTCAATGACAAACTTCGTACCCTTACCAACTTCACTTTGAACTTCAATCGATCCGTTGTGGGCTTGGATGAGTTGTTTTGCAATAGCTAAACCGAGTCCGCTGTTGGTGCGGCCTGTGCGGGATTTGTCTCCACGCCAGAAACGGTCGAAGATATAAGGCACATCTTCTGGTGGAATCCCTACACCAGTGTCCTGAACTTCGATGCGGATTTTATTATCAACTGTTTCGGTACTAAGTGAAATGCTTCCGCCTTTTGGAGTGTGACGGAGCGCATTCGAAATTAAGTTTGATAGAACTTGATTCAGTCTATCGTAATCGGCAGTAATCTCTTGCGATGAATCGGAAACATTTGATTGCAACTCAATTTCTTCGGAGATGGCTTGAGAGGAAAAACTTGAAGTGAGATCATGAATCAGGTCAGCGAGCAGGAAGTGGGTAGGATGAAGCGGAAGTTGTTTGGTTTCTGCGAGGGAAAGAGTCTGCAAATCGTTTACGAGGCGTCCAAGCAATTTGGTTTCGTCAAGCGTGTTGTTGATGTTTTCTTCATTTGGTTCATACACACCATCAATCATGCCTTCTAAATTGCCTTGAATAATGTGTAGTGGAGTGCGAAGTTCGTGCGCGATATCTGCGGTGAGGTTACGGCGTTGTTGTTCGGCGCGTTCCAGCTCGCTAACCATGTGATTGAAGCGACGTGCAAGTTGCCCAAATTGGCGCGGATAGTTTTCTCGTACGCGTACTGAGAGGTCGCCTTCTGAAATCGAATCAATGGCCGAGAAAATTTCGGTCATAGGCCTGCCAAATCTTCGAAATGTGAAGCTCCCAACAATGGAAGTAATAATAAAAAACAAGATAGGAATACCACACAGGAGTATGGGAATGGGTATGCCCATATGCATGTGAGTATTTGACTGGGTGCTGAAAAAATAAATGATGATTCCAATTGTGACTAGAAAAAATAAAGTGACACCACCAAGGAAGATTGCAAAGGGCCAAAAGAATTTTCGGCCGTTGCGCCATTGGTGTCCTGGAAAGTGAGAGTGGTTGTGATTATGTTCGTGATGTTGCATAATTATTTTTGTTCTACAAACCGATAGCCGATTCCATATACTGTTTCAATCGATGGACTATTTGAATCGACTTCAAGTTTTTTGCGTAAATTTTTGATATGAGAATCTACGCTTCGATCTACGCTGGAAGTTGCTCCGTGCATATCTTCCAGTAGTTGCTCACGGGTGAGAGTTTGCCCAATGTGACCTGCGAGCAGAGTGAGCAATTTGAATTCATTTGGCGTGAGTTGAATGGGCTTGCTGTTGAGCATGGCTAGATATTTTTCGGTGTCAATTTCCAATGCGCCCGATCGAATGATGGCTGGAAGTTTTACCTCGCCGTGGGCTCTTCGTAGCATGGCGCGGACTCTTGCCACCAGTGCACGCGGAGAAAATGGCTTGGTGATGTAATCATCGGCGCCAATTTCGAGGCCAGTGATTTGATCCACTTCTTCTGCCAGTGCGGTGAGCATGATGATGGGGACATCACTTTCACGGCGCAGAATTTTACAAACTTCACGTCCATCCAAGATGGGGAGCATTAAGTCGAGGACGATGAGGTCAGGCTTTTCGCGGCGGGCAGTGGTCAGTGCAGATTGACCGTCTGTGGCAGTGACCACGCGGTATCCGTTTTTTTCCAGATAGTCTCGTGCCAGGCGCACAATTTTCGGTTCATCGTCAACGACAAGAATGGTTTGCATGATAGGGAAGTATAAGGGAGAAGAGGCGAAATATAAAGGAATAAGAAAGAGGAAAGAAATCGTTAGATTTCCATTCCTCTTTCTTTGTCAGCCCTTACTCTTCTTTCTTTTCGCTTTGGTTTTCAGATGGAGCTTCACCATGAGCGCGTTTGTGCCATTCGTTGAACATTGGGGGCACGCCGCCTTCCCAGTGTCTGCCCCAAGGTCCGTGTATGTGACCACCGTGGTGCATCATTCTGCGGAAGAAGATCATTTTGATCAAACCGAAAAACAGGAATAAGAAGAAGATTGAGAAGCAGATACCGCCGAGTGGGAAGAAGCCAAAGTGATGGCCACCATATCCATGCATGCCGTATCCGTACATTCCGTAACCAGGCATTCCATACCCGTTACCGTATCCATAGCCGTGACCGTACATCATGGGTGGAACGTTGGCGCCTTGTCCGTTCTCAGCAGCTTTGGCGATGGCGGTTGCTACGGCTGGAGCCTGCGAAATACCGTTAACTTGTCCAGCCTTGAAAGCCATGAAGCCGCCTGCGGCGATGAGGCCAAGCAGAAGTATGACTCCGATCACACGAAAAACTAAACCTTTGCGAAACATTGTTACCTCCAATAGGTGATTGATTTGGTTTGTTCTTACGGCCTAAATGTATCAATCCATTGTGTAGAAATTGTGGATGAGGCTGTCAGAGATTGTGGAGGCTGTGTAAGAGAAGTATCAGAATTTCTAAAGCTTTTGCAACTTTTCATGCTTGTAAGCATCTGATACAATGCGGGGCGGTAATAGCAGGCGCAATAGGTGCGTCTTGATGGTGATTGAAAATAAATTACAGGCGGAATGCCTAAGGAAGATAAAAAATGTCCAACGAGAAACATGTGAAGGTATTGGTATTGGGAGCGGGTCCTGCGGGGCTATCTGCAGCATTGTATGCGGCACGTGCAGAACTTGAGCCTGTAGTGTTGACGGGGATGCAGTTGGGTGGTCAGGCAGCTTTGACTCACATGATTGAGAATTACCCAGGCTTTCCTGAAGGTGTTGGTGGTGCGCAACTAGGTGAATTATTTCAAAAGCAAGCTGAACACTTTGGTGCCAAGGTTGAATTCGATATGGCGCACGAAGTGGATTTATCTCAACGCCCATTTACTGTCACAACTGATAGCGGTGTATATAAAGCAGAAACCTTGATTATTTCCACGGGTGCCAATCCAAACCACCTTGAAATTCCTGGTGAAGTGGAATTGACAGGTCGTGGCGTTTCTTATTGTGCCACCTGTGATGGTTGGTTTTTCAAAGATAGAAAAGTGGTTATTGTAGGTGGCGGCGACAGCGCCTTTGAGGAAGCATTGTTCATTACCCGCTATGCTTCTTCAGTTACATTAATTCATCGTCGTGAAGATTTCCGCGCTGGTGCCATTTTGCAGAAGCGTGCTAAAGAGCATCCCAAGATGAACTTCATTCTTAACACTGTTGTCACTGAAGCAGTGGGTACTACGAAAGTAGATTACTTGAAATTGAAGAACGTGAAGACTGGTGAAGAAAGCAAATTTGAAACGGATGGCTTCTTCATTTTTATCGGGCACACTCCCAACACAGATATGTTCAAAGGCCAATTGGCAATGAATGAACTTGGTTATATTACAGTCAATGAAAAAATGGAAACCAGTGTCAAAGGTGTGTATGCAGCTGGGGAAGCGGCTGACCAACACTTCAAGCAAGTCATCACTTCGGCGGGGATGGGGGCAGCCGCTGCTATTCAGGCGACGAGATTCCTCGAAGATCCGGGAGCAGCTCACAGTTAAGAAAGAAGCGATGTGGATGCGCGTCAACCTTAGGGATGGCTGGTTGCTCCATCCAGACAGCTAAATCTGGCGAAATGATTTTTCAAAAAGGACTCGTACCCAAGCGAGTCCTTTTATTGCGCGAAAAAATGTGACATTTTGTACTTTTTACCTATATGACTTTCGGATAAAATGAGTTGAAAAATAGCGGCGTTGCCACGCCGACGAAAAACCATTGGAGGAACCATGAAGAAAATCTCTATTATCGGTGCTGGTATGACAGGCTCCACAGCCGCACACTGGATTGCCGAACGCGAATTGGCTGATGTTGTTTTATTGGATGTAGTGGAGGGAATGCCTCAAGGCAAAAGCCTCGACCTTGCTCAAGCCATGCCGATTATTGGCAAGGATTCAGAAATTACAGGTACAAATGATTATGCGGCTACCAAGGGTTCAGATATCATCATCATTACTGCTGGGTTGGCTCGCAAACCTGGCATGAGCCGTGATGACTTACTCAAGACCAATGCTGAAATTGTTGGTAAGGCCGCTACTGAAACTTTGAAATACTCCCCAGATGCTATTTACATTGTATTGACGAATCCGTTGGACACTATGGCCTATTTGACCATGAAGAAGACGGGCTTGCCACGCGAACGCGTGATCGGTCAGGCTGGCATTTTGGACTCTGCTCGTATGCGCGCTTTTGTCGCAATGGAAACTGGTGTCAGTGTTGAAAACATCAACTGCTATGTGTTGGGTGGTCACGGCGATGAAATGGTTCCATTGACTCGTCACTCCAATGTGGCTGGCATTCCTTTGATGGAATATTTGCCCGCCGACAAATTGGAAGCGATTGTTAATCGCACGCGCAAGGGCGGTGGTGAAATTGTCAATTTGCTCAAGACTGGTTCTGCGTATTACGCGCCTTCCATGGCTTGTGTGCAGATGGCCGATGCGATTTTGAAAGATAAAAAATTAATCGTACCTTGTGCTGCTTACATGAATGGTGAATATGGTTTGAACGATATGTACTTCGGTGTGCCTGTGATGCTCGGTGCAGGTGGCATGGAAAGAATTATTGAATATAAATTTGACGCCGAAGAAAAAGCTATGTTTGAGAAATCGGCTGCATCTGTCAAAGAAACACATGAAGCATTGAAAAGTCTGGTGACATTCTAGGTTTTGGAGGAACAATGATTTTGCATGAAAAAATCTCTGCCCAATTGCCTGCGTGGCGTGAGCGCATTAAGTCTCTTGCCAAGGAACACGCTGAAGTGAAAGTAGATGATGTCACCGTCGGCCAGATTGTTGGCGGGATGCGCGATATCAAATCCATGCTTTCTGATATTTCATTCGTTGACCCTGCGGAGGGGATTCGTTTCCGTGGGTTATCCATCCCCGAGTTGTTGAAAGCATTGCCAAAAGCTCGTGGTGGAAAAATGCCTTTGGTGGGTGGCTTATATTATCTTTTGATGATTGGCGAAGTACCCAGCAAAGAAGATGCTCAAGCTGTAGAAGCAGAGTGGGCCAAACGCGCAACCGTTCCCGATTATGTATATAAGATGTTGAAGACCATGCCGAAAGAGACTCATCCGATGACTCTCTTTTCGCAAGCGGTCTTGGCTTTGCAAAGTGGTTCAGTCTTTGCCAGCAAATATCACAGCATGAAGAAAGATGTGTATTGGGAAGCAGCCTTGGAAGATAGCCTCGACCTGACTGCGAAACTTCCAATCATTGCTGCTTATATTTATCGCATGAAATACTTTGGTGAATCTGCCAAGCCGAAATACAATCCCAAATTGGATTACGGCGCAAACTTTGCCAAAATGATGAAGGTTTCAGATAAGAAGGGATATTCTGAACTTGCACGCTTGTATTTCATTTTGCATAGCGATCATGAAGCTGGAAATGTCTCTGCACATACCATGCACTTGGTTGGATCTGCTCTTTCAGACCCATACCTTTCTTTCTCTGCCGCATTAAACGGTCTCGCTGGACCTTTACATGGCCTTGCCAACCAAGAGTGTTTGGGCTGGCTGTTGGAAGTGCACAAGAAGTTTGGTGGCGTTCCTTCCCGTGATGATCTTTATAAATTTGCATGGGATACACTTAATGGTGGACATGTCATTCCTGGATATGGTCACGCCGTTTTGCGTGTCCCTGATCCTCGCTATATGGCGCAAATGGAATTTGCCAAGAAGCGCTTCCCAGATGACGAACTCCTTCGCTTGGCCGACTTGGTCTTTGATGTAGTTCCTGCAGTGCTCAAAGAACAAGGTAAGGCGAAGAACCCCGCTCCGAATGTAGATGCAATTAGCGGTACTTTGCAGTATTACTACGGTGTACGTGACTTTGATTTCTATACCGTGTTATTCGGTGTAGGTCGCGCCCTTGGCGTCACTGCCAATTATGTCTGGGCTCGTGCGTTGGGACAGCCCATTGAACGTCCAAAATCGTTGACTACCAAGATGTTGGAAGATGCTGTTGCCAAAGCAGCACAACCTGCATAGAAAATTTAAATAAAAAAGACGGTCTGGATATCCAGACCGTCTTTTTTATTGTTATCGCAATTTGTCAATTAGAAAAGAAAAATCCAAAACATTTTCTTTTAGAAAATCATATCGACCACTGGCGCCAGCGTGACCAGTGCTGAAATTGGTTTGTAAAAGGGCTAAATGATCATCTGTTTTAGTGGCGCGGATTCTAGCTAGAAATTTGGCGGGCTCCCAATAGGCTACACGTGGATCATTGAATCCTGTAGTCAATAAGAGATGCGGATAATTCACAGATTTGATATTGTCGTACGGGGAATAGGAGAGCATGTATTCAAATTCATCTTTGTTTTCTTCAGGGTTACCCCATTGATCATATTCCAGCGTTGTTAGTGGAATCGTCGGGTCGCTCATGCTGGTAACCACATCAACAAAGGGGACTTTGCAAATGACAACTTTGAATAAATCTGGTCGCATCACCATACAAGCGCCGACTAACAATCCACCTGCAGAACCACCTGTAATCGCTAATTTCTCAGAGGATGTGTAGCCTGCATTGATTAAGTGCTCTGCACAAGCAATAAAGTCGGTAAAAGAATTTTTCTTATTTAACATTTTGCCATCTTCGTACCATTCACGACCCATTTCTGAGCCGCCGCGGACATGTCCGATTGCAAACACAAAACCGCGATTGATTAAACTAAGCAGGCTGGCATTAAAGTTGGCATCGCTTGAGGCTCCGTAGGAGCCGTACCCATAAAGCAATGTAGGGTTGTTTCCATCTCGTTTTAATCCACGTTTATAAACAATGGATATCGGAATCTGTTTTCCATCTAAAGCATTGGCGAAGATGTATTCGGTGGTGTATTGTGCTTTGTCGTATCCACTTGGGATTTCATCCTCTTTTTTCAATTCCCATTTTCCTGTATCCATATGGTAGTCGACAATCGAGGGAGGAGTAATTAAAGAAGAATATCTTAATCGAAGGACGTTTGTTTTAAATTCAGGGTTTGTGCCAACATAAACTTCATACGTGGGGTCAGGGAATTTTACATAATGCACAGCGCTTACCCCGTCCACTGAGCTGATGCGTAATTGTTTTAAACCACCTCTACGTTCATGGAGAACGAGAAAGTCTTCAAATGCATCAATACTTTCTACGAGGGTATCCTCACGTTGAGGAAGAATTTCTTGCCAATGCTCCATGCCAGGTTTTGCGACGGGTGTTTTCATCAATCGGTAGTTTTTGGCCTGGTCATTTGTGATGATGAAAAAATAATCTCCGTGATGAACCGCATAATATTCAAGCCCTTGTTTGCGCGGTTCTATCGTTGTTAGATTTTCCTCAGGTGAGTCGGCGGGTAGAAATCGTAATTCTTGTGAGACCGTATTGTAGTGATACGTCATGATGAATTTTTCACTACGTGTCTTAAACACAGACAGAGAAAACGTATCATCTGTCTCGTGAAAGATCAGTACATCTTGTTGGGGCGCTGTATTGATTTTGTGGCGGAATACTTTGTCCGCACGATGATATTCATCCAAGGTGACGTAGAAGAAGGTTTGACTATCATTTGCCCATTCAATTCCCATGGGAAAATATACGCTTCCCAACACCCTGTGAATTGACTCTGGGTACAAGGAGCTTGTTTCTAAATCCTTGATATGAATTGTGTAAACTTCTGCGCCTTCGAAATCTACAGAGTAAGCTAGCTTGGTTCCATCAGGGCTGATGGCAAAGGCGCTCACGCTACAAAATTCGTGGCCTTCAGCCAATTGGTTTTGATCTAAGAGGATTTCTTCTGCAGAATTTTCTGCATCTACTTTTCGACAATAGATGGGATATTGCTTTTCTGCTTCATTTCTTCTGTAATAAAGATAATTCCCTAGTTTTTCTGGAACAGTCTCGTCTGCTTCCTTGATGCGCCCCTTCATTTCCTCAAATAATTCAGCTCGGAGTGATTGAGTGTGCCCCGTTACTTCTTCGAGATAATCATTTTCTGCTTTTAGGTATTCCACCACTTCAGGGTTTTCACGTTCGCGCATCCAGTAGTATTCATCATTACGAGTAATTCCATGCTGAGTTAGATAGTGTGGGCGTTTTGGAGCAATTGGAAATGATTTCATGTTTACCTATAATCTTTGCTGGCTAGTCCTTGAATGTTGATCAGTTGACTGTCGGTTCGTATGTAAATATCGCTGTCAAGAAGTTGATAGAGCGAATTGTTGCGCATGAAGCCGCCCAGTGGACTGAAATTATCAGCAATCACATCAGGGCGTAGTTGATTGATGCTGTATTCGTAATTCCATTTATTATGGCCTGGGTAGAAATCTCCGTTGCCTGGACCTTTGGCTACAATCGGGTCGTTGAGGCCGAGCAGGTCGATGGTAGGGCGTTCAGAATAATATGGGATTTGCCCTGCGGCATGGACAGCAATGACGGCTTCTGGGTCTGTGTTTTCTTTAATGTGTAACCCTAATTTCACACGACGAATATCTGCTTTGAGGAGCGGGGCATTGTCGATGGTGTACGTGAACCAGGGTTCGCCACTGATGATGAGTAATAGAATGACTGCTAGCGGAATGGCAGGATTCACTTTGGCGTTGGTCAATGTCCATTGGGATTGAGCAGGCTTGAGGTCAGAGAGGAAGCGACTGGTCATCCAACTAAAAAGGATAAATAGCGCAGGCATCCCTTGGGTGATGAAGCGATTGGCTGCATTGGTCTCTGGTTCGGCATAGTCACCACCAACATAAATGGAGTAAGCGCATTGAGCGGAAAAGATGCCGAGGAGTAGAAAGCTTTCGAGAGAACGTTGTTTGTAAAAGAAAAGACCTGCGAGCGAGAATAGTAACAGAGTGAGTGTATCTCTTGTGGCGAATTCATTGAAGACCAGAATGCCTTTGCGAATACGGTCTATGGTTGTGTAGCCAGTGACTTTTTGGTAATAAGTAGTGGGGAGATAATCGCCAAAATAATATTTTTGGAAGACAAGAATCGCAACAACTGTAAAGAGAACAGCGAAAATGGGAAGAAAAGATTTTCTTTTGATGAAAAAATAAACGGCAATCAGAATTGCAGGAATTGCGGCGTCGAAGCGCACAATGATTGCGAAGGCAAGAATTGCACTCGTTAGAATTTGATTTTCTTGTTTGATGGCAAGAAGCAAGGCATAGTTAATCAATAAGGTCAATAAGCCAACTTCCATGCCGCGCAGTGACCAGAAGACGAGCGGAAAATAAAAAGCTGTAATCAGAGTGGAGAGTAAGGGAGCGTATGTAGATTCAGGAGATAAGGTTTGAGAGATTTTATAAACGACAACTAAATTTGCCAGCAAAACAACTGCGGATGTGAGCATGACTGCCAATGAAATCTTTGCTGCTGGAAATGGGAAAAGATGCAACAAAGCCATGTAAAGAGTCCAGCCAAGATTGGTGAAGCCTTCTACTGGCGCTTGGCCGATGTTCCAGACAAATCCATGCCCTTGCACCAAATGCTTGGCGTAGCGCATGGAAATCATGGCGTCATCGACGAGGGTAAAGTAACGCACATCCTTTACGAGAAAGGATGTGCCAAGGATAAATATTAAATAGAATGTTGCTGCTATGCTAAGGATGATTGCTAATGTTTTATTGGAAGAGCGCATAACCGCCAGTATAACATGCAGGAATAAAAGTGCTTGTTGTGCTATACATTATTTCAAACTAGGTAAATATTTTTCGTGCAAGCTTGCCATATGGTGTTCTACATGACCGACGAGCATGTAGATTAAGGCTCGAGCGCTGACAGGATTTCCGCTGGCGGTGCCACGATGATCGACGGTGGCATTGGTCATACTGTTGATGGCGAGAATATTCGCGCGGCGTAGAAATTCAAATTCCTGAAGTAAATCTTTCAATGCGTAATTGTCAAAGCCAGCCTCGCGGACGTAATCTTCCTGTTCAAAACCAGGGAGGGGAGTTTGGTCATTTCGAGAAACACACAACAAGCGATAGGAAAAAACGCGCTCGACATCGTTGAGATGTCCGAGCACTTCTTTAATCGACCATTCTGCAGGGCCAAACTTGTAGAGCGCCTGCGCTTCGGTTAATGCTCCTAGTGCATTGTGTAACTCATCTATTTGTTTGGGCAGTGCGGCGATGACATCTCCGCGGGCTGTGCCGCGTTGAATATAGTCACTGTAAAAAGGTGCATACTCTTCAGAAGTTGGAGCAGTTAGTTTCATAGAAATTCCTTTGGGTGATAAGAATTTGCTTATTGTATCTTCATTAACTTTTGTGAGACAAGTGTACTTTGCTCAATTTCAGTCATGCGCCCATATAGAATTTCTTCATTGATTTCAAGATTGTTGATTATCTTGAGCGTGGTGATGATGCCATTTCCGATTAATTCAGTTTCCACTTCTCCATATTCAATTTCCATCAAAATGTTCTCGGCATGAAAATCGTTGGCGGCTCCTTTGGGGTCCTGCCAGGTGCCGAGTGCGCTGAGTTCGGTGGAGGCTTTCATAAAATTAAGCGCTTCCGATTTTGTGCGTGGGACTGTCAGCGTGAGTAATTCACGTTGCGTTCTTTCAAAAACAACATTTAGAACAGAATCGCCGAACAAGAGTCCAAAGAGCATATCCTTGGCTGTTTGTAAAAGGGCATTTCCTTCCTGCGTGCGGAATTCTTCTGTAATCATTTCAGTCCCTTTGACAGGTGCTTCTGGTTTCAGCAATTTGTCGGTGATTAGCTTTTCACGAGTGACGCCTTTGTAGCGTGCCAGGAAGAGATTTAATTTCTTTTCATTGAGATTCAACTTTCGGACGCGTTCGAGGCGTTTGGAGCGGATTTTACTTTCGACATCAAGATAATGTTTGCGGTCAAGTTCTTCCAGACTGTGGGCATCCAGGGTCAAACGCACGATTTGTTCAATCAGCCATTCGCGGTCTTGGGTTGCGAGGTAGGCACGCAGTTTTTCCTCAAATTGTGGAACGAATTCTCTGTTGATTTGGCGGACAATCGACTCGATTGTTGGCATAGGGTTCTCCCGGAACAAAGTTGTTTCTAATTTTCTGATACTTGTGCAAAAGTGGGAATGGTACTTTCGTCAGTTCCATTCAATCATTGTATAATGGGGGCTCATTAGATAGGGAGCTTCAGGCTGTTGATTAGCCATGACGAGCCCTCGGATAAGGTTGAATGCCAATTATTACATCAAGCCATAAAGAATTATTTCGCGGCACCACTGTTGAAGATCAGTTGGCTCTGTTTCGCTTGCTCTTGGAGGGGAAAGAAGATATGACCATTGATTTGGCGTTGGCGCTGTTAAAAGTGATTCACGAAGAACTCAGCAATGAGAATGTAGAAGACCGTTTGGTTTATAAAAAGTATGCTCAGGAAATTGAAGCCTTGCGTGCCTTGGTGCCAGGGGCGCTTCAATTGGTGGTGGAGGCGTGGAAATTACAACGCGTCACCACTCCACCTGAGTGGTTTACTTATGATCGAGAACGTGGATAATAGTAGAAAATGATTTCAAAAACTCCTGACTTAAGTCAGGAGTTTTTTCTTGAATGATTTGCCAATTTGGTAGAGTGTTTTTTGAGTTCTGCCTTTAATTCCTTTGGTTCGTGCACTACAAAATCAAACGAAAAAATTGAGACCTGTCGCGCCAACCAACCTAGGTCATCGACACTGCCGCGCATCAGCACGCCGTCTTTGTGGACTTCCAGAATTCCGAGGAAGTCAAAAACCTCATTTTGTGCAGTGGAGATATCGGTTTTGAGCAACAATTCAAAGGGATATTTGCGCGGCAATGTGACAATGGCTTGCATCACATGCGCCAGCGGATCAAACCCTTCGGGGCGTTCAAAATGCGCATCTACTTCTTTGACCTGTTGAATACGGTCCAATCGAAAGGAGCGTAGGTCCTGGCGCAGGTGACAATATCCGACGACGTACCATTTGTGTTGATAATACGTCAGGCCATAGGCATCAAAATCACGTTTCGTAGCTTCGCCTTGTGGTGACTGGTAATGTAGATGGACGCGTTGCTTAAGCTGTGCAGCACCGCTCAAGGCACTGAGAATGGCTTCACTCGGGGCGGGAGAGGAAGCCGTGTTTTGGTCAAGCGTGATGGTCTCGGTCAATGCACGCACGCGACTCTTCAAATCAAGTGGCATGACTCGTTCCAGCTTGGCAAATGCACTTTCGATGGCGCGATCGGTATCGGCGAGGTTGAGGCGGCGCGCGGAAATTAATCCAACCGTCAGAGCCAATGCTTCCTCGTTGGTAAACATCATCGGCGGGAGTTTGAATCCCGCCGATAATATATAAGCACCGTTCCGTCCACGCTCTGTTTCAATGGGAATTCCAAGGTCTTGCAGCATGATGATATAACGCCGCAGGGTGCGGATGTTGACTTCGATGCGTTGCGCCAGTTCTGCGCCAGACATGCGTCCATGCGCTTGGAGCAAAGTGAGCACAGCAAGTACGCGAGTTGTAGGATGATACATAATTCAGGAGTATACGACGATTAAGGTCACCGTTTACGAGATTCCTGTCAGCCACGAACGGGGAGTGGGGGTGAGCCGTAGTATTTCAGGTTTTCCTTTGAGATGCTTTTTCAAGAAACTTGAAATTTCATTCTTCCAGATTTTTGAATCTTCCGATTCAACGAGATGACTTTGGTACGCTTCTTCGTCGCGAAAACCTGAGAAGTAAACGAAGACATGTTCTCCCTCTCGGATGGGTAAGCGTGGATAGGTGTTGGGGCTGTCCTCAGTGACGAAGGAAGCGAGGGGATATGCACCTGTTGTAATCAAAGCAGGTTGAATTGTGTTTTCAAAGAAGTTGATAAAGTCTGAAGAGACAGGCTTGGAGAAATAGTAAATGTTGACCGCTACAAATCCATTTTGTGGATTTGTGTTGCCTTGTGGCGGACGTTTGCCAGGATGAAGGTCAAACCCAGCAGTTGGGTGGATGGGATGTAACAGCAAGACATTTCCTGAATCAATAATGGTGGCGTTGGCGGCGTCGCGGTTGGCCATCCAGATGGGGCTGGTATAAAAAGCATTTAAGGATTGTGCCCGAGCAGACATATCATTGAAGCCTTGTAGCCAGACAAACCCTTTCGGGTTGTCGATATCGCGGAATTGACCAAGTACTTGGATGCCCACAGCTTCGCGTGACTCGATGAACTCCCGTTCGAATAACTCGATTAATTCATCACGTCTATTTTTGCGGAGGGTATACATGCGAAGTTCCACAATCGGGGAATAGGTTTTTGTTTTCATACTCGTTCAAACTCCATGATCCAATTGGTTTCCCATGTTTTTCCGCCGTCTATTGAAAAAGCTTGTTCCCATTGACATGAGGCTGCCTGAATCTTTGACCAGATGAAGCGGCTATAGATATGCCGACCTTCGAAAACTTCTTGCGAATAAAATTCGCCGATGCCATTTTTGAATCCGCCAATCATGGGAACATCCAAGGTTCCAGTTAAATCTGTGGACCAGTAAATGCTCCACTCTTGTGATTGCGGATTAAAAATCCGCAGGCTGATGGCGTGGATGACACCTGTCTTTCGATGAATCGTGTTTTCATCCATGTTGCCCAAGCCGTTAATGAGCTTTCGGTCTACTGTATCTCCATCAAATTCCTCCCATTCGGTTGAGCCTTTCAATCGCTCCATCAGCCTGTGGTGATGGACTTTCCACGTACCGATTAGGAAGTCAAAGTCATTTCGTCCGTCGTTTTCTGCTTGCATTGTTTTCTCCTTATAAAGTGTGTTGAACTACACTTTCAGTGTAAGGAGGTATTAGGACAGGATTGTTCCTAATTTAAATATGTCTGCGACTTCTTGTGCCTTGAAAAAATAAATATCCTTTGGCTGTATAATCATGTCAGACAATTATTTGGAGTTTCCATGACTAGTAATCACACTCGTAACCCCGGCACGCCCCTTGACCTTGATTGGGTGATGGGCGCGCACATCAACAAAAGCGCAGTGGAGCGCCGCACCGCCACGCTCACAGGTCGCCGCACCGTCAAAAAGGATTGGCAGGCGGCATGGCTTTTACGCGCCATCACCAACATTGACCTGACCACCCTCGCAGGCGACGACACGCCCGGACGTGTGCAGCGTCTGTGTGCCAAGGCAAAACAACCGCTGCGACCCGATATGATGGAAAAACTTGGATTGAACGGCGAACGGATCACCGTCGGCGCGGTGTGTGTGTACCCCAACCGTGTCGCGGATGCAGTTCACGCGCT
>JAXLVT010000022.1:0-58324 GCA_046328925.1 Anaerolineales bacterium
CCACCTTGGGAACTGGTGTGATTCTTGTGCTCGTTGGCCAATCCATGCGCACGGGACATTTCACCCTCGGCGATTTTTCACTCTTTGTGTATCTCTTGCAAAGCATGGGCGATCTGACAACCTTTGCAGGCATGCTGGCCGCACGTTATAAGCAACTCGATGTCTCTGTTCAGCGCATGTACCATCTCATGGAAAATGCTCCATTGAAAGCATTGGTGGAACATACAAAGATAGATTTGGAAGGTCCACTACCTGAAGTGACCTACGCGACGAAAACCACATCGGACTCACTCTCCAGCCTGTCCGCTGACCATCTGACATTTCATTACGCTGGTTCATCGAACGGCATCGACAATATCTCACTAAAAATTAAACGCGGCACATTGACAGTTATCACAGGTCGCATTGGCTCTGGCAAGACAACTCTTTTACGTGCACTCTTGGGATTGCTTCCACTTGAATCAGGTGAGATACGCTGGAACGAAAATCTGCTCACATCTCCTGGAGATTTTCTCATTCCGCCACGCTGTGCCTATACCGCACAAGTCCCGCGCTTGTTCAGCAATACCTTGCGCAATAACATCCTGCTCGGCATGCAAAAAAGCGATGAGGAGATTTACAAAGCTACCAAACTTGCGGTCATGGATCGTGACCTTGAAATTTTGGAAGACAACCTGGAAACCATGGTCGGCTCCCGCGGAGTCAAACTCTCTGGCGGGCAGGCTCAACGTACCGCCGCCGCACGCATGTTTATCCGTGAACCTGAATTGATCGTCTTTGACGATTTATCCAGCGCATTGGATGTTGAAACCGAGAGTCAATTATGGGAAAGAATTTTTTCCAATAACAAGATGACCTGTCTCGTAGTCTCTCACCGTCGTCCGCTTTTGCGACGTGCAGACCACATCATTGTCCTAAAAGATGGCCACGTTGAATCGGAAGGCAAACTCGATCAACTTCTTGAAACCAGCCAGGAAATGCGTGAACTTTGGAAATTAGAAGAAACAACATAACTCGCATGGACAACCCATCAGGTTAATTGAAATACTTGATAAAACTTGGAGGGTCGCCCTTACTCTTCAAATAAAGGAAAACATCATGACCCAATCTACATCAACTGAATTGATTCGTTCTGCCCGCGAAAGTTTCAACCAAGCCATTGCAGAGAAAAATTCAAAAGGAATTCGTCCCCTGTTGGCATCTTCCTACCACCTTGTCACAGGACGCAGCGACCAATTCCACGGAGCAGACGAGGACGAAATACGTTGGGCAACTTTATTCCAAAACGACCCCACGGCTATCTATCGAAGAACCCCACGGGAGATCACCACCAATGAAGCCTGGGGCATCGCCGAAGAACTTGGTAACTGGCAAGGTACGTATACCAACAAGAACCTATTTACCCATGCATCAGGTGTATATGCCGCCAAATGGCAGCGCACTCAAACTGGAACTTGGGTTTTACAAGCCGAAGTCTTCACCACGCTTAATTGTGAAGGTCCTTGCGACCCACCTGATCCGATATAGCAAGCTCTGTCACTCTGAGGGAGCGACAGCGACTGAAGAGTCTCAATATCGACGTAGAGACTTTTCGCTCCGCTCAGTGTGACATATTGGAGAATAAAAGGATATCATTACAGGAAAGATTTTAAAATTAAAACAACTGGCTCATGAAAGTCATCGGGCTTGCAAAGGAAGCTGCTGGCACATTTAATGAATCAAGGCATGGACCGTGAAGCGGTTCTGACTCAACTGGATGCTGTGCGCCAATCTCCAGGCAACTTCCTCGCTGATGTTTTGCTCGCAGATCTCGCACGCGAGTGCATCCGCCTGGCGCAAAAGGATGAACCATCTGCAGATGAATTGCTCGAACAACCAATCCCCTTCCCAATTTGGGGACGGGACAATATCGACGATGGTGCCGTTGCTCAAATGAATAACGCCATGCGCCTGCCAGTCACTGTCACTGGCGCTTTGATGCCTGATGCACACGTTGGGTATGGTCTGCCTATTGGCGGTGTGCTTGCTACTGAAAATGTAGTCATCCCCTACGCCGTTGGCGTTGACATTGCCTGCCGTATGCGTTTATCGGTTTACGAAATTTCACCCAACCTGCTTGGGCAAAAGAAAGGTATGTTTGAAGAATCACTTTGGAATGAAACAGCCTTTGGCATGGGCGCAAAGTGGACTGGCGCAAAAAAGGCACAACATGATGTGTTGGATGACAATGCCTGGCAAGCTACGCGTCAATTACAAACCTTGAAAGACACAGCCATGAATCAACTTGGCACCAGCGGCACTGGCAATCATTTTGTCGAATGGGGCAGTTTCAGGTTGCATGAGGCCATGTTTGGCCTGGAGCCTGGCACATACCTTGCTTTGCTCTCACACAGCGGTTCACGCGGTGTGGGCGCAAAGATTGCAGATCGTTTCAGCAAGCTCGCCATGGAAAAGCACCCTGACCTCGATAAGAGCGTCAAACATTTGGCATGGCTTTCACTTGACTCAGAAGAAGGTCAGGAATACTGGCTTTCAATGGAACTTGCCGGCAGGTTTGCTTCCGCCAATCACTACATTATCCATCAACGTGTTTCTGCGGCAATGGGTTTGAAGGAAGTGGCGGTGGTGGAAAACCATCATAACTTTGCATGGAAGGAAAGCTTGCCTGATGGTCGAGAGGTCATTGTCCATCGCAAGGGAGCTACTCCCGCAGGCCAGGGAGTTCTTGGCGTTATCCCAGGCTCAATGGGCGACGCAGGATACGTAGTCCGCGGTAAGGGTGTGGATAATTCCCTTTCTTCAGCCTCGCATGGCGCAGGTCGCAAGATGAGCCGCAGGGTCGCAGTTGACTCAATCAGCAAATCCGCACGGGATGAGTATCTCAAAGAACGCGGCGTCACTCTGCTCGGTGGCGGTATTGATGAGTCACCGCAGGCTTATAAGCAAATCGAAGAAGTGATTGCTGCACAAAGCGATCTTGTGGACATTATTGGAAAGTTCACGCCAAAGATTGTCCGCATGGCAGATGAGCCTGGAGATATTTAGCCAAAGGGTCATGGAAAAGCAATCAAATTCCATGACCCTTTCAGCTATAATCTTCTCAATTCGAGGAGACAGCATGCAACTCAAAGACTTAAATCATTTCCAAGATCTGCTCTTAAGTTTCTCAAAAGAAACCGAGGTTGAGGAAAGAAAAAAACTGGAAGCGATCATCTGGCAGGAATATGGCACAGAAAATACAGTGCTGGTTTTGGACATGTCGGGTTTTTCGCTTCTAACTCGAAAATACGGCATCGTGCACTACCTTTCAATGGTACGCCGCATGCAATTAACAACAGAACCTATTATCAAAAGCCATGGCGGAACCATTATCAAATTTGAAGCTGACAATTGCTTTGCGGTCTTACCCGATCCATTGGCAGCGACTCGTGCGGCAATTACTCTGCAATTGGCCTTTAACGCCGCCAACCTACTGACCGATGAAGAACTAGATATTCATATTGCAATTGGTATTGATTACGGAAAAGTATTGATTATCGATAATATGGATTGCTTCGGCGACACGGTCAATCGTGCCAGCAAAATGGGAGAAGACATTGGCAATGCAGGTGAAATCCTCATCAGCAAGGAAGCCATGGAATTAATTCCTGCGGATGCCGAAATTAAAGGCCACCCTGTCGAGTTGAATATTTCAGGGTTGTCCTTCTCAGCATTTTCAATTGAATACAAACCCCCAGCTCCAAATCAGAAACCGTAATTTAAAAACAAAAAGGACACAGTACTGTGTCCTTTTTGTTTACATTTTTTCTAAAATTTCGATTGCGTTTTTAATTCTTTGCAAACATTTTTCGCGGCCGATTATTTCCATGCTTTCAAATAAAGGCGGGCTGACCTTTTGACCTGTAGTGGCTACCCGCAGTATTCCAAAGACCTGATTGGCATTCAAACCAGATTCTTCTACGTAAGCACGCATCGGCGGTTCCGCTGTAGCATGGTCAATGCTCGAAAGGTCTGAGAGAATCTCTAGAGATTTCTTTGCAATCTCCGCAGATTGTTTTGCATCCAACCCTTTGGCAATTAAATCTTCTGCAACTGGTTTCACATCATCAATAAAGAAGAAAGCACCAAATGACAAACAATCATCCAACGTGGTCAAACGCTCACGAATTAACGGGATAATCTTCAACAAAGTCTCATCGTTCACGGCAAGATTTTGTCGGGTGAAATAAGGCTTGAGGCGAGCTGCCAAATCTTCGGTCGTCAAGAGGCGGATGTGGGTCGCGTTGAAATGGTCCAATCGTTGGAAGTTAATCGCCGCTGGTGAAGGAGTCAAACTATCGATTGAAAAACGATCAATCATTTGTTTGATGGTCATCACATCGTCTTCCGCCACGCCCCAGCCCATCAACGCACTCCAATTCATGACGCCTTCTGGGGTGAAGCCTAACTCTTCCATATCTTTGATAAAAATGGAATACCCATCTTTCATTGCCTGAGCCGTTTCACGTTTGCTCATCTTGCCTTTGCCACTGGGTTTGAGAAATACAGACAAATGAATCCAGGTCGGCTCTTCCCAACCAAAGGCACGCACAATATTTACATGCAACGGGAATGTTCCAAGCCACTCAGAACTCCGCAATACATGTGTGATTTGCATTTCATGGTCATCCACCATGGCAGCCAAATGATAAGTCGGCAAGCCATCCGTTTTGAGAATTACCTGGTCATTCAATTGTTTATTTTCGGTGACGATGTCACCGCGCAAATGGTCGTGAGCTACCGTAGTGCCTTCATGAGACATTTTGAAACGAATGGTGTGTGGCTCTCCATTCGCAATTCGCCGAGCGGCTTCATCAGGAGATAAGATGCGACAGGTTCCATCGTAATGCGGATTTTCCTTGCGCTGCATTTGTTCCTGACGAACCTTATCCAAATGCTCAGGCGTACAAAAACATGGATAAGCGTGACCAGAGTCAACTAAAATTTTGGCGTGATGCGCATAAATCTCACGACGTTCCGTCTGCCGATACGGTCCATATTTACCACCGATGTCCGGACCTTCATCATAATCAAGACCTAGCCAGCGCAGCCCATCGATAATCTCCTGTTCTGCGCCAGCAACTGTTCGTTTCATATCTGTATCTTCAATACGAAGAATAACTTGCCCGCCAGTTTTTCTGGCGAGCAAGTAAGCATACAATGCGGTACGCGCGCCACCAAGATGCAAATGTCCAGTTGGCGAAGGAGCAAAACGAGTACGTGCTGGTTTCATTCTTAAATTTTCTCCTGATGTGATTCTACATCAACATCATGATCATTCAAAATTATTTTTTACGAACATTACCCTCGGCGAGGTTGCGGGCAAGATTTACAGTCGCATCACTACCCACTGTATGTAATAAAGCCATATTTGGAGCACGCATGGCACCCACAGGATATCCACAAACCAACACAACTTGCTGGCCTGGTTGCATGGTTCCAGAGGCCAATAAAGCCGCATCCACGCCAGCCAACATTTCTTCCAATGTATTGGCATAGCGTGCCAGGTGAGGCTTCACGCCCCACAAGAAGGCCAATTGATTATAGGTATCAGGCTCAGGAGTAAACGCAAGGATTTGCTTCTCTGGTCGTGCCTTTGACATCAACCAAGCCGAACGGCCTTGCATGGTGAATACAGCAACCGCTGAGACATCTGGATCGTGTGCCATTTCATTGGTTGCACGCGCCATGGAAGCCGCATCACTCTGACCGAGGCCTGCTCGGCCGTCCTGACGGCTACCCCACTGAACGAAATTCGACTCCGCTTCAACGACAATGCGTGCCATCATGGCAACTGCTTCGCTAGGATATTCACCTGAGGCAGTTTCCGCAGAAAGCATAACTGCATCGGTACCATCGAAGATAGCATTGGCCACATCAGAAGCTTCTGCACGAGTAGGAATTGGGTTTTGAATCATCGACTCAAGCATCTGAGTAGCAGTGATGACCAACTTTGCGCGAGCATTGGCAGAATGAATAATGTGTTTCTGCAACGGGGGCACACGTTCGGGAGGAAGTTCCACCCCAAGGTCACCACGAGCAACCATCACACCATCTACCACATCCAGGATATCTTCCAACTCAGTCAAGGCTTCAGGTTTTTCAAGCTTGGCAATCAAAAGTGGAAGTTGTTTTTCCTTTGAAAATTCCATCATTGCAGCGCGGACTGTCTTTACATCTTCAGCGCTTCGCACAAATGAAATGGCAACCGCATCCACACCTTGAGACATACCAAATTCAAGATCGGCCTTGTCTTTTTCGGTAAAGCCAGCAATACGAAGTTTTACACCAGGCAAGTTAATGCCCTTGTGTGAAGACAAGGCACCGCCAACCAACACGCGTGCTTCAACCACACGCCCTTGAGCCAAAGAAACCTGCAATGCAAGGCGACCATCATCTAAAAGCAGCTTATCGCCAACTTGAACCGAGTCAAATAGCTCACGAAAATCCACTGGGATTAATTGCTTGGTGGTCTTCGGCAATTCATCCTTGGTGGCATATAAACAAACTTGCTCCCCAACTTCCAACTGAAGCGGAGCAGCCAACTTTCCAACACGAATTTTAGGGCCTTGCAAATCTTGCAAAATCCCAACAGGCATATTTAACTTCTTTGAAACCTTACGAATTGTAGCAACGCGGCTTGCGTGCTGGTCGTGGGTACCATGAGAAAAATTAAGGCGGGCAACGTTCATTCCCGCTTTAATTAATGATTCCAATTTTTCCTCTGAATCGGAGGCTGGTCCAATCGTGGCGACAATCTTAGCTCTACGCATGATCAATCAATTCCTTCTGTCTAATAAAATAAGCCCATAGCTATAATAATTGCATATGTGGCGGGCAATAAAGCCTCCCCACTCCAAACACTGGCTTCATTCCAAAACGCTCTGATGATAGGTACAAACTGGGCTGGTGTCAAGGTGGAAAAGCCTATTATTTGATTAACAACAAAAAAGCCGTGGAGTTGCGGTCTACGCTCCACGGCTTTTCGATTTCCACCTAAACGTAGTGCAATTCCTTCGCTTGTCGCATCAATTCTTCGCGGAATTGCGGATGCGCAACTTGAATCAAAGCCTGCGCCCGCTGGCGAATCGTCTTTCCATATAAATCCGCAACGCCCTGCTCTGTAACCACAAAGCGAACATGATTTCGAGTGGTCACCACACCCGCACCTGGCTTCAACATCGCAGTAATCTTGCTGACAAACTCGTCCCATCCTTCATGGTCGCGGTACTTGGCAAAGCAATAATTGAACCCACCTTTTGGATCGGGATGCACCATAGATAAAATCGCCTGGACCACCCACACCGTATAGCTTAGGCCCAATGCTGTCTGCACAGACTTGACCTGTCAAATCCACCTCAATGGCAGAATTGATTAAACACCATTCTTTCATTCTGGGCAATCACAAACGGGTCATTAACATACTCTGTTGGGTGCATTTCAATCATTGGATTGTCATTGGTCCAATCATACAATTTCTTGGTGCCAAGGATAAATCCCGCCACAATTTTTCCAGGATGCAGAGACTTACGTGCATTGGTCAACACCCCAGCGTTGACAAGGTCAATCACGCCATCTGAGAATAATTCCGTATGAATCCCAAGGTCTTTCTTATCTCTTAGAAATTTTAGAACCGCATCTGGAATGGACCCAATACCAAGCTGCATAGTTGCGCCATCAGGAATCAATGATGCAACATGACCAGCAATCTTTTCTACAACATCCGAACCACCTTCAGCCGCCATCTTATGCTCAGGAATTGGGTAATTGACAGGAACAATATGCGTCAGACGACTGACATGAATAAACGCATCTCCCAAGGTACGAGGCATTTGTTCGTTGACCTCTGCGATGATAACCTTCGCAGATTCAGCAGCAGATTTCGTCAAGCCTACTTCTACTCCCAAACTACAAAATCCATGTTCATCTGGGGTGGAGACATGGATAACTGCCACATCTAAAGGCAGAACTCCGCGTTTGAATAATAATGGAAACTCAGAAAGCAGCACGGGAGTGAAATCTGCCCGACCTTCCTGAACAGCCTTTCGAATATTTGCGCTGATAAACATGGAGTTCACGCGCAAATGTCCTTCCATCTCTGGACTCACGTAATCCGCAGAACCAACGGTCAAGGCCTGACAAATTTCCACATCTTGAATCTCAGGCGCATACTCTACCAAGGCGGCCAGCAACTTCTGTGGAACAGAAACATTTCCAGTGAGGAAGACGCGATTTCCCGTCTTGATGGCTCTAACTGCCTCTTGTGCGCTTGTCACGCGTGATTGATAAATACTCGTTGCGGTAGTCATCTTATTTCTCCTGCGCACTTAATCGAACAAGATTAACCAACTTACCATCATGAGTATTTACAGCGGATTCAATGGAAGGATATTCTTTCATCACTGCTTCAATTCCTTTATTTGCTACTTCTAAAATATAAGGAATGGCCGCATTCAAAAACAAATGACTGGCTGTTCTCCCCACTACACCAGGAATATTTGGGACACAATAATGAACAACACCTTCTTCAATAAAGGTGGGATGTTCATGAGTTGTAGGACGCGAGGTTTCAACACATCCACCCTGATCAATGCTCACATCAATAATGACAGAGCGGGGTTTCATCGCCTGCACCATTTCACGGGTAATCACAATCGGTGCCCGTTGACCGCTCATCAATACAGCGCCAATGACAACATCAGCATAGGCTGTAGCTCGCTCAATATTTCTTTTCGTGGAAAACATGGTGACTACGCCCGGGAGACGTTCTGCGATAGTTTCCAATGCTGCAATGTTTTTATCGATGACTGTCACATGAGCCCCCGCCCCCACCAGTGATTTAGCCGCAGACATGCCCACTACCCCACCACCGATAATTACGACTTCAGCAGGTGGAACGCCAGGCAAGCCACTCAGCAAAATCCCTTTTCCGCCCCAATTGTTTTGCAACAAGCGCGCCGCAATTTGAGGAATCATCGCGCCACACATCAAACTAAATGGACGCAACACAGAAAGCGATCCACTTGCATCAACAATCTGTTCGTATGCCAAGGCTGTGATTTTCTTTTTAAGTAGCAAATCAATTTGATCTTGCGAACTGGACGCAAGATGTAACAACCCCGCTAAAATGGAGCCATCATTCAACCATTCCATTTCCTGATTCAAAGGGCGGGAAATTTTCAACACCAAATCGGCTCGACCAAAAACTTCTTCAGCTGAATATGCGATGCGAGCACCAGCCTTTTCATATTCCTGATCACTAAACCCTGATCCAAGCCCCGCTTCATGCTGAACGAAAATTTGATGCCCGTTCTGAGACAGAATCTCCACCCCTGCTGGAGACAAGCCAACACGATATTCAAACGGACGGCTTTCTTTTGGAATTCCAATATACATATCTACCTCCACAGAAAAAACCCTAAAGGGTTTGAACCTTTAGGGTCTAGAATTTACGCCATATTCAAGACTTCACGAATGGACGGAATTGCCCAATCAATTGTTTCCTGATCAATCACCAAAGGCGGTGCAAAGCGAATGACATTATCGTGTGTCTCTTTGGCAAGGATGCCTTTCTTTTGCAAAGCTTCGCAAAAGCGGCGTGCACCTTTTGCTTCTGGTTTTAGTTCCACACCAATCAATAACCCTTTTCCGCGCACCTCTTTGACATGCGGGCTGGGAATTTCACTGAGTTGTTCCATAAAATACTCGCCGAGCTTTGCAGAACGTTCTGCAAGTTTTTCTTCGCGAATCACACGTAAAGAAGCTCGCGCTACAGCCGCAGCCAAGGGATTCCCACCAAAAGTGGAACCATGCTCACCGGGCTTGAATAGCCCAAGAATAGCCGCATCTGCCAACACCGCAGAGACAGGATAAAAACCACCCGCCAACGCCTTTCCTACAATCACAACATCGGGGCGCACATCTTCGTGATGAGATGCAAATAATTTACCAGTTCGGGCTAAACCAGTTTGAATCTCATCAGCCACTAAAAGGACGTTATTCTTTTTGCAAATCTCAGAAACTTTTTTCAAATACCCAGCAGGCGGGATAATTACACCAGCTTCGCCTTGAATGGGTTCCAACAAAACAGCCGCCGTGTTTGGTGTAATTGCTTTTTCAACAGCATCGGCATCCCCGTAAGTCACTGTAACAAACCCAGGAGTGAATGGTCCAAAATCATCGCGGTAAGAGGGTTCAGTAGAAAATGAAATAATGGTCACCGTACGACCATGGAAATTCCCACCTGCTACAATAATCTCAGCTTGATGACGTGGCACCTTCATAACCACGTATGCCCACTTACGAGCAAGTTTCACAGCGGTTTCAACAGCTTCCGCGCCTGAGTTCATCGGCAAAGCCATGTCATATCCAGTCATTTCAGACAGTTCTTTATAAAGCATGGGAAGCTGATCGTTTCGGAAAGCACGAGAAGTGAGAGTTACTTTCTTCGCCTGCTCCATCAACGCTTTTAGTATTTCAGGGTGAACATGTCCTTGATTGACAGCGGAGTACGCACTTAAACAATCCAGATATTTTTTGCCGTCCACATCATAAACCCACACTCCCTCAGCACGTTCAATCACAACGTCCAGCGGATGGTAATTATGTGCGCCGTACTGTTCTTCCATCTTAATAAAGTCTTGTGTATTCATGCATCACCTCTAATTAAATTTTTGAAATGGTCATGTCTTATACAACGTCAAACAGTCGAGCGAGAATGGCTTTCTGTGCATGCAAACGGTTGTGAGCTTGTTGAAAAATCACAGAATGTTCACCATCAGCCACATCATCCGTCAATTCCTGATTGCGATGAGCTGGCAAACAATGCATCACAACCACATCTTTATCTGCCTCAGCAACCAGTTTCTCATTAACTTGGTAAGGAGGAAATATTGTTTCACGTTTGGCAGTCTCCTCCTCTTGCCCCATGCTCGTCCATGTATCAGTATAAATCACATGAGCCTCTTTGACAGCCTCATGGGGATCACGCAGAAAACTCAATTTGCTATTCGTCTTCTGTGAAATACCTTGGGCAATCTCAACGGCCTTTGGGGTTAGGTCATAGCCTTCGGGACTGGCAATGCTAAAGTTCCAGCCAAGAAGCGCAGAGACATGCATCAAAGAGACAGCCACGTTGTTTCCATCACCTACATAACTCACATTCAAGCCTTTGGATTTTTTACCGAATTTTTCCTGAATGGTCAGCGCATCTGCCATGCCTTGACAGGGATGGTTGTAATCGCTCAAGCCATTTACAACGGGCACATCTGCCCATTTGGCTAATTCTACAACATGCTGATGATCAAATACACGAGCCATCAAGCCCTGCACATATCCCGAAAGAACGCGGGCAACATCAGCAATGGATTCGCGTTTTCCCAACCCAATCTCATTTGGAGAAAGGTAAAGCGCATCCCCACCGCAATGTCTCATGGCCATATCAAAGGAAACTCTTGTGCGAAGGCTCGGTTTTTGAAAAATCATCCCCAGCACTTTGCCTTTGAAAATCTTTTTATTCCCCTCTTTAAAATACTGTTTTTTTAACTTAGCTGCCAAACTCAACAAATCTTGAATCTCATCAGAAGAATAATCGGCTATTGCAAGAAAATCTTTCATGGTCACTCCTAACGACCAAAGTATATCTGCAATACCGATTTCCGCCATGTCTCATGCATCATGCCTTCGGCGTGACATTTGTCGAGTTATTCTCTCGGAATTTCCTCCAATATCGCATCAACCCATCCGCACTCATGCCCAGCGGATTCGCTAAAGTATAGGCACGAATCGCCTCTTCACTCAACCCTTGTTCCAGACCTTGCTGATTCATCCAGCTTTCAAATTGCTCTCGCAATATCTCAACATCAGGGTTCGTCACCATCACCTTCTCAAGCCATACTTCAGAATCCTTTAAGATGGAAGACAATTGATTCATCTGCCAATCCGCATCATCAAAAATGCCAAAATGCGTCGGTGCAATTTTGGAAAACTTTAAAGAACGAAGCCTCACAAGGCTTTCCTGCCATTTTCCAAAATGTAACTCAGGTGGCGGCATGGGTGCACGCATATAGGGATATCCAGGAATTCGCACGCCTCCCACATCACCACTAAAACAGATATCTTCAAACACATAGGAATAATGATGCTCCGCATGGCCTGGCGTATTGACTGGCAAAAATTTCAAATTTCCAATGGGAATTTCCTGCGCATCTTGCGGCACTTTGAGTTGACTCTCGCCAACAGGCAAAAACTCGCCCCAAAGAGTTTGCATCTTATCGCCATAAATGCGCGTGGCACTGGCGATCAATTTTTCAGGATTCAATAAATGTGGCGCACCATTGGGATGGACATAGATTTCAGCACCCTGTTGAGATAACCACCCTGCCGAACCCGCATGGTCAAGATGAATATGCGTCAGCAATACATGAGTCACATCTCGGGGAGATAAGCCTTCTTTTGCCAGACCAGCTTCCAGCGTAGAAAGAGTCGAGCCTGGTCCACTCTCAATTAAGACGACAGCATCCTGATGTTTAATCAAATAGGATGCAATCGCTTGCGCTTTGCCTTGAAAATTCAAGTCAATTGTGACGACATGGGTTTTTGCCATTTCTGTAGGTCCTGTTGATCAAAATTTGCTGTTAGTGAAACAAGGGATTGTTGAAGATTTGCGCCACAAGCAATTACACAGACAGGGACGCGTCTTTCTTTTAAAGAAAGATGCATTTTCTCAGTACCTTCCCCCCCGCCAAACGTGCTGGCATCCAACAAAATTACGATGGGACGCAGATATCTTTTTTGCAGGTCATCCACCGCGATTAATAAATCTTGGCGAACCGAGGGTGTAATCAAAATTACACTTGAGCCTTGTGGAAGTTGTGATGCTTGCATGGCAACCAAAGCAGCAAGAGATAATTCGCCATTGGCTTCAATAAATGCGAGGGTTTCGAGCACTTTCGATTCTTGGCGCTCTCCTCTTTCTGCCGAGTGCATCGTAAAGGTTTGTCCAGCGCTTACAAACCCCACAGCACGTCGTTGCGAAAGGAAGTAATGAGAAAGGGAAGCGGTAATACTTACAGAATATTCAAGGGTAGAGGCAGGTAAATTAAATTTTGGCTTACGCCCAAAAAGCATGGTTTCGACGGGAATATCATCATCCACCGAACACCTCTCAACATGAATGCTTTTCTGAGCATCCAAAAAAAACCATACTTCTGCCTGTGGATCTTGTTCAAATTCTTTCACCATCAATTGATTGCGGCGAACACTGGAAGGCCAATGAATGCGCTTCATCGCATCGCCATGAGTGTATTCTCGCACCCCTGCTGCATGCGGAGTCACATCTGGTGATTTGCGGCGAATGACTTGTCCGCCAGGCAATAAGCCAGGAGGAAAAATAAAAGAATCCAATTGAAATAATAAGGGCAGGACAATCAGGGTTTGTGCTGTTGGGATTTCTCGATAAAAACGAAACAGCCCAAATGGATCACCCGCTGAGATTCGTGTGGGACCTAATTTGAAGGCACCGCGTCTGGTCAACCAGGTTCGTGCCTGATAGGAGTATCTTTGTTTGGGTGGAATCAATGTCAGGATACGAGAACCAGCTGCAAAGGGCAAAGAAGAAGCGTTTGTTATCTCAACCCAAGGAACTAACAGACGGCCATTATTTACAACATCAAATCGTTCTTCAAAAATATCGCCTACATTGGCTCTTTGAATACGAGAATTTCTTTGAACCGTCAAAGAACGCCTTAACCAAAGAGTTAATATGGAGCTGGCAAGCGCAAGAAGAATTCCCAAATACAACAAGCGTGAATAGATCGTAGCGCCATTTAATATGCTCCCCCCTAAACCAATCAAAATCATGAAGGCGACAAGAGTTCGCCCAGCTTTCATTTGCTCTTTTTCCGTGTGGATGCAAACAAAAAATCACCGCCGGGAACGCGGGTAGCTTGTACAGCTTCCTGCACGATGCGCTCGGAACTCAAGTCACGCAGACGAGAGGCGGGGCTGACGATGACTCGATGAGCCAACACAGAATCTGCCAAGGCTTGAACATCATCAGGCAAAACATGATCGCGCCCAAGCAACGCAGCACGTGCCTGACTAGCTCGTGCTAATGCCAAAGAACCACGCGGGCTGGCACCAAGATAAACATCTGAACTCTGGCGGGTAAAGGTTGTAAGTTCAACAATATATTGTCGAATGGCTGGGGAAACAAAGATGCGCTTCACTTCATCCACTGCTTGAAGAATTTCCTTGGTCTTCACAATCGACTTCAAAACAGAAAGCGGATGTTCAATTTGCTGATCTTCCAACACACGCACTTCATCAGACATGGAAGGATATCCCAAACGAACGCGCAAAAGGAAGCGGTCCAACTGCGCTTCAGGCAACGGGAAGGTGCCTTCATATTCTATGGGATTTTGTGTGGCCAATACCATAAACGGCTGAGGAAGAATATGCGTTACGCCATCAACAGTCACTTGACGTTCTTCCATGGCTTCCAGCAAGGCGGCTTGAGTCTTCGGCGTTGCTCGGTTGATTTCATCTGCGAGAATGATTTGTCCTACAACAGGCCCAGGACGAAATTCGAATTTATTCTTTTGTTGGTTATAAATAGAGACACCCGTTACATCACTTGGGAGCATATCGGGTGTGAATTGGATGCGGTTAAATGTACAATCCAGCGATTTCGCCAAACTTCGGGCAAGAATTGTCTTCCCCACTCCGGGGACATCTTCAATCAACACATGTCCCTGACACAACAAGCCAATCACAATCAGGTCAATAGGTTGGCGTTTCCCTACGATTACTTTTTCCAGATTTTCAATTACTTTGGTGCTAAATTCTTGTACGGTTGGCATGAAGCACATCCTAGGTTTTGAGTAGTTTGATTTTAAGGGCGTTTGACAGGATAAACAAGCCCTGTGTCCCACTCCAAAGAGTGCTCCCATCCCCTCCTATGGGAGGGGAAATACATTTTCTATTTTCTTTTAAAGTCTGTCTCATCCTTGACGAATTCACAGGAATATAATAACCTATACGGACGCCCCAGTAGCTCAATGGATAGAGCGCCTGACTTCGGATCAGTAGGTTGTGGGTTCGACTCCTGCCTGGGGCGCCTAAAAATCAAGTAAAAATACAAAAATCTCCTACAATTGAGTACAAAAAAGACCTCCAAATAATTGGAGGTCTTTTTTGTACAGCTACGTTACAGCTACCCTAATTGGCAGCTCATTTTTTTAGTTCGTTATTGACAATCATGGTCTAAAAAACCTATAATGAATAAATACATCCTGCGTTCAACGAGGGTTCAAATGGGAAACTACGAAAACGAAGTTTTCATCTCCTATGCTTGGGGTGGAAAAAGCGAAGAGATTGTCAACAGCCTTGATACTTCCCTGCAACAACGTGGAATCAAAATCATTCGCGACAAACGAGACCTTGGATTCAAGGGCTCAATCAAAGAGTTCATGGAGCGCATTGGACAAGGGCATTGCATCATTGTAGTGGTCAGTGACAAGTATCTCCGCTCCCCTAACTGCATGTTTGAACTGGTTGAGATTGCCGAGAACAAGCAATTTCACGACCGCATCTTCCCCATTATTTTGGAGGATGCCGATATCTATGACCCCGTCAAAAGAATTGGCTACGTAAAGTATTGGGAAGAAAAACGAGCCGAATTGGCTGAAGCCATCAAGTCCCTTGACCCTGCCAATTTACAAGGCATTCGAGATGACATGGACCTATATGACCGCATCCGTGACAAAATCTCTGGGCTGTCTAGCACCCTAAAAGATATGAACGCCCTTACGCCTGAAATTCACCAGAATTCAAATTTCAGCCATTTATATGATGCTATCGAAAAACGGTTGAAGGAAGGTCCATCAACTTCTGCAGATCAAACAACTGATAACAAAGTCAATCCAAAAGCATCGACCCCTGTCAGCGCTGACCATGGTAGTACGGCAATTGGCAATATTCAAGTCGGTGGGAATCTCAATGGGAATATTGTGATCGGGAACAATAATTCAATCAACGACAAAAAATAAATAAATTCTGTTATGGATGGTATTTAATGAGTGACGAGAATAAAGTTCAAGCGGACAATAACAGTATTGCGATTGGCAATCTCTCTGCGGGTGGAAATATCAGTGGCAATATTCATATTGGCAACACTACTGTTTATCAATATGCGTCTGAAGAGGATGTACCAATTACAAACGACGAGATTGAAACTGGTCTAACACGCTTTGCCGAATTCGTTCCCGAACGAGCTCCTGTTCTTCAAGAACAATTTAATTCTATAGCTAAAAGGTTGCGAGCCACCCTCACCACGGATATTAATGCTTTAAGTCCATCTATGAAGATGCAACAGGAAGACGAAATCAATCGTATGAAGCTAATTAGCATGGAAGTTTTGGACATCTCCTTTCGTGCGCTATGTCAGGGTAAAAATCCTCCGCCATACGATTCTCGTCCACCGTTTCTTGGGTTATTTGCATTCAAACCTGAAGACAAAGATTTTTTCTTTGGTCGTGATGCTTTGGTTCTGAAATTGGTCAAAAGGATAAAACAATACCCTTTTCTTGCAGTGACAGGAGCGTCAGGTTCAGGAAAATCGTCTCTTGTAATGGCAGGTCTCATTCCAATGCTCGAGGCAAAGATGATATATCTTACACCGTCCTCCACACCGCTATATCAACTTCGTATGGCAAAATCTAATTCAGATAAAGATTCAATCTTCGTTGTAGATCAATTTGAAGAATTATTCACTCTTACACCGCAAACTAAAGAAAGAGAAGAATTTATAAATGAATTACTTGAAATTACAAAAACTAATCGTGTAATTATTACCATGCGTGCTGATTTCTGGGGAGAGGTAGCTACTCACAAAGAGCTCAAGCAAGCCATGTTGGAACATCAGGAATTAATAGCTCCTATGGACACGGAAGAATTACACGAAGCGGCACAAAAACAAGCTGCGACAGTAGGACTACGCCTCGCTCCTACCTTGAGTGAATCTATCCTTGAGGATGTGAAAGATGAACCTGGTGCTATGCCTTTGCTCCAGCATGCATTATGGCTGTTGTGGAAGCGCCGTCATGGGTTATGGCTCAAGACAGAGGAATATAGTGCATTTGGCGGGATACAGCGTGCAATTGCAAAAACAGCCGATGAGTTTTATGAAAACTTCTCACCTGAAGACCGGGAACGAATGCGGAACGTATTTGTTCGCCTAACTCGACTTAACAATTCTGGAAAGACTGCACAAGATACACGTCGCCGTGTCAAGATTCGGGAATTAATATACCTGAACGATACTGTTACCCAAACGACAGAATTTATCCGCAAACTAGCGGACGCGCGTCTGCTAATCACGAGTGCGGAAACTTTGAAGGATGAAGAGGTGGAAGTGGCGCATGAAGCGCTAATTCGCAACTGGCCCCGTCTGCGCGGCTGGTTGGACGAAGACCGTCTCTCCCTGTTAGTGCAGGAACAAGTGCATGATGCTGCTTCTGTCTGGGAAGCTAGCGACGGAGACGCGGACGCTATCACACATCAAGGTGGCAAACTGGAAGATGCGCTTCACTTATTGCGCAACCCACGCGTCATTTTCAACGAAATGGAAAAAAAATACCTGCAAGCTTGTCAGAAGCGGGATAGAAAGATAGGAAAATCTATTCGCGAGATATTTACCCGCTGGCTATTTCCAATTTTAGTTGTATCTGGCGTTTTATTTGTGTTTGTACCTCTGGCATTCGTATCGCCAAAAACATCCCTTGCTACTTTACTTGCCTTAGCAATCGGAACAACCATTCCATTACTAACAGCATTTTTTATCTATCAACAGGATCGATATCGTATCGTTGAAACAAAATGGGTAATTGCCTGTTTATTAGGTGGAATGTTTGCATATGTGCTAGCCGCAAACATAAACCCTGCCATTATTGAGTATGGAATTTTATCCACAAAAACGTTAATTCAATATGCAGCTCCTGTTATGGAGACAACATTAAAAGGGTTTGTTTTATATCTCATCATGTCACGTCTAAAATTCTCTCGGATGGTGGACGGAGTGGTTTACGGTGCTGCTATTGGCGCAGGGTTTGCAGCACTTGAAAATTATGAATATATTCTTGTTCATGATTCAACTACAGCTATCATTATTGCAACCATAAGAGTATTCTCTACAAACTTAGTCCATATGGGTGTTCTGGGAATTTCGGGGCTATTGCTAGTCACGGCGCAGTTTGATAAGAAGCGATTGCTACGAAGCATAAAAATACTTGGCGCATTAACAGTTCCATCAGTAATCGCATCCATATTCAACATTATGGTAAATAGTAGCGTCGCTTTAATTGCAGCCATAGCATTTGGAATTTCCTTAATCTTGATTCTGTGCATCATTATTAGGCATCTGATTGGACAGGAAGAAAAATGGATATCGCACTTCCTACAAGGCGAGAATTCTTTTCAAAGTAATTCAGCATTGAACAATGTTGAGCGCATTGCCAAAGCCATCCGCGAACTATTTGGGGTTGTCCGCGCAGCACAGGTGGAACGTTACCTCATTCTCCAGGCACGGCGCGGGATTCTGCAAAGAGCGTTGGACGACATGGACAATACCAAATGGAAAAGTTCTATGGAAGAGCAGATTCGACTTGTAAAGAAAAGAATCCGTGGTAGCCGTGCAGCGCTGGGAACGTACTGTTGGGAAAATGTCAAAGCGGTTATCCCAGAGATTAGTAAGATCGCAGAAAGTTGAAAAAGAGAACACATAGTTGGGCAAGATGAAAATAACAATTCAATAATGAAAGCCAGGAACAATTTTATCGAGTCCTATTACAAGAGGTGTGATCAATGGCATTTGAAATCAGAAGAAACAGTATCACCAAAGCCAACTTTTTAATAAGATAATCATGACCAACCCAACCGACGATCCCAAAAACCCAAACGTCAACGCCGCTTCCAACAGCAACGCCGTTGGAAGTATCTCCGCGGGCGGTGACATCAGCGGAAACATCCACATTGGCAATACTGGATATACCCCAGAACAAGTCTCTATCCTCATCAAACAAATCCAATCTACTTTCCAGCCCAAGCCATTTGACGGACGTTGCCCATACAAAGGACTCGATGTCTTCGAAGAAGAAGATGCCGAGTTATTCTTCGGGCGCGAGAAATTGGTGGATGACCTCGTCAGCCGAGTGAAAGACTCTCGGACGGTATTTGTCACAGGTCCGTCGGGAAGCGGAAAGTCATCGCTGGTGCGAGCGGGATTAATCCATGCCTTGAAGCAGGGAGCTGTCAAAGGCAGTGACCGCTGGTTGTATGCGACCATGAAGCCAGGACGTGACCCGATCGGTGAACTCGGACGGGTGGTTTCCAGCTTGGCAAGTTCAACCAACCCAGAAGACGAAATCCGCGCCAAGGCAATGAAGGACGAAACCATCTTCGCACGTTGGAGCGAGATTGTTTTAAGAGAAGGACGTGATAAACGTCTCATTCTCTTCATTGACCAATTTGAGGAAGTCTTCACACAAATCAACAATGAAGAAGAACGTGTTGCCTTTCTTAATTTACTGACCCACGCCGCCACAGTCGAGAACGGACGTGTGATCATCCTGTTCTCCATGCGCTCGGACTTTGTCTCGAATTGCGCAACCTATCCTCAACTCAACGCAATCCTCAACCAGCAATTCGTACAGATCGGCGCGATGCAACCAGAGGAATTGGTGAGCGCCATCGCACAACCCGCCTTGCGTGTGGGACTTCGCATTGACCCTGACCTGATCGCGCAGATCATCAATGAAATGAAAGGCGAGCCAGGCGCTCTGCCGTTGATGCAATTTGCGCTCAAGGATTTGTTCGATTCTCAACAAGAAAAAAGTGGTGTGCCTGCCCTGATTCTCAATGATTATTTGCAACGCGGTGGGATTCACAAAGCGCTGGAACGACATGCAGACGATTCGTTTGCAAAATTAAGCAAGAACGAACAGGAACTGGCACGCTCCATCTTCAGCGGGCTGATTGAGATCGGGCGCGGCACACAAGATACAAAACGCACCGCCTTGTTCGATGAACTTGTTCCGTCCAATACAAAAGCCGCAGAAGTGGAATCCATTGTTCAAAAGCTGGCAGATGCACGTCTCATCACCACTGATGAGGTAGCAGGCAAGGATACAGTCACAATCTCGCATGAGAAGCTAATCGACGCTTGGCCGTGGTTGAAAAAGTTAGTGAATGAAAACCGAGATGTAATTGCCTTGCAAAATCAAATCGCAGGAGATGCAAAGGAATGGGAAGAGCGCAAGCGCGATGCCAGTTATTTGTATTCCGGCGGGCGACTGGCTGCAACACAGGAGAAAATCAAAGACCTGACACTGAGTAAAGTGGCGCAGGAATTTGTGAAAGCAGGCAAAACTAGACAGCAAAGGAATCGTCAGATATTGATGGGGACAATTGGAACGGTGATTACCCTGCTGATGATTGCGGTGCTGGTGTTTAGTCAGCAGTCGAATACAAATGCGAAGTTAGCCCAACAAAGTGCGGATGTTGCAAATACCGCCCAAGCCGCGCAAGCAACTTCTCAAGCCAATGCGGACGAAGCGCAAAAACAAGCGAACATTGCCATTGCTCGCCAATTAGCTTCTCAGGCACAATCAATTGAGGTGTCTAACTCTTCAAAACAAATTCTTTCCACTTTACTTTCTATAACATCTATGAATTTATTTCCTACAAATGAAGGCTCATATTTTCTAATGAACAAGAACGACGAAGCACTTCCAGTATTCTATCTATCAAATTATGCGGATATCGCTTTCAGTAAAAATAGCAAATTTGTTGTTGTAGGCGGGCAAGATAAAACAATAAGAGTTTTGGATCTTGTCACAGGCAAAGAAATTTCTAGTACAACATACGATGAAAATTTGATTTCGGTCAACTTTAGTTCAGACAGTAATTATATAATTTCAAAAACTTCTAACGGAACCGTCCATGTGTGGATGATAAATAACGGCGAGAAAGATGTTTATACTGAAAAAAATGTAACATCCATTGCGATTAGCAATGATAGTAAATATATGGTTGTAGGAAATCAAGATAAGACAATTCGAGTATTAGAGACCAATTCAGGCAAGGAAATCTTCCATTTAAAACACGCTGTCATGATAAGTTCTGTAGCAATTGATACAGATGGTAAATTTATAGCTGCAGGAGGTAATGATGGAAGTGTTTGTATATGGGAATTTCTTATTGAGAGAGAAATTGCGTGCAAAAGCCCTACTTATTACCAAGTGCAATCTCTTTCTTTCAGCCCATCCGGCAATTATGTGATTTCATTGGACGAAGGAGGAAATCAATTTTATTGGAATACGACCGGTGAGAAGGAAATAATTCAACTTTACAACAATTTTGCCTTTAGTTTTGATGATAAATATTTAGCTATCATAGATGGTAATACAGTCAGAATTACAGCATTAACGACAGGTGTAGAAATTACTAGCATGAAACACAATGGAGATATAAATTCAGTTTCCTTTAGCTCTGACAGCAAGCATATAGCCTCGGGGAGTAATGATGGCACAGTTCGGTATTGGGAATCTTTCACAGGCAAAGAAATATCACGTATGACATATATCCAACCAGTTACTTCTGTTGACATTAGTCCTGATGGAAAATATGTGATTTCTGGGAATATGGATGGAACTGCACGTATATGGGATGCCGAATCCGGAAAAGAAATTGCCCGAATGTCCCATGAGTCTCCGACTAATTATGTGGCATTCAACCCTGATGGCAATTATGTCATCTCAGAGAGTCTTAATTCAGCAGTTATTTGGAGACCGGCAAAGGGAGTTGAAATATCAAATTTCCTTCACAACAACAAAGTTAGATCTGTCGCCTTTAGCCCCGATGGAAAGTATGTACTCTCCGGCAGTGAAGACTCAACAGCTTCAATTTGGGAGACGACAAATGGCAAAGAAAGACTCCATATACACTTGGACACTCCTGTTTATGCTGCTGCTTTTAGTCGAAATGGAAAGTTCGTGGCAATAGGTGGTTCATTTAAAGTACTCATATATCAATTCGCCAATGGAAAAGAGGTTTTTAATAGAGCAACTGACGGTGATGTGTACTCAGTTGCCTTTAGCAATGATAGCAAATATGTGGCTTTTGTGGAAAATGGTTCTACCATATTAATAATGGAGGCTGACAGTGGTAAAGTAACATCAACTATACAAATTAAATCCGATTTAGTGACTTCCGTTGCATTTAGTCCCAATGGCAAGTATTTAGCATCCGGGAATGATGATACTGCCACTATCTGGGATATCACCACAAGTAAAGAAATTTTGCATATGGACCATAATGATTTAGTAACTTCTGTTGATTTTAGTCCCGATGGTAAGTATCTAGTTTCTGGAAGTTACGACACTACAGTGCGTATCTGGGATACTTCCAGTGGAGAAGAAGTTACAAGTTTTAAACAGGAAACTCCAGTTGATGATGTCACCTACAGCTTGGATGGAAATTTCGTTGTCACTGGAAGTATGGATGGAACTGCCAGGATCTGGAAAATTGAAACCGGTAAAGAGATTGCTCGTATGTCGCAAGACGGGGCTGTTAACTCAGTTGCCTTCAGCCCAGACGGCAAGTATGTAGTATCAGGTGATGATAACACTGCTCGTGTATGGACCTGGCAATCAAATGACTTGATTACCAATGCATGCAGGACTATGACCCGCAACCTCACACGGGCCGAATGGAGTCAATATATCGGCGATGCACTGCCATATCAGGCAGTATGTCCCAATTTACCGATTGAGGCAGAAGTAACATCAACGCCCATCCCAACATCAACACCATAATCACTGGATACAACCATGACCGACTCAAACGAAGAACCCAAAAAGCCAAACGTCAACGCCGATCACAACAGCAACGCCGTTGGAAGCATCTCCGCGGGCGGTGACACCCGCGGCAACATCCACATCGGGAATGTCTATTCAAACGGCACAATTCTCCAAAGACGAACAAAAAAATCGGAACACTCAGTCCTACTTTGAATAAACGACTTAAGGTCAACTATTTTATTTCCCCAGAAGTTCGCAACCAGAAACGTATTAATTTCTCTTTCAGCGTAGCAGAATCATTCACAACCTGAAATCCGCGCCAATGGGAAGGAAATAATTCTCGATAGCGTGCGTGGGTAAACCGGTCATCGATTAATACAATGATGCCTTGATCTGTCTCCGTGCGAATGACGCGACCCGTTGCCTGTTGTACCCGATTGAAACCTGGATATTGATAAGCATAGGCAAAACCATTTCCAGATTGGCGGTCAAAATATTCTTTGATTAAGTCTCGCTCCAAGCCCAATTGTGGCACACCCACCCCAATAATCATGACCCCAATCAAACGCTCCCCTACCAAATCGATGCCCTCTCCAAAAATACCACCCATTACAGCCAGCCCAACCAGTGTCTCCTGATTATTGGTCGAAAATCTGGATAAAAATTCATCGCGATCCGCTTCAGTCATTCCACGCGATTGAACAAGATATTGTGTTTCCGATGAACTCTCCTTGAGCAATTCCAGCACAGATTCCAAGTATGCATAGGATGGAAAATAAACCAAATAATTGCCTACATGCGTTTTGATGGTAGCTTTAATTACCGAAGCAATCGCAGCATAGGAGTCAGCTCGTTGCGCGTACTTGGTAGAGATCTGGTTGTGAATCAGCAAACAGACATTTTCCGTTGGGAAGGGAGATTGAAAGATGCGTTTGGGATGATTCGCGTCTCCAGTTAAAAGTTTCATAAAGTAATCAATGGGTAGCAATGTCGCTGAGAAAAAAACGGTCGCTCGGCTGCGTTCAAGCGGTACAGCCAGCATCGGAGCTGGATCCAAACAAAATAATTTTGCTTTCAGGTCCGATTGTCCCTGCCGCTCAAAGTAAGACACGTAAAAGGTATCGAAATATTCAGCAGTACGGAGATAGTTACTGCTCGAGAAATAAAATTCTAATAATTCCTGTCTAAACTCAGCAGGGCTGATTCAAGACCAACCAGTCCTCTGCTTTTTGGATAAATTCTCGAATAGATTTGATTAAAATTTTGGGAAGCTCATACTCGATCAATGCATCTTTGTTTTCTGCTTCACAGGTTTTCCGTATCTCCAACAGAATCTTATTGATTGAGTTCAGTTTTTGCCAAATCAGGTAGATGCGGTTTGAGGGTGCGTTGCAGGTCAAGTACTGTTCTTTTATCCAGTTCAGCCGAATACATCGACCTGGCACGCTCTGGAAGGTTGTGTGCCTCATCAACCAGAAAGACATAATCCTCGGTACTGAAATCAAAAAACCGATGAAGATAAACACGCGGGTCAAACACGTAGTTGTAATCACAAATAATGCAATCTGCCCACAAAGCCAAATCCAATGAAAATTCAAAAGGACAAATTTCATGCCGTCGAGATATCTCTTCAATCACAGGACGGGTAAATGTTTGATGCTGGTCGAATTCTTCCAACGCTTTTTTCGCCTTGCTAAAGTAATCACGGGCAAACACGCAGACTTCGGGGTCACAGTTAACGGGTGGACAAAAACAAATCTTTTCTTTAGCAGTCAAAGTGACGCTTTTTAATTCAAGATTAGATTGTCGCATATCATCCAGTGCCTTTTCTGCAACCAGACGACCAGGCGTTTTCGCCGTTAGATAAAAAATCTTGTTTGCTAATCCTTGTCCCAAGGCTTTTACTGCAGGGAACAAGGTCGCAATGGTTTTTCCCACTCCCGTAGGCGATTGCACATACAGATATTCATTTTCTCGAATAGCTTTATACACTGCCACAGCCATATCCCGTTGACCTAGACGATACTCATCATACGGAAATTCGAATTGCTGAATCGATTGGTCACGTTTTATCTGCCAGGCACTAACCTTTCGATGCCAATTCAAATAAACCGTAATCAAATTATGAAAGAAGGTCTCCAATTCGTCCAACGTAAAGTAGCGCTCGAATGTTTTCTCTTTTTTGCTATCGAGATGATAATAAGTCAAATGAATGCATATCCCGTTCATTTGATATTGCCGAGCATACATATATGCATAACACTGCGCTTGTCCCCAATGCAGTGGATTATGATTCTCAGTCACAAGATTTAAGCTCAGTGTGGTTGTTTTAATCTCTTCGATGATTACGGGTTCTTGGTTTGCATAAAGACCATCAATCCGCCCTCGCACTTCCAGAGGCGGTTCTGAATCTGGAATTTGATACGCAATCTCAACTTCAGCTTGATATCCCTCAGGGCGGGAGCGTTGCACCAGTTTGTGTCCCTGAGTGCCTGCTTGAGCACGGTCACGCCGTTGAAACCCTCCAGCGGTCAAGTCACCTGACTGTAGGACAAATTCCACCAAGCTACGAACAGAGACAGTATGAAGTTGATAATTTTCCATTGGATGAACTGGTTCAGTCTGCATTTTGTTTGTGGATTCTAGCATGAGATTCGCATAACACCGCGCATCACATCGACCTTTGAATTGGTTCAATTTCTTCAGCTTTTCGTCTCCCCGTGAGAATTATCTCCAGAACTGCTTCCCATATTGAGAGAAAGTTCCTGATTAATTTTGCCGAAAACATTGCAATAAATGGTATGAAAATAATATAAAAATAGGCCCTTAAATACTGTTTTTTTCGAATATAATCATGCCCAATCTGCTCCATATAAAACATGGGCACAAAATTCATAATTTTGGATTAGTAGATTGTGAGGTCACCTCCTGTTGGGGTGCCAGCCAGTAATTTATTTCTCCACAAGCACAGAATTCAATATATTTTCCAAATTACAAGAATCTCAAAAGATGAATCAGCAGTGATGTAGCAATTTATGGGATTAACCAAACGTCATTGTCTGATTCAACATACATATTCCACTTATTAAATAGTAGAGAGAAAGTATGACCGAAATTCAGTCAGATAAATATACAGAAGTAACAAAAAAAGCGGTATTCGGCATCGGATGGAATTATCTTTCATTTGGTCTAAGCAAAGTTCTTAATATTGCCACAATATCTATTCTTGCCCACTTGTTAGCCCCAGAACACTTTGGGTTGGTTGCGTTAGCCACGTTAACTATGGAGTATTTAGCCATTCTAAAGGATCTTGGGCTAGATTCAGCATTAATTCAAAAAAGACACAATGTTGAAGAATCCGCAAATATTGCTTTTACATTAAATGTAACAGCTGGAACTTTTCTTACAATAATCACATTCATTATTGCACCCTACGCAGCTTCATTGTTCCATGAACCACAAGTAACATCCATTATTCGATGGTTAGGAATTACATTTTTCCTTTCATCTCTCGGGTCAATCAATAATGCGTTGTTACAACGTGAGCTTAATTTCCGCAATAAAATCATACCTGACATTACAGGGACCATTGTAAAAGCGATCATTTCCATTGGCATGGCATTAACAGGCTTTGGAGTATGGGCACTGGTAGTGGGACAGCTTTTTGGCGCAACCATTAGTTCCATTCTTTTGTGGGTAATCACACCCTGGCGTCCAAAACTTGCTTGGGATTGGACCATTGGAAAGGAGCTTTTCAAATACGGTTTTCCAATTATGGGAAATAATGCGCTTTCAGCCTGGGAACAAAATTTTGATTACTTTATTATTGGCATTATTTATAATCCAACACAATTGGGGATTTACTCACTAGCTTATCGATTGCCACAAACCCTTGTGCTTAGTATGTTGTGGTTAATCACATCCGTTCTTTTTCCTACATTCTCATCACTCCAAGATCGAAAAGAAGAATTAAAAAAGAGCTTCCTGGCAAGCCTACGCTACGTAGAGTTACTTGTTACACCTTTATGCTTGGGCATGGTCATTGCTGCTGAACCATTAATTCGTGTGTTATTTGGCGACCAATGGGTTGAAGCAATTCCAATTCTACGTGTTCTAAGTCTATATGCCTGGGCTATCTCTATGGGATACCACGTAGGTGATATTTACAAAGCGATTGGAAGACCAGACATCCTCCTAAAAATGAGCATTCCGATGTTCATCCTTCGTGTTGGTTTGCTATGGGTTGGCGCACAATACAGCCTGTTAGGTGTCGGAATTGCCCATCTTACTGCAGCCGCCATCGAATCAGTAATTCGGTATTTCGTTGCAGCCTACTTCTTGAAAATCAATCTTCTAGATATAGTCAAAGAGCTCACCTCATTTGTTTGTGGAACCGTTTTAGCCGTCTTCGCCCTACCTGTTCTTTACTTTACATCGAATAGCACACCACTCATTCAGCTTATCTTTGTCGTAGTAGCTGGTGCTATCGGATATCTAGGAACAGCCTGGATTATCGAACGAAGCGCAATTCAAGGCGCACTGCAAATGTTCGGCTTAAGGAAGTCAAAAGCGTGATATTTCGCTCGTTCAACCCATTTGAAGATATCAACTTTACAAAAGGCATTTGGCTAGAGCTACAAAGCAAAAGCCAGTATAGCTACTTTACTTCCTGGGAATGGATGTCAACTTGGATCAATAGCCTCCCCAAAGAAACGAAAATTCACTTAATTGTTGGATATCAAGAAACAAATCCTGTTCTTGCTTTTTTTGCAGGCCAAACAAAACGTAAAAAACATGGTTTTTTGCCTACAAAAGTTATGGCACTTAATACTACTGGCAATTCTTATTTTGATGAATTAACCATTGAATATAATTCAATTCTTTTTGACCCAAACTCTTCTCTAGATAAAAATGCGCTTTTTAATTTTATAAGAACTTTCGAATGGGATGAATTTATCTTACAGGGTGTTTCACAAGATTTTATCTCTAGTTTTAGCTTTCCTGAAGTTGCTAGTCAGCATTTCAACCTTGTCACTGATAAAGTCTCAGTTTCACACTATGTGGAATTGCAAAAAATCAGAGATGCTGGTATGGACTACCTGCAATTACTAAGCTCAAACAAGAGAAGCCAAATTCGTAGATCAATTAAACAATATGAAGAAAACGGAAAGATTCAGATAGTACAAGCTACAAATACTAGCGAAGCACTTTCCATGCTGGACGAACTAGCATCTCTCCACCAAAAAGCGTGGCAAGACCGTGGAGAGGCTGGTTCTTTTTCCAATGAATACTTCTACCAATTCCATAAGAGCCTTATACAAAATAGTTTTGACCATGGCAAGATTCAATTGTTACGTGTATTTAATGAACAAATGACAATTGGTATTATATATAATTTCATTCACATGGGTAGAATTCTGTTTTACCAAAGTGGCCTAAACTATTCAAATGGAAATAATTATCGACCAGGTCTTGTTTCACATTACTATGCAATTACTTACAATGCGGGCCTCTCATCAATGGTGATTTACGATTTCCTTGCTGGCGACACAGACTACAAAAGAAGCCTTGGAACAGACTCCACTCAAATTTATTGGTTGAGGTTGGTAAAAAGTAGTTTTCGTCTCAACTTCGAAACAAATTTCGTAAATTTCAAAAAAACTATCAAAAAGCTGGTAAAAAGGGAAAGTAATAAATAAACCATTGGTATAATTGCAAAAAACTGGTGGAACTAAAAAACGGGAGTGCTCATAACATGAAAAATAAAACTATATCAATTTTAATTCCTGACGCAGAAAATGACTTGTCATTAAAAGTGCTCCGTTGTTTAGCTCAAGTTTCAAGTTTGAATTTAAAAATAAGTGTTTTATCAAGAGACAAATGGAGTCCAATTCGCCTATCAAAGCACCATTCAGGCTTTTTCACACACACAATTGATGGGTATGACGAAAAACGTTTAAACACAATTCTCGATTTAGCCAAAAAATTAAAAGTAGACATTATTCTACCTATTGACCTTCCAACTATTCGCCTCTTAGCCGCCCATCAAGAGGAAGTAAAAGCAATTGCCGCACTTCCGCCAATTGCATCACCCGAGTATATTGATATTGCAGCAGACAAATGGTTATTAACCGATATTCTTAAAAAAGAAGAAATTCCTTACCCAACTTCACTGCTATTTAGAAGCGAGCAACCGGAGGAGCATAATTTTGAGGAATTAACCTATCCGGTTCTTACAAAACCATTAGATAGTGCAGGAGGGACTGGAATTATATTCTTTAACAACTTCGCAGACTTAAGTGCTTACTTAAAAAACGATGATCATCCTAGTAGGCTTGTAATTCAATCTTTCATTCGTGGCTACGACTTAGGCTGCAGTGTTTTGTGCCAAAACGGAGAAATCAAAGCATTCACAATGCAAAAGGGAATTATCCCTGGAAACAAGAGATTCGAGCCACCTTCAAGTATTGTTTTCATTCAAGATGAAAAAATTCATGAAAATATAGAAAAGTTAATGCGCGCCCTAAACTGGTCTGGTGTTGCAAATATTGATTTGAGATATGATGAAGACAAGCAAGAAGGAAAAATATTAGAAATTAACCCACGTTACTGGGGAAGTGTTGTTGGCTCCATGGTTGCAGGAATTAATTTTCCTGAACTAGCTTGTAAACTAAGCTTGAACATTGATTTTCCAAAACCAGAATATCAACTCGTGAATTATACAAAACCTGAATCAGCAGTGAAACTGCTTTTGAAAAAATACTTCAAAGGCGACAACACTGTTCAATCTATTAAGAATACTGGCCTCCCATATACTTTAAGCGATTTGGGACCAGAATTTATTAAATATACTGCAAAAATTTTCGAAAGATTCACAGACAATTAATATGTTGTGTATTTGTTTTTAAAATCTTAATTTTATACGACACTACTTTTAGACAGGACACCAAAATAAGCATGAATAACAACAAAGAAATCCCAACTGTAGTTATTAGCAATATTGCCGAAACATTTGTAGATTTTCTTGGTCGTAGTTCTGATCCAACAGAAAGAGAAGACCTTATCAATAGTGAAGCTTATCTCTGTGATCGAACTTTATTATGGGCTGGCGACCCCAAATTAGTCATTGGAAATTATCCAGTTGCACACCAAAAGTTCGTAACGAGTCAGCTAAATTTCCCAGGGACAAGCTATATTGCACCACAAAAGCCTACTCCTACTTAATGACATTTTACGTGAAGATACTTTACTCAACAGTATCGTTGAATATGCAAGGGGATCCAAACATCAAGCAACAGTTAATTCCATATGCAACTACACCAGAATTTCTAGAGCTCGTAGATGTCTTAAGGAATAAATACAACTTAGACGTATTAACACCAGAAAGTCCGGACAAGGATCATCTGTGGATAAGGGATCACATAGACACCAAAGCGGGGTTTCGTCAATTAGTAACCTCATGGCTACCTGATGCTGAAAAGTTTATACCATTTGGTGTAATATGCTATAACCCATTACAAGCAGCAAAAGTAGCCTATTGGTTTCTAATGAAAGGTGAAGCTTGCCTAATCAAGGCTAATACTGGTGAAAATGGGATCGGCATTCGCATTCTTCAACCTAACGAAGGCCATACTGTTGAGAGCATTGCCCAACAAGTAAGTTCAGACTCTTACTTCTCAAACGACTTAATTGTTGTAGAAAAATGTATTCCCGCCAAACAACAAATTTCCCCATCACTAGAAATTAAAGTGCCACGGTTGGGCGAAGGCGCCCCAGAAATTACTTATCTTTCAAAACAATTATTCCAAGAATTTGGGGATTTCTGTGGAATTGAAGTCAGCAAATACTTGTACGAAGAACCATGGTATTTAGATTTAGAACGTTGCGGATTTACAATCGCGTCTCGCCTTCAGGAGATGGGATATGTTGGACACTTCGACCTTGACTGTATTGTGGATGACAATGGAAATTTATTCTTATTAGAGATTAATTCACGCAGAACAGGTGGCACTCACGTACACGATCTAGCTTTTCACACCATAGGTTCTGACTATATAAACAAAGCGTCACTTCTCAGCTATGAAGCAATGAGTTCAAAAGATATAACAGATGCTAATGAACTTTTAGAGGTAGTTAAAGAATACCTATATCCTCTCAAGCCAGATGAACCTTACGGGTTGGTTGTTACTGTAACAACCACGCTTCCGTATCACCGTTTTGGCTGTTTGACCATTGCCCCATCATCTTCTCAGGCCTTGGAATTACAGAAAAAAATAGCAGAGAAGATTGAAGCCTATTGCAATGAAAAGAGAAGCAAATAATTAATAAAATAAAAACTCCTGATTATGTCAGGAGTTTTTATTTCTCAGCAAAAAACGAAGTGTTTATTCACCAGGCAATACCCACTGATCGCCAAGCCACTTATTAAAGTCTCTGTCAGGAGTAGGTTGTAGGGTGGTACCGCCATTATGATACAAAGACATTTCACCTAATGTAACACCACGAGTCGTATCGTAAAGATCAACACGAACAAAATCAAAGTCTTTTGCCAGATTCTCAGCAGCAGAGACAATTTTCTTGTAATTCTCAGGCATCGGAGGAAGAGTATGAGGCGCATCTTCCTTTAGGTTCTTAAGAGGGAATTCTTTCCAATTCGCATCCACAAATATTTTCTGATGATTCACTGAATATGTAGCAGAGTCCACATAAACAGCTTTTACAACTCCACGAAAAGTAAAACAACGGTAATCAATTAATTCTCCGCCACCATATTGCTCAAGCACTTCTTCCACCATGATTTTAGGAACAATTTTTGTATAAGCCCATTCACTATGGGAATAGACAGTCTTAAGCCAAACTTTACAGTATTCAATCACTTGTTCACGAGTAATTTTATGTTTTGAAAAATTTTTACGACCTATTAAATCTTCGCCATCGCTGTAATAATAGAATTCACCGTTTTTGCAATAGATATTCCATTTACAACCATGATTTGCCTTAATGAAGTAACTATCGGGAAGTTTATCAAAAGGTATCGTTTCAGGATCTTCAGTAACATAATACTGCTCAGCTGAGCGAACACCTCGCTGCGCAGCGTATTCTTTTACTGTATATTTATCCTGTATAACAACAAACATTGGATTTCGATCATGTCGCATTCGCCACCGAAGTTTCCACGACATGTCCTTAACTGCACCAGGTAAATTATCAGCAATCCCTAAGTACATCCAATTTAATCGATTTTTTGCTCTAGTAACTAAGCTGGCCATAAAGTTATCCTCCAAATCTCATATTGAGAAGCAATTCTACTAGAAATCATGTGATAATTACAAATACAAATTCATTGCGAAACAAGTTGGATACTACCATGGGTAAGTGTTTTTTCATAATTTTAAACGTACTGACATCACCAAGTCACTTATTAAAATCTGTATTTAGCTTTCTTAACAAATTCCGTCTTGTATACCAGACCAATCTATTATTGAAAAGCCCCACTTTGGTATAATCAAAAAATATATATACTAACTTCAGATATAAAATCTACTTTATGTGAGGAAATTCCACCCCATGCAGTCTTCTCAAACAAAAAATAATGCTGTTTTTTTTAGAATTGGTCCATTTCCAATTCCAAATAAGATTTTAGCTGAGGAATTACCCAAGCAATTTCCTGGTGTGAACTTTATAGTAATTGATGTCGTAAAAGAAATAAAAAAGCGCCCGCTTGTTATGGTTACCAATCTTTTAGTATCTTTTATGGAATACGGGGACAAAATAATCAGTCGTGACTTTAAAATTAAGGATGCATTCCTGGGAACTACCTATATATATTGGTGGATAAAGCGTTTTACAAATAAAATTATCACAAACGCAAATCCGTTATTTACCTTCCAATCTGAGTCGCTTTGGGATGTAAGCAAAGAAGGCGTTCCTAATTTTGTGTACACAGATCATACACACCTTGCTAATTTAGCATATCCAAGTTTCAAAAAAAGTAAACTGCGCCCACAAAAATGGATTGAATTAGAAAGAATAATCTATAAAAACGCAAGTACAATTTTCACTAGAAGCTCAAACATTACTAAGTCTTTAATAGAACAATATAATACTGATAACGAAAAAATTCTAAAAGTAGGGGCTGGGAGCAATTTCAACAAACTGAACTTAAATTATGTTAAAGACGATTATGAAGACAAGAATATATTATTTGTTGGTATTGACTGGCTGCGCAAAGGCGGGCCAGATCTTGTAAAAGCCTTTGAAATTGTCCTTAAGAAACATCCAGACGCAAAATTAACAATCGTTGGTGCTACCCCAGATGTTAATTTGCCTAATTGCACAATTATTCCAAGGATTCCAGTTGAAGAAGTCTCTAAGTACTATGAAAAAGCTTCGATTTTCTGTTTACCCACCAAGCAGGAGCCTTTTGGAATTGTCTTTATCGAAGCCCTTCATTATAAACTTCCAATTGTTGCGACAAATATCGGAGCAATTCCAGATTTTGTGAAAAACAATAAAAATGGATACCTGGTTTCCCCTGAGTCACCAGAAGAACTTGCAGAAAAGCTTATCTTATTATTGGACGATCCCAATTTATGCAAATCAATGGGTGAAAATGGTTTTGAGCTTGCACGCTCATTTTACAATTGGGAAAAAGTTACCGAAAGAATGGCTGAAAGAATTAAGTCAAAATACTAAATATCACATAAAAAAGTACCCCTCTTCAACTAGAGGGGTACTTTTTTATGTACTTTCAACCAGATGAAATTAGAATTAATTTACATCCTTTTTTCCTTTTGATTTGTCCTCATTAGAATCGTCCAGCTTGCCCTCTGGCCGTGAAAAGATCTGTTTGACGAATTCCATCAACGAGTGCATATCCATTCCCCTAGCCACAGTTGATCCTCCAACACGGTTTTGTTTCCAACTATTAACAATCACGAATGAAAGCACAACAAACACAGCAATGATTGATAAAATAAGGACCCACAAAACCCAAACAGGTCGCTCGACAACTGGAGGAGCAGTTGTGGTAATCGGAGGTGTTACAGTCTGAGAATTTGCCTGGGCACCTGGAACACCAGCTGTAGGAATGGCCTCTGCAACATATGGAGTGATACGGGTATCAGTAGTAGTAATTCTTTCGCCATCATTAATTACCGCAAAGTCACCAGCTAAACGAGAACCAAGAGGTGTATCAATGAGTGCTGAAGTCGCCCAAGAAATCCCTTCCAAGTTGTTTCCTAATGCCAAAATAATAACTGCATCGCTACTCCATGGGGATTGCAAAAATTCAACATAGCCCACAGAAGTGTTAGGAGAAAGTCTAAATATAACCTGCATATTACGTTCGACTATATTATCTGAATGATCCTCAAAAGGAGCAGGTAGATTATCTTTCAATTGACCTACAAGCGACAACTCAGAAGAATGCCCAACAGCAATAAAATTATTCACCGAAAGTTCGGCCTCTGGTATTTCTCCATCAAAAAACACTTTGAAAGCAGAAATTGGTCCATTAACCTTGTCTCCCAAATAAGCCGCAATCTGAGCCGCATTATTCCAAGTTTCAGGTAAATTCTTTTGAAGAACAAAAGCTGTATTTCCCAAAACAGGATTAAACACATACGGCGCTGGGTATTTAGACAAATCTAAAGCAGACAAAAGATTAATTTGGGGCGTTGTTAAAGGTAAGTGAAGGTTTGACTCTGGCCAAATATTTAGCCACAAAGCACTAAAATCCGGTGGATTACAGTTTGAAAAAGGCTGCAATGTAGCAATAATGTCCACACGATTATTTCCAGGAATCAAGACAGATGGCGGAATGCTAAATTGAACTATATTTATAGATTCTGCTGCAGTTTCTTGTGTTAGGCGTACACTACCTATTGGTTGGTTATTGATGGTTACCACTAGTCCAGAACGCTCAAAATCAATTAATGCTGAATGTCCAAACAATAATTCAAAGTGCGCATCGGAAGTCGCCGTTTGTCCTGGGGGAATATAGAAAATATAAGAAACACTATTAACACCAAAGCCGCTCAAACGCTCTCGGGTATATCCTAATTCACCTAAAGTCTGATCAACAGGTACAGAGACAGGAACGGGCTTTGTTTGAACCGTTTGAACCAAGGACAGGTTTTTTTGCTTGCCGGGAATAATTACTCCTGAGCTCACTGCCTGCGAAGCCTTAATCGTAGCAGCATCATTATTTCCTGACACAAGCATAACTACTCGGAATGGTGACCATGGAGAGTTAATCATTTCAATCACACCGTCATCAGGAGAACCATCCGTAATATTAAATTGCCCGTTATTTGACAAAAGTGGGAACTTTGATATCTGTGTTAATACTGGAAAAGAAGAAATATTCCCAACAAAGATTAAATTGCCTAATCGTAATTCCGGGGTTAGCTTACCAATTGGCAAAAGGGTCGTTTTTAAGGCACTTCCTGATATATTGCCCAACCCAGCTGATACTATTAAATCGCGTTGCAACTAACCTGCTGAAGGCGCATCAGGAACAACAATAGTTGTGGATGCTTGAAAAATCGATTTTTCATAAATAGGTCTTGGGAATTTGGCCAAATCAATTTCAGGAGGCGTATTGGAGTGATTAAGCAGGAAATTAGAAACAGGATGAACAATTACCGTTGTTTGTTGACCAAATGTACAAGCCAGAGCACTATCCAAAGATATCGAAAACTGCATACGACCATCAGAACGTGCAGATTTAAAAGCAGCTAGTGGGATAACAAATTCCTGATTAATATCTCCAGTTTGTCCTAAAGAAACAACACCAACAACAACATCATTGAGCTTCAGAGTAATTGTTCCTCCAGGGCCAGAAGCGGGTGCTGGTGTCGCTGAACTCTGAGTCGTATTATTAATTGATACAGACATAAATAAATTTAATTTAGCGTCTCCTGTTAATTCCCATTCAGATGGTAAATCAAAGGAAAAGCTGCTCGAGTCATAAGGGCCAAAGAGTGTAATCTCTCCTTGCAAAAGCTGTGAAAAAGTGACCGTATCAACAGTTAAAGTTCCTGCAGTTGCTGCTGTAGGAGTTAATGTTGCCGCAACTTGAGGAACCCCTATATTTGTCTGCCCCGCCTTGACAACTGTAGGACTCACAACTAGTAAACTTACAAAAAAGGTCAAAACGAAGGCTATATTCAATAATCTTTTTAGTATCATTTTTTATTCCTTAATAAAATCTATTGCAAATAGAATGGACGAATTAATATCATATTTTACATGAACAATAACCCACTTCCATAATTATATCATGCCAAAAAATATGGCATATTTATATCAGAAATGGGTGGAATACAAATTTTCCAGGCTTTCTAACATTTTCTTTTTATTAAATTCGGCTTTCACTCGACTATAACTTGAACTCCCAAAAGAAATAGCTAAATCAGGAGAAGTAATCAAGGAAATTACTTTATCTGCCATAGCTTCTATATTCCCAGGTTCCACCAACCATCCATCTATACCAGATCGAATCGCCTCATTATTACCTAAAATATCAGTTGCAACAATAGGAGCTTTGGCGGCCATAGCTTCCAACAAGACAATTGAAAAACCTTCCCAAAGTGAAGGCAGAACAAAACAATCCAGGCTTCTCAACAATTCTGCAACATCTGTCCTCTGACCCAAAAAGTAAAGTATTTGATCAAGATTAAGTTCTTTACTTAATTGACGAGCCTCTTGATCTAATGGTCCTGTTCCAATCCACACAAACCGTGTATTAGGAATAACAGAGTGAACCCTAGCAACCATTTTAATAAAATCGAATGGGCCTTTCTGCTGATTTAATCTGCCAACAGCACCTACAAGTTGAATGTCTTCAGAAAGACCTAATTCTTTCTTTAAAACATTCTGCTGATAAAATCGGGTAGATTCTTCAACATCTATCCCATTGTAAATAGTAACAAACTGTTCAGGAGATCCAACTTTATATTTTTGCGCAAGAGTTTTTTCTCCATTGGCGACAACCATAAATTTGGTTGTTAAATATCTGGCCGCAAATCTTTCCAAGATAGCAAGAATATTAGCCTGCAATTTTCCAACACCTGCATGAAAAGAAAAACAGTGCGGCGAGTAAATAACTGGAATACCGCTTCCTACGGCAGCCAACCTTGCCAAATAACCAGGCTTAGATGCATGAGCATGAATTAGATCAAATTCACCACTCTTTATAATCTTTTCAACGCAAACAATACCTTCAAATCAGAAAAAGGGTCAGATTTGAATCTATTCATATCAAGACTATATGTTGTAACCCCATCTACTTTTCCCAATTCAAATGCAAACTCTTTGCTTCGTTCTGACAAACAAACAACAAGTTAATTTGAATTTAGAGAGATCAAGGCCATGCACCAACCAACTGACATATTCCGCCACCCCACCAGTAGACTTTGCAACTTGAAGAATACGAACTGGAGCACTCATTTCTTCTCTCCAAGATTCTACTTAAAAGCTTTTTATACAAACCAGCTATTCGATCAATCATAGAATCAACACTATATTTTTCCGACACCACGGCTCTACCAGCCCGACCCATTTTTCTTCTAAGATCTACATCCAAGGCAAGTTGTAAACACGCTTGAGCTAGAGAAGAAGAATCGCCCGGTGATGCAAGAAGGCCAGTCACTCCATCCACAATTACATCACGAACCCCGTCAACTGCTGTTGAGACCACGGACGTTCAGCCGCCATACCTTCCAAAAGAGTCACTGGCAAGCCTTCCCACTTAGATGAAAAAACAAGGACGTCAATAGCCGTTAATATTTCAGGAATGTCTCGTCGAATACCAGCAAATATCAAAGATGGTAATAGCGACATACGTCTCGCTTCTTCCTCAAGTTCTAAACGCAATTCGCCATCTCCCACTACCAAAAAACGAGCCGTGGGCATTTTCTGAAGAATCTCAAAAGCCATTTTCAAAAAGAGTAGATGATCTTTTTGTGGCACAAGTCGCCCAATTATTCCAAACAGAGGCGCATCAACAGCGATTCCAAACTCTTCGCGTATCTTGTTCCTTGTCGAGTCTTCTAAATTTGAAAAACGTCTTAAGTCAACACCATTTTCTATAATCACAATCTTGTTCTCAGGCACATTTGTATATCGTAAGTGATATTGCTTCACTTCTTGAGAAACAGCGATTAAATTATTCGTGAAGTTTGAAGTAGCGCCATAAATTTGCCCCAACGGAAATTTTCTAGCCCATACATCATTATTATGCAATGTAGAAACAACTACTGGGACGCCTGCAAATCTAGCTGCAAGTCGTCCATGAATATCACTTTTGAATAAATGTGTGTGAACTAAATCTGGCTTTTCACGCCTCATCAATGTCGATAATTGAGCAAGCAAAAATGGGTCGATTCTAGCTTTGGGCAAAAGCTGAAACAATTTAACATCCATTGTCTTAAATGAATCAACTAATGGGCCAGAAGTGTTATAACAAACCGTAACGCGAAAATTCTTTTCCAATAATCCAAGCGTTAATTCACGGAGAAGCATCTCTGCTCCTCCAATCTTCAGGCTATCAATTACTTGCATGACATGAGGAGAAGACATTAATTTATTTACCTAATGCTAATTGATTATATAAAGCAAGATACCGTGCACCAACAGAAGAAAAATCAAATTGCGAAAGTACAAACTGACGTGCATCATTGCCAAATTTTTTACGCATTTCGTTGTTTTGCACTAAAGTCTTCAATGCTTCAGCTAACTGATCAATATTGTTAGGTGAAATCAAAATTCCATGCTGGCCATTTAGCAATAAATCAGAAGAACCACCAACCCTAGTAGCAATACAAGCCAAGCCAGCTGACATAGCCTCAAGTAAACTATTAGAAATACCCTCACCAAATGAGGGCAAAACAAAAATTTCTGCCGCACGCAAATAAGGTTTTACGTCAGAAACATCTCCCACAAAGGTTACATATTGATCAATATTCAAATCCCGAGCAGATTTCTCTAAAGCTACTCGTTCTTCCCCATTTCCAACAAGCATCAAATGCACATTAGGAAATATTGAGGTTATTTGTCGAAACGCGTTTAACAGAACATGAACACCTTTTACAGCCACCAAACGACCAGTAAACAAAATTATCGTTTTACCGCTCATCGAGACATCACTTTTAGCCAGCTCTTTATCAGGCGGAGGGACAAAAATAGAAGCATCAATTCCATTAGTCATACGAAGAATACGCTCTTTTGCAAAACCTGCGGCTAAAAGTTCATTTTCCATTTCATCAGTCATAGCAATGTACAAATCCACCCATCGCTTAAGAATTGCAAGTTTTAACCTGCCACGGAAGGAATTTTCTGACTGATGAACTTCGCTTGAAGCCCCACCGGTTCCAAATTTGACAATTACCTTCTTGCCTAACAACTTACCTGCCAGGGCCGCAGAAACAGCAGAAGAAAATGCAAGATGTGCATGGAGAATATCGAATAAATTTCTTTTTCTTACAATCATGAACAAAGCCCCTAATGTAAAGAATACTTTTCTTAATTTATTTGGTCCAAATTGAGGAATTCGAAATATAGTATACCCATCACGGTATTCAGTTTTCTTTAAATCTGAGAACATGCGAGTGATGACACTTACAGGCACACCCCGCTGAGCGAGATAAATGGATAAACGTTCGGCCTGTCGCTCCGCACCACCAACTGGAGCTGGAGGAAAATCATTGACCAACATCAAAACACCTTTCATTTATTCAGCTCCTCTGAATATAAAACTAACAATCTATCCATCCACAAGGACAGGTTATACTGACTCTGAACATATTCGCGTGCAGCCGCACCTAGTGTTGAGCGAAGAAGCGGTTGCTCAATCAGTTTAGATAATTCCTCAGCAAACTTATCCACATTTTTGGGCGGAACCAATACACCTCTTCCGTTTTCTAACAATGAAGCTGTTTCCCCAACAGAAGTTGCAAGAATAGGCAATCCAACCGACATAGCTTCCAATAAAGCAATTGACAATCCTTCCCGATGAGAAGAGCTTACATATATATCAGCAACCGACATTAATTGAGCCGCATCTTCACGCGCCCCAGCAAAACCAATAAAATCGGCCAAGTTTAATTGTTCCACTTGTTTCTTAAGATTATCCAACAATTCACCAGCGCCAACAATTAACAAATATGAAGAACTATTCTTTTTGATTATGGCGGAAAATGCGTTAATCATATCTGACATACCTTTATCTTCAATCAAACGTCCAACACTTAAAACAAACAAGCGTTTAGGATCTCCTAATACTTCTCTGCGCAATTTATCTTGTTGTTCTTCTGGCAGTTTTGGAATATCTACTACAGCATTAGGAACCACGTCAACATCTCTACCTCCTAATCTTTCTTTATGAGCAGAGGCAACTGAATCAGCTACAGCAATTACTCTATTCGTAATATTTCGTAAGATAAACCTTTGAATGTTTCTTCTAACAGTAAAGTGTCCTATCAAATCTGACTCATTCGTGGTATGTAATGTCGCAAAAACAGGAATACCAAGTAGTCTTGCCGACACCGAGCCCAAAATATTAGAATGTGTCAAGTGTGTCTGTACAATATCAAACTTGCCTTTCTTAAGAACTTTTAATATTGACGGGATAGCTCGTGGATCATAAAGTTTTTTTATATTAAGGGTAGTTACAGGAACGCCCAATGCACGTAATTGGCCAGGGAAAGGGCTTTCAGACCAATTAGGCCTTAATGCAATTACTTCCATTTCAATGCCCCGCTTTTTTGCTTCTTGTGCAAAATAAACTAATAATTTTTGTGCCCCTCCCCAAATAAGTAAATCGATTATATGCACAATGCGCATTGTTTTCTCCGCTACAGTGTTAAGTTAAACAAACGTCAGAGATAGGATTATCTGCGTTAAAAAATTTCAAACACTATCAGCTTGTAGGCTGAGTTTCATGAAAAGTTGGACGTTCAAAGGAAAAACGTTGTTCCAAAACCATGGCCTGCGGAACAGACCAGGCAATCCCCATTAAAAGCCAAAAATACCTAATTAACGCATCGTGCAAAAAGGTAGCTGTCACAAAATACGCAACCAAGGAAATCATCATCGCAGAAGTCAGATTTGACAGCTCACCCATTTTATTCTTTGAGAAAAACTTCTCTGCATCACGCAAAGAAATAAATGTGTAATAAAGCAATGTAAAAAACGATATAACACCAAGTATTCCGCGTTCAGCTAAAATCTCGAGATATAAACTGTGGGCAGAACGATCAACGGCACGAAAATCCAATCCTAATTGACGTGAATACTGTTGATATTTACTATTGTAATTCCCCATTCCTGCACCAGTAATAGGATTATCCATAAACATCCTAAAGGCAACGATATTTTCACTGGAACGTCCCCGAAAAGAAATATCATTGCCTGAAGCTGCATTATTTCCTGGGAGAAAATAAAACAAAGTTGAAATACGATCAGTATAATTACTAGGCAAAAACTGATAAATAATCATAACCGCGAAAACAGCTGCAACTATCTGGGAAGGACCAGGTCGATGACGATATGCAGTCAAAATTACACATACAAAAGCAGCCAAGAAAGCGCCACGTGAATAAGTAAAAACAACCGTAAGAGTACAAATAATAAAAGCCCAAGCAGCAATAAATTTGAAAAAAAGATTTTTTTCGCTGGAAAATCTATCAGCAGCCAAAGGAAGTAAAACCACCATAATCTGCGCAAAAAAATTGGGGTCACCGACAGGCCCTGTAATCCTTAGCCCATAGGTTGTATCGGAAAGCACATCTGCAAAGCCAAAATAATTATTGCTAAAAGTACCAGTCAATTGTTGAAACACCGAGATGCTTCCCATCACAATACCCGCAATAAGTACTGCCCTAACAACACGAATTAAAGTGTCTTTGTCTTGAATTAAGGCTATTATTAAAAAACAAATAATCGCATCTTTCAAATAAACACTAAGTGTAGAAAATGCAGCTGTAAAGCTGTCTGCAAAAAATAATGAAATAGACCCAAAAAATGTATACAATCCTATTAATAGAAACGGCCTAGACAAACCCTTAAATTCGTCTTTAAAAACCAACCATCTTATTAATAGAATCACCGCCAACAAAGCAACAAACGGCTTTGCGACCGAAGGATATCCTTGGCTAACCAAGATGTCAGAAAGGTTCAAATATAAAACAAAAGCAAAGCCAATAATACTTACATCAGGCCTGCCAACCGCAACAATTAAAAATATCAAGCCAAACACTGCCAAAACAGTCAAAATTCCTGTTTTGTTTACACCAAATGCAACAGCAACGCCTAAAAATATTGCTAAAGCAATAACGCCCACAAATGACCACGTCAACCGATTTGGCTTGGTCCAATCCAACTCAACAGTATAAGACAATTTATTATGAGCCATATAATATTTACAAAGAAAACTTCAAGCCTTTCAAGGCTAACGTGTCCAAAATGGATTCTTCATCTCCCACACATGAATTAATCTTGTTGCATCACGGCGAGATTGGTCAAGAGCATCCTCGGCTTTCTTGAACAACTCTTGGGCAGACATTGAGCTACTATATTCCGCACCACCAATATAAGCATCAAAGTTAATAGATACACCATACTGACCTAAATGAACTGGAGGCAACAAAGCCTGATAAATACGATCAAATGTACGTGTGGCCGCAGCGGCTGGTGTAGATGGTAGCATAACTATAAATGTGTAATCATTCCATCTTCCAATTGCGTCATTCCCACGCAACTCACTTCTTAATTTATCTGTTGCCACGCGAAGTAGTCCTTGTAATGCAGCGGGTGATAAAGTATCAACTAATTCTCGGAGGCCACTTAATTCAATAATGCCTATCGACATGGTCTCTTTTGGATTTTGCTGTAACTCTTCTTCTACAAGACGGACAAAATAACGATTATTAAAAGTGCCAGTCATGCTATCCAAACGCAAGCGAACGCGGTACGCTTCAATCGGAATTCGAATTTGCTCACTTACAATAGCAAGACCTATGCCTACAATCAACCCAAGAGCAGTTGCAATACCCGCATCACGTAATGGCTGAGGAGAAAATGGCTCAATTGGGGGCACTGCAACATCGAGAAAATTCAAATCATACACTTGGTTAAGTCGACGTGCAAAATTAATAGTTTGATAGCCAATTGCATTTGCAAAATCAGCAGCAATTTGCGGATTTGGTCCAGAAACATTCAACTCTAAAACACTTGAACTTGGTAACACTACGGCATTAATTGTGTAATCTTCAAGTTGCAACGCGTCAAGCTTCAAAAAAGCCAACGCATCTGAAAAAATACGATCACTTCCCATAATCTCCGCATAGTTAGACACAACAGAAGTACGGTCCAGTGTATTCAAACTATCCACTACACTACTAGCACTTGGGAGGGTAGAACTCGGGCTGATTAAGAACGTTGCTGTAGCTTGATATTGAGGAACCGCAGTATAGGATAATCCCAAAGATACTGTCAATGCGACCAAAGATGTGACTACAATAATCCACCAACCCCTTTGAATCATTTGCATGTATAAACGTATTTCCATAATTCACCTACTCTCTAAAAAACTAATGTGCACCGCGCTGCTGAAACACAGCAGTAACTGTCCGAAAAAGAATAACAATATCGAGCCAAATACTCCGTCTTTCAATATATGCAATATCCAAACGAAGGCGATCGTCAAACTCCATAGAAGCTCTGCCAATAATTTGCCACAGCCCAGTAAGACCTGGGGTTACATCAAGGCGTTCTGTATGCCAAAGCTTGTAAGTATCTGCTCCAAATGATGTTGGTCGAGGTCCGACCAAACTCATTTCACCTTTTATAACGTTAAACAATTGAGGAATTTCATCAATACTCGTTTTCCTCAAAATTCTTCCTAATGGCGTAATACGAGGATCATTAGTTATCTTAAAATCAGGCCATTGAAGTTCATTTAAGTGCGCATATTTTTCTTTTAACGCTTCTGCATTAGGAACCATGCTACGGAATTTATACATTCGAAACCGTTGCCCACCCTTTCCTGTCCGCAGTTGTGTAAACATAACTGGCGCACCTGGTGATGTAATTGCAATTAGCAAAGAAACAATCCCTATTAAGGGTAACCAAAAAGGAGCACTCAATAAAACTAAAGTTAAGTCCATCACCCTTTTTAGGAAGAGGTAAGACGGCCCGGAAAAGATGCGCTTTTCCGGGTCAAATGAATTAAGCCAAGTATGAAGTTCAGATTGATTTGTTGTCATGGCAGGGTACATTAATCTCTATCGTTATTTTATTCCTTAACTCTTTTCTACTAAAGAAGCTGGTTTTGACTTTTTCGATCGATCCCTTGCGGTGTATAACAAATCCTCAAAATTCAAAGCTTCATCAGGAAAAGAAGAAACACCATATGTAACCAACATGCCCGTTCTCTCTTCGAGCATAAGACGCAAACGTTCTGCCAGCAATGATGCATTATCCAAAGGAGTTTCTGGACAAAGAATAATAAAACGCCCGCCATGATCACGCATCAACAAATCGGTCTGGCGAATCGCCTCGCCGACAGCTTGACCAACACGAGCTGAAGACAAACGCGCAAGCATATCACGTTGAAGACTTTTTAATACATCTTTTTCAACACCGTCGATTTGCGAACGAATATCCACAACTACAAGTGAAACAGGACGATGGTAACGACGGCTACGACTAAATTCGGTCTTAATTCTATCAGTAGCAGAATCCAACTCAATAGTACGATTAGGAAATGTACCCTGAGCAAGAACATCCATTAAAGATTCTGATTGATCGATAGCAACAGCAAGTTGATAAGATATCCAAACACCACATTCAAGAAGAATAAATTCAAGTAAAATTATTTCAAAGTTATAAGTCGAAGTACGTGTTCTATCGATAACTCGAAATAAAACCAAATAAATAGCTCCCCAAAAAATCGCTGGAACATAAACTGGTGTCTTATGCAGAGAAGGGATAAAAATCATAATTGGCACAACTAAAATTGCTGCGGCATAAAAATAAGACGCAAAATTAATAATAGGAGTGTCCGCTCGGTCTAGTTGACCAAGCGCTAGAATAATAAGAAGATAAAAAGCCATCCAAAATAAGGATTTTTTTAAGTTAGTCACAGTCCATTACCAGTTTATAGTTCATCTAGGATTATTTCTTCAATAACTCATATAAACAAATTCTTGGAAAATCTCTTTTCCAAGAAAAACCATTAAAATAATAACTTGATAACTATACACCTAGCCTTTCAATATCGTTAGTTGTAATAATATACCAAAAATGGGTTGATAAAACAGCACAGTACTACAGTACTAAACTATATTTTAATACCTTATATTGATTGGATATTAAATGGATCCAACTTTAGAATTTTACCCTATTCGAGCTAGATTGAAAAATCCAGAGTAAAAATCAGAAAGTTGGAAAATTACACATCGGAGACCAAGTTGAACACTTGGCACACTACCACCCCGTCGCAAATTGTCATGTATACAACCGAATACTGCTGGATTGTCATCGTGCAGATGCTTTTTGGAGGTTTTAATCATATTGAATACAAAAAGGTTGGCCTCGAAGGCAACGAAGAAGCGACCAAATTTGTAATTGAGTTAAACAATGGTAATAGAAGTGTGCCGACTATTATCTTTCCAGATGGGCACGATCCTAGTTGAACCGAGTTGGGAAGAATTACGGCAAAAGCTTACAAATCCATGAAATATTTTCTGAAACTTTTAGTTTTCGCTATATTTCTTGTCTCTTGCAACACCTTTCAGGTTGCTCCTCAGCCATACCCAGTGTGGACAACTTTTTCCTACACAAACGCCACTGATAATCACAACTACGCCCATATCATTAACACAGCCACCACAAGCACCATCGTTCGCCGTTCAGATTGCAACTTACCCTGCCCCCAATTATCAGCACTGACACGGCCACTGTCCCACCGACCAATCCAATTGTACAATCCGTCCAAGCGGATATTATTAGATGGGCCACCAGCATTGACATACTTCATAATGGGAGAAGTAACCACCAAATTACATAACAGCAAAATGGGGAACGTAGATTTACCCATTACTCAAGTTCCTCAAGAGCGAATTATTTAAATACAGAGAACATCCTGATAAAAAAGGCTTGTGTACCACCCGCTAATTCAAAGCCAGGTAACTCTAAAACTAACTGTAGATTCCGCCTACCAACAAGACACGATTATCCAGGCAGACACTTCTTCAAATGACAATTTACTTTTGAGAGTTGACAAGATGTCTTGTAGAGACATCAGCCTATTCCCAAGGTGTTCTGATATTAATCATTAAGAGTAATCATCAATAAAAGTTTCTGAAAATTCATACTGTTTTAGATTGCCAGGTGTTTTTAGAAAGCGATCATAATTTGAGATTGAAGTTCAACTGCTTTTTCAGAATTTAAAGGCAATTACTGCAGAGAACAAAACGATTTTTTTAAATAATGGTTTTGTTATTGTAATCACCATTCCAGAAGAGGCTCTTCAACGTCATTGGATATAAAAATCTGAAACTTCGGTAATTTCTTCCGCCTCGTAATTCCACCTGAGTTCGCCTCAAAACTAATTAAGGAAACTTTGTCAATATAGTTGTCTCCAAAGACATGCTTGGCAAGTTCGTGCACATGCGTCCCCCTCGGTACGTCGAGAATTTCATCTCCATAAATAGACTAATAATTGCTGACAATACAATCAATATCAAATAAATTTTTGCCCCATAGTCTTAGAAATGAACCTCTGGAATCGCAAACTACATCGTTCAAGGTCTCGGCACCAAGTTTCGCATTATAAATTTTATGATCGATTTGTATTCCAAAATCGCTAAATTCCAAAAAGAGTTGATTGGAAATATAAGTAATTTCTGATTCCCTCCACCGAGTGGACTTTTACCTCGGTTGAAGGCGAAGTCTGATTTTTGTAAGGACACGATTGACAATCCACCACTGAATGTGCGATCGGCCTTCAGCTCTTCATAAATTTCTTCAGCAGTAACTCATCTTTGGAAAAATGATTTTAATCGATTCAGCTCGCCTGTATCATTAACTAAGGCCTCCCCGACTACAACCAATCATGCGCTAATGGCAGCAGATTGTTCCAAAGGGCAAAAATTTATCATATCCATAACCAACAGGAAACACCAAAGAGCGATAATGAAATTTTTTGGTATCGAAGGCTAATCACGAACCCACTGCTATGACTCATCCGGCTTTCTAAAGAATCAAATGGTATTCTTTTCTTAGGACTTCAACCATACGCAAAAATTCTCGGGTTGTAGCGTATGGAATAATTTGCACAATACGCTCAGCGCCTGCATGCCCAACAATCACGTCCACCAGATGCGGTTCACGTAAAATATCCAGACTTAAATAATGAGAAGGATTCGTAGGAGCTAAATGCCGCGTATGAGGAAATCCCAATCGGTTTAAATTTAGCTTCTCATGTGCAATGGGATAGTTGACAATGACCAGCTTAGGATCGCCTGCCCATAAAATAGTGCGATCGCCATGATAATCTTCACCATCAATTAACTCAGCTCGTTCATTTGCTACACTACTGCGCCCCAAAAAATCAATATGGGCTTCAGCAAAATTACTAACAATCACGGTCGGGATATTATTTTTTATCGGCATAAAAAATATAGCCTTAACTTCAATCCTGTTTTTTCTGGGAATGTTGCAAGCGCATTTTTTGCGCCTTAACTTTCAACTCTTGGAAAAATTCAGAATCCACAATATCTTCAACTTGTTTGTTTTTCTTGCTTTCATCAATAACGATCTTCAATTCTTCAACTTGTCGACGAAGCGTTTGCTCACGTTGATTGACCTTGTCAATCATGCTTCTAAAGACGCGTTCCATGGTGCCTATTTCATCATGAGATTTATTGCTGGAAAGGTCTAATTCATTTAGATACTTTAGGCCAACTTCATAATTACCTTCACCGATTTGTTCTGCAGCACGCGTCAACCCCACCATCGGACGTGTAAGAACCTGAGACACAAAATAAACCAAAACAAGAAGAATAATGTAGGTAACAGCAAATGCGAGATAAATTTTATTTAAGATTTGCTGACGAACCTCATTGACATATGTTGACGTAAAGTCAATTCCCAAGGCTGCAACCGCTTCACCTTTTGAGTTGCGAATTGGAGCATAAGCTGATATCCAAGATCCAAATTTGTCAGAATAAATATAAGGCTCACAATTTGCATCTTCAAGAACACACCAGCCAGTTTTAGTCTGAAATACAATCTGATTCAAACCAGCAAGATTGGGACCAACATTAACATCATACGGTTCTCGAAACGATGCAAATGGACCAGAGTCTGGCGAACATGCTCCCCAACTAGTAATAAAAATGATTTCATTTGGCTTATCGCTCTTAATATAGGTATAAAGACTTGCGCGTGGCTCTACTCGTCGAATTTCACACAAAACCTGAACTTGATTCCAATAACGTGGGTCGTCTGACAAACCATCACTGGCCAGCCTTACTCCTTCTTTAATCAGGCCTTCCATCTCATCTCCATTGACGATTTGCACCTTATCATCTTTGTTGAGAATCCCTGTTTCGGTCGCGCCTTTGATGGTGTTATAAAGGTCTCGCTTTATTTGGTCTTTCGCTTCATTATTAGCAAAATCATAAAACCAATAATATGTAGAAGCAAACACCAGAGTAAAAATCAAAGTAAAGCCTAAAATCAATTTAAATTGAAGGCTGATAAATCTTCCTTGCGGCTTACTTGAAGTGGAAACTATCGGCGTAGACATAAAACTTCTCTCCTAATTAGGAATCTCAGATAATGCTTTTTGAGTCAGCTGATGATCTAGTGGTAAGCCGTAATGATCGACCAGCATGGTAAGTAAGGCGGTTTCAATAAGTGAAGGAGTATTGGGATTAAAAGGAAACCCAGGGACCTGAAATGCTCCCAAATACATTTGTTTGTACTCCATTTTATCAAGGTTTTGTGTTTCAACAGAAACTCCCACCAATTCAGGTGGAAATGGAGGTTCAAAATACTCCACTGGGAACTTTAAGTATCCATATTCCATATATTTTTCAAGTAAACGAGAGTGTTCTACTTCTGCTATCATAAAAAGTGGGCAGGAATACCCATTTAACTGGGAGTCCTCACATAGCTTTTGCATTGCGAGAAGCAGGTTTAACTTGGCAAAACTTTGCTTTGGTGGATATTCGATCGTACGCGCCTTGGGTTTGATTGCAAAATCCATCAAAACCCCTACGTTCCGCTTTTTATTATAGAGGAAGCCTATCATCCCTACAGGTTCATTTTGAACCAGTAAAAGCCATTGATGCCATCTCTCGTTAGCTGCCACATCTAGCGGCTTTTGCGCACGATGGCGCATTAAAGGAAGATAGCGAACGTATTCAGGAAACAGTTCGCTGTATAGGTTTAAATAATCTTCAATATAATCGGCATTCCCATCAATCAAATCATGAATGGTTAAGCCTATCTCTTTAATTTCTTGCATACATAGAACCTAAAACTCAATACCATCAAGAATGCTTTTTCTCTTTGAACGAGCTAACCTATAGTTGAGTAAACTTGCCTCATACATTTTCCGCAAATATAAACTCACTCCAATACCTGATAAAGAAGCAATCGCCGCCAAACCCAGATAAATCCAAACGGCGATTTGCATCGTAATCACTCCTGCAGACACAAGTGCTAATAAAACAATCAGAACAATACATCCGATCACAGTAGAAGTTGTAATGAAGTAACTATCCATAAAAGCAGAAATACGGCCCCGCCGCTCATCTGGAATCAGACCTTGCATAGCTTTTCGAGCAGGATCATCCCACCCGTTATAAACGGTGCGCGCAATAAATCTAGCAGATGCAACTCCGATTAAAGAAGGTATGCCCAATGCCAATCCACTAGCGGCAAACATCGCCGCAGGCAATACACTAAAAGCATTTTTGAGTTGAATTTTAGATAATAAGCGACTGGTTATTAACCATTGAAACACTAACAAACCAATAGTTTGAACAGCCTTGTAATATCCGAGAAATCTTTGGAATTCAAGATTATTGGTAACAGAATTATCAATTACAGACAGAAAATTAAACTCCAGTAGAGTTAGCATAAATCCTGTAAAAAGCATCAAAACACCAACTGCTTTAAGGATAGGAACATTGAGAAAGTAATCGACACCAATACTAATTGCGTCACGGATTCCCTTATCCTCTTCACGGGATTGCCTTGTTTTAACAGTAACTTTCATAAAGCTAAAGCGCAAGAACCCTGCGCTAAGGATTAAGATAACCGCTACTGCTGTAAATATTTGAGATAAGCCAAAAGAATATTTTTCAGCCAGGTATGTAACCCATGCAGCAACCGCATTACCTGTTAAACCACCGATGACAGCACCAGAAGCGATGAAAGGAAATACACGTTTTGATTCAGAAATGGCAAAGACATCACTCGCCAATGCCCAAAACGCCAGAGGCATAATCATAAATTGCTGATCAGCAAGCAGATACAAAGTTGGATATGTCATCCAATCTGGAGCATGAAATGCGAAGAGAAACTCAAGAATTAAGTAAAGAGTAGCTAACCCAACCAACAACCAAGAGACCAAATCCAAACGTGGATACCGATCTACAACAACCAAGTATCCCCCTGCTGCAAATATCGTAATCAATGTTGTAACAATCCAAAGCCAGGGAACACGATTGACACCAAGATTACTAACAAACCCCGCAGTCGCAACCACATCGGATAATTCCAACACCAATGTGTTTACGGCGATTAAAAGCCAAAGAGAAAAGGCAAGCTTCACCTCTTCAGGTTTTAGGTTAAGCAATTCCACAAATCGTACCTTCATGAATTCCTCATGGGTAAAAAATATACAGGGGATGAATTAATAAGAACTTTAGGAAGAAGTGGGCACAGAAAAGTATTTTTCTGGCTCTTTATCAAAAGAGGCTTTACAACTGGGAGAACAAAAATAATAAGTTCGGCCTTTATATTCAGACTTCCATTGAGCAGTAGAAGCATCGACTTCCATTTTGCAAACAGGGTCAATTTCCATATATAACCTCGAAATGATTTTGCTTAAGTAGCGCGAGTATACCCGATTTACATCTGCCTAATTGCCAGATATCAAACTTGTTAATCAGTTGATACGAGTATAATGTTAACCATGACAGACGAACAAATGAAATCCCTTGCAAGAACCAAAATTGCCATGCTGATCGACGGTGACAACGCCCAGGCTGGCTTACTCGCTCAAATGCTTGTGGAAGCAGGTCGCCATGGACAGGTTACAGTACGCCGCATTTATGGGGACTGGACAACCGCCAGCATGAATTCATGGAAAGACACTCTCAATTTTCATGCCTTTCAACCCATTCAGCAATTCCGCTATACGGTCGGGAAAAATGCCACAGATAGCGCCATGATTATCGACGCCATGGATATCTTACATTCAGGCGTTGTAGATGGATTCTGCCTAGTATCTAGTGATAGCGATTACACCCGCCTCGCCACCCGCATCCGCGAAACTGGTATTTTTGTAATGGGTATCGGAGAAAAGAAAACTCCAAAGCCTTTCGTCAATGCTTGCGATGTGTTTGTGTATACAGAAAATCTTGTCACTGAAAAGAAAGCAGTTCAACAAAAAAACAGACATTCAAAAAATAAAAAACAAGAATCAATAAAGAAGAGACATTTAAATGCAATCTTCCTTCGCTTGCTAGTAATAATTTCTTCAGATAACATAGACAGACTCATTGAATGAAGTAATGCTCTTTAATTGAACTAACAGAGTTTAAGCCCACGCTTGATTGTAAACAGCACCATCTGGAATTCTGAAACAGAATCAGTTTGAAACTGCTTTTCAAGCGCCTCTTTCAAGCTCGCTTTGCAAACGGTAAACGTCTTCATTGAGGATTTCATTCAGCGTTATTTTAATGGTTGTGTGTGCGCTTTTCCCAGCAGCAGAGTTGAATGCATATTGAATGCTTGCTGTAGTATCATTATCTGCAAGCACGTGGAAACCCCATCAATCCGATGATCCTTCGAAACGGGATCATATGCGAGATAATCATAATATTCTGATGTGTGTGTGCCTTTTGAGCAATCACAGGAGTTCTTGCAATATTCTGTTTGTAGTATTATCCGTCTTGGACCTTCGTTGGAAACGGGTAATGGAAGCGCTTCACATATGCACTCTTGTTTTCTTCGCTGCGATGTTTAACTAACAGAGTCCATTGCTAATTCCCTTTGAAGCAGTCTGAAACACTTTTTGTAGACATATATTTGGATTTTTGTAGTGGATTGTACAAATAGATCCTTTGAGGCCTTTGAGATGGATGCTGTATCAAACAACTCATGGCACGTATCAATGTATCAATGCCCTTCAAAGGTTCAATTCTTCCAACGAAAAGCACCATGCGGTCTTCTGCCTTTAAACCGATATATTGCTTGGCTTCATCCGTTGGGATGGGATAAAAATGACTCGTATCCACACCGGGGGGAATGGTTACTAATTTACGGTCATCTGCTTGATACAGAAATCGAAGTTGGGTCATTTCTGCCAAAGTTGCAACCACAATCCGATCTGCCCTACGGAGGACCTGCCTCTCCCCATTGAGTCGGTCTGCGCCTGCACGTTCATCCTCCGAACGAGCCACCCGATTCTTCATTTCCCCTAGCGTGTGATACATGTGCACAATTGGAGTTCCGCCCCAAGCATCACTCAATTGTTCAGCGGCAATTCCAGACATCCAATAGTGGCTATGGATAATATCGTAGTGAATGACTTTTTCTTTAGCAAATTGTTTTATACCATCAACAAACTCAGGAATGTATTTGACGATTTCCTGCTTCCCAACAGGGTGTTCTGGCCCCGCCTGCACATGGACAACGCGGTTACCATAACCGAGATCGTGCAAAATATGTGGGACGTGCTCATCTTGAGAGCGAGTGAAAACGTCCACATGAATGCCAAGGCGGCCAAGTTCTTGTGTAAGATCACGGACATAAACGTTCATTCCACCCGTGTCTTTGCCACCTAATGTAGCAAGTGGGCAGGTATGATAAGAGAGCATAGCAATTCGCAACATAATGTGTATTTTCCAATCAACTAGATGTGCATTTCATTATAAATCTTCCTTGCCTTGCGATAATGGTTGGAATAATTTATAATCTCGTCCGCTTTAAAATCCTCTACAGGCCACCGTAGCTCAGTTGGTAGAGCAGCGCCCTCGTAATGCGCAGGTCGTGGGTTCGTGTCCCACCGGTGGCTCCAAATAAAAGAAAACCCAACTTGGCGGGTTTTTTTCGTTTAATACATCCCTTTTCACCCTTGGCGAAAAATAAATCCCCGAAGCAGTTTTGCCTCGGGGATTTTTATTGACAAAAGCGAGCGGCTAGTTTATAGTATCAATACTATAATACAAGTACTATATAATCTATACGCAAGGCTTCTATGTCCCTTAAACATGCAATTCTTGGTTTTCTCTCTTTTCGTGATCTTTCAGGCTATGACCTAAAAAAAGGATTCGACCGCTCTGTGCGGCATTTCTGGCCTGCCAACCAAAGCCAGATTTACCGCACACTGACTCAATTGGACGAAGAAGGTTTTGTCCAAAAAGAAGTCGTGGAGCGGGAAGAACGCCTGGATATGAAAATCTACAGTATCACCGATGCGGGGCGAGCCGAGCTACATCAATGGCTCTCCACTCCCCTGCCCGAGCTGGATAACCGCGAACCCTTTCTCATTCAGGTTTTCTTTGGTGGTCAGTTAAGCAATGAAGAAATCATTGACTTGATGAAAGCCAAGCTCAAATCCATTGAAGAACGTTTGGCTGTTTATAAAATCATCTATCAATCCAATCAAACTTCTTCACAGAACATAGAAAACAAGCGTGCAGTATTTTTGAGTTTGCTTACCTTAGAGGTTGGCTACCAAAGCGACCAGACTTCAGCTGTATGGCTTCGTTCTGCCATTCAGCGCATACAAAACAAAGACTATTCAATCAGTATCACGGAGAATTAATGAATAAAAATATTCGCAACATTGCCATCGTCATCTTGTTTTCTGTAGGTGGCGGCTGGCTCGGCATTTGGCTTAACCAAGTCACAGGCAACACAATGCCACCCATGCAAAGTTTGGGAGCGCTCGTATGGTTGACAACGCCAGCCCTATCAGGAATTCTATTACGTGCATTCGGTGGAGATGGCTGGAAGGATTCTGGCTTTGGGTTGAATCTCATCTCAGCCTGGAAGTGGTATTTGATAGCGATTCTGGTTTATCCGCTCGCCGCTATATTGACCTTTGGTCTGGCTGCGCTATTCGGCGTAGTCTCGGCTGACGGATTTGCCACACAAGGCTTGAACGCCTATCTTTCGGTAGCAAGTGTGATTCTTGTTGGGTCTCTGATGAAAAACATCTTCGAAGAATTTGTTTGGCGTGGCTATCTAACCCCAAGGCTTGACGCAGCCAAGGTGCATCCCATATTGAATCATTTAATTGTCGGCATTGTCTGGTGGGCTTGGCATTTGCCTTATTACTATTACTTCCTGGATCGCACAATACTCATGAATTCCATTACCACCAGCATCCCAGTCTTTCTGGCAATTGGACTAGTGGTCTTATTCCCAACAGCAATTCTTTTTGGAGAATTACGCTTGCTTGGTAAATCAGTATGGCCTGTTTTTGTTTTACACGAAATAATTAATGCCTTGAGCATGCCCCTGATCGCCAATGGCTTTATCAAGACCAATGGCATTCTAGGATTCATCTTTACTCCCACCAATGAAGGCATCATCACTTCCATTTTATTCGGGATTGCGGGCTGGACGCTTTATCAACATCGAATGAAAAAAGCGACTATTAATTAAATAAAAAAAGCCGAGAGCGAAATACTCTCGGCTTTTTTTATTATTTATCCAATCCCATCAAACATATGGTCAATTACTTCTTCACTCACATCAAACACAGAACCATTTTCTGGAAGGGCTTCTTCCATCATCCACTTAGGCAGGCGATCATCTTCCTTGGTAAACCCAGCGCGTTTATTGAATAAACGTTCCAGCTTAATGGTCTCTTTCCCTAAAGCCTGCAAAACGTTATCAGGGACATTGTCCCAACCATAACGAGCCTTGAGCAAACGCTTCACCACCCCATCTGGGGTAGCAGCGTATCCAAACCCTGCAAAGATACAAGCACCAATCGTATCGTATCCAGCCATGTTCAACTGTGCATTAAGAGAGGCTTCTCTTTGTTGGGTTGGATCCAAGTGATTTACCTGTGCGCGGATGGTCAAACCACAAGTGTGGTCCGCGCCTTGAGGAGTTGAAGCATAAGTCAAGCCTGTTCCTTTAATAGAACGTGGTTCATACGCAGACATAGCCTGACCTTTCACCGCAGGCACACGCTCAATATTGTATTTCTTTCCAACAGTCACCGCCCCATCTCCAAGAATATGACCAAGTTCAGTGCCTGCTCGAATTTCATCGATTAACTTCTGTGCATCTTCTTCACTACCCCAACGCATCAGTCCCGCTTCAGCAGCGACACCCAATGATCCGCCAATCTCAATCGAGTCCAATCCCAAATCATTGACATGCCAGTTCATACGGCCAATGGCATCCAAAGAATCAATATCAATGTTTGTTCCCATTAAACCGATGGTTTCATATTCAAGAGGCGAGACAATAATCTTCCCGTCATCACCACCAAAGACATTTGAACATTTGATAGTACAGCCTGCCATACAGGCATGGGATGGGTCAGATGGTTTTCCACGGGTCAACGTAAATTCACGTAGCGTTTCACCACTGATATTTTCCACTTTATCAAAAGTGCCCCGAGAAAAATTATGAGCAGGGATGGCAGCAAAACTCTGTGTCATTTGTGCCATGGCTGCGGTACCATAATCGCGATATGTCACCGACTGCGGATGATCCATCACCGTCTTGGTATAGTCCTTGGAAGCAACTTTGAAAGCCTCAGGGTCTACAATAGAAGGTTTCTGTCCGCCTGTGTGATCGAAGATAATGGCCTTCAATCCCTTTGTAGCCATGACCGCACCTAATCCGCCGCGTGCTGCGATACGAGAAGGGATTCTATCTTTATCCAGGTTTTGAATTCCAGCGGACTTCATACGCATTTCTCCGCCAGGGCCAATCATAGAGATGGCGACTTTATCGCCATATTTCTCAATCAATTTGGGTGCTGTGGCATATACGCCCAATCCAACCAAATCATCAGCGCGCTCCCATTTGGCACCGTTTAAGGAAAGATGCAAAACCCAATAGCCATCTTCTTTCGGCGCATCCTCAATAATCAAGGAATGGATTCCCATAAAGGCCATGTGGTAACCTGTGCGACCACCTGCATTCGCCTCTTTGATGCCGCCCGTAAGCGGAGATTTGCCTCCAATAGAAATACGGTCTGTTGAAGAAAGGATATGCCCAACCAATAAGCCAGGTGCAAAAATTAATTTATTGCCCGGTCCAAGCGGATCACAGGTCGCATCGACTTCATCCACCATGACACGTGCAATCAAGCCACGCCCGCCCAATCGTTGCCATGTTTCAGGAACAGGCTCTCGCTTGAGAGTCTGCTCACAGACATTGATGCGCCAGACTTGTGATTTGTATTCAGCCATAATTTTGTACTCCTGTGAGCAAAAAGTTTACAAGAACGAATAAGGGTTAATTCTCGAACAACGATGAAACTGCTTCTTTAAATACCTTGGTATGATAATCTACATCGGCCTGGGTGGTTTCAGGTGAAATCAAAGCCATATTATGGAAGGGCGTCATGAGAATACCACGGTTCAATGCATAAAGATGCATATAGCGATCAAGCTCGGGGTCAATGGCAGCATGCGCTTCTCCACCATTCTTAGGCGGGTTGGGACGGAACCAATACTCAGAGCGGTTGCCTAATTGTTTGACGATCCAAGGCAGCTCGAATTCCTTGATGACAGATTGCACACCTTCGGTAAACTTTTCCTGCAGTGCTGTTGCCTTGGAATAAAACTCTTCTGTTAAAACATTTTGTAAAGTGGCCTTCATCGCCGCAATTGACAATGCGTTACCTGCCAAGGTGCCACCAATTCCACCGACATCAGCATCCTCAAGGGCAAGTTTTGCAGAAAAGGCTTGGGAGACTTCTTCCGTAAAGCCATAAATTGCGGCGGGAACTCCACCAGCGAGAGGTTTGCCAAGGGTGATGAAATCAGGCTCAAGACCGAATGCTGCGGTATATCCACCTGGGCCAGCACAAATGGTGTGAGTCTCATCGATAATGAGCAAGGTTCCATATTTACGAGTCATCTCTCGCAAAGCTTGATGATACCCAGGGTTGGGATGGATGATGCCAATATTGGTCATGGCGGGTTCAGCAAGGACAACAGCCACATCACGCGCAGAGAGTGCGGTTTCAAGTGCACCGATATCGTTGAACTCAATCACCTTGGAAGTTTCACGCGGGTCAATTTGCGGACCCATATTATTAGGACGTGAAATCGGTGTGCCCTCTTCATCAAGGGTGATGAAGGTTTCATCCACCGAGCCGTGATAACAATAATTGAAGACCAACACTTTCTTGCGTCCAGTGATTAAGCGAGCCATCCGAAGCGCAAAGCGATTTGCATCAGTAGCAGTCAGGGCAAATTGCCAGTATGGAAGTTTAAAGCGACGTTGCAATTCCTCCCCCACCCAAATCACATCTTCATACGGCAACATCAAGGTAATGCCTTTTTGAATTTGCTCCGTGATGGCCTTGACCGTGGCTTCAGGAGCATGCCCCGTCATGGCACCTGTATCGCCGAGACAAAAATCAATGTAGTCATTGCCATCGACATCGGTAAAGTGCGCGCCTTTGGCTTCTTTGACAAAGACTGGAAATGACCCCGCCCAACGAATCATCCATAACATAGGCACGCCACCATGCAAGGACTTGCGTGCACGCTGATAGAGTTCAAAAGATTTCGGATGCTTTTTGTGAAAGAGTTCTTCCTCATTCTTGAGGAGTTGCGTGAGCTTGTTGCGATCGAGTGTGTGAGTCATGATTTTCTGTGTTGTGAGTTGAAAAGGTTGTAAATGGAAGCAAAAATTTGATTAGCCCAAGGTCTCTTTGAGGGCATTGCCAAAAATACGCAAACCATCATTGATTTGCTCAGCCGAAACATTGAGAGGTGGAATCCAGCGCAGGATATTGTCGTAGGTGCCGCAAGAGAGTAACAACAGCCCTTGTTCTTCTGCGGAATGAATGACATTCTTCACCACGGATTTGGCTTTGGCTTGAGTCCCATCTACGATGAATTCAGTGCCGACCATCAACCCTTTGCCACGTACATCGCCAATCTGTGGATACTCTTCCTGCAGTTTGCGCA